>NZ_BAABGY010000014.1:137615-193187 GCF_039541815.1 Flaviaestuariibacter amylovorans
CACGTTGTCGAGCACGATAAGAGCGTTTTTCTTGCCCGCGTAGATATTGGTGCCCACGATCTCGGGAAGCGCCTGATAGTCGGAGCGGCTGCCACGGCCCACCACGGTGATCTCCGACAGATATTTCGTTTTCGGTGTGATGGTATCACCCAGCAAGGTCTGGCTGGTCGTATCCTGCGCAGTAGCGCCGGTTGACGAAAGAAGTATTGCGATCGAGAAAAAACTCGTTTTCATTAACATTCCGTTTGTGGCCGCAAAGGTGAACAAAACTTAAACGGATGAGTTTCGATTTCAGGAACACCATTGTCGGATTAGGGAATTTCGAAGCTAGGGCCGCTATTCGCAGCAGCTTTTCTTGCGCAGCACCATAGTAGCAAGAAGCCACCTCAGCCATTTTGTAACCATCACAATTGCCTTCATTTTGCAAAAGTAAGGGCGGCAAGTGCCACCCTTTTGTTAACTCAATGCTTCCGCTTTAAACCCGGCTTTCTGTACCAGCGCGCAAACCTGATCAGCATTCAGGTCGTCGGTTTCGACCGTCAGCACCTTTTGCGGGTTTTGTGTGTCCACCTTCCAATTGGTAATCGCTTTCTCTCCGTTCAGGTGGGGGGTGACCGCAGCGACGCAGCCGCCGCAGTTGATGTTTGTCTTGAATTCGTGTTTCATCTGTTTCGTTTTTGCAAAGCTCCTGTATAGCTGGAGCCTTATTGTTATACAATTTTGTTTTTGAAGTATACTTTATTGGTTACAGGCGCGCCCATTTGAGTCGGAGGCTGTTGGCGACTACGCTCACACTACTTAAAGCCATTGCCGCACCAGCGATCATCGGGTTCAGCAGGAAGCCGTTGATAGGGTAAAGCAGACCGGCTGCAATCGGGATGCCGATCAGGTTGTAGATAAAGGCCCAAAACAAGTTCTGGCGGATTGTGCGCACGGTAAGCCTGGAGAGCCTCAGCGCTGTTGGAATGCGCTCTAGGTCAGAGCTGATCAGCGTCATTTTGGCCACATCCATCGCGATGTCACTACCCTTACCCATAGCAATGCTCACATCGGCCTGGGCGAGGGCGTGGCTGTCGTTAATGCCGTCACCAACCATGGCAACTGTCTTCCCCTTCTGTTGCAGCTCTTTAACGAAGGCCGCTTTGTCTTGCGGGAGGGCTTCCCCCTTGAAGTGCTCGACACCGACCTGGCGGGCTACAGCGGCAGCTGTTTGCTGGTTGTCGCCCGTAAACAGGTAGACATCGATACCCAGGCTTCTAAGGCGCTGTACAGCGGCGACTGAGGAGGGTTTGATCGTATCGGCAATGGCGATCACGGCCAAGACCTGACCTGCAGTCGCAAAATAGATGACGGTTCGTGCCTCGGCCCGCTGCCGGTCGCTCCAGGCGGTTGCGGCTTCTGGCAGGGTGATCCCGGACTCCTGCAGCAGCTTCGCAGTGCCTGCGTAGTAGACCTTGCCTTCGAACACTCCTCGAACACCAGCACCAGTGATCGACTCCAGCCGCTCGATTGCTACCGGCCGGGCCGTGTTCTGGAGGCTCTTCACAATAGCCTCAGCGAGCGGGTGCTCCGATGCGCTTTCCAGGCCAAATAAGACGTTTCTATGGCCTTGAGAGTCGTTGAGCCACAAAGTATCCACCACTTCCGGCTTACCGGCTGTAATGGTCCCTGTTTTGTCCAGAACGATGGCGTTTACTTTATGCGCGACCTCCAGTGCTTCTGCATCCTTGATCAGGATGCCCTGCTCGGCGCCCCGACCTACACCAACCATGATCGCCGTGGGGGTTGCCAAGCCAAGCGCGCAGGGGCAGGCGATCACAAGCACCGTCACCAGGGCAAGCAATCCTTGAGTGAGTCCGTTCTCTCCACCGAGGACCCACCATGCTATGAAGGCTGCTACGGCGATCAAAATCACCACCGGCACGAAGATCCCGGCGATGCGGTCGACCAGCTTTTGCACAGGTGCTTTTGACCCCTGCGCATCCTGTACGGCGCGGATGATCTGGGCCAGCAAGGTTTCGCCGCCTACTTTGTCGGCCTGGAACTGGAAACTCCCTTTCTGATTGATGGTACCGGCGAAAACCTTTTCTCCCGTTTTCTTAGCAACGGGGACTGGTTCGCCAGAGATCATACTTTCATCCACGTAGGACTCCCCAGTGATCACGGTACCGTCTACGGCTACCTTTTCACCTGGCTTGACCAGGAGGGTATCGCCTACCGCTACCTTCTCAATCGGCATTTCCATCATGTGACCGCCCTCATGAACTACCGTAACTGTTTTCGGTTGAAGGCCCATGAGCTTTTTGATGGCTGAGGAGGTGGATGCTTTAGCTCCTTCCTCCAGGAGCTTCCCCAGCAGAATGAATGTTACGACGACGGCCGCCGCTTCGAAATAAACGTGCGCGTGCAGGCCGCGGCTGTGCCAGAAAGCTGGATTTAAGGTGTTGAAGACGCTAAAAGCGTAGGCGATGCCGGTGCTGAGAGCTACCAGCGTGTCCATATTCGCCGAACGGTGCCTGGCCTGCTTCCAGGCATTGATGAAGAATTGCCGTCCGAAGAGGAGCACCACCGGGGTTGCCAGCGCCCACATGATGTAATTCGCGTGGGGCATGTTCATGAAGAACATCCCGATGATCACCAGCGGTACCGAAAGCAGAACCGACCAGATCGTACGCTGACGCAGGGAACGGAGCTTTTCGCGGTGCAGATCCTCCAGGGCCTCTTTAGCTTCCTTTGAGTCTTCAATCATCAGGTCGAAACCGATGGACTGCACGCTGGCCTTTAGCGCTTCTGGAGTAACTACCGTAGGAACATATTCCACCTTCACGGAGGAGTTGGCAAAGTTTACCGCAGCATCCACCACACCGACCTGGGCTTTGATCATCGACTCGGTGCTGCCAGCGCAGGAAGCGCAGCTCATTCCCGTTACCGGAAAGGTTTGGCGGATCGTTTCGACGTCGTAGCCGAGGCCACGTATGGTCGTGACCGCTTTGGCCACAGCTTCCTCATCATCCGCTTTGAAAATAGCTTTGTGATTGTTGAGTTCCACATGGTGTTCCCGGATGCCAGGGACAGTGGCAAGGCCCTTGTCGACGATCAGCGCGCAGTGCTCGCTCTCTACGCCAGCCAGGGGGAGTTCGATTGTATGATCAGTGTTTGTTGCCATAACGATGGATTTGATCACACAAAGGTGGCACCAACAAAGGCCCCTGCTGTTACATCCTCATGGCTAACTTGTATACTTAATTGGTTCAAACGACATCATCCAAAGAACGTCGCAACGAGGTGCCCCGATCTTTGAACTGGCTGGGCGTCATGCCGGTGACCTTCTTAAACTGGCTGGAAAGGTGCTGGGTGCTACTGTAGCCGAGTCGCCAAGCGATCTCACTTAGGGTGTGCTCACCGTAGATCAGCCACTCCTTGGCCTTCTCAATTTTCTGAAGGATAAAGTATTGCTCCAGCGTCACGCCCTCCACTTCGGAGAAAAGTCGGCTCAGGTTGGAGTAATCTTTATGAACGGCAGCAGTGAGGTACTTCGACATGCTGAAATGTTCCTCGATGCTTCCTGATTGAACCTTTTCCAGGAGCAGTGTCTTTAGGCGGTCGATAAGCTGCTTCTTCTGGTCGTCCAGTAACTCGAAGCCCACCTGCGCCAGCGCTTCAGAAAACCGCTGCAGGGTTTCTGGTTGGGGAGCAATGGCCAGATCGACCTCACCAAGCCTGACGGCACTGGCCTGCATCCCATGCTGGGACAAGAGCTGCTCTACGGACATAATGCAGCGCGGACAAACCATATTTTTGATCATCAACTTCATGGATAGACTCTAACCAATACAAAAGTAGTGACACTGCAGTGTCTGGACAATTGGTCACACCAGAAATGGAAAGGCAGCTCTTGACTGTACGAGAAAAATTATCAAAAGAGCCTATTTGATCTCAGGCTATTTTGTTCAAATCTCACTTCATCTAGCTAAATATCCATTCTTAGGACGATAACCCGACGACTTTCAACCCGCTTGAAACATTGCCGACGTAAGTAAAATGCCGGTCGTGTCTTTTTAAAATTTGTAAGGTCATCCGATCAAATAAATCGTAGACTTCACTTCCGAACTGATATTCAGATGTATGTTTTCTGACAATAGTACTTCCGAGTAACTTTGTTGCTTCATCGATATCTATGACAAAGTCGTGGTCCTTATAATGATAGACCAATTTTCCTGCAACACTCTGCACCGTTTCTTCAGCAGCAACTTCTTTGGTACCAAGTAACCTCTCAGCATATTGAACGGCTGATTCGGAAACGCGTTCAAAGTACCCAAGTTGGTTCGGCTCTAATTTGTTGGTCAAATACTGAGCGAACATTGAGGCGGATCCCGGATGTTGGCATACTAATTTGGCAATATATTCTAAGGAATGGCCGACCCCCAATGCAGGCCAGCTCTCTGTTTCTCCTAGAAGTTTAATTTGAGGATCAATCGGCCCTAACTCACTTAGCATTCCCATATGAATCTCATCTGCACCAAGAGAAAGAAGTGTGGCTGCAGACTTAGCTTTACGGGGAACTGTAACGCAGAATTTCTGTTTTGTTTTCTTTTTGCAGGTCTGACTGATTAGATAAGCCGGCTCAATAGAACCACCAATACTATGCAGCACCAACAAAAGATCCTTTTCTTCGGAGAATTGATTTAAAGCTTGGTATATAGTGTTTGCTTCCCATGATGAAATCAGGGTAAACTCGTCAAATAGGAATAAGACATTGTAATTTGGGACAAAACGTTGCGTTAGCTGAAGCAGGTGTTTTTCTACTTCTCTTTGCATCCCCTCCTGATCCAAGTCTTCACATAATGCTTCAATATGGTCATGCTTTGCCAAATTATAAGCGAAAGCCCCTTTTTCAGGGGCACTTTCGCTTAACTGAGAATGGGTTTGACTCATCTATATTGTCTTTATTAACGACACTTCATCGGCTTACATGCCGTGCGGCATTTAGGCGCCTTGCACTTCGGAGCTTCGCCCACATAGTCGATTCCAAAATGTTTCCTATAAAGCACTTTTGTTTCCTCAAACGCAGTATTTAAATTTTCGGCGTCTTGCTCCCCGTTCATGCCAAAATATGGATAGTGATGAAGAAAATATCCGAAAATCGACTCGCAATCGTCGGCATATTTAGCTGTGTCCAGGATATGTTGATGCCAGAACATATCAATGGCTTTATTAGGAACCACTTCCAAATTCGGGTACGTCCGTTTTAGGGAAAGGAAGCGTTTATATTCTATTTCCGCATCTTCACACTGTTTTTTTGTCCAGCCTTGTCCCTCTTCCTTGTCCTGCAATTTCATTTTGATCATTGAAAAATCCAATTGATCAATATCGTTCATAAATAATACCTCTGGTTGGTATGCTACTAACAGTTCCATGATTATTCTTTTAAATTATTTTGTTTATCAATTTCCATGCATAACACCGCCGAGATAGGTTGTCACACATAGCGCTTCGTTACTAAGATAAATAGAAAATGGGGACTGCCGAGCTTCATTGCTAATGTGAAAAATAATTTCAGAGATTTAATATATTAGCACAAACCACTTCATGGCTCTAAATGTCCGAATTGACTTTGATCGTGAATTTAATTTTACTGAGATATCCGAAGATTTTCGCAACGGGGTTTTCCCTACTGAGTTAATTGACGGGCATTCCGTGCCACTGAAAGTCGAAATACATAACGAGGAGATGGAATTTCTTCCTAACGTTTACAATCTGGCGTTCGGACCGATGGATGCAAGAGGTGGCATTGATGATAAAGTCCAGCTTACACATAAAGATTATTCAGCCGTATTCTCAACAATAATGTTTGAAGCATTGGGCTACCTCCGTAAGAACCCCGACCACTTTTTGGGAGTCGACGGATCGAATAATGAAAGGGCAGCCTTATACCACTTCCTTTTGAAAGTCAACTACGACTACCTAGATCAATTCTTCGAATTTTTTGGCATCAAGTATTATGTCAGAATCACCCGCTTTGGCAAGACGCAATATGAAAATCCATTTGATTTTCAAGACATTATGCCTGTTCCAATTCGCATCAACAAGAATGACCCACGGCCCAGGCCTATGTTTAACTATTTCGTTTTTGGGCTTAAAAAGGAACAGCAGGCCTGAATTTTGTATATTTTACTAATAATAATTATTAGAAATAGTAATAACTTTATCCTGTGGAAAAGAAACTTCAACAAAAGTTAGAGGCCCTGCAGAAACAAGCTCAGGGAAATGGCAAGGTTACTCATTCAACCCGTCGTAACCGCTCTTCTTTGTCTCAAATCATCAAGACAAAAGAGCAAGCCGACCGATTCATGAAATTGCTCAAGTCTGCTTAATTATAATAACTTTTATTCGAAGCCTGCTTAATGCAGGCTTTTTGTTTTTCACCAATCGCCAGACTTCGATCTCTATCGTTCTTGCCGGCGGCATAAATGAAAATATTGGCATGATTGGCTAAATTTACAATAGAGCCCTGCAATTTGGAGTTGCTTAAAATAGATTTCAGTATATGTAACCCGCTCGCCCACCTATCATTCGTCCCACAATGGTAACACGTAAACACCTAACGCTACTGCTCGCGGCATTCATAAGCACCATCGGTGTTTCGTGCGAGAAAAGCGCAGAAGCGCCCGCCACTCCTGGCACGCCGGCCGAATCTGACCTGGTGCCGCTTACCATAGAATTCGACAACATCATCGGGGGGCAAAACCTCTTTTTAAACGCCGTAACCTATACAAATGGCACCGGTGAGGCCTTTACGGTTTCGCGCTTCCAGTACTTCATCTCCAACATCAGCCTGGTAAAGACCGACGGCACCCGCTACACCGTACCCCAGGATAGCAGCTATTTCCTCATTCGGGAACATATACCCGACTCGCGGTACTGCCGGTTGCGCGTACCGGCAGGCGAATACCGGGAGCTTCGCTTCACTGTTGGCGTGGACAGCCTCAGGAGCACTATGGACATTTCGCGCCGTACCGGCGTGCTCGACCCTGCCGGAAGCATGGACGATGGTATGTACTGGGGATGGAACAGCGGATACATTTTCATGAAGCTGGAGGGACTGTCTCCCACAGCACCGGTTGACCCAAGCGGGCAAAATAAGTTCCGATACCACGTCGGCGGCTTTGGCGGTTACTCGGCACCCACTATCAATAATATCAAACCCATCACTTTTGACTTGAGTGTGGCCGGGAACGCCCGTCCCCGCTCCGGGCGAAATGTCAACATCCACTTCGTGGTGGATGCCATGAAGGTCTTTGACGGCCCGACCCCGGTAAGCATTGCAGCCAATCCCAGCGTCATGTTCAGTGATTTCAGCCAGACGGTGGCCAACAATTATGTTCAGGCGTTCCGGCACGATCATACCGAAAACTAAATCCGCCCATGCAACGGCGCTATATCCTTTTTTGCACAGCTTTTATGCTACTCCTCTCCTGCTCAAAGGAGGTGTTGGAGGCATTTGGCGGCTTCCGGAATCCGGCGCATTTTCCGGAACCGGCTTACCGTTTTGAAAATAACGGCGTCACCCAGGCAGGCTTCGAGCTCGGACGAAAGCTATTTTATGAGCCGCGCCTTTCTCGGAACAACAGCATTTCCTGCGGTAGTTGCCATATCCAATCCGCTGCATTTACCCAACACGGTCATGACGTAAGCCACGGAATCGACGATCGCCTCGGCCGCCGCAATTCACAGGCAATTATGAACCTCGCCTGGTCGCCGACCTTTATGTGGGACGGGGGCATCTTCGATCTCGACTTCCAGCCGATAGCACCGATCACGAACCATGTGGAAATGGACGAATCCATAGATAACATATTGGTGAAGCTCCGGTCACATCCCGATTATCCTGCACTTTTTAAAAAGGCATTTGGCTCCGATGAAATTAGCACGGCCCGGACGATGAAGGCGCTGTCTCAGTTCATGGTCATGTGTGTCAGTGCCGATGCTCGGTACGATAGCGTTGTGCGGGGGCTATCCGCTTTCTCTCCCATTGAGGAGGCCGGGTATGCGATCTTCAAGCAGAAATGCGCTTCATGCCACAAAGAGCCGCTATTTACGGACCATAGCTTCCGGAATAACGGCCTGGCGATTGGCCTTAACGGAGATGAAGGACGTGCCGAAGTCACCTTGAATCCATCAGACCGGTTCCGGTTTAAAGTTCCCAGCCTCCGAAACGTTGAATTCACAGCCCCTTACATGCATGACGGCCGCTTTGTGACCTTAGACGCCGTCCTCAACCACTATGCAGGTGGTGTTCAACAAACACCCAATGTCGACAGCCTGGTTAGAAATGGAATTGCCCTGACACCAGAAGAAAAGACGAACCTGCTTGCATTCCTGCGCACGTTGAGCGACCGGAAGTTCTTAGCGAACCAATCGTTGTCGGAGCAATAAGGTGGGCTTCGCGCAAAGCAAGCTTCGGAGTCAGACGTCTGGCTAGGATTTTCCTTTATCGAAATACTTTTTCCCGAATTCGAAATAGACGACCTGAAAGCTCGTCGACATTTGCGGGCTTAAACGAACCGCTTAATGAAGACGACCCTTGTTGCTACCGGCATTCTGTTAGGCCTTGGCGCCTTTGGCCAGAATACTCCCGATAAATCCTTTGCCGACGATAGTACGGCGCCGAAAACCCGGTACCTCTCCGAGATCACAGTGGTAGGCCGCGGCAGCCGATCCGACTACCAGGCCCTTCCTGAGGTCGTAGGTACCAATATTTATGCAGGCAAGAAAAGCGCCCTGATCGTTCTCGACAACGTTCAGGGCAATGTGGTCACCAACACCATGCGCCAAGTCCTTGCGAAGGTGCCGGGCATCCACGTATGGGAAAGCGACCCCTCAGGTATCCAGATCGGTATCGCCGCCCGCGGGCTGAGTCCCAATCGCAGCTGGGAGTTCAACGTACGCCAGAACGGCTACGACATTGCCGCCGACCCCTTCGGCTACCCCGAAGCCTATTACAACCCGCAACTCCAGGCGGTGCAGCGCATCGAAGTCGTTCGCGGCCAGGGCGCGCTGCAATACGGTCCGCAGTTTGGCGGCATGGTCAACTACATACTCCGCAACGGCTCCGAGATCAGCAAGCCTTTTGAATTCGAAACGCAGCAGACCGTCGGGTCCAACCGCCTTTTCAACTCCTATAACGCGATCGGTGGCAATACAGCCAAAGTGAATTACTACGCTTTCTTCGACCACCGCAACGGGGATGGATGGCGTCAGAACAGCCGCTACTATACCAACGCAGGCTTCGGCACCGTTACCTACCGTTTCACGCCTAAGTTTTCGCTTTCGGCCGAACTGATGCGCTCCAACATCCGCAGCCAGCAGCCGGGCGGCCTCACCGACCTGCAGTTTGAGCAGAACGCACAGCAAAGTCTCCGCAGCCGCAACTGGTTCGACGTTACCTGGACGATGCCCGCGCTCACAGCCAACTGGCAGATCAATCCGGGCACCCGCTGGACCACCAAGGTTTCGGCCACCATCGGCGACCGCAATTCGGTAGGCTTCACCCGTGCCATCAATATTGCCGATACGATCAACAAGAGCACGATGCAGTATAATAATCGCGTGCTCAATGGCGACTTTTACCGCAACTACGTGCTCGAGAGCCGCATCATCACCGATTATAAACTCGCGGGCCGCAATCATACCTTCTCGGGTGGCATCCGTGCCTACACGGGCAATACCCACCGCCTCGCCGAAGGCCGCGGCACCACGGGCACCGACTACGACATGTCGCTTGCCCCGGGTGGCCGCTACGACCGCGACATCAACTTCGGATCGCAGAATCTGGCCGCCTACGTCGAAAACGTCTTTCGCATCTCCGATCGCATCCTCCTTATTCCCGGTCTGCGCTATGAGTGGCTCCGCGGCAACGCTTCGGGCCGCATCGGTTACAAGACCAACGGGCAGGACAGCCTGCTTCAGGATGTAACGCGCAGCCGCTCCTTCCTGCTCGCGGGCATCGGCGCCGAATTTCATGTAACGAAGACCACCGAAGTTTATGCTTCATTCGCCCAGGCCTACCGCCCCATCCAGTTTGCCAACCTGCAGGCGCCGGCCGCTACCACCGATATCATTGACCAGGATCTGAAGGATTCGAAGGGCTATAATATCGACCTCGGCTACCGCGGCAAGCTGAAGAGCTACCTGCAGTTTGACGTCAGCGGCTTCCTGCTGCAGTACGACAATCGCGTGGGCACCCGCACCTTCGCCGCAACGGGCAGCACGCCGGCCTACCGCCTCGTCACCAACCTCGGCTCGAGCACGAGCAAGGGCTTCGAAGGTTTTGTAGAGTTCAACCCGGTGCGCGCCTTCCGCCGCAATAGCAACTGGGGCCTGATCGTGTTCGGCTCCTACAGCTACCTTGATGCACGCTACAGCAGCTCGTTCAAAGACAGCATCATTGCCGGCAAGCGCGTAGAGAACGCCCCGCAGGATATCTTCCGCGGTGGCATCAGCGCCGGCTACAAAGGCTTCCTGCTCACCGGCCAGATCAGCCACACGGGTCTGACCTTCTCTGACGCTACCAACACCACTGCTATTGCCGCCAACGGCCAAAGCGGTCCCATTCCCGCATATACCATCACCGACCTGTCGGCGTCCTTCAAGGCCACACGAAGCCTGACGCTGAAGGCGGGTATCAACAACCTGTTCGACAAGCGCTACTTCACGCGCCGCGCGGGCGGTTATCCCGGCCCCGGTGTACTTCCCGGCGACGGCCGCACGGCTTTTGTATCTGTTGGAGCGCGCTTCTAGCAGATTTCTAATAAATGAAAAAGGACCTTTGGAGGGTCCTTTTTCATTTCGTACCAATAGCAGGCCATGCTCCTTGAAATTATTGGCGCCACTCATAAACTGTATGCCCAGTTCGCCAACCTTCCAGTGCTGATTTGATGTCTTCCGGTAAATGCCTGCTGCAACGAAAATCTTGCTCAGAGCCAACGGATCGGTATTCGTGGCCGGTAGAATAGTTCGGCCCAGGTGAGCCGATGATCCGCCCTGGCTCGTATCACTCCGGTAAAACCAATGAAACAGCTACAGCCGGGTATAATTATTGATACAAACTCGCAACGAATACGCAAACATGCACATCTTTTCTGCTGCCGATTTACTTGGTACGTGCGGCACCATTATCCAAAGAAATATAACGCCGGCTGCCTGGTTTTGGTTAATCCAAAGCGCGGCTTCGGCATCGGGAAATGCCCTCAGCCGCACCTTCGCCCTTATCCCTCAAAAAACAGGGAAGGCAGACGTGCAGATAAGAGAAAGGGAGCAAAAAATAATGGGGAACATACGCCCCGGGGTTTCGGTGAACGGCTGGACGATAGACCGGCTTTGCCGCGTATGGCTTTTCCTGCAACTGGATGCTTGCGCTGAAGACGCGTACGTCGAAAAAATAGAAAGCTTGTTTTCCGGGGCTGAAATGTCCGAGCAGGTTGCCTTATATTCAGCCCTACCCGTGCTTGCTTACCCCCAGCGATGGCGGATGCGTTGTGCGGAAGGGATCCGGAGCAATATCGGCGACGTGTTGCAGGCCATTATGTGCAACAACCCTTACCCCTCGGAGAACCTGGAGGAAGCTGCCTGGAACCAAATGGTGCTGAAAGCCTTTTTTACCGAGAAGCCCGTGGAGCAGATCATCGGCCTCGACGAACGAGCGAACCGGGAACTGGCTAAGATCCTGTCGGATTATGCCCACGAGCGCTGGGCCGCACATCGCCCGGTGAACCCGCTGCTGTGGCGCTGCGTCGGTCCTTTCATCGACGAAAAGATCTTTCCGGACATCGAAAAGATTGCCCGCTCAGAGCAACCGCTCGAAAGGGAAGCGGCCCTGCTGGCGTGCAGCCGCAGCAACTATGCACCTGCACAGGCGTTGCTGCAGCATGGTGCCTTTGCACTCTCCGCAGAAGAAGAAAAAGAACGATGGAACGGCATCAGCAAAAAAGCAAAAGCTGCCGCCCTTTGATCCATATACCCCGAAACCTAAACCTCATTTACACCAAAATATTGAACGCATGTGTTGCAGCCACGATGATTTCGACAAGAGGAGCCTGACGGAAAAAGACCTTCACCCTCCATCCGGCAAGCCTTTTTCGCTCGATAGTGTCAAGGGCATGCAGTTTTTCGACCCGCATGTACACATGACCTCCCGCACTACCGACGACTATCAGGCGATGGCCGACGCGGGCGTGGTGGCCATCATTGAACCTGCGTTCTGGGTCGGGCAGCCACGCACCGGTGTTGCTTCCTTCCAGGATTACTACAGCAGCCTGATCGGCTGGGAGCGTTTCCGCGCTTCGCAGTTCGGCATCAAGCATTACTGCACCATCGGGCTAAATTCAAGAGAAGCCAATAACGAGGCGCTCGCGGAACAGGTAATGGAGATCCTTCCGCACTTCATCTACAAGGAAGGCGTAGTCGGTATCGGCGAGATCGGCTTTGACGATCAGACTGCTGCCGAGGAAAAATACTACCGCCTGCAACTGGAGCTGGCGAAAGAAGCAGGCTTGCCCGTGCAGATACATACCCCGCACCGTGACAAAAAGCACGGCACCACCCGCAGTATGGACATTGCCCTTGAGCATGGACTGGACCCTGCTACCGTGATCGTAGACCACAATAACGAGGAGACCGTAAAAGAGGTGCTCGACCGCGGCTTCTGGGTCGCCTTCACGATCTATCCCTTCACTAAAATGGGCAATGAACGCATGGTGGAGATCGTAAAGCAATATGGCCCTGAGCGCATCATGGTCAATTCTGCTGCCGACTGGGGCATCTCCGATCCGCTGGCGGTTCCGAAAACGGCTGCCCTCATGAAGGAGCAGGGTATCAGCGAGGAGGCCATCCGCCTGGTGACCTACCAGAACGCCATTACCGCCTTCAGCCACAGCGGGCAGATCTACGAAGCGGATTTTTCAGCCATCAAAGACATTGACCAGAGCCGCAAGTTTGAAGGCAACAGCATTCTTCGGGGCGGACAACAACCAAGGATCGACAAGAACTCATTGATCATACGCTGATGTCACCGAGACAAGTGAAGGGATATTTTCGCCTGATGCGCCCGGCCAATATTGTAACGGCGATCTCCGATATACTGGCAGGCGTGGCTATTGCCGGCTATTTCGGCAAGTTGCAGCCCGGCGGGCTGCAGCTTGCCCCGGTGCTCTTGCTCGCCCTCGCTACCATCGGGCTGTACGGCGGCGGCGTAGTATTCAATGACGTCTTCGATGCAGACCTGGACAAAATGGAACGGCCTGAGCGTCCTATTCCAAGCGGACTAATTGCAAGAACGAACGCTGCTATTTTGGGAGGCCTGTTGCTGCTCATGGGAATTGTAGCTGCTTACTTCGTCCACCGGAGCTTCACGCCCTCAGCCGCTATTGCCGTTGCTATTGCCATTGCGGCGCTGCTGTATGACAAGTGGGGAAAGCATCATTATTTTTTGGGGCCGCTGAATATGGGATTGTGCCGAGGCTTGAACATATGCCTGGGTATGAGCATACTGCCTGCTGCGTTGGGCACTCATTGGGTCATCGGCATTATACCGGTTCTCTACATTGCTGCGATCACCATGATCAGTCGTGGCGAAGTGCATGGGGGGCGCCGCAGCATTCTCAGGACGGCGGGTATTTTCTATGCGCTGGTCATCGGCAGTATCTTATGGATCGCCTACCGGAACGGAACCTTCCTATTTGCCTTGTTGTTCCTGGCTGTTTTTGCAGCGATGATCTTCTGGCCGTTGCAAAAAGCAGTGCGTAACCCTGTCGGGCCTTCTATCGGGAAAGCGGTGAAGGCGGGCGTGCTGGCACTGATCCTGATGAATGCAGCCTGGGCGGCAGCCTTTGGCACCCTCTCGGTTGCGTTAATGATCCTGCTGTTGCTGCCCCTTTCGCTCTGGCTCGCAAAAGCATTTGCCGTAACCTAATGGTTGGAAAGTAACCGAATCATAACCGTAAAAACACCAATGTCCTGCTATGGATTTCTTACAACAATCATTTACCGTCCGCTTCCAGTATAGGGTATTTTTTACCAGTCATCTCTTTGACACTTCCAATCTGCTGCTGAGGGATTTTTTGCAGGAGCAGGCACAGGATGGTGCCATCAAGAAATTACTTTTTGTGATCGATGAGGAGGTGGCCAGCCATCATCCGCAACTGGAACAGCAGATCGAAGAGTATTGCAGCGCGATGCCTGCTTACGCACTTGCTGCCATTGTCCCGGTAACCGGGGGCGAAGAGGTGAAGAACAGTGACGCGGATTTTCAGACGCTGCTGGATGCCATCAACAAGTGTGGCATCGACCGGCACTCCTATGTAGTGGCTATTGGCGGTGGCTCCGTGCTGGATATGGCGGGATACGCAAGTGCCGTTGCGCACCGGGGCGTTCGCCACATCCGTATTCCTACGACCGTGCTCTCACAAAACGACAGCGGTGTCGGCGTCAAGAACAGCATGAACTATTTCGGGAAAAAGAATTTCCTGGGCACGTTCGCGCCGCCCGTGGCTGTATTCAACGATACTCATTTCCTGACCACTTTGAGTGAGCGCGACTGGCGTTCGGGAATTTCCGAAGCGGTGAAAGTGGCGCTGATCAAGGACGCGGCCTTCTTTCGCTGGCTCGAGGAAAATGCTGCGGCCATGATGGCCCGGGATATGGACGCCATGCACTACCACATCAAACGCTGCGCGGAATTGCATCTGCAGCACATTGCCTCAGGCGACCCGTTTGAGATGGGCTCCGCCCGCCCGCTGGATTTCGGCCACTGGAGCGCGCACAAGCTCGAGCAGCTTACGGATTTCTCCGTACGGCATGGCGAAGCCGTGGCGCTGGGCATCGCGCTGGACAGCACCTATTCCTACCTGTCGGGGAAATTAGATGAACCATCGCTGCGCCGCATCCTTTCTCTTCTGGAAGCTCTGGGCTTTGAGCTGATGCACCCGTTGCTCGAAGTAGCCGATGCGCAGAACGCCTTGCTTCAGGGGCTCACCGAGTTCCGCGAGCACCTTGGCGGCAGGCTAACCGTAACCCTGCTAAAAGAGATCGGCGTGGGAGACGAAGTGCACCAGATGGAGCCACGCATGATCATCAGGGCAAGCAGGTGGCTGCAGGAATACTGCCTGAAAGAACAAAAGAAGGATACACGATGAAAACGGCGCAAGGACACCTTACGTACTGCACCAACATACACGCCGGCGAAAGCTGGGGCGATCATTTCGCCGCCTTGAAGCAACATCTCCCGGAAATAAAAAAGGCGGTTTGCCCGGACAAGTCCTTTGGTGTGGGCTTACGCTTATCGAATGTGGCCAGCATCGAGCTGGAAAAAGAAGAAAAGCTGGAAGAATTCCAGGGATGGCTTCAGGTGCACGACTGCTACGTCTTTACGATGAATGGCTTTCCCTACGGCGGCTTTCACCATGAAGTGGTGAAAGATGGGGTGCATGCGCCTGATTGGACAACCGGCGACAGGGTTGTCTATACGATTCGCCTCGCCAGGATTCTGGCAGCCCTGTTGCCACAGGGCATGGAGGGCGGCATTTCAACCTCTCCGCTCAGCTACCGGCATTGGCACCCAACGGACGCTGAAAAGCAGCTCGCCTTTGAGCGGGCCACCGACAACCTCTTGGAGGTAGTAAAAAGCCTCGTACAACTAAAAGAACAGACCGGCAAAGTCATTCATATTGATCTCGAGCCGGAGCCGGACGGCCTGCTGGAATGCGGAGCAGAGTTTTTAGAATGGTACTGGCAATACCTCTTGCCCCGGGGGGGCTGTTTCCTGATGGAGCAGTTTCGTTGCAGCAAGACAGAAGCTGAAAGGATGCTCAGGGAGCATGTGCAGCTTTGCTATGATATCTGCCATTTCGCCATAGAGTATGAGAACCACGAGGCCATCGTGCAACAGTTGCAGCAACAAGGAATCCGCATTGGTAAGATCCAGATCAGTGCGGCACTGAAGGCTGCCCTGAACGGAGATGCGCAGGAAAGAGCGGCGGTGATCGATGCCTTCCGGCAGTTCAATGAGCCGGTGTACCTGCACCAGTTAGTGGCCCGGACAAAGGACGGTGCCTTGAAACGCTATGCCGACCTGCCGGATGCATTGAAAGAAGCCGGGGATAGCTCTGTCTGCGAATGGCGGGCCCACTATCATGTACCACTGTTTGTAGAAGGTTTTGGCGTGCTGAAGGCAACGCGAGCCGATATCGAGGAAGTGCTCGGACTACAACAGAGGAAACCGTTCACCGCCCATTTGGAAATCGAGACCTATACCTGGGAAGTGCTGCCGGAGGAACTCAAGCTGCCACTCCAGCAATCCATTTCCCGGGAGCTCGATTGGGTCCTGCAAACACTTAACAGAAGTAATCACTAAGTACGATACAACATGCGAAAAACCGTTGTCATCAACATCGTTGGATTATCCTCTTCGCTGATTGGTGAACATACCCCCTTTTTGAAGAAATATATTTCCGGCGCCCACCTTCATACCATCCGGCCACTGCTACCCGGCGTTACTACGTCCGTACAATCAACCTATCTTACCGGGAAGTATCCCGCCCAACACGGAATCGTAGGCAACGGGTGGTATGACCGCACCGATTGCGAGGTCAAGTTCTGGAAGCAGTCCAATAAGTTGGTGCAGGCAGAAAAGATCTGGGAGCGGGCGAAAAAAGAAGACCCTTCGTTTACCTGCGCCAATATGTTCTGGTGGTACAACATGTATTCATCGGCGGACTATTCGGTAACGCCCCGTCCGAACTACCTGGCGGACGGCAGAAAGATACCCGATTGTTACTCCCAGCCGGCCGGCCTGCGGGATGAATTGCAACAGGAACTCGGTCAATTCCCGCTCTTCAAATTCTGGGGACCTGCTACCGACATCAGCTCCACGCAATGGATCGCAGACGCTTCTGTATATACCGATAAAAAGTATGATCCTACCCTCACGCTGATCTACCTGCCGCACCTGGATTATGGTCTGCAGAAATGGGGGCAGAATCTCGAAAAGATCAGCGGCGACTTGAAGGAGGTCGACAAGGTGGTGGAAGGGCTGGTTGGTCATTATTCAGCTAATGGAGCACGTATCGTTATTTTATCCGAATACGGCATCACGAATGTCAGCCGGCCTGTCCATATCAATCGGGCACTCAGGGAACGGGGATTACTAGCCGTCCGCCTAGAGCGGGGCCTTGAGTTGCTGGATGCAGGTGCGTCGCAAGCCTTTGCAGTTGCCGACCACCAGGTGGCCCATGTCTACGTCAACGATCCAGCCGCAATGGGCCAGGTGCGCGAGATCGTAGAGAGCCTCAAGGGTGTGGAGCTGGTGTTGGATCGGGCTGCACAGGAAGACCATAAGATTCACCATGAGCGTGCCGGGGATTTCGTGGTCATGGCGGACGAACAGAGTTGGTTCACTTACTATTTCTGGCTGGATGACGCAAAAGCACCTGACTATGCCCGCGTGGTGGACATTCATAAAAAGCCCGGTTATGATCCGGTGGAGTTGTTCATGACATCGAAGGCAAGAGCCGCGTATAAGTTGCTCCGGAAAAAAGCGGGCCTCCGCTATGTGATGGATGTGATTCCGCTCGATGCCACTTTGATAAAAGGCTCGCATGGACGGCTGGTAACGGAACGCGCCTACCAACCGGTGCTGATCACAAAAGACGCCTGGCGCAGTAAAGAGCTTACAGCTCCTGATGTGTACCATATAATCTGGCAACAACTCACACGCGAATAATTCAGTCGCATGGCATAGCTATTTCAAAGGTAATTTACCCCTTCCGTACACCGGGATAATAATATTCTTCACGCTATCGTGTTCAACTATGCTGCTCTCCATCATAAATATTGTTTTCTTTCTCGCCTTCGTACTTTTTGCCTATTTCAATTTTAATGACAGCGATGCCTGGCTTTGGGTGAGCATCTATATGGCGGCCGCAATCTGTTGTGCACTGGCCGTCTTTTCTGTTTTTCTTCCCCGCATCTACATGGCACTGGGCGCCTTCTATTTGGCCCACGCCTTTGTTTTGTTCTTCGCTAAAGATGGCGTCCGCGACTGGGTCGTTAAATACAGAAGTCCCAGCATTACCGAAAGCATGAAAGCGACCAAACCTTACATAGAAAAAACAAGAGAATTCTTCGGACTGCTGATCATTACCGCGGCGCTTTTGATAAACTACTTGTCAAGCAAGTAAGCAACTCAACGCAATTTCAGGAAAAAACCAAGAGTTGACTCCGAATCTCTACTCGAGTTGCACGGTCATCAAATCTAACGCAACATAGTCAAACTGTAACATCGTCAAGGATTGCCTACGGAATGCTATGGCGGACGACGATAACGCAAGCCTGCAATCTTGTAGCATTAGCAAAAAAGTTACTGCTAACAATGGCGGATACAGCTAACTCGAGAAAGCATTTGGCTCTCTGGGGGCTGGCACTATAAGGTAGAACTACGGCCACATTCAGCCTTTCACCTCCCCAATGGCAATACAAAATATTCGTTACCTGGTCGCAAAAAGATCGAAAGCTTACTGCCGAAGTGTTATTGGACAGCTGCGGCAAGCAGGCAACCTCACTCATTTTTCAAGAGAGGGCCTATATATGCGAAAACCAAAACTTTTAGAAAAAGCCTTCAAAGGCTCACAGTGCTAGATTAGAAATAACTCGAGAAGCCAAACTGGAATGCGGCGAGTCGGGACGGCGGATTGCCAAAGAGGTCTCGTTGCCACTGGTACCTATAGTTAAACCGGAGAACCGTTTGAGCTGACGGACGCCAGGATAGAGCCGGAACCAGAGAAAAAAGATGATCGCTGATCATACTCCCGCTTGCACCAAAACGTCCCCTGTTCCAATCGACATATTCAATCCGCAAGGCCGCATTCAATACGGCGTTGTCAAATCCGAACATACTCCGTTTCCACACCGGCTGCACGATGTCTAAAAACCCGCCCTGCTGCTTTCTGCCGAACTGTTCGGTATAGTCGGCCGGCAGGTCAACTTTCACCCATGCCCATTCACCCGTAAGCGCTGTTCCCGAACGCAGCGTGCTATTGAAGTCGACCGCCCATACGCTGACGGTGCGCTTCCTGTCGATCTTTAACCCGTCTACTTCAAACTTATTGTAGGCGCCGCTCATATACGAAACGCCCAGTTCGCCGACCTTTCGATGCCGAAGTGCTGTTTTCCCGGTAAAGAGCATGCTGCCACTGAAATTCTCCTCAAACCGATCAGGGTCTTCTTTGGTGGCAGGCAGGTAGGTCCGCCCCTCTGTATTGTCCACAATTCGTTCGTTGAAGCCATTGGTCAGGTAAGCTTCGTACCCGTAAACCCAATCACCGGCATACTTCTTTCCGTAAACGCCAAAGCCAACATTCGAAAAGGTTGCCGGCAGCATCCGGGTAGCCGAAAGCGGCCTGTCAACAAACTCCCATTTAGGGCCGTCATGATTCTGATTGAAAGCTCCGATCGGGTTGAGCACAATCCCCCCACGGAGGTTGAACAAGGGATTGAACTCAAAGTCGACCGACGCAAATTCCACGCTGATCTCTTTGGCGCCATCTTCAAATTCAATCTCGCTCAGAAACCGGATCCGCTTCGAGATCGACGATGACACAAAAAGGGTCAACCGGCGAAACTGGAACTGGTGCCGGTCGGATACGCCATCCTGTCCTACGTATTGATAATTTGCTTCCACATATCCTCCCAGCGCAACAGGCAACTTACCGAACTGGCTGAAAGGCCGGCTATAAACCGCATCCATGTTCAGCCGCGCCCCTCCGGAGTCCTGCTCCGGCCGGCGGAGAAGTACCGGATCGATCTGCGCAAACGCCGGAACCGACGCACCCACTGCCAGGGCAAAAATCAAAAGTGGTTTCATACTTGCTTTCTGAGGTCAATAAATAAGTTGTTCCCATCGATCCGGACCGGGAAACTGCGAAGACGATCTGTTGCGGGCCCGGAAGTAGCAATCCCTTGCCTGTCGAATTCGCTGCCATGAGCGGGACACTGCAACACATCTCCCGATGCCTGCAACTCAGCCCCTTGGTGACTGCAGCGCATCCAAAGCGCCGAAAACTCTCTGTCATTTATTCGAAACAGGCAGATCGGGTACTGGAGGGCCTCGTTGCGGATGATGATGAAGGAACTGAATGCTGCCCCTCCCTTCTGGCGAACGAGGAAATCGTCCTTACGCACGGTGACACCATCCTTGCCCAATTCGCCTGAAATATAACGGGTACTCGCACAGCTGGTGATTAATGTTCCCACCGCCGTCAATGCGAGGCAGGCGCTGCAACCCTGCTTTAGAAAAGTTCTTCTGTCCATAATTAAAGCGATTCAAGAAAACGGATTAAATTGGCCTTATCGCCGGGGCTTAGCTGCTGGAATGCCGCACGGCTTTGCTGCGCCTCGCCCCCATGAAGCTGAATGGCTTCCTCAATTGACCCGGCCCGGCCGTCGTGCATCAGAAAGTAGCGCCCTCCTTGTGAATTTTTGGAGAGTCCGAGCCCCCACAATGGTGGGGTTCGCCATTCCGCCGCAAGTGCCGTGCCCTCGGTATACCCGTCATTCAAAGAAGGTCCCATATCATGGAGCAGCAGGTCGGTATAGGGCTGTATCACCTTGTTGGACAGCGGGGCCACCGGTGAATAGCCGGTCCGGAGCTCCGGCACATGACAGGTTCCACATTGCAGGCGCAGGAAGACCTGCCGCCCGGACTGCACAGCCGGATCATTCGCACTACGCTGTATCGGTGCTTTCAGTGTCTGCAGGTAAAACACGAGGTTCTGAACGGTTAGATTGCTGACCTCAGGATCTGCCTCCTGACCATTGTAGGTATTTTGGTGCTCGTACGAGCTATTGACGCCCATATCCTGATTATAGGCATTGACCGTTTGCTGCAACAGGTCATAAACAGCTGCTTTCTTTCCAAACCGGCCAATGTACTTTCCGTCGCCGCGTGCGATCGTACCAGGCCGAAGCAGACAGTAGCCCGGGACATTTATCCAGTTAGGCCGACCGGAAATACCGTCCCCATCCGCATCATGCTCGTCTGCGAGCCGAAGCAACGTGGAATCGGGGACGGCCTCCAGAAAACCGAGGCCCGTGTTCGCGGGCGGCATGAAGCGGGAAAAGGCGGCGCCGGCCGGGATGGTTTCCGCCTGGTAGCCGGAAATCGCGCGGTGTTGTAATTGAGGGCCACCCTGCTGAAGGAACTGGTTGCCCAGGGTATCGGCCTGGCCAAATCGCGTGAGCATCGTGAAGGGGTGCCCTTTCCCGTCACCGGCATGGCAGGTGGCACAGGACGCGGCCACGAAGATGGGGCCAAGCCCCGTCTCTCTTGTGAATACTTCCTCGTTGAAGGCGACATCACCGGCCAGGAATTGGCGCAGTTGCTCCGAGCTCAATCCTGCAACCGGGCCGTCCAGGACCTCATCTTCACCGGGGGCACCAGGTAGTAGTTTATTGCAAGAAATATAGAGGGAGAACGTCGCTGCCAAAGCGGCCAGCACCCAGAGCTTCTTTGCCATGCCTCAATTAATTTGGATATGAAGATAAACCGAATCCAAATAACCAAAGTAGATTTATTTGGCTTCCCAAATTTTTTATTTTTGGCAGGATGGGTACCTTTGATGAATGCTGCATTTCGCTCACCAGTCCGAAGAAAACTACCTTAAAGCGCTTTATAAACTCGAACAACGCCCGGTTAAAAAGGTCAACAATATTGCTTTGGCTAAAACACTCGAATTGAATCCGGCAACGGTTTTGGAGATGGTGCGCAAAATGAGTGAGCGGGGCCTCCTGGAAACTCTTGGGGATAAAACAATTCAGTTAACTGATAATGGCCGAAAAAAGGCCTTGCAGATCGTCCGACGCCACCGGATCTGGGAGGTTTTCCTGGTCGATAAGTTGCAATATAAATGGAATGAGGTCCATGAGATTGCCGAGCAGCTGGAGCATGTTGAATCTGAAGACCTGATTAAGCGACTGGAGGCCTACCTGGGACACCCAACCGTAGACCCCCACGGAGACCCAATACCTGATGAGCAGGGGCGGATCAAAAAGCTGAAAACACAGCCATTGGGTACGGCGCCAGTGAAGACGCGCCTCACAATCCGCAGTCTGGCCAACACATCGGACGATTTTCTGCGCTACCTCGACAAGATCGGCCTCTCCATTGGAGCTAAGCTTGAAATTCTTGAAATAGAGGATTTTGACGGGTCGCTTACGGTGCTTTTTGAAAAGAAAAGGCTGACCCTTAGTAAGGAGGTAGCGGAAAACCTGCTTACGGACGCATAGTATTCTGACGACTCTAGGCCTCCTTAACGGACTTCAAATCGCGGTTCGTCTGTAGGAGGTGCTGCAGAATTTCGTTCACCTTCCGTTTCATAGCGGTGTCTTTCAGTTTGGGCAGAAAATCACGAAGGAGTCGGGCTGTTTGATCATTGTACTCTGCCAGCACCGCGATAAAAGCACCATCCATATCGGTTTGCTCGGGGATGACGATGTGTTTTACCGGGTAGCGCTTGCCTTTTTGGGGTGGCCGGTAAGCCCCGACATGGCTGAGCTGGTATTCGTGGAAATAATCTTCGGCGCCCTCAAAAAAATGGGCTTCGTTTTGGGCCAGCTTTCGAAATTCTTCATGAATACCGCGCTTCTGTTGGAGGCGGCACAGTTCAAGGGCACTGAAAAAGTCGATGATCAAGAGCTTGGATAAATCAGACTCAGCCACCCCTGTCAGCGGCACTTCGCTTAATTGCCGGCTTAGCCGTTCCACAATCCGGTGCAGGTCCGCCTTATATTCTTCCAGATCGCGCTGATTTATCGCAGGCTTACTTACCGCCGGGGCGGTGGATGACTCAGTGGTCGACCGGGCCACATCCGGAGCACTGGTTTCCGCCTCTGACGGGTTCGAACCATTGGTACAAGAAATGATTGTTAAAGAGATACATGCCACGACGAATTTGGTCATATGACGTACTTTTCTATTTGAAATCCGGATCCTTTCCTGCTCAAACCCGGCAGTCGTATTTGTTGGCCTCGGTTTTTCTTCTCTCTGGATGCCAGCTTCAGGACGAATCGAATCCGCCAGATGTTTCAGGCACCTATGTATTAGGCGTTAAGACCCGGTATGGCGTCACGTCTGATACCATTGAAGTGGTTCGCAAGGCGGGCGAAACTACGTACGAGGTCACGCATAAAGTGGAGTTTCAACCGAACGCCCATGACCTTCAACATCAACGCAATTACCGCGTGGAACGGCATATCGCCATCTTCGAAAAGCACTCCGCCACCTTACAGGATATTGACGACGGAACCGTCTTTCTGATAAACTACGACAACCGGCGCTACCTGAACGAGCAGGGAGGATATCGAAAAATAAAGTAAGTCTCGCCGGCAGCCTTTGAACGATAGCGCCGCGTTTTCCTACCTTTGAACATGCGCTTTATTCATCTTCCCACCATCTTTCTGCTCATTGTCGGGTGCAAAGACAAACCAAAGGAGACGCCTGTAAATATTGCAGGTGTTTATGCTATTGAGGTGTCTTCTCCTTACGGGATCACCCGGGATACTATTGAAGTGAAAACCCAAAGCGTCCAACAAAGCCTTTACACCGTTACGCATAAAGTATGTTTTATTAAAAAACGCCCGCAAGGTGATTCCGCGTGCCAGATGATTACGAAAGTACATATGGCTACCTACGAAGAGCACCTGGGACACCTGCAGGACATCCATGATGGCACAATCTTCAGACTTTACCACGACAAAGAAGCGATTTCAGAAAACACCGCTAACTACAAACGGATCGAATAGAGTTTAAGAAATCAAGGTATGGGTCATTGCATAAAGAGAAGCCAACAGCGCCACACATTTCCAGCAATTCAGTCTGTTCATTTTCATAACTTTTGTTCTTGAAGGTAGGCAAAATGCCTGCGGCGTTCTGTTAAGAAGAGCCTAAGTGCCGCTCAGATGCTACCTTTCGACTTACGTGCCGGAGCATCCGTCAATGGATGCCGCTCTACATTTCTTTACCTGGCTTCATTACTGCGGCAATCGCAATTGTACGTCGGCCAAGTAAGACGTCCAAATAAAAGTCCCTCTGTCTCAAGCTGTTCCTGTTCAGAAATGAATAGCGCCTTTTCCCGTTGCGGCGAGGCATGCTTCCTTCAGGCTTTCATAAAAAGTCGGATGTCCATGCACTACTTTAGAAAGACCATCGGCCGTACAACGGTCATTCACAGCAAGCGCAGCTTCACCGACAATATCGGCTGCGCGGGGGCCAATCATGTGTATGCCTAAAATCTCATCGGTCTGACCGTGAACGAGCACCTTAATAAAGCCGTCGGTGTCCATATTCATGCGCGCGCGGGCATTAGCCAGGATAGGGAAGGAACCGGATTTATATTCGATACCATTTGCTATAAGTTCCTCTTCAGTATGCCCCACACTTGCGACCTCAGGCCAGGTATAAACAATGTTGGGAATGGAGCGGTAGTTAATGTGTGGGTGCTTCCGCGCGAACTGTTCCGCCACGTACACGCCTTCTTCAGACGCTTTATGGGCAAGCATAGGTCCGCGAACCACATCGCCAATGGCATAGATATTCTCCACACTGGTTCTGAAATTTTCATCTACCGCAATCCGTCCACCTTTTTCAGTGGCTATACCAATGGATTCTATGTTTAATCCGGCAGTGTAGGGCTTTCTGCCGATGGCCATGAGGCAGTAATCGCCTTCAAACGAAACGGTTTCACCTGCCTTATTTTCGGCCGTCACCACTACCTTATCGCCATGGTTGGTTGCTCCAGTGACTTTATGATTGAAATGAAACGTAAATCCCAGTTTGGAAAGCGGTTTTTGCAATTCCTTTCCCAAGGCCTTGTCCATCGTGCTAAGAATCTGGTCCATGTATTCGACAACGGTGACCTTAGCACCGATGCGGGCATACACCGAGCCGAGTTCCATGCCGATAACCCCGCCGCCAATGACGATCAGGTGCTTCGGAATTTCCTGCAACGCCAGCGCTTCGGTAGAAGAAATAATGCGCTTTTTATCAATCGTCACGCCGGGCAGTGATGAAGGCTTGGACCCTGTTGCAATCACTACGCGTATTGTTTCCAAATCAGTTTCTTTTCCATCGTTAGCCGTCACCCGAACCTTGTTTGCCGAGAGAAAGGAGCCAACGCCATAATATACGTCCACTTTGTTCTTGCGCATCAGGTACTTGACACCATCGCCCGTTTTTTTGACTACATCGGCTTTGTGCGCAATCATCTCTGAGAGGCTGATTTGCAGGTTGTCGAGATGGATCCCATGCGCTGAAAATTTCTCTTTGGCGTTGTGGTAATGCTCGCTGCTCTCCAACATTGCCTTTGAAGGAATACAACCTACATTCAGGCAAGTGCCACCCAGAGCATCGTATTTTTCGATCAGGGCCGTTTTCAGTCCTAACTGGCCGCAGCGGATGGCACAGACGTAGCCACCTGGACCCGAACCGATAATTATGACGTCGTAATTCATTCTTGCCAGTATTTATTGTTTATTTCGTCGAAAGAGCAATAGCGTAATGACACCAACAGACACCCAAACATCGGCGGTGTTGAAAACAGGGGAAAAGAATTCAAAATAATCGCCTCCCCAAAACGGCACCCATTTGGGGAGGGTCGTTTGAATGAAAGGAAAGTACCACATGTCAACCACATGGCCATACATGAAACCTGCATACCCGCCTCCAGGGCTGAATGCCTGTGCAATGTTTTGTGTGGACGGATCGCTTTTTTCGAAGATTAGCCCATAGAAGAGACTATCAAGCAAATTTCCCAGCGCTCCGGCAAAAATAAAACCTACGCTGACGACAAAACCCCGATGGTATTTCTGCTGAATGATCCGCCGGATATAAAAGCATCCCCAGATCACGGCAATCAGGCGGAAAAGTGTCAGCGCCAATTTCCCCAGATCACCTTTACCTAGTTTCAAACCCCAGGCCATCCCAGGGTTTTCAATAAAATGAATGCGGAACCAATCAAAAACGACTCGTTGCTCGCTATAATAAAAATTGGTTTTGACATAGAGTTTGATAGCCTGATCCAGGCATACCAAAATCAATATCAGCGCTATTATTGTTTTTCCTTTCATCGTACTGATCTTGCCGAAAATTGCCTGCAAGACAAGAAATTCTATACGTTCATTTTTTGGATGCGGACGGCATTGAGGATGGCCAAAAGAGCCACGCCAACATCGGCGATCACGGCTTCCCAGAGTGTCGCTACTCCACCCGCTCCCAAAATGAGCACAATCACTTTCACTGCCATTGCCAGAATGATGTTCTGCCAAACAATGCGTCGCGTGATTTTTCCGATGCGAATCGCTGAAACTATTTTGGAAGGCTGATCATTTTGTATCACCACATCTGCCGTCTCGATGGTGGCGTCACTTCCTAACCCGCCCATGGCGATCCCGGCATCTGCGAGCGCCACCACCGGGGCGTCGTTGACCCCGTCGCCTACAAACGCAATATGCCGGCCCTGCTCCTTCAGCGCCTGTACTTTTGCCACCTTTCCATCCGGAAGCAAGTCACCATATGCCTCATCGATCCCGATTTTTGCTGATACCACATCCACGACAGACTGCTTATCGCCGGAAAGCATTACGGTCTTGATGCCCAGGCTATGCATATTCCGGACCGCATCGGCAGCATCCTCCTTTATTTCGTCGGCAATTGTAATATAACCGGCGTAGGTGCCGTTGACAGCCGTCACAACTATCGTGTCCGTTACCTGCGCCACTTCTTCCGGATAGGGGACAGCAAACTTTTTCATCAATTTCAGGTTGCCTGCCAGCACATCTTTTCCGTCCACGCGCCCTTTCAACCCATGCCCGGCGATTTCCTCAACGGCTTCCACACGGGGTCCGCTTGCGCTCTTGCCTGCGTATTCTACAACTGCCCGGCCTACAGGGTGCGTGGAATTGCGCTCCAGGGCTGCAGTAATCAAAACCAGTTCATTTGCTTCCAATCCAACCGGTACGACCTGCTGCACCCGGAACACACCCTTGGTAAGCGTCCCGGTCTTATCCATGACAACGGTATCAACTTTAGTCATCACGTCTAGAAAATTACCACCCTTAAAAAGGATACCGTTGCGGCTTGCCAGGCCAATGCCACCAAAATATCCTAAGGGGATGGATACTACGAGGGCGCACGGGCAACTGATTACCAGGAACACAAGCGCACGGTAAAACCAGGTATAGAACTCGTAGTTCTCGACGAAAAGCGCAGGAACCGCTACCAGGAGAAAGGCAAGCGCGAATACAATGGGTGTGTACACCTTTGCGAAGCGGGAAATAAATAACTGGGTCTGCGATTTACGCGCTGTTGCATCCTGAACCATTTCCAGGATCCGGCTCAGCTTACTGTCCTTGAACAAGGCGCTGACTTTTACTTCTGCGACGGTATTCAGGTTCACCATGCCAGCCAATACTGCCTCCCCCTTGTACTTCGTATCGGGTTTGCTTTCGCCGGTGAGGGCTGCGGTATTGAAAGAAGCGCTTTCCGAAGCCAGCTCACCGTCCAGGGCTACTTTTTCGCCCGGCTTTACCTGTATCAGCTCACCCGGTGTTACCGCCGAAGGATGTACTTCCTCCGAAGCACCGTTCCGAAGGACCGTGACGGACTCAGGCCGGATATCAAGGAGTGCCTTGATACTGGCCTTGGCCCTGCGCACTGCCGCATCCTGAAACCATTCTCCAATGGTGTAAAATACCATCACGGCCACGCCCTCAGTGTATTCGCCAATCACGAACGCTCCCAGCGTGGCTACGCTCATCAGCACGAACTCGTTGAAAAAATCACCCCGGATCGCTTTGCGGAAGGCCAGACGGAGCACCTTCCAGCCTGCCAGGAGGTACGCTATTGTATTTACAGCCAACGATGGCCATTTCGGCAGCTCGTACTTGAAGCCGTATTCCAGAACGAGAAGCACTACCAGGATGGCAAGGGCGGTCAGCAGGTCCCAATGCTCCTTCCAGGCGGAAGGAGCAGCTCCTGATGCATGTCCACCATGATCATGATCATGTCCGTCATCAGCACTGTGCTGATGCGCGCCACTGCCGGCGTCTTTCTGCTCCTGGGGCATAAACATGCTGCGGATCGGAGCTTCATTGGCATCGCCCTGATCGTCTTTATTGGCAGGTGCTTCGTGTTCGTGCGTATTCATGACAAAATTTTTAATGAATGAAAAATGTTAGTATCCCGACGATGACCAGTACAGAGCCGGTGATCTGCTTTTCAAAACGTTCCAGGATGTGCATGTCGATAAGTCGCACCCCCCGGAAAGTCAGAAAAACAAGCAGCATTATCCCGCTCACGCTGATTACGCCATAGAAAGCCGCCATCAGCAGCGTGTTGTTCATTCCATACACGCCGGCAGAGATAAAGAGGCTTTGTACTTCAAGGCAGGGTGAAAAGAACATAATGGTTGAAAAGAAGAGCAACCAGCGAAATTGCGACCGCTTTGTATCCGACGGTGTTTTATGGTAACCAGCGTGACGGTGTTTCGAAAAAAAATAGTAAATGCCAAAGACAACCAAAATGAGCGACCCGAAAACGTGAACATAATCTTCGAACCGTGATGCGAGCTCACCGCTAACCTTTCCCAGAAGGATGCCTAACAGAACGGTACCGAGGACATGCGCCGCAGAAGAGAGAAAAGCCGTTTTCAAAAGGCTGCGAACTGTCCATTGTTCCGTTCGGGCAATTGCGATCAAGGGAAGCCAGTGATTGGGGATCAAGGCATGCAGGAGAGCAATCAGTATCGTTCCGCTTAAGAGTTGCGCCATTTTAGTGTATTGATCAGCCGAAAGTCATGAACCAATAAAATTACTGTTCCACCTTTCAGTCGTCTTGCCGGCCATTAGTGCCAGTCTTGCCTTAGTGTCCGCCCTCTTCTTCGGAGTTGTTCATTTTGGAAAGAAGGTCGTACGCGCCTTTAAAGACGATCTTTGCACCTGCCTTGAAACTTTCGGGCAGGGTGATGGCCGTGTAACCATTCTCGGTAACGCCCGCGACTATTTCAACACGCCGGAACGTATAATGTGGTCCCTCCTCTTTTCCCTCCCCTTCCCCTTCTTTGCCTTCACCAGCATGACCGGCTTCCTCTTTCTTGCCTTCCTCATGCTTTTCCGCTGTGCCCTCCTCTAAAATGAATATATAAGACTTACCACCTGCTTGCACGACCGCCTCGGCAGGTACAGCAGGCGTTGCTGCAGCTCCGGTTTCGATCACCGCACTGATGAACATCCCGGGCAATAAGTTCCGGGGCGGCATGGTCAGGTGCCCGTGGACATCCACCGTGCGGTCGGCGCCAATATCCTTCCCGATTAGGTATACCTCCGCATTGCGCTCGATGCTGTCGCCGGTTGCGCGGAACCGAATTCGTTGTCCTTTTTGAACCCGTACGATGTCCTTTTCGAATACTTTGATTTCCGCGTGCAAATCGTTGGTATTCACCATATCTGCAATCACCTCATTGGCGCTCACAAACTTCCCGACATTGGACAAAACATGTGTGACGTATCCTCCAATCGGTGCAGTAATGCTTACTCGAGAGGTGAACTTACCCGATCGTACACTAGCAGGGCTGA
This sequence comes from Flaviaestuariibacter amylovorans, assembly GCF_039541815.1. NCBI lineage: Bacteria > Pseudomonadati > Bacteroidota > Chitinophagia > Chitinophagales > Chitinophagaceae > Flaviaestuariibacter > Flaviaestuariibacter amylovorans. The sequence goes on from NZ_BAABGY010000014.1 coordinate 167,292, forward strand.
TCCCGATCAAACGAAGCTGAGATCGTAGGCCTTCAACCCGGGCCACCATCGTGTTGTATTCACTGCGCGCCCGCTGGAGCGACTTGGCAGCGGCAATATGCTCCCGAACAAGTTCTTCCTGGCGCTTCAGATCCTGGCTCAGATAGGTTAGTTGGCTGCTGCTCTCTAAGTAATCCTGCTGGATCTGGATAAACTCCGGGTTTTCGAGTGTAGCTACTACCTGGCCTTTGCCGATAAACTTTCCCTCAAGTGCAGTGGTGGATTTGATGATCCCGCCGTAAGGGGAGGTGATGCTGACATGCATTTGTGGCGGCGCATCGATCGTCCCATTTGCTTTTATGTAATTACTGAGATTGATGCTTAGGATCTGTCCCACCTGAACACCCGACATTTTATACTGTTCCGAGGTCAGCTCGACGACGTTTGGGTCATGAGCTTCTTCCTCGGCAGGTGCTTCTTCGGCTTTTTTAGTTCCGCAGGCTGTCAGAAGAAACGCAGCCACAATAAATACTTTATGGAATGAGGTAAACATATGTTGAATAGAATTAAAGTCCAGAAATGAGTTCCAGTTCGATGGCGACCTGGTTATACTGATTGATCACATCCAGGTATTGCCGCCGCACGGAGTTGGCGTTATTCAAAGACTGCGATAGTTGATAATAATCGACCTCCCCGGCCTCGAAGGCTTTTTGCGAGGTGCTGATGAGCAGGTTAGCCTGCGGTAGTGCCGTGTTCCGGTAGTAGTCAAGCTGAATACGCAACCGGCGCAGCTCTGAAAGAAGGAGGTTCCCTCTTTGTACTAACCCAAAGTAAAAAGACTGCACCTCTGCCTGCCGTATCTGCTGATTGATCTCCGCGGCACGTACGCGTTGCCGTTGCGCTTTGGAAAATAGCGGGATGCTGATGCCTGCCTCAATGCCTTGAAAACGGCTACCGACGCCATAATAACGCTCTACCCCGTTTTTTTCATGGGTGCCCACCAGCGATTGGTTGAAATACCCGACGGAAAAATCTGGCAGCAGGCGGCTGCGTTCTACCCGGACCTCGCGGGAAGCGACGTCGATCTGACTTCTGAGTGCAGCGAGCTCCGGACTGTTGGCCAGCACGGCACTGTCCATCGAAAGCGTCACCGGCTTCTCCCGGAAGGAAGTATCCTCAATCCCGGCGATCGAACTATCCCCCGTAAACCAGCGAAGCTGTCCGAGACCGGAACGGATATACTCCTCTGTTTGCAGGAGTTGTGAGCGCCCTTCCTCCAATTGCGCATTGGCATTGTACCGTTCCAAAATATTGGTTTCACCCGTCCGGAAGCGAATGTCCGCTGCGCGGTAAACCCGCTCATACAACCGGATAAGCTCTTGGGCCAGCTTACGCTGCTCCTGCCGGTAAAGGAGCTGGTAGTAAACCGTCTTTACCTGGTAAGCCACTTGCGACTGGTACACCCGCAGCTGCGTACGGCTTGCGGCAATATTCGCCTGTGCCAACTCAGCCGCACGTTTCAAATACACAGGATTGGGAATATCCTGGGTGATGGTGATGTTATTGTCATACCAAACGGGACTATTGTACTGCCCGAGTGTCAGGTTGATATTCGTGCGGCCGAAGTCGCGCACGGTTCCGCTGAGCGCTTGTTGGTATTCAACACCTAGATTGGCGGCGCGGCTGCCCGGGTTGACCTGGTAAGACCTCGAAATAGCTGTTTGCAGGTTGATCGGTGTTGTTCCCGGAACGGTGCTCTGGGCACCCGCAGCCAGTGTAGCGGTTACGAAAACAATGGTCAACCCGGCCGCCAACGCGGAGGGAGGCATGCCACCTTTCTTCCGCTTTTTCTTGCCGATCTTCTCGAAATAAGTGTACAGCACCGGCAGGACAATCAGGGTCAGCAGGGTTGCGGTCACCAAACCACCGATGACTACGGTGGCCAGCGGCTTTTGAACCTCGCCGCCGGCACCTCCGGACAGGGCCATGGGCAGGAAGCCTAACGAAGCGACGGACGCAGTCATCAGCACCGGCCGCAGGCGAACTGCCGTTCCTTTCAAAATGATCTCGTTCGTATCTGACATACCTTCAGCCTTTAAGCGGTTAAACTCTGTAATAAGAACAATGCCATTGAGCACCGCGACACCGAACAAGGCGATGAAGCCAACGCCGGCTGAGATACTGAAGGGCATGCCCCGCAGCCACAAAGCAAAGACCCCGCCTATGGCCGACATCGGGATGGCCGTAAAAATGAGCAGCGAGTACTTGAATGACCCGAAGGTGAAATACAGGAGCAACAGAATAAGGCCGAGGGCAACCGGTACAGCTACCGACAGACGTTTGTTTGCTTCCTCGAGGTTTTTGAACTGGCCTCCGTAGGTAATGTAGTAGCCCGGCGGCATTTTCACCTGCCGGTCAATTTTTTCCTGAATTTCTCCTACGACCGAAGCAATATCCCGCCCGCGGACATTGAAGCCCACTATGATCCGGCGCTGGGCTTGTTCCCGCTGGACCTGGTTGGGTCCGACTTGCAATACAACATCGGCCACCTGTTCCAGGGGAATCTGCAGGCCGGTCGAAGTGGTGACAAAGAGGCGTCGCACATCTTCAATGCTCTGGCGTTGCGCTTCCTCGAGGCGAACCACGAGGTCAAAGCGGCGCTCGCCTTCAAATACGGTCCCGGCTACTCCGCCTGCAAAGGCAGAATTGATCGCCTGGTTGATGTCGGCGACATTGAGGCCGTACTGTGCGATGCGGTCGCGGTTCAGCTTGATGGAGATTTGTGGAAGTCCGCCGGCCTGCTCCACATATAAGTCTTCAGCCCCGGCAACACCCGGAACCAAAGCCCCGATTTTACGGGAGAGTTCGGTCAGCACCTGCAGGTCTTCGCCGAAGATCTTAATACCGACATCCTGCCGCACCCCGGAGATCAGCTCGTTGAAGCGCAGCTGGATCGGCTGGGAGAAACCGAAGTTCACGCCTGGGATTGCCTCCAACGCTTCTTGCATTTTCTCTGCCAGCTCCTCGCGGGTTTTAGCGCTGGTCCATTCCTTTTTGGGCTTGAGGATGATGGTCAGGTCACAGGCCTCAATCGGCATCGGGTCGGTGGGGATTTCCGACGCACCGATCTTTCCGACTACTTCGCGCACTTCGGGAAACTCCTTCTTTAAAATCGTGGCCGCCTGTGTGACTTTCTCAATCGTTTGACTAAGCGAGCTTCCGGTAAGCAGGCGTGTTTCCACCGCGAAGTCTCCTTCTTCCAGGGTCGGAATGAATTCACCTCCCAGGAATGAGAAAATGGCGAGCGCGGCGGCAAACAGTGCCAGGGTAATAAGCACCACTGTTTTTTTAAGCCGTAGTGCTCCTTTTATCAGTGGCTCGTAGGCGCGGTGGATACGGTCCATCATACGGTCCGATAAGTTCCGCTTATGGGTCGTGTTTTTGCTTAAAAAAAGCGCGCTCATCATCGGAACATAGGTAAGCGATAAGATGAATGCGCCGAGGATCGCAAACGCTACTGTCTGCGCCATTGGACGGAACATTTTGCCTTCGATTCCCACCAGGGCAAGGATGGGCAGATATACGATCAGTATGATGATTTCGCCAAATGCCGCACTATTCCGGATCTTAGACGCAGAGGTATAAACCTCGTCATCCATCTCCGCCTGGGTCAGCCGCCTTCCTTTGTTTTGTAATCCCAGGTGATGCATGGTGGCTTCCACAATGATGACAGCCCCATCAACGATCAACCCGAAGTCAATTGCGCCGAGACTCATCAGGTTGCCCGACACGCCAAATACGTTCATGAGCGAGATGGCGAAGAGCATCGCCAGCGGAATTACGGAAGCTACGATGAGTCCAGCGCGCAGGTTGCCCAGGAACAACACGAGCACGAAAATTACGATGAGGGCCCCTTCGATGAGGTTCGTCTTCACGGTGCTGATGGCACGGCCAACAAACTCGCTGCGATCCAAAAAGGGCTCGATCTCCACGCCCTCGGGCAGTGATTTCCGGATCTGCTCGATCTTCTCTTTTACCCGACCGACCACTTCGTTGGAGTTGCTTCCTTTCAGCATCATTACGATACCGCCGACGGCCTCCTTGTCATCGCGTGTGAGGGCGCCATACCGGTTCGCCGTTCCGAGGCGCACATTGGCGACATCCCGGATCGTTACGGGGATACCTCCCTCCGAGTTTTTGATGACAATCTTTTCAATGTCACTGATAGAGGAGATGAGCCCCTCGCTGCGGATAAAATAGGCATTGGGCTTTTTATCGATGTAGGAGCCGCCGGTGTTCTGGTTGTTCTTCTCCAACGCCTCGAATATTTCCGAAATGGAAATATTATAGCTCCGCAGTCGGTCCGTATTCAGACCGATTTCATACTGCTTTAAAAAACCGCCAAAACTGTTCACCTCGGCGATACCAGGGGTACCCAACAACTGCCGGCGGATGATCCAGTCCAAAACAGTCCGGAGTTCCATCGGCCCGTATTTGCTTTCGTACCCCTTCTTTGGCTTGACGACAAATTGGTAAATCTCCCCGAGACCGCTGGAGATTGGGGACATTTCCGGTTCTCCGACGCCTGGAGGGATATTGTTCCGCGCCGCTGTCAATCGCTCGGCAACCTGGGTGCGTGCCCAGTAAATGTCCGCGTTGTCCTGGAACACGACGGTTACTACGGAGAGGCCAAAACGGGAGATGGAGCGAATTTCCTGAACATTAGGAATGGTCGCCATCGTTTGCTCTATGGGATAGGAAATAAACTGCTCTACCTCCTGGGAGGCCAGCGAAGGGCTTGTAGTGATGATCTGGACCTGATTATTGGTAATATCTGGCACGGCATCGATCGGAAGCTGCCGGAGTGAGAAGATGCCCCAGATCATCAACGCTAGAGAAAAGATGCCGACAACGAGCTTGTTCTTGATCGAAAATTCGATTAGTCTATTTAGCATTTCTGCGATTCTGGATTATGTGATAGGGAATTGACAGCCGCGAGCACTATGAGCTTCTGCGGCCAAAAGGCACCCGGATCATCCGCATGTGGCAGACCGGCGCGTGTAGCGCTGGTCGCGAAATGACGTGTATTGGACATTACCGACGCAATGAACGGATTTTTTGCCCGTGACGTCTGCAATGACGACAGGATGTCTAAATAGCGATGTGATTCAGGAAAGTAACTGCGGCGGTTGCCAAATGGGTAAGGCTACGGTGAGCAGGGGCTCGGATTGGTAGCTGTCGATAAAGGAGGAAACGAAAGGCACTGAAGCAATTTCAAAGGTCGCTCCCTTTACATTTGTCTTGATGAGGCCGCAACAGGCACAGGTACAAAATGGGTTGCAGATGTCTGCATCATGCTTGCCTGCATCCTCTCGGCTAGCCTTGCTGACTTCAATACCATCATTGCCCATGGACGGTATATCCGCACAGGGCAGACAGCTCAATCCGAGCACAAGAAAGCTGAGTATGAACAGGAGGTGCCTCATTTCTGATAGGAGACAAAAGTAGGGCAATGCACTTTTCTGTCTGAAATGAAAATTTACAAAACTGCTGCAAAAAACCGACTACGTAGCGCAGCGGGTATTTTTTTAGCTCTCCCATAACAAAGCTGAGGATATGACGATTTTGGACCTGTAGAGATGTTAAGCAACCATTAAGATGGCTGCATTATCGCGCTCTTATCGAAACGCTAACAGCCTTTGCTGATTCAATAAACGACCTTTGCATTCTAATCCAAACCTTTGATATCCATGAAAAATCCAATACTCATCTTTTCTTCTATCCTGTCCGTTGCTGCGATTTCTTTTTCATTCGTTAATAAGCCCGAAAACCGAAAAGCGCCCGTCGTGGAGTCAGCTTCAACCGCTGTAAGCAACCCGGCCGATGTTGCGAAAACGCACGATCATGATGCAGAGGTTGGCAGCCTGAGCACGACCCTTTTTACCACCCTTCGGTTGGAGGGAAAGGGCCTGAAAATGCCTACACTCGAGGCTGCCGTGAAAGGGTACCTGAAACTGCAGGAGCAAGGCGCGCTGAAAAACTCCGACCTTCTGACTATTGTCGACTTCAGTCAGTCATCGCGGAAAAAGCGACTCTACTTGCTGGATACGAAGAACATGCAATTGCTGGAAAACACCTTTGTGTCGCATGCAAAGAACAGCGGTGTAGATATGGCAAATGACTTTTCAAACGTGATCGGCTCTGAGAAGAGCAGCCTGGGATTCTACCTGACAAAAGGCACCTACACCGGGAAGCATGGTATGTCTCTGCGTCTTAGCGGCCTGGAAAAGGGCTTTAACGATAACGCCGAAAGCCGGGCCATTGTCGTGCATGGCGCCGATTATGTAAACGCGGGCCGCGTATCCTCCGCCTATATGGGCCGTAGCCAAGGTTGCCCGGCCGTTCCCATGGACGACTACCGTCGGATCATCAGCGAAATCAAAGACGGAACCGCTCTGTTTATTTATTCGCCTGATCCCACCTACCTGAACAATTCAGACCTGTTGAGCTAAGTGGTGCTGACAAGCGTCATTGCTGTCAGAGATGCGTTTCTTTTTCCTCGTATCCGGGAAACTCCAGCTGAATGGTGGTGTGGCTGATCTTGAAGTTATCCAGCACTGCCTTGGAAACAAGCTGCAGGAGGTCGTTAGAGCTGAGGGGCGCTTCCACCACGACATGTGCGCTGAGTGCGTTGACCCCTGTTGTCAGTGACCATATGTGCAGGTCATGCACGCCCCCGACGCCCGGAACGGCAAGCATCGCCTTGCGCACCTCGTCCACATTCACCTCAGCCGGAGTTCCCTCGAGCAGTACCCCGGTTGCCTCCTTGAGCAGACGCCATGTTCTGGGAAAGATGAACAAGCCGATACCAGCCGAAATGAGCGGATCGGCATAGTACCAACCGGTAGTCAGCATAATGACCCCGGCAATGATGACGCCAATAGAGGTCAGCATATCCGACAGGACCTCAAAGTAGGCCCCTTTCATGTTCAGGCTTTCTCCGGATCCCTTCCGGAGGATGGCCATGCCGACCAGATTTACCAGCAGTCCAATAGCGGCAACGACAAGCATCGTTTTGCTCTGCACCTCGGGAGGATTCCGAAACCGCTGGTATGCTTCGTAAAGCACGTAAAGAGAAACAACCAGTAGAATGACCGCGTTTGCCAGGGCGGCGAGAATCTCGGCCCGGTAGAAACCGTAGGTTTTTTGCGGGCTGGCCGGCCGCTCTCCCAGCTTGATGGCGATTAATGCAAGTGCCAACCCGCCTACATCGGTAAGCATATGTGCCGCGTCGGCGAGCAGGGCGAGGCTTTTCGTCATTATACCGCCGATCACCTCCGCTACCAGGTAGAACCCACTGAGGGCCAGTACGGTAACGAGGTTTTTCTTATTCCGCCCGCCCGCAGATTGGACAGCGCTGTGATTTCCACTCATAGATACGGTTTCTGCTAATCTTCGCTACTGCCTTTGACAGGTGTCAGGAAAGATGTGCCTTACCGTGATGTTGGTGGCAAGCCTCCTGGCAGCGACGGCAGGCCTCGGCGCAGCGCTTGCAATGTTCGTGACCGTGCAGGCTGCATTCCTCCGCACACAAGCGGCAGGCTTCCTCGCACACCAGCAGGTATTGATGCGCGACCTCCGAGTCCCGTAACAAGAGCCTGGCACCAAGGAAACACACTTCGGCACAATCGCGGTTCAGTTCAATGCAGTGCGCCATGGGCGTGACGTCACTTTCATCCAGGCAGGCAGACATGCACCGTTCGCAGGCCTGGGCGCATTCCAATAGAGTATTGATCAGATCACTGTGCGGATGACCAGAGTGGTGGTGGGTTGGATTTTGGTTCTGCATGACCGTTATTTTTACGGTAGGCTATCAAAAAGCGGTCCACGTACCTATAAAAAAAGCCTGTCCACCGGACAGGCCTGTCAGAGGCTTCAGAGATTACTGATTTCCGCGGTGGTGCTCCTGTTCTTTATGGTGTTCCGGATGCTGGTGATGTTCCGGCTCCGCGTGCTGCTCCGGCTGGTTGGGATCGAAGCCGGCATGGTGCTCCTTGTGCTGATGGTGCTCCTGCTCGGGATGATGCTCAGCGTGCTTGTGCTGCTCGGTTCCTGCCTGATTTCCGGATAAGTTCTGACCTGCAGCTCCCTGACCAGCATTCTGATTTCTATTTTCCATATAAACTGTTTTGAATAGGTGATTGCAACAACCAAGCCACCTGGAGACGCATTGAGGTTAAGAAATCGGCGCCGCTACAAGAGGACCTATAACGATTATGGACGTGGCATGGAAAAAGCAGCAGCACGGTAAAAAAGGACATGACCCTTCAGGAAGCTGAACTGCAAAGGACCCAGGTGGAACAAAAGCTGAAGGAGCTTGGATTCGACCTGGCACAAGTAATCGTACTGATCGCGCCCTCCTCTGAAAGCGAGTTCATGAGTTTTCTTAAAAGGTGGCGGGATTCGACCTACACATACGCGCTCGCAAATTTTGGACATTGCGATATGGCACTGTACATAGAGGAACTCCGGCGCCCCGAAACTGATTTCGTGCGCCTGGGGGATTTTGCGGCTGCAAAAGGTATCATAGAAGCCTTCCAATAATAACTTGATGAATCACCTGATTATTTCGGGCGCGCTGCTGCAGCTTGGCTCTGGCTTTCCGGTATATGGGCTCGCGGCGTCTTTTTGCTCAGAAAGCCAAAGCAGATCCAGTTTGTCAGTTCCCTGCGGACAGCGGTGTACATATAATGGGTTATAGAATCCAAAAGATGTGGCTAAGAAATGTATATCCTGGCTCAGTCTTCTGAAATGTTCGCGCTGATGATTGATGTTGCCGGCGGTCGAAACCAGGTGGCTTGCCATGTCTTTAATGCTTTCCCGAACGCGCAGCGATGCAGTTCCCTCCTGCTCCGAAGAAGATGCCACGTTTTTTTCTTCCAGGTCCGAGAGTATAGCGCTAGCTCCCGCTGCAGCCAGATGTCCGTCCCCTTTGATCAGGCCATCTTTAATGCGCAGGTAGTGTGCGATAAGCACCCCGGCCTGAGCTTTAGCCGTTTTCCCGTCCGCCGCTCCCCGCTTATGGTCAGCCTGGGATTCCGGGCTTGAATGGCCGTCACCACAGGAAAGAAGCAACGCTAACACAATGGCGCTGCTCATGAATCCACGAAAAATAGAATTGCGCATTCGATAAAGGTATCGCAAGGCAGGTACCTATACCATGCCCAGGGGTGGCACAAAAAATGCTTGCCTGCCCTAAGGCACAGCTGTCCTTTCCATTTCCATTCGGCTTCTAAAGTTTTCCGCGATGAGACTCATTTACTTACTACCTCTTTTGCTCGTTTCCCTTTTCCCGTACGCTCAAACCGATAGCATCGTGCAACGACTGTTCCTTATCGGCGATGCCGGCGAGCTAAAAGACAACCGGCAGCCCGTGCTTGACTGGCTTGCCAAGAACGTGAATTGGAACGATGAAAAGAACGTGGCCCTGTTTCTGGGCGACAACATTTATCCCGATGGCATGCCCGACGAAGGAAGTGCTGAATATGCCTATACCCGCAAGGTGATCGACTACCAGATCGGGTTAGTCAGGGGAAAAAAGGGGAAAGCTTTTTTTGTACCGGGCAATCATGACTGGAAGGGGGGCAAAATCGGGGGCTGGGAACGGGTGCTCAACCAGGTGAATTATATCAATTCCCTGCAGGCGCCCAACGTGCGCGCCTGGCCTCTGAACGGATGTCCTGGCCCGGTGCCGGTGGAACTGAATGAAAAAGTACTGCTGGTTATGATGGACTCCCAATGGTTTTTGCACATTCATGACAAGCCAGGGGCAGAGTCTTCCTGCGAGGCCAGAAGTATTGAAGAGTTTACCGCCGAGCTTCGCCAGATCGCAGAGTCGCATCCCAATCAACTATTGGTTCTGGTCATGCACCACCCTATGTATACGTTTGGGGTTCATGGCGGGGCCTACAGCCTGAAACAGCATCTCTTCCCCTTTGCTGACGCCATCAAAGGATTTTATGTACCCCTTCCCATCCTGGGTTCGGTGTATCCGCTTGCGCGCGGACTGTTTGGAAGCCTGCAGGACAGTTATCACCCGCTTTACCGGACGATGATCAACGAGATCGAGCAAGTGCTGAAAGACCATCCCAATCCGATCGCCGTTGCGGGCCATGAGCACAGCCTCCAGCTCATCATGAAGGATAGTATTCCTTACATCGTCAGTGGTTCCGCTGCCAAATTAACCCGCCTGCGCAAGGGCAAGGAGCTCTTGTTCTCGACTTTGGATTACGGCTTCTCGGTTCTGGAGGTTCGCAAAAGCGGGAAAGTGGAGGTGAAATATCATACGCTGGAAAGCTCCGACATGAGCGCGCCCTTATACGCGCGCGAGCTCAAAACGATCGTGCCCATAACACCCAAAGCGGCAATGGACACCTTATTGCCCGTTATGGGTGCCGTGCAGGTGCCGGCAAGCAGTACAATGAACGAAGGGCGCATCCGCAATTTCCTGTGGGGCAAAAACTACCGCAGGGAGTGGAAGGAGCCCGTCGGTGTGCCGACACTGGACCTGGGCGGGGAAGCGGGTGGCTTGAAACCGGTGCGGCAGCAAGGAAGCCAGCAAACCAAAACGCTGACACTAGCCGATAAAAGCGGCAAGGAATGGGTGCTTCGCTATATTGAACGCTTTCCGCCGGCGGCCATTCCCTCCGACCTGCGAACCGAATTGCAGAATAAAACGCTGAACAGGGGCGTTTCCGGCGTATACCCCTATGCTTCTTTAAGCGTGCCGGTGCTGGAAAAAGCGGTAGGCATACCCACCGTCCGAAGAAAGCTGGTGTTTGTGCCGGATGATCCGCGCCTGGACCGTTTTAGAACCGGTTTTAAAAATTCACTGGCGATCCTTGAAGAACGGGAGCCTGTGAGCGCCGGAAAAACAATCGGGAGCGACGATTTGATAACGAGGCTAAGGGCAGACAACAGCAACCAGGTAGATCAACGGGCGGTACTACGCGCAAGGCTGATGGATAATTTTGTGATGGACTTCGACCGGCACGAAGCGCAGTTCCGGTGGGCCGTCCGGGATTCGGGCGGGCGGAAAACCTATTTCCCCATCCCACGCGACCATGATCAGGCCTTCTTTGAAAATCAGGGCCTGCTGGCCGCCTTTCTACGCCAGCCCTGGTTCATGCCGGAAACGCAGGGCTTCGGCCCCAGGGCTCAAAACATCAAGACATTTAACCGGACAGCCCGCAATTTCGACCGCTTTTACCTCAACAGCCTTTCTGCGCAGGATTGGCAGCAGGAAACCGACACCTTCATCAATCGCCTGACTGACGAAATCATCGATGCCGCGCTCCTGCAGCAACCGGTTGAAATCAGAAAGTTCCGCGCATCGGAAATCAGCCGTACGCTCAAAAAACGTAAAGCATACTTCCGAAACGAAATGATGGCCTACTATCGCTTTCTGTCGCGACAGGTGGATGTGCTGGGCAGCGACCAGAAAGACTTTTTTTTGATTGCCCGGATGCAGGACGGCCGGGTGCGGGTGACCGCAACCAGCATGGTAATTCCCGTTGCCACGCCATTTTACGATCGCACCTTTGATCCGGATATCACCAGGGAACTTCGCATTTACGCGCTTGAGAACGATGACAGCGTGGTCATTGCCGGCGGCCGGACCCCTATCCTTGTGCGCATCATCGGAGGCGCGGGAAAGGATGTTTTCGAAGTGCGGGGAGACGGCTCAAACGTCAAGCTCTACGATGCAAGCTTCGAGCCCAATCGGGTTTGGGGCGACACGGCGAGCCTTGACCGTCATTTTATTTCCGATCCTGAGGTAAACCGGTACAATCGTTTCGGCTTCCGGTACAACTACATCGACCCCGGCGTCTTTGCAGCCTACAACCGGGATGATGGCGTTCTGGTCAGCTTGCAGCTTGATTATTTCAAACAGGGGTTTCGCAGAAATCCGTATAGCATGAGGCAATCCCTGCGTATGGAGAAGGCATTTGGCACCGGGTCCTTCCGTTTCCGCTACGAAAGCGACTATGTAAAGGTGCTGAAGTCCTACGACATCAATGTGCGGGCCGACTTCAAGGGCCCCGACTACGTCACCAACTTCTTCGGCATCGGGAACAACACGGCATTCGACAAAAGCAAGGGCATTGGCTACTTCCGGACCCATTACAACGCAGGCAATCTTTCGCTCCTGCTCGGTAAGCAGCTACAGTCTTGGATGCGGGTCGGATTGGGGCCGACGGTACAGTTCCTTTCAACAAGTAGAAATGAAAATAACGGCAAGCTCGTAACCGATGCCGGATTAAAGAGCGCCGACTCGGCTGTCCTTTTTCAAGATAAATGGTATGCGGGCCTGGAAGGCCGGCTCGACATCAACTCCCGGAACAATGCCGCAGTACCTACGCGGGGCGCCCTGATCAGCGCCTATGCGCGCCAGCTCTGGGGGTTAAATGCGCCCAGTAAACCGCTGCTGCAGGCAGGCCTGGACCTGCGCATTTTTATGAGCTTTGTGCCGCAGACGAAGCTGGTTTTGGCAACCCGCTTCGGAATGGCCCGCAATTTCGGGCACTTTGAATTTCAACAGGCGCAGTACCTCAGCGGAACGGAAAACCTGAGGGGCTACCGCCGCGAACGCTTTGCGGGAAGAGGCATGATGTTCAATAACACAGAGCTGCGTTTGAAGCTGATCGAGTTTCCCACATATATCTTTTCGACGTCAATAGGGGTAGTCGCCTTTCACGACGTGGGTCGGGTGTGGGCGGACGATGAGTCTTCGCGCCGTTGGCATACAGGATACGGCGGTGGCCTTTGGATCGCCCCGATCCGGCGGTTTGTGCTCGTGGGCACATTGTCGTATTCGAAGGAAGAAAAAGCATTGCCGATGGTAAGTGTTGGTTTTCAGTTTTAATAATCTTGCCGTGGGAAAACCATCCAACTAAAAAACTTCATCATGAGAAGAATTCTGCCAGTCTTTGGGCTTCTCTGGGCTTGCTCTCCAAACTTTGTGCAAATGTCGAAAGCTTCCTATGAGCGGCAACTACATGCCTCATGGCGGCTGGCTGATACCGCCTGTAATGAAAACATTCAAAGAATCAATCCTGCGGCTACTGGCAAGGTAAAAATTAAATTCCGGAGCGGAGAAGTACGTCTTGTTTTCAAAGACAGCATCTGGGGATTTGAACAAAAAAATTGCAGTCCTTTGCGGCTCTACGAGGGTAGCTATTACAGGGCAGATGAGTTGTCACCTTTAGTCCGCTATATCCACTGCGTAGGTAAAGACTGGGAGCGGCACTTCAGCATGTCCCCCGATGAGCCAATCCACGCCTTTACTGCCAAGCAGTTGCGGTTGACTGCAGATTCGATGACGTACGCAACAATAGCACAAGCTGCAGCAACTCACAGAAAGGAGCTGAGTTTTGACTTTTATGCACTAAATGCCAAGGTGCTGGGCCACGAGTTATGGGGCGGCGGGCTCGAATTCAAGTTTTATCCCCGTCTGCGCTGGGCCACAGGATTGACGCTCTCTGGCAGCGGAAAAGCAGTCTCCGATACATTCGGCTTTTCCATCAAAGAACCACGACTTCAATATTTGGAAGCCGGCTGGATCAACCAGTACGACCTTTGGCAAAACAAATACTTCAGGCTGGGGATCAATCTGACCAATGGCTTTGCAATGGCCACCTTAAGAGACAACTCGCAAACACAGAAAGTCCGATCGCGCTATGGCGAGCGTGAAGTACCCAAAAGGATAGCCACAAACTACTTCTACCTTCTTCAACCCGGGCTGGATCTTTCTTATAAGGTCCTATCGAACCGCCATAATCCAGACTTTTTCGTCAATATGAAAGCGCGCTACAGTAAGGGCTTCGGACGCGTACGTTTTGGCGAGCACAGTGCCCCCTCCACCTACTGGTTTGGGGTTGGGCTATCTTTGATTGGATTTGACCGGTAGCAATTTTAGGCACCTTTTGCCCATACAACCAGCTGATTTTTTTAGTATTCCAACTGCACCCGCTAAGACAAAAAGATCGTCTTGAGTGAAAGGCATTGAGGATTGATTTGCAGGACGCGGTCCTGCGCACTTATGAGGATGCCTGCTGGGACTGATTGTCGTAACCAGGTTCAGCAGGATTAGAGCGACTTAAGTGACATATTCAGCAGTGGACGTATCTATTTGAAAAACTGTCTCAATGCCCCTGCAATAGCCAAAAGCACAAAGAATGCAAGTATGATTGCCCCTACAATCAGAGGGAATTGATTCTTCCGATCAAAAAGCCAGTTCTTATTTGCCTTTTGAAAGTATTGTTTTCTTTTGCGCCGCACACGTGACCTAGCCATTATTTCAAAGGTAGAGGGTAACGTTTCGTGAAAAAAAGACATTAAAATGCTTTCGCAAATTCTCTGAATTTGATATAATGAGAGTTCTAGGTCGCATTTAACTTAGGGCCAAGCCCTGTTGCGCGAGTAAACCTCGCTCCCTTGCATCAGGCAAAATGAAAACAGCCCTGCACATATGGTTGCTGTCTACGCAACCTTCCTGTACAGGGCTGTTCTGCTTTTCTCATGTGATGGTTCCAAAAGCCCTCTAGAGCCGGAAACGGAACCCGATGTATCCCTCGCGGCCTCTTGTTGGCCCCCAGGCAAACTGCGTATCGAAATAGGCGCCAAAAGGGTCTTGCCAGCCGATCAACGGGCGTCGCTGTCTAAAGCCGAACAGGTTCTCCACCCCGGTATAAAGCTCCCAACTCTTGCTCAAATTGTAAGTAAACTGGGCGCTTACGACAGTATATGGATTCGATTGATCTGGCATGCGGAATGGCTCTGGATTTGCCTTTGTATCCGGCAGCCACTGCCGGCCATACCAATGCATGTTGGCATCAAGGTGCCAGCGCTTGCTGAGTGGCTGAAAAGAGAAGGACGTATGTACCCGGTGCTTCGGGTTGAAAGGAAGTGTTTCCTTCACGCCGCCCCGCACCTGGTGGACGTCGAGGAACACATAGCCCACTTTCGCACTTACCCGCTTGTAGAAGACGCCGCTCACCTCGGCCTGGGCCGCGTTGGAAACGGACCGCCCCCGGAAATTCCGGATCACCGCCAGTGTCGGGCTTGCATCATAATCGG
Organism: Flaviaestuariibacter amylovorans; assembly: GCF_039541815.1. Taxonomy (NCBI): domain Bacteria; kingdom Pseudomonadati; phylum Bacteroidota; class Chitinophagia; order Chitinophagales; family Chitinophagaceae; genus Flaviaestuariibacter; species Flaviaestuariibacter amylovorans. The sequence continues at coordinate 182,409 of NZ_BAABGY010000014.1, forward strand.
GAAAGATTTGGTTTTGAAAACGAGTGTGATAGAGGTCAAGGGATAATGCGCCTTCCACGTTGGTGCCTTTGTAGCGCTGCGTCAGGCTCAGGCCGTAGTTGAGCGCTCGTTCCGGTTCGAGCTCCTCTGCAAAGCGGATATCCCGCGAGCTCGCCAGCAGGCCGACGTTCTCGCTGAAGATATTGGCCGTGCGCCATCCCGTTCCGATCGAGGCCCGGAGATCCGTTCGCTCGCCCGCCTTGTAGCGCAGGAGCGTCCGCGGCGTGAGGGTCCAGCCAAAACGGTTGTGGTGGTCTGCGCGGACACCAAACATCCAAGTCAACTTGTCACTAAACAGGTTCAGCGTATTCTCTGCAAACACACCCGGAACGCTTTCGTTTCTGTGATAGTCGCCGGCATAGGTCCGCCCAAGGCTATTGTTTGAAAAACCGACAGCCTCCCTTATGCGCAGGTTCCTATAGCTAAAACCGGTTTTCAGTACGCCCGAAGGCGCGTAAGTCCATTCGTGCTGCAGGTTGGCATAAGCGTTCGACTGCCGGGCCGCGTACTTCGTCACACCGAAATAGGATTCCTGGTGCTGGTAAAAGCCCGAGGTGTATAGGGCGAAGCGGTGCTCGTCATTCATGCGGTAAGCGAGTTTCACCCAAGCCTCAGGCTGGTCGATCTGAACCAGCTGACCGTAACGCTGGTCACTACCTTTTAGATTCTGCGAAAACCCTGTTTGCCCGCCGATGCGCTTTTCTGAGAGGAAGCGGACGCCGATCTGCGTACTCCAGCCCCACTTGGCTTCATTGCCCCTCTTCCAGCGGTTGAAGGCCATATAGCGGGTGAGCTTGGACACATCCAGAAAGCCATCGTGGTCCCGGTCGACTGTGGCGGCCGGCTGCACTACGTGTACCGCCCCCAGGCTGCTCCACTTTCCTTTCTTGTGCGAAAACAGTGCATTGTAATGGCTTTCTCCGAAGCTATTGAGGTACCCGTTTAGCAAAAGCTTGTCCGCGCGGTCTGGCTCCCGGGTCAGCACGTTGATCTGGCCACTTATGCTCTCGTAACCCTGTAGCACGGAGTTGGCGCCCTTAGCTACCCAGATATTCTCCACGAGCGGCCCAGGAATGCTGCTGATGCCATAGGTGTAGGTGCCGCCTTGAATCATGGGCAGCCCGTCGACCAGCACTTGGTTGTAGATGCCCGACAAGCCCAATATGCGCAGCTCCTTGGAGTTCGTGACAATGTTCGTGGTCTGAGGCTGTACCGATGCCTGGGTTTCGAAACAGCCGGCCAAGTCACAACAGGCGGCTTTCTTCAATTCGAGCGATGTGATCACCTCGACCTTCATGGGCAGGTTGGCGATATAGGTAGCATTCCGTCCGCCGCTTACGACCACACCTTCCAGCTGACCCCGCTCGCGGAGTACGATCTCAAGGACTGCCGTGTCGCGCACGGGAAGGGTATCGGACCGGTAGCCGGTATGGCTGACGATCAGGGTTCCGGTCCCTTCCGTAGGCATTATAATCCGGAAAGCGCCGTTTTTGTCAGTAGCGACTCCTCCATGTCCCTGCAGCCAGGTGACGGAGGCCCCCTCTACGGGAGCCCGGTCACGCGTATATACGTTGCCACGTAACTCCTGGCTATAGGACGATGAAGAGCCTGCTAGTATGGAACATACTATCAGAACTTTTCTCATGGTCCCGGTATTAAAACTTGGCGCGATAGGGACGCTCGCTGGGGTTGTCGCAGCCAGGCGTGGCCTCGATGGCCTTGCGGATCTCAGCCTCCGTGGCAACGGAAGGCTGGTAGGTCACTTCAAAGGCAGAGGTTGCAGAAGCTTTTCGGGCGGGCTGGCAAGCAGTCACTCCGGCCACCTTCAGGATTGCTTTCTGGATGTCTTTGAGGTCGCCACTACAAGTGATTCCGCTAACCTTAACCGTGATCTTCGCTTCTTTTTGAGCGACGGCCTGGGTGGCAGGCGCAGCAGTTGCCGTTTGGGCGGCAGCAGTATGGCCGAAAACTGTTACGAAAGTGAGCACAAGGAGGCTATAGAAAATTTGATTATTAGATTTCATCTTGACGATTTGGAGAGAATTAAAATAGTTCAAAAATGGTTCTTAAGACTTTGCGGTAGTTGCCGAATACATTTAGGATAACTTAGGCGGCTGCCAAAATTCGCCGTAGACCTCTCCAGGTACATGCTCTTTAAAAAACGGGAAATTTAAGTTCGCCTTTAGTGAAACCGCACTTGAAACCATCATCAGATCGGAATTCACAGCAACGCTGTTTTTACAAACTTCGAAGGGGTGGCAGGCTCCGCTCGTGCAATCATTTTGAGTAGGGCACTTTTCCTGCTGCGGCACCTCATTGCTTACCGCTTCACAGCTCAAAACGCAGCAACTAGTTGCATCGCCAGTCAACTTGCCGAACACGCCTCGTATTCCGGGCTCCAGGGCCAGCAATAGCAGATAAAAGGAAAATATGACTCCAAGTACTTTCATTACTATTGTTGCAAGATAACGTATGCAAGGCGTCTTTCATGCTTCAACGCTCAGTACGATACATCTTGTGCTGGACTGCGGCCAACATTTGCTATCCTTTAGAATTGGCGCCCGCCACATACGTTTATTTTTAAATATATTTGCTTCACGAAAAACCAAACTTTACACGTACACTTATGGAACAGCCGTTCAGCTTCTTTTTCGAAGAAAAAGAAAGACGGGCAACCGTTCATATCAGTTTACAGGATGACGGATGCTTCATTTTTACAATTGTCAAAGACAAGGAGATTGTCGACCGTTTTGGCTCCGACATTGACTTCGAATTTGACGCGGGGTCTGAAGAAATAAAAGCAGGGCGCGTGGCAGACGCCGACCTACTGAATTTAAAATCAGCGATTCTTGGAGCGGTTAAGGTACTACCGGGATTTGAACAGCAAAAAGCCAGGTTGATCGTAAGAGCCCAAGTTTAGACACTGTTTCGCAGGGAGGAATATTATCACACTGCCAGAATTAATATGTGGCTTGGACAAGGATTCAAAGTTTTAATCCAAACGGCTGTTTATTTATTCACACGCAAAGTTGCGAGGGCGGGGTCGTTAATCAAACGTTCCATTTCCGAGTAAACCAGGTCTTGAATATCTTGCCGAACCTGGAGGTAATTTTGCTCTACCATGGCAGGGGTGACCTGGCGCACCTCCGGAAGTGGTAAATAAGCACTTATCTCTCTTTCCAGCGCAGTATGATCATTGATGATTTCGGCATGAAAGGCCTTGTAGTCAATTTTTTGCTGCGGCTCGTCGGCCACAAGTCCCACAAACGTGCCTGAGCTAAGCGAGGCAATCTTGGAAGGCGGAAGTGCTGCTTCCAGCTGACGGGAATGACTGATAGATGTATCTGTTCTATTGATGGAAAAGGACGATCGCTCCTGCATCGTTCTTCCTATCCGTTCAGACAGGCTTTTGGCAGTCTCACCCATCACCTGTCCGGAGATGACATTACCTGTGATGTTCATGATCACGTCGGCGCCATCCCGTCCATAGTCTTTTTTAAGCTGACTAAAATCCTGAACGCCCAACGTAGTGGCCACTTTGTTGCTGCGGGCCGTGGCAATGAGTCCGTCCATATTGTTGAGGTATATCGTCGGAAATTCATCGAAGATGAGGGAGCTTTTCAAGCCTCCTTTCCGATTCACCAGCTTAATGAGGCGCGAGACATACAAAGAAAGGACCGCACCATAGACCTGTTGCTTTTGAGGATTGTTGCCCATACATACGATCTTCGGCGCCTCCGGGTTATTTATATCCAGTGTGAAGTCCGTGCCTGAAAGGACATAGTAAAGCTGAGGTGACGCTAGCCGCGCCATTGCGATCTTCGCGGCAGCAATCTGCCCCTCCAACTGCTCCATAGCATCATTCAGATATGCATTGATAAAAGGATTAATCAGTACTTCAATCTCCTTCTCCAGCCTAAGGACCGAAAAAAGTGTATCGTACTCCACCTGCATCAGCTCGATTACGTGAGGCAGGGTACAAAATTCGCCATTGCGATAGCGTCGAAGGTACCAAATGACGGCTGTTACAAAGTTGATTGGAGACTCTACGAAGAAGTCCCCTTGCCGGCGTACCCACTCCCGGTTGAGGCCCATGAGGATCGTCCGTGCCGATTCGGATGCGTCTGTGATGTCGAACATGGCAGTCGGATCCAGCGGATTGCACCGGTGGGTCCGCGACAGATCATCAAAATTGATCAGGTAGAAGGCCGGCGGAACAGTGTACCGCCCCCGGTGTTGCAAGTAGTGATTATAGGCAATCCGGGTAAGATCATCGAATTTAAAATCGTAAATGAACATCGAAAACCCCTTCCGCAAGTGTTGCGTCAAAATGTGCCGGATCACAAAGTAAGATTTTCCGCTGCCGGGTGATCCAAGAACCAGAACGCCACGGAACGGATTGATGATGTTGATCCAGCTATGAAGCACCTTTCCCCGGAAATAATATCGTGCCGGTAGGTTCACGGAGTATTCGTTTTCGAGGAGTCGCTCCTCCTGTGGAAAACTCTCTCCTTCCCGGTTGAAGATATCACCGGAACGCAGCTTCTGTCGGATAAGTCGCGAAAGCAGTACGCCTCCTGTTAATACCAGTATATACCCGGCAGCAGTTAACCCGCAATACAACACGCATCGCACGAGCGCAGGCGCATCCAGTAGCAAAATCGGGCTGCTGAAAAAAAAGAGAAGACTACCCGAAACAAGAGATACAATAATGCTCCGCACCCGAATATTTTCCTCCTTTTTACCGGTCGCACCCATCAACGATAGCAACAAGAACAGGTAAGCAAAGCCTTTAGAATACCAAGGCCGCAGGAATAAGCGGGCTGTCTCCAGATTCATAAGCATCCTATCCGAAACAGCACTTCGCCAACCGGCATCAGCAAAGACGCCGTAGCAATAGTAATAGCAGTGGACCAGGAGGAAGAAAAGGCTGATCCATCGGGTCATATCAAGGATCTTTCGCAGTCCCTGTTCATTTTCACCAGTACCCATATCTTTTTTGTTTTTGAGGCTATTTGGGGCGGCGCCCTTTACGTTTTTTACGCTTCTTCTGTCCTTGGGCCGCTTGTTGTTCGATTGTAAACTCAGAAGCAAGCAAGACCTCTAGTAGCTCACTCCTCGTAGCAGGCAGTTGGTCACTTTTCTTTTCGTTGTATGGATGGAGTAGGGCTTGTTTCTGGTGCCCAGATTCGGCCGGCTTCGGCCCATTCGCAGGTCCACAGATCCCCCACTGCTCTCCCAGCCCTTTCGGGCTGTAGCGTTTTCCCAACTCGCTGCCATTTGCCACTAGCTTATTCTGATGGTCAATGTAGGTGACCCCATAGATGAAACCCTCCTCATTTTGCCGCAATACGACCTCCACGCCGGATTTGGCGAGCGCCTGGCAAAATGAATCCCACGAACGTACATCCTTCGATGAAAGTGCCCAGTCTAACTTCGTACGCAAACGAGGCTGTAACGCCACCTTCTGAGCGATCGATTCAGCAAATCGTTTCTCTAAGTATTTCAAGCCGGGATTCTGTGGCAGGATACTGGCTTTTAGAGGTGGGCCGACAGGACGCCCCTTTTCGTCCAGCGCATGGTAAAGAAGCCCTCCCCTTTTAAAGGTTCGCGAGTCCGCCGCACCACGTGATGCCTGCACGCGGTAAAGCCCTAAAATAGCGTTGAGTTCAGGAAATGAACCAAACCGGTAGTGGGGGAGCACAACTTGCAGCACGTTGGCAATTGACCGTCGCAAATCATCGTTTCCATAGACCACTTTCCGGGCCACAGCGGCTTGCTCCTGATTCGATTTACGCTGTGCCGGTACCAGGCCAAATTTCTGCTCCAAACTTTTACGCACCTGCTCGGAGGGGCCGCGCCCCAGACCATGGAGCGATATCCGGCCTCCGTCGCGGCATATGTTGGTCGTCACAATATGGAGGTGTGGGTGACCGGCATCTTCGTGCCGGTAGACCAGGTAGGGCTGCTCCCCAAAGCCAATCCCTTGCATATAGGCTGCGGCAATGGCCTCCATTTTTTCGTTGGAAAGCGACTCGGAGGGATCAAAATTCAGGGAGATGTGCACCGCATTTGTGGTGGCTCTTTCATTTAGTTCGATGAGACGCTGGAAGGCCCGCCATTTGTCATAAAATGAGAGCCTGCCAGCATCCTTCAAAAAGCCTTCAGCCGCAAGGAGAACAGCTCTGCCTTTTGCGACTTTTTGCTCATTGTAATTGAGCACTTTCTGAATGTTTTTCGAGCTGCCAATCCGGGCTACCATCGGGCTGCGATTTGATCGATTTTCACTTGGATTTCCCCCACCTTTTGAAAGAGCAATTCCTTGCTTTTTTCATTTACCAGAACCCAGGCTTTCAGCTCCACGAAGTGTTCCATTGCGTGCAGGCGTTTGACAGCCTGGTTAAAATTCTGGCCGATGGCATTTAACTCCCTGCGAACCTGAATTAGCTCCGCTACCAGTGCATCGAGCGACGCATCGCGGGTGAGCACCGCAATCTTCTTTTCCAAAAGGTGCGCGCGGAGATACTCACTCAGCTTGCGCTTTGTAGTCGCACGAAAGCGTCCGTCCAGCATGCTAAACTCCGCATCCGTGAACCGGATCGTGACTTTCCGGCATCGGTTCTTATTCTGCTTGTTTTCCATAGTGTTCCGCTTTTCTGTCGTTCTTTAACGTCCCCGCGAGTTCCGAGCAAGAGGGGACCGCGACTCCGATTGTCCGACAATCGTACATCTTGCCGGGTGCGGGTACCGGCAGCCTGAATTGGCCTCGGTGCGGCCCACCAAAAAAGAGCGTTCAAGGCGAGTGAAAGGGAGGGCGCTGTCGGAAACGCGTGCCTTTACCCATATGCATTAACCAGTCATTGAGGTCCTTATAGCCTTGGTAAAAGCGCCGTTCATCTTTCGCCTGAGGGCAATCCTTGAGCAGCTGCCGGAGGTGTTTTTCCCCAGCCTTGTCGTTATCGAGGTAAAGCCGAACCTGCCTATAAGCTGTCAGAACGTCGAGGCTTTTCGGAGCGAAAGAAAGGGAGTTAAGAACCAGGAAGTCCAGTCGCGGTACCTCTTGTTTTTGATGGATGGAGAGAAAGGAAAGAAAGTCGAAAAAGCCTTCGAAAACGGCGAGCTCCCGGCTACCCCGGAAGCAACAGGAAATGTCCTTGGGAGTACTGCTTCCCTTAAACCAATCATTACGCAATTCGTAGCCGCCGGAACGGTTCGGAAAACCAAGCGCCAGGTACCGCTTGCCTGCAAGGGAGAAGACAACTTCGCGCAGGTACTTTTGAGCGAGTGAAATCGGGATTTTCCGGGTATGCAGGTAGCGCTGTAGCGACAGTGACTGGATCGGCCGATCACCATGAATGTCTAACTTTTTTTCTGGGGCTTCCTGTGCGCCGATCTGAAAAGTGGGAAGCTGCTGTATCGTGGGAAAGCTTCCGAAAAGTTGAACCAGCAGTTCGGGAATAGTACAGGCAAAATAACGCAACCCAAAATCCACGAGTGTCCCGCCGGCACCTTCTCCGTGATCATACCAAACGTTCAGCCTACGGTTGACTTTAAAAGACGGTGTCCGTTCGTTACGTAGTGGTGATAAATACCAGTAATCCACACCCCGGACTTTTTGCGGCGTGTGCCCCAGCCGAGCAAGATAATCTACCAGATCCAGGCTATTAGCGTCCTTGCAGGAAAGCCCGTTGCTAAACTCTTTCATACCACACATTTTCAAGATCCACCTGACCAAATTAGGCAGCACAAAAGCTCCATTCATCACCCCTTCAGATACTGAGGGGGAGCATACAGCATTGCGGAATTAGTTTTGGATGGTTAACCGCAATTGTGAACAAGAAAAATGTGATGTTATGCTTTCAAAAAATGACCTCGCCAAACTCTATGACACCGTCCTCAGCATCCCGGGCATGGCAGACACCGTGAAGGTGGATCTGCGCATGCCACGAAAGAACGTATTACTCCTTAGCAAAGTGATCCAACGCGGGCTGGCTCCCGACGGAGAAGAAGTGAAGGGCACCGGCGTTTTAGATTTGATCGCCCCAGAAACGCTCCAGGAACTGGCGGCATTCTCTAGTGAGCTACTGCAGAAGGCCGGCCTCCACGAAATGAACGAAAAGCTGGATGCATTCAGAGAGAGCGACGGGAAGGGGTAAGAGTAAAAAAAGGGCTTACAAAAGCCCTTCGTCTGCAAAAGAATAATAACCTTCAGAGGAGAGGATCAGGTGATCCAGGACTTTGATGTCGAGGAATTCCCCAGCGCCTTTGATCTTCCGGGTCAGCTCCTCATCGGCGCGCGAGGGTTGCAGGTTTCCGGAAGGATGGTTGTGGGCCAGGATCAGGCCGACGGCATGAACCTTCAGAGCGGCTGTGAAAATGAGTCTTGGATCCGCCACGGTGCCTGTAATGCCGCCGGAAGAAACGTTGAAGATGCAAAGGACCTTGTTGGCGCGGTTTAAGAACAGCACCTTGAATTGCTCCACGAGGTCCATTTTTCCATCTTCCCAAAGCAGGTGCAGCACATTGAAAGCATCGGAAGAAGTAGTGATCTGCGGCCGCTCGGAAGCCTTGACTTGCGACTTATACACCAGTTCTACTTCAGCGACTTTACCGATAGCTTCTACCGTGATCTTCTTTTCCATAATCGTTTGTTTAGAGTGATTGAATTGATTATGGAACCCCATCCGCCCGGCGGCGCACCAGGCGCAAGGAGGAACGGAATAAATCCTGCTTTGAAAATCCTTACCGGTGATTTTATGCCGTAGTTCCTTGCCCGCCTGCGGCGGCGCCTTGGGCGAACTTTGTGCAAGCTGTCAATGAATACCCCTTCTACAGTAAAGCCTTTAAGGAAGCTCCAGGCGAACGAAGCCGCCCGGAGGGCGGCCGCGAATAGTTGAAAAGGGGCCGCAGCCCCTGGCACCCTAGTTTAAGAATAAGGCTGAGTTGCCTTTCTGAGCGAAGCCTTCGCAAAGCCGAAAGGCGTTTTGCACTTTGCTTTGAGCAGAGCCATTTAGTAACAGCGATTTCAGTTTTGCCTCCTCGCTCTTATAGGTCCGGACATTCTGAAAGTACCCGGTTACAGCATTGTAGGCGCCGAAGAGAGTACCGCGGGTGGTATCGGTGTTCTGGCTTGGGTGGCTCAAGGCATATTCATAGGCAGCCTCGCACATATTTTGAAAGTAGGTAGACAGGCCATCCTTACCCTTTCCCTGCAATTGCGCCACCGTCTCCTTTGTCGGCGCCAGGGCGAGCTGAATGAGCTTTTTCACCTCCCGGTCGGTAATCTGCACCCGGCTCCAGTGGTTGAAAATTGCCTCCAGCTGGCTCGACAGCCTGTTGGTAATTCCCATGAGCTGGTGGGCCATCTCAAGGCGGGCACCGGCACCAGCAGTATGGCGGATTTTAATGGTATTGCTGCGCTGGTTCATAGCTGCGTTGAGCGTGTTGGCGCAGACAACCCGGACCGGGGTGAACGCGGCTGTAATACTCCCGTAGCCATCGTGGGAGGTGGTCAAGAAAAGGTATTGCTCGATCAAGTCCTCCCGGCCCACGCGTATATAGGAGGGCAGCTTGGCAGTTATAAAAATTCGCTCGCCTTTGCCAAGTGCACTGGCTGTCTCATACTGGATGCCATCGCCGCCAACAATGGAATCAAAGAACGCAAACGCGTCAACATTCTGCACGACTTCGTAATCCTTGCCGACCACCCCGAGAACGTCACCGGTGTCGGTACGCACGGTGGCCACTGACTGCAAAACAGGGATGGTTCCGCTCTCATCCGCTGCACCTGCGGCCGTGAATAGTGGACGCTTTTCTACCTGGTAGTCGAGCCCGGCGAAGCGGAGTGCTTCGGCACTCGTAGGGTAGTCTTGTACGATGGTTCCCAGACCATGCCAGGCTTTTTGCTTTACGGAGAAAAAGCTGTGCTGTCCCGTCGTTTCGTTGAAATGAAGATTGTGTGCCATAGTGTGCTACCCAGCTTTGATTTGTATCCCGCAGGCGGTACTGCTGCGGTTTGATTAAAAAAATAGTTTTGTAAAAGAAAAAGGGAAAAAAGAAAGCTTTCCCAAAGGCGGCTGCAGAAGTCCCAAAAGGAAACGGAATAAATCGTGGGTAGAGAAATGATTGGCCGCTTTGTTTTATGCCGTAGTCTTTTGGGCAGCGTACTGAACCTGCGGCAGTGCAGCCGCTAACTTTGCTTTCGCTTTTACCCGTTTCTTACAAAACTGGCCGGCATTTCGAAAGTTGGATTCTAGTTTGATCCCTGCGACCGGCTTAACGTTTAGGTGCACAGTCCAGATCTTGTTGTTCTCAAAGCTTTCCAATCGTGAGCAACAGCACAAGAGAAAACGTTCACCACCCGTCCTGCCTAAGAATTCCTCGCTTTGACCGAACAAATGCGTGCAACAGGGGGCACTATAAGTAAATTTGCTTACTCTGTTATGAAACTAGCTACACTTTCTTTTCCTTCTCTGGGTGACCTCGCTGAATGTATGTTTCACATAAATGTTCGCCGTCCTTCTATCGACTATGAAAAATACACCTTTACGGCAGAGCTGACTGATGATCAAATTGATCGGGCAGGAACGTTTCACGCAACACTTCTGGGCGCTGAAGATGTGTTACATTAACAGGACAATTCCTAGGTTGTGTTGACAATTGGCGGAGGGTTTGCTTTTTGTAGATAAACTTCCGTGAAGAGCAGATACAGTGTACCTGATGAAGTTTGGCAGCGGATTG
>NZ_BAABGY010000015.1:0-80181 GCF_039541815.1 Flaviaestuariibacter amylovorans
CGTCGCAACACGCTATGATAAAACCGACACCTGCTTCCTCGCATTCGTCTATCTCGCCGCAGCGCTCACTAATGCAAAGTAATTGTCAACACGGCCTAAGTCCCCCCTCTGGGGGACAGGGGGAGCCGCTCCCACAAGAGAAAATTTCGAAAGCAGGAAGAAGCCTCCCCGCAACTGGCGCCCCTCCGGAAAGCTCTGGTTCCGGCATCAATAACCCACCAATTTAATACTCTGTTAAGAGCGCGTTCGGAGCCCCATTTGAAGCACGTTTTAACCGGTTTTCACCCCCCGATTTCGTACCTTTGAAACCTTATGCAATTCTCCTCGGCCTTACTGGAAAATGCGGTCAATGAGTTCGCCAAGCTGCCCGGCATCGGGCGAAAAACGGCGCTCCGCCTCGTGCTGCACCTGCTCAAGCAGGAGCCAGAGGAAGTAGAGCACTTCAGCGAGATCATGAGCCGCATGCGCAGCGAGATCAAGTTCTGCCAGCGCTGCCACAACGTGGCCGACGGCGACATCTGCTCCATCTGCGCCAACTCAATGCGCAAGCAGGACGTCATCTGCGTGGTGGAGAACCTCCGCGACGTCATCGCCCTCGAAAGCACCCAGCAGTTCAGCGGCACCTACCATGTGCTCGGCGGCGTCATCTCCCCGCTCGACGGCATCGGCCCCGCGCAACTGAACATCGACACGCTTGTGCACCGCATCCATAAGGAAGGCACGGCGGAGCTCATCTTCGCCCTCTCTCCCACCATCCAGGGTGATACCACCATCTACTATATCCAGAAGAAGCTGCCCGAAGGCACGCGCGTCACCACCATCGCCCGCGGCATTGCCTTCGGCGGCGAGCTCGAGTACGCCGACGAGATGACCCTCGCCCGCTCGCTCCAGAACCGCCTTCCGATCGAGAGCTACGTGTCGCAGGCGAAATAAGCCCCCTGTCCCCCGGAGGGGGAAATTAGGTGGATCATGCTCTACTTGGAATGAACTTTTCTCAAAGCAGTTTTATACGAAAGCCCCGACGGAGTCGGGGCTTTCTACTTTAGGAGGGTGGAACAGAATACTTGAGCATTAGAATACATGAGCAAATGAACAATCGAGGGGCAGCGCAACTCCCGTTCTACTTCATGTATTCCTATTCTGTCTTGCAATAGAAAGAAGGGTCAACAGTTTAAGAGGATTTCCAGCCTAAGTTCCCCCTTCGGGACCAACCGAGCGAAGGCGAAGGTTGCGCGCGCAGCGCCGGGGGCCGGGCCGGTGGACTTTATCCTCCGGTCTTCTGCGGCCGTTGCCCGCCCGGCGGAGGCGTGGATGGTGTCTGTGCCGGCCGGTTGCCTCCGGGCGCAGGATTGGCGGGTGCCGGGGCGCTGTTGGGGGCAGGGGAAGCGCTGCCCGCGGCGGGCGTGTCGGGGCCGGGAATGTCGATCTCCACTTCCGTGTCGATATCGGGCTTGACGTTGAGGCGGCGCTCCACCGGGCGCACGAGCTCGGGCTGGCGGCGGCCTTCGAAGAAGCGGCCGGGGTCCCAGGTGCCGTTGCCGTTGCGGTCGAAGAGCACGCGCAGCTCATAGTCGCCGGGCTCGAAAAAGTCGCGGTTGAGCGTGCCTGAAGAGATAGGCGCCGAGAACTGGACGGTGCCGTTGAGCACGAACTGCAGCACCGGGTTCAGCTTCGGGTCTATACCGCGGAAGCGGAGCACGAGGCGGCCGTAGTCGCTGGTGGATTTTGCCGCGAAGCGCACCGTATCGGTACGCAGCTGGCTGCGGCCCGTGCTGTCGGTGGCAAAGTCCTTGTCGAGCAGCAGCTGGTATTGGGCGCCGCTACGCCAGGCAGATCTCACCGAGAGCACACGGGCCGTGGAGTCGAGGCTGAGGCGGAAGGGTACCGGCGTGTAGGTCGTATCCACCGTCAGGCGTACCTTGGTGGAGTCGAGGCGGGTCACCTTGTTGGCGAAGTTGATCTGGAAGTCGCGCTGCAGGTCCTGGTCGCCCGAGATCACCGGCGTGTATTTGAGGCGGCGGTCGGTGGCAGGCTGCGGCGGCCCCTTGCTGCCGGGTGCGCCCGGGGCGCCGGACGTCGTGCCGGCGGTAGTGGCGGCCTTGGTTTCCTGGTAGGCGTGCAGCAGCACGTCGGGCGTGCCGGGGCGTACCACGATGGGCGAATCCGTAAAGGCGAAGAGCTGGCTTTTGTTCTGGTAGCGGCGCGCGTTCTGCGGGTCGCCGAGGGCGTAGAGGGCAAAGGTGCCCGAGGGCAGGTTGCGGAAGGTGAAGCGGCCTTCGCTGTTGAGGCGGGTGATGTAGCGGGGACGCTCCTTCACGACGGCGCTGTCGTCGAGGTTGCGGTAGAGCAGCATCGTGAGGGTGGTATCGATGGTGCCGGTCTCGGCGAGGTCCACGCTGCCGCTAAGGGTGAGCGAGTCGAGGTAAGGGCCGGTGGAGAAGGTATAGGTATAGCCGCGGAGGACATTGCCCTCGTTGAAGTCCTTGATGGCTTCCCCGAAGTTTAAATTGTAGGTGGTGTTGGGCTCAAGGGAATCGCGGAGCTTGATGGTGAGGGTGCGCAGCCGTGCGGTGATTTCGGCTGGCTTTTCGAAAAGCGGCGTGAACAGGACCGAGCCCGGGGTGTAATCGACATACTCATCGAATTGAACCACGATCTCGTTGCCGCGGAAGTTGAGGGATGAGTCTCCCGGCGTCACTTTCACCACGCGTGGGGGCAGCGAGTCGCGCGGGCCGCCGAGCGGCGGTACGATGTTGGCGCAGCCGGCACCGCCGAAGAGGGCAAACGCCAGCAGGAGCGCCGCCGGGAACAGGAACAGGACCTTTTTCATGGAGAAAGCAAACATAGCACGTTTCGGGGCAACGCTCGGGCGCCGCTTCTTAAGGAAGGGCTAAAAACGTGAATCGTGAATCGGCAATCGTGAATGAGGCAGCGGTACCGGAGGAGCTATGTTCTCCCGGATTGGTGTTCGTTGCCGTTGTGGATCCGTTTTACCGCTAAGGCGCAAAGTTCTTTTGCCCAAGTCGTTTGCGGCACAAGCCTCCTATAGGGTATTGACCTTTCCTTCGACTTCAACCGTTTTTCAAGAGCGCAAAGAGAAAGCCCGCAAGCGGGCTTCTATGATTCTGGACACCCTACCGGTCTAGGGGTTCCTTAGGACAATTGGGAAACCAAGCTCCCCTTCCCCTCGGGAAGGGGCTGGGGGATGGGTCACACCACCCGCAACAAAGTGCGCTTGCTCTCGGCCTCCTCCACCTTCAGCTCGTGCAGGGCGATCGCCATCTTGTTGGTCTTGACGAACCTGCACCAGTGGCAATCGGCATCGCCGCAGCCGGTATAGAACTCCTTGTTCTGGATCTTCTCGTAGGTTTCCCTGATCTGCGTCTTTACGTCCTGCAGGTCCATCTCGTTGATGACGACGTGCTCGCGGATGTATTCCTTCTTTTTATTGGGCTCCACGAAGTCGAAGGTCACGGCCTGCACGTTCCACTCGGGCTTGTAGGCGGCGAGCATGATCTTGTAAAACACGGCCTGGCGCCAGTAGTCGCCGCCGTTCGGGATCTTGGGGTTGGGCCGTGCGAACTTCTCCTTGCTCTTCTCCGGGTCGCCGGTCTTGTAGTCGACGATGGTGACGTCGCGGCCGCTGAACTCGAGCTTGTCGAGCTTACCGCGGAGGAGCTGCCCGTCCACGTTCACGCTGCGCACGTTGTGCTCGATGAGCACGAATTTGTTGAAGGAGGCGATGTGGCGCGTATAGTACTGCTTCAGGATCTCGAGGCCGTACTCCATGCGGCGCTCGAACTGCTCCTTCGTAAAGCACTCGCGGTTGCGCTTCATATACCAGCTGAAGTCGTTGAGGAAGTCGTCGAGCGTGGGGAAGTTCTCCTGGGCATCAGCCTTCATGCGTACGAAGAGCTGCTCGAGGGCATGGTGCACCGCGGAGCCGAACTCGGCCGCCTCGTTCTTGGGCGAGGGGATGCGCACGATGTTCTTGAAATAGAATTCGAGCGGGCAGCGGAGGTAGTTGTTGAGTGCCGACACGTTCATCTGGAAGCCGGCGAGCACGCGCGAGAGCACTTCCTCGTCGAGGTGGGCCACCTCGGGCGCGAAGATGCCGGTGAGCTGCAGCACGGCGAACTCGGCCACGAGGTCGTCGGAGAGCGCCTGCCGCTGTGCGGGGATCGGCGCCGGCTCGTAGATCTCGGCGAGGAACATGGAGGGCTCCAGCAGCTTGCCCTCGTCGGTGGCCTTGCTGTAGGAGATGTAGATATGCTGCTTCGCGCGGGTGAGCGCCACGTAGAAGAGGCGCCGTAGTTCCTCGGTGTCGTTGCCGCTCGCGTTGGAGGCGAACAGCGTGTCGGGGAAAGAGAAGCCGGAGTGGGGCTTTTTCTTCTTTTCCCAGCAACCCGAAGTGGCACCGGCGAGGAATACGTACTCGAACTCGAGGCCCTTGGATCCGTGGCAGGTAAGTAAGTTGACGCCTTTTTCATGGCCCGCCACCTGCACCAGCGGCAGCACGAGGCCTTCCTTGCGCATCAGGTTGATGCGCTCGAGGAACAGCTCGAGCGTGATATAGGGGTTGCGGCGCGTCTCGTCCTTCACGTGGCTGTAGAAGCCGGTCACCACCTGCAGCAGCCAGTTGCGCTCGGGCGCGTTCATGATCTGGCCAAGGAAGCCGCCCTCGCGGAGGGTGCGCTCGAGCAGGTTCTGGAGGGTTTCGTTGCGCACGGCGCCGATGAGGCGCTCCAGTATTTGTACGGCCTCGCAGAGGTGCGGGTGCAGGCCCTTGTCGAAGAGGTCCTTCGGGTTCTTGCGCTCGCACACGTAGCGGCGGAGCGACATCTTCTTGTTCTTGTTCTGGTAGTTCTCGTCGGCTACCTGCATGGCGGCCTTCGCAATCTCGAGCGGCGGGATGCCGAACCACTCGAAGTGGAGGATCTCGAAGAGGGTGCCGTCGCCGCCGTAAGGGGTGTCGTGCTCCGCTACGAGGTACTCGAGCACCAGCAGCAGTTGCTGGATGAGGGGCTGCTCGAGGATGTTGAGGTGGCGGCGGGTATAGAAGGGAATTTCCTTGAGGCGCAGGTACTGGGCGAGCTCCTCGCCGTACTTGTTCTCGCGATAGATGATGCCGATGCAGTTGGGCGCCACGCCTTCCTTAATGAGCTGCTCGATCCGGTGGGTAATGCCGATGAGCTCGCGGCCCTGTGTGTCGTACTCGTGCACCTGCGGATCCTTGGCGAGGGCGGCGATGGCCTCGTTGCGGGCCTGCAGGTCTTTGGAGAGGCCTTCGAGCTGCTTCACGAGGCGCTCGTTGTTGCGGTCGATGAGGGCCTTGGAGGCATCGAGGATGGATTGGCCGGAGCGGTAGTTGTCGGTGAGCACTACGGTGAGCAGGTCTTCGCCGAAGGAGGAGCCGAAGGCGAGCATGTTCTCCACGTTGGCGCCCTGGAAGCGGTAGATACTCTGGTCGTCGTCGCCCACCACGAATACGTTGGGCTTTTCCCAGTAGGCCATCAGTAATTCTACGATCCGGTTCTGCGCGCCGGAGGTGTCCTGGTACTCGTCTACGAGGATGTACTGGTACTGCTCCTGGTACTTGCGCAGCAGGTCCTCGTTCTCCTGGAAGGCCTGGATCACCCAGTTGATCATGTCGTCGAAGTCGTAGCGGTTGCGTTTCCGCATCAGCTCCTGGAACTTCGTGAACTCGCCGCAGGCGGCCACGAGCTTGTCCATCTTCTCTTTCTGTTCGGCGAGGGCGGCGAGCTTGAGGTCGCCCTTCTTGAAGCCCTTGCCGGCTTTCTTGTATACGTAGTCCTCGCGGTTGGGGAGGTCGTCGAGGTACTCTTTCACCTTGCCGCAGATGAAGTCGGGCGTCCAGCCTTCGCGTTTCATAAGGGAGAAGAGCGACTGGAGGCCGTGCATCTCGAAGTAGACGTCGCCGCGGTAGCGCTTGAGGGGGTGGTCCTTGCCGAAGGCGTCGATGAGCTCTTTCATCAGCTCGATGCGCTCCAGCTCGGAGAGCGGGTCGAGGGCGGTGCGCTCGAAGAGGCCGAGGTTGTCCTGGATCACCTCGTTGCAGAAGGCGTGGAAGGTATGCAGGGCCACGCGGTAGGCGTCGGGACCGATGAAGCCGGAGAGGCGGCGGCGCATGGCTACGACGCCCGCGTCGGTATAGGTGAGGCAAAGGATGTTCTCGGGCTCGATCTGCGCGTCGGAGAGGAGGATCTTGCCGATGCGGGCCGACAGGATCTGCGTCTTGCCCGTGCCCGGGCCGGCGATCACCATCACGGGGCCTTCGATCTGGTCCACGGCTTTGCGCTGCTGGGTGTTCAGTTTCTGGTATTCCTCGTTGAATTTATCGAGCAGCTGGGTGCGGTGCGACATGCAGGGTTGGTTTTCTTAATATGAAGGTACGGAGGTTTGCTAGGATTTTTAGTAGTGCTTATCCCCATTCGCCCCATACATATGCGCCCCGCCTTGCTATTCTCCGAGCCAAGGGCATCACTGAGCCAGATGACCCACCCTGGAGCCAGCTTAAAAAAGGCTTGTGTTGGGCGCACTCACTCCGGCTCCTCCACAACAACCTATCCTCATACTCCACCCCAAACTGATCCGGCAACCTCACGAACTCCTTCCGGAACATCTTCCGGCGATGATGTTCTACCTGCCGCGCGATGTAACGGCACACCACCGGCACCAGCTCCTTGGTATACGAAAACACCCCAACCCCTTCCTGCCAGCGGAAGGTGACGGCGCAGAAGCGGCGCTCGTTGATCCAGTGCGAGGAGTTGCCCTGTACGTCATGCCGCCCATCCCCAGCCCTTCCCGAAGGGGCGGGAGTTTGAGGTCCCGCTCGTTCAGGCCTATCGTGAAGATGATGGGCCTTTTCACCTGTCGCTTTTGCAGCAGTTGCGAAAGAAGTGGCCGGACCGTAGTCGGGATTACCGCCAATGGAACAGTCATCCAGGTCGCACAACAAAAAAACGCTACCTGGAAATGTACTGCTGCAGGAAAAATGGCTACCGGAAGAAATATCCGGCCAAAGTGCCCCCTTGGGGGGACAGGGAGCCTAACTTAGCTGCCATGCCCCGTCTCCTCACTGCACTCTTGCTCCTCTTCGCTACCGCCGCCGCCGCGCAGCGCGTAGAGACCGTGCAGCTGGAGGCCGACCTCATGCTGACGCCCGGCACCTTTCTCCTGCGCGACACGCCCGCCATCCAGGTATATATGGGCCTGAACGAGATCGGCGACACCCGCTCCTGGAACCGGCAGCTCTATCCCTCGCACGACAGCATCCTGCGCGCCTACCGCTCCTGGGGCCACGAGCCACTGCGCATCAGCGCCCTCTCGAAGGCGCCCGCGTCGAAGCTGCTACGCGGGCTCCGCCACGAAGAGCTCGAGGTGCCCGGCACCGGCTACAGCGCCTACCTCGCCGACAACGAGCACGCGCTGATCTCGGTATGGGGCGGGAGCGATAACGGCCGCGCCCGCAGCCACGCGTTCATGGTCCCCATCACGGTACTCTCGATCAACGGCGGGCACAAGCTGATCTCGATCCCGGGCTTCGGCTACCTCCTGCACACGGGCCGCTACCGCCTCTTCCACAACGGCCGCGAAACCGCCTTCGAGCGGCGTTGGCCCGACGATATCGCTACCCTGCGCCGGCACCTGCGGCAACAGTACCCCGACGGCGTTCCGTTCAGCACGCAGGGTCGAAGCGGCCTCCGCACGCAAGGCGGCCGCATCCTCGTGCCGGCCGGCTACGACAGCATCCGCTATGCCGGCGCCTTCATCGCCGCCCACAGCGGCGGTACCATCGACCTGTACTTCCGCAACGGCGAGCGCCTGCCGCACCGCGACGTCCGCGCGGTGCGGATCGACCGCGAAACCGGCGGTTTCAGCATCGCGCAGGGCACCGCCAGCACCCATTGGCTCGATGCCGACGGCAACCCTACTTCCCGTCCCATGAACGGCTATTGCGGCACCGGGGCCTATCACCGCGTGCAGCAGATCCTCCGGCGACGCGACTCGTTCTGGCTGCACGGCGGCACGGTGTCCGAAACCGATACGCTGCTCCGCCTCCACAACCTCCTGGCCGCCGATACGGCCATCGCCGACATCAGTTTTCTCAACGGCACCCACCTGCACGAAGACCGCGGCGTAGCCGCCGGCTTCAGGTGGCCCGCCCGTCCCCTGTTCGTTCGCTACCGCAACGGCCACACGGGCATCGCCGAGCCTTCGGACGGCGGCCTCCGCTTTCTCGTACCCGCCGGCCCCTACCGCTTCCAGGACCTCAGCACCCTGATGCGCTTCGACGGCCCCGCGGGCGTCGGCGTATACCCCTTGCACCCTGCCCCGCGCTTCCGCACGCTCGGCGCTTTCGACAAGGGCTTTGCCCGCTACACCCTCCCCGACGGAAGCACCGGCTGGGTGGACGACGAAGGCCGGGAATACCCCGATCAGTGATCGCAGATCTGGGATCGCGGATCTGGGATCTGCCTCTGTGTAGCGTTTGCTCAAGTAGCCGACCGCACTTTATTCCAACAGTTGCCCCACCCCCTGAACCTTTCTGAACCCTATTCTCCCACTCTCCCATTACCCCATTACCCCATTACCCCATTAGCACATTACCCCATTAGCACATTCGTTTTCTGGCAACCTTTTTGGCTTTAGTTAGGTGTTAACCTATAAACACCTAAAAGCTGATCTATGAAACTTCAACTCCTGTCCCTGGCGGCCGGCCTGATGCTGATGGCCTCCTGCGGCACCACACGCACCACCACGGTGTCGAGCTCCTCGGCCAACGCGGCCTACGGCACGGCTCCCGGCACTGTTACGACCATCTTTTACGATCAATACCCCGGCGCCTCCAACATTACCTGGCAGGCTTTCGACCCCACTACAGCCGCTGTGGACTGGGAGCTCGTGGGCTGGCCCACGCTGACGGCTTCCGATTATGCCGTGACCTTCGACCATGAGGGCAACCGCAGCACCGCCTGGTACGACGCCAACGGCAACTGGATCGGCACTACCTACGAGATCGCCAACATGGGCAACGTGCCCGGCCGCATCGGCAACACGCTCCGCACGCAATACAGCAACTACACCGTAGAATCCGTACAGCGCGATACCTGGAAGGGCAATTCGGCCTACGAGGTGAAGCTGCGCAACGGCGACCGCAAGGTGAAGCTGCTCATCGACGAGAACGGCAACATCATGAAGTCGAAAGAGAAGATCGACTAGGATCGTGAATCGGCAATCGTGAATGGCTTTCGAAAGCGGCACGCGCCTGAAGTCGATCATCATTCACCTGATTATAAATTGGCCGGGCATGACCCGGAAATGAGCAGGTTCCGGCAATGCGCCGGGACCTTCTTGTAGATATACGGTGGGCGTCAAAGCCGCGTGAGGGAGTCGATGCGGATGCTGCGCAGGAGCCGCTCGCCGGGACCGCGGTGGATCCGCAGCAGGCGGGGGCGCATCCCCTGCGGCGTTCCGATCCATTCGCCGGGGCGCAATACGAGGCGCTGCGCGGTGTCGGCGTCTTCGAAGTGAAGAGCCACCGGCAGCCCGCGCTTCCGGTCGATCTCGATCACAACGGGCGGCCAGGAACGCTGTACCACGCGGATCGATTCGGTGGAGAAGCTGATGTTGCGCTGCCGGTGCACCTGTGTTCCGGGTAGCTGCAAAGCCGGCCCGCAAAGGCTTAGCCAGTAGAGATAATAGATACGGCGCTCCAGCGCAAACGATGCGCTGTCGATGGGCCTACCGCTGCGGGGGCGCACGCCACCCGCCGGCGTCAGCTCCAGGCTCGGAAGCAGCGGCAGGTAAGCTTCAGTGTGGCGACTGCGTACCCGCACCGTATCGGGCAGGTGGAGGTACCACTGCTGCTCCCACCGCGACGTGGCCTTTCCAGCAGTGTCGTAAAATGTCAGCTCCCCCATCCAATGTTGCCGGAGCGTGGGGCCTGAGTTGCGCATCCCCAGTTTCGCTGCAGCCTGCTCCAGCAAGCGGCGCCCTTCGCGCGCAGCCTTTGCCGTCACCGTGTCTTGTACCAAGAGCCATGCGATACGGTCCTTTAAGGCACTGTCGCTCTTGAACAAATGATCAGTTGCGTACCACGATGTTCTTGCCGGCCCAATGGCCCGGATGTATTCTTCACTGTGCCGGCGCACGATGTATTGGTCGTTGGCAGCGGCCTGGTAATAAATGCGTGCGTTGGCAAGGCGCACCAGGTGCTCGGGCTCCATGAGGGAAAGACGGTACACGGCAGTGTCATAAATGCCCCGCTTTTTCTCCTTCGTGGTTTTCCAGGCCCCCAGCGGGTCTTCTTCCATGGAGCGCGAGAGCGATGGCAGCCCGGCCATGAATACGGCGGCGCGGATGCGTGGCTCGGCAGGCAGGAGCAGTCCGCCCAGGGTGGCGCCGTAGCTGTGTCCGATGTAGTAGATGCGGTCGGGGTCGATGAGGGCGCGCTGGCTGCGGGTCCAGTTGAGGAAGCGGGTTATGGCGCGCACGCTGCGCTGGATGTTGTCGGGGTATGCGCGGAGGGGGTCGGCGGTGCTGTCGGCCGAGGGCCAGTGCCAGGGTGCGTCGAGCGACAGGCACAGGAACCCGCGGGCGGCGAAGGCTTCCATCTCGGCGTCGAAGTAATGCCGGTTGCCGCCGCCCCAGTGCTGGAAGAGGATCAGCGGCTTACGGAGGGGCGCGCCGGCAGCCTGGACGAGCGTGGCGGAGGCGGTGTCGCCCGGACCTACTACGAAATGCACGTCGCGGAACGGGATCCGGTTCCGCACGGTGTCGGCCACCACGGTCAGGCGCACGGGCGCGTCGGGCACCTGCAGGCGCCGCAGGATCGAATCGCCGTAGGAACGTTGCGCGGCAGCGGTGAGGGTAAGTACCAGGAAAAAGCAGAGGGACAGGGCACGCATCGGCAGGGGCTTGTTGCCTAAAGATAACCCGCTGCTGCGGCTCCGGACATGCGTTGGGCGACTGCCTCCCGCTTTTTGATGGGGGGCTTAGGGTTAATCATACTCTTGAATCGTACCATGCGATCGCCATTGTGTGCTACCGGTGTCTATCGCGCATCCGCGCAGTTCGTATTTATCATACCTCCCGAAGCCTCGGGACTGCGTTCCTTCGCTACGCGACAAAGGAGGACCGGGGTCCTCCTTTGATGGTTTAGTGTGTGTTTGGGCGGTAACGGGACGCATCATGATGCGTTGGTACGATCTGCCATCAGGGGCATCTCGATGTTACACGGCGGGCTCGTTCTCTTTGAGAAGCTCCATGAGGGCGCCGAAGAGCTGGGCCTTGGTGAAGGGCTTTTCGAGGTAGATGTCGGCGCCGGCGGCGAGGGCAGCGTCTTTGGCGGCGCCGTCGTAGCCGGAGATCATGATGATCTTGACCGAGGGGTAGTTCTTTTTCAGGAAGGGCAGGAAGTCGAGGCCGAAGCCGTCGGTGAGCTTGTTGTCGAGGAGCACGAGGGCCGGGGTTTCTTTTTGTAGAAATTCCTCAGCAGCAGCGAGGCCTTTCACGTGTTCGAGTTCCATGCTGCGGCCGGCGAGCATGATGTTGAGAAGCAGGCACATATCGCCTTCGTCTTCGACAATGAGGACTTTCTTGGTAGGCAGGGAGGGCTGTGACATAAGTGGTTGTTTAGAACGGTTGGTCGTTTAGTGATTCGTTTTTTAAGCAGTAAAGCAGGTGTGGCTGTTTTACCTCAGGAGTATCTCTTTCCAAAATCGTTCCAAACCCCACCCCCGGCCCCTCCCCGGGAGGGAGGGGTGACTCCGTTGAACTGAACTACAATCGCCCGCATGCTCCTATTCGGCGATCTCTACAGAAGAAGACTTGCGCATATACCAGGACGTGACTGCCGACACTGTAAGTGAATGTATACGAATATGGCGGTTTGCATAGAAACAATTACTTGTGAGCGTATATGCTTCCACTCCCCTGCGCTGTGACAAATTCCTATCGGATAACGACGTAGGCTCCTTAATGAAGACAAAACCCACGTCCCCCGACAAGCTCGGGATGGCAGACGTGGGCTGGTTGTGTGCTGGTATAAATTCTATGCGCTTGCCTTGCGGGCAAGTTGTGCACGGTAAATGAGCCAGGCGCCGGCGGCGAGGAGGAGAAAGGGCCAGAGGTGCGCAAGGCCGATGAGGAGCACGAGAAAGCCATTCCAGCCGTCTGCAAGGCCGGAGCGAAGGCGCGCGCCAAAAGAGGGTCCATAGGCATCCATATCCGTGTTGGCGCGTACTTCGCGGCGCAGCACGGGGTCTTGCCAGAGCGAGAGGCGCACGGTGCTCCAGCGTACGTCGGTATTGATCTGGCGTTGCCGGATGGCCTGCGTAATGGCCTCATCGGCGACGGCCACCCGGCGCCCATCGCCACCGCCCTTCACGGTTGCCGGCGTCGCCTCCAGGTAGGCCTGGCGGTTCTGCTGCCGCAGGTAGGCCTCGAGGTAGGCCAGGCTGCGGTCGTCGATGTCGAGCACGCTTGAGTGCAGGAAGCGCGCGCGGTCCGACACGGCAAACACAAACTCCTCGAGCCGCTCGGAAGGCACGCGCACCACGAGCTCCGCGCCGGGATGGTACACCGTGACGGCCTGCACCGAGTCGGCACCGAGCGCCCACTCCTTGCCTGCACCTTCATTGGTGCGGATCTCCTGGTGACTCACCGTGCCGCTCAATCCGCGCACGAGCGCCGCGATGTCCTTGGTGCCGGCATATACGTCCGTCACCTTCATCCTGAGCCCGGCGGTCTTCACGATTTTGACCGGGTCCCCGGCGGTTGCAGCGGCCGTATCCACCGGGATGCCGAAGCCGGTGCCGGTACTGTCGGACATGATCTTTTCGGGAGCATAACCTTCGTTTGTGTTGCATGCGGAAAGGGTGGCGACGAGGGCGCCGGCGAGCAGGAGGATGCGCATAGAGGTATTTTCCCTTGATGCCGCGGACCGCGAAAAAGTCACCCACCAACAATACGCCTTAACAAATCCTGAACAGACCGGGCTAACGGCACGGCATAGCCGCAATGCCTTAGTTGCGCAGCGTCTCCAGCTTTGCCTGCAACAGGTGCCGCTCGGCGGGTGAGGGTGTCAGCGCGCAGGCCTGCTCCAGCAGGGCGCGGGCCTTCACCGTTTCGCTGAGGCGCTTGTAGAGATCGCCGAGGATGGCAGGGAAGAGGTATTGGGTACGCAGCAGGGTTTCGATGCCTTCGGTTGCCAGCACATAGCCGATGGCACCCGCAATGTCGCCGGTCTCGGCAAGCACCACGGCCCTGGCGAGGCGCACGGCCGGCGTCGGACACATCGCGGCCAGGTGATCATAAAGCACGAGGAGGCGCGGCCAGCAGGTATCATTGAAACGGGGCGCGGCGCAGTGCTCGGCGGCGATGGCCGCTTCGAGGTGATAACGCGAAAGCTCGGTACCGCGGCTGGCTTCGTTGAGGTACTGGCGGCCTACCGCGATGAGCTCCTGGTCCCACAAAGTACGGTCCTGGCCCGCCAGCAGGATGAGCTCGTTGTCACTGGTCAGGCGTGCATCGAAGCGGGCGGCATGAAAGCACATGAGGGCGAGCAGCGCAAAGGCCGCGGGCTGGCGAACGGCAGGGTGCTCCACGAGCAGTTTGCAGCAGCGCATCGCCTCACCGCACAGGTCGCGGCGAATAGGCTCGTCGGCCTTCGTGGAGTGATAACCTTCGTTGAAAAGCAGGTAGAGTACCGTATAAACACGGTCGAGGCGGGTGCGCAACGCAGGGCCCGCAGGGATCTCCAGGCGGATGCCTTCTTCGCGGAGGAAGCTGCGGGCACGGGCGAGCCGCTTCTGGAGGGCGGCCTCGGAGCTCATGAGGGCGCGGGCGATCTCGGCGGCCGAAAAGCCGGAAACCGTTTTCAGCGTGAGCGCGATGCCGTCTTCCGGCTTCAGCGCGGGGTGGCAGCAGGCGAAGATCATCTGCAGCTGCGCGTCGGCGAGCTCCTGCCCGTGGTAATGGGCCGGCGGCGCTTCGGTGTCGCTATCGGAAAGACCGGCCTGTATCCGTTGCCAGCGTCCTTCGCGGCGCAAGAGGTCGATGGCGCGGTTGGCGGCGGTGCGCATGAGCCAGGCGGCGGGATCGGCGGGCAGCTGCCCGAAGCGCCAGGTGGCGCCGGCCTGCACGAAGGCGTCCTGCACGGCATCTTCCGCCAGCTGCAGGTGTGCGAGGCCGAAGCGGGCGGCCAGCACGGCCACCATCTTCCCCGCCTCGTGGCGGAAAAGATGGTCGACCAGCTGGATGTGTCCTTCGCTGCTCATCCGAACACGACTACGTCCCGTACTTCCACGGTACCGCCAAGGGGCAGGTCGGGACAATCTTTGGCGATCTCGGTGGCGGCTTCGAGGGACTCGGCTTTTACGAGGAAGTAGCCGCCTACGAGCTCCTTGCTTTCGGCATAGGGGCCGTCGGTCACAAGGTGGTCTTTGTGCACGGTCTTACCCGTCGGCATCAGGGCCTCGCCGCCGGCATAGATGCCTTTGGCCTGCAGGGCGCCGACCCAGTCGAACCATTTCTGCATCTGCTGTTGCTGGTCTTCGGGAGAAAGGGTAACGGCATCGGATCCGCCGCGGAAAAGAAGCATGAAATTCTTCATGTGGATGGGTTTTGGTGGTTTAAAAAATTCGGGTCTCGTACTAACGACGAACGAGCGGCTGGCGGGTGGACAAAAAAATAAAAAAAAGTGCGCAACCGCGCTGCCGCCCGTCATTTGTCGTTGAAAAAGTCCCGGCGGCGCTCCTTCTGGCACAATCTTTCGGCCGGTAGCAGCGAACCTTAAAGCAATGACTATGAGCAACAGGAACGAGAATAAGGACGTGCGTCGCGCTGATGGCGCCAACCCGCTGCACAAGGGCGAAAGCCAGCCGGCACAGCATCAAGGCGGGCCGAGTGTCTCCAAAAAGAACAAGGAGCCTCATCGCAAGGACGAGTCGGAGGGCTCCGATCGCAACACGACCAAGAAGCAGTCGAACAGTATTTGAGGAAAACCGCCTGAGGGCGGTTTTTGGTTTATTGGTCTATTGGTTATTGGTAAGGGTGGTTTACAGGGGAGATATTCCTGAAGGTCAGGAAGGGTGGATGCTTGCGCGCGATCATGTTGGCGACGGCCGAGGCGAAACCCCGGATCGCAGCACACCGGATCCTGCCCGAGGCTGTCCACAGGTGCGGCGCGATCGCCAATCCGAAGGCCGATCGGGCTGTTCTTGAAAAGTTAACGGGCGCACTTGCTGCCGGGCGGTTATTTTGCTCCAAAATCGAAGTATGGCCCAGATCTTCACCCTTGACTTTTCCTACCAGGGCATCAATCATTCGGCGGTGGTTTCGGTACGGTCGGTCGGCCCCGACCAGAGCGTACACGTGCAGCTTGGCGACGACGCGTTGGGGCACCTGGTGCCGGAGGGAGAGCTTTCCTTCCGCCTGTCGAACGCCACGCGCCGGCCGATGGCCGCGCCGCGGCCCGGCTACAACGAGCTGGAGCACCTGCTGCGCACAGCCGTGTTACAGCGCCTCCGGCAGTGAGCCTGAACCGGCGTTGCAGAAGCATCAGATAGCGCTCCCGCCGCGATCCCGGATTGCCGATTCCCGATTCCCGATTCCCGATTGCCGATTGCCGATTGCCGATTGCCGCCTTCATGCCGCCTTCCGGGCGGGCAGCAAGGACACTTCCTTCGCAGGAACGCAGCCCTTCACGGTATGGTACAGCAGGTATCCGAGCCCGGAGGCGATCATCACGAAAAAGAGAAGCAGGAAGTAGTCGCCCAGCCACACGCTGAGCCCGATGCCGCACAGGAAATACGCAAACAACACGGCTTCCACGCTGTTGATCCACGTCCAGCGCGCGGCGGCTACGCGCACCAGGCCGCTCCCCTTCTTCGGCGTACGCACAAACGCAGAGCGATGCCCGGACAATCCCTGCAGCACCGCGATCGCATTTTGCACCGACAGTGCCATATAAACGACCAGGAACAGCGGGTAGTCGCGCCAGAAGCGGGGCTTCTCCGTAGTAACGCGGCTGTGCAAGCCCGCATGGTACACGATCGTCAGCGCCACGAGGTTGAGGCCGGTGAAGAGGGAATATTCGGTGAGCGATACGAACTCCGGGAACCAGTTGCGCAACAGCAGCAGCGGCACCGTAAGCACCGCATTGAGCAGCACGCATACGAAAAGAAAAGAGCCGAGCAGGTGCAGCGCCCCGTGCCACTTCTGTGCCCGCGGGAG
The DNA here is from genome assembly GCF_039541815.1 of Flaviaestuariibacter amylovorans. Classification (NCBI taxonomy): domain Bacteria; kingdom Pseudomonadati; phylum Bacteroidota; class Chitinophagia; order Chitinophagales; family Chitinophagaceae; genus Flaviaestuariibacter; species Flaviaestuariibacter amylovorans. The sequence continues at coordinate 16,261 of NZ_BAABGY010000015.1, forward strand.
CGCTGCGCGCCACAGGGGCCCGATGAGCTTCCGGAAGGCCTGTGCCATACCTTTCGTCCACCGGAACTGCTGCACGCGGAAGGCGTCGAGCTCGGCGGGCAGCTCGGCCGGCACCTCTACCTCGGGTGCGTACACGAGGCGCCACCCCTTCAGCTGGGCCCGGTATGAGAGGTCGAGGTCCTCGCTCAGCACGCCGCCGTCCCAGCCGCCCGCCTCCTCGATGCAGCGCCGCCGCCAGATGCCGGCCGTGCCGCAGAAGTTGATGAAGTAGCCCGCCTCCGAGCGGCCCGCCTGCTCCACCGAGAAGTGCGTGTCGAGCAGGAAGGTCTGGATGCGGGTGAGGTAGTTCTCGTCGCGGTTGAGGTGGCCCCAGCGCGCCTGCACGAGCCCTACTGCGGGATCGGCGAACTGCGGTACGAGGCGCCTCAGAAAATCGGCCGGCGGCAGAAAGTCGGCATCGAATAGGGCGATGAGTGTGCCGCGGGCCTCCCCTAGCCCCTCCTGCAGGGCGCCGGCCTTGAAGTGCGTGCGCACGGAGCGCCGCCGTACCTGGACGTGCAGGCCCTGCCGCCGGAGCGCCGCGGCGGCTTCATCGATGAGTGCCGAAGTGGCGTCGGTAGAGTCGTCGAGCACCTGCACCTCGAAGCGGTCGCGGGGATAATCGAGGTGGGCAAGCGACTGCAGGAGCCGCCCGATCACCGCGCGCTCGTTGTAGACGGGCACCTGGATGGTCACGAAGGGCAGCGCCCGCGGAACAGGCAGCAGGGGCCGAAGCGGCTGCGCCTTGCGCCGCCGGTAGTGCCAGAGCAGGTGCAGTTGCACGCCCGCACAGAGCAGCATCCATAGCCCGGTGGCCACATAAAGAGCATACACGAAATAACCGGTATAACGCAGGTACTCAGGCACTGTTTCACTTTTGAGACCTCAATCCTGAGCAAACGGGATGCCGCGCCGGTTGCGGTATTTGCGCCCGATCGCTTATTTTTGACGATACCGGCATCCAGGACCGCCGGCGACTTACCAAAATCCAATACCTTATGAGAAAGCTGATGCTTCTTCTCGCTGCCTGTTGTGCCCTCGGAACGGCTCAAGGCCAGCACATCTTCAACACCGGTAGCGGCGACTCGCTCTACCCCGTCACCAACCGCCTCATGGAATACCCGGGTGGCTTCAACCACCGCACCTACCAGGAAGGCACCTCGGTGTTCGGCATGACCAAGGCCCAGAGTACCTATTATCTCGTCGGCGACTTCACGCACCTGGCGCCCAACCATGGCTCCGCACTGGTGGTGGACACCAACAGCAGCACCGTGCTCAATGCCGGCAAGTGGCGCGTCGACGGCCTCGTGAAAACGGCCATCCCCGACGGGCAAGGCGGCTTCTACATCGGCGGCTCCTTCTCGCGTATCGGCGACTCGCTGCGCCGCAACCTGGCACAGGTGGATGCAGCCGGAAAGCCCACAGCCTGGCGCGCCGATGCCGACTCGGTGGTGAACACCCTGCTCCGGCGCAACGACACACTCTTCATCGGGGGTGCGTTCCGCAACATCAACAGCGCACCGCGGCATTGCTTCGCGATGTATGCGCTCGGCTCCAACGGCCTGCTCGCCAACGGAAGCGCTTTTTCGTTCACGCTGATGGGCGCCATCAACAGCCTCCTGCTGGTGCGCGACACCATCGTCTACGGCGGTGCCGACCATTCCAACGGCAACCGGAGCATCCGCAAATACAGCTTTAAGAACGACAGCCACCTGGCCTGGCAGCTTGCCTTCAACGACTTTGCCGAGGTGCGGCAGATGGCACTGAGTGCCGACTCGGCCACGCTGATCTACGGAGGCTACTATAACGGCGAATTCATCAAGGGCGTCAACTACGCTACCGGCACGCAGCGGTACTTCATCAACGTGTCGATGTACTGGCCCGAAAGTCCTACGAGCGGCAGCGTGCTGGGCCTGGGCGTGCTGGGCAACAAGGCCTATGCTGCAGGCAACTTCGAGCACGTGCTGCCCAGCCTCGGGGGCACGCTCAACCGCAAGGGCTTCTTTGCCTTCAACCCGCACACCGGGGCAGTGTTCAATGATAACCTCAACCTCGACTGGTACCCCTCCTTCCTCCTTACGCGGGGCAACAAGCTGTACCTGAGCGGGCTGTTCAACACCGTCAACGGTACGCCGCGCACGCACTTCGCTGCCGTAGACACCGGTACGCTGCAGCTCAACGCGCTGCAGTTCGCTCCTTCAGATGCCCTCACTGCGCTGGCCTTTTCGGGCAACAATGCCTACGTGGCCGGCACCTTCTCCGGCATCTACGCTGTGCGGCGGAACGGCTTTGCCGCCATCGACTCCGCCACCCGGGCGGTGCTTCCCTGGAGCCCGGTCAATACCGAGTTTCGCGAGAACCGCCGGATGATGGTGCGGGGCGATTCGCTCTTCGTGTTCGGCTGGAAGTCGCGCTGGAATACGAACTGCATCATCGAGCCCTTCACGCTCCTGAAGATCTACAACCGGCACACGGGCATCGAGTACAGCGTTCCCAATGCGCTGGCCAGCTTACGGATCGCCGACTGCGTCATCGACGGCAACTACCTCTACGTGACGCAGAACCGGCGCCTGCAGCGCTATGTGCTGCCATCGCTCACCCTCGACGCGGGATGGGGGTATACGTGGCTATCGCCGGCCAACGAGCACCAGCCGAACCACATCGTGGTCGACAGCCACAAGGTGTATACGGTGGGCGATACGCGCTACCGCTACATCTGCAACGGCTTCGGTCCCAAGCGCGCCATCCTGGGCGTATACAGTAAAACTACGGGCGTCATGGAGTCCTGGTATCCCTACGAGGGCACCAACCCCGATTACGACCAGCCGCGCTTCGAGCGCGCCGTGCTGAGCGGCGACCGCCTCTTCGTGCAGGGTATCTTCGACAAGCTTAACGGCCAGACCCGCCGCAACTTCGCGGCCCTCAACGTGACCACCGGTGCGCTCACGCCCTGGCAAACGACCTTCGGCCGCACCGAATACAACCAGGGCGGGCTCGTATTCAACGGCTTCGAGTTCACCTCCGAGCTGAAGATCTACAACGGGCGGCTCTGGGTAGGCGCCGACATCACGCGCCTTACCGACGGTTCCACCTTCCCCGGCTTCGGCGCCATCGACACGGTGAGCGGCGCGCTTACGACGCCTTTCTCCGTGCGCACGTCGGTGTACAGCGAGGCCCCGGTCTATTCGAACCGCGGCGCGCGCGCCTTTGTGCTGGGCGACGATGAGCTGACGCTGGCCGGCTCCTTCGACTCGGTGAACGCCCGCGCCTATACCAACTTCGCGCGCTTCAACTTCAACCCGGCCAACCCGGTAGCCGTTTCGGTATGCTCGGGCAGTAGCATCAGCATGGCGTCCCAGCTCGGCGGCAGCAGCTACCAGTGGCAGGTGAACAACGGCAGCGGCTTCGTCAACATCGCCAACGGCGGCACTTACAGCGGCGCTACCGGTCCCACGCTCACGATATCGGACATCCCTGAAAGCTTCGCCAACTACCAGTTCCGCGCGGTCGTGAACGGCACGCCGACGGTACCGTACTTCCTCGCCCTCAACATCGCGCCCCAGCCGGCAACGATCACGGCGGCCGGCACCACTACCTTCTGCCAGGGCGGCTCGGTGCTGCTTTCGTCGTCGGCGACGGGGCAGCGCAACCAATGGTACCGCAACGGCAATATGGTGCCGAACGCAGCCGCCGTCAGCTACGCCGCCACGCTTACCGGTAGTTATACGGTACGGGTGCTGCAGGACGGCTGCTACAGCCAGGCTTCCAACGTCATCGACGTAACGGCCCACCCGGCCCCGCTGGTCGGTGTGTTTGCCAATACCCCCGCGCTCTGCTCCGGCAATTCGACGCAGGTGTTTGCGAGCGGCGCCAGCACGTATAGCTGGAGCCCCGCCACGGGCCTCAATGCCACCACGGGCCCGAGCGTTACGGCAACCCCCGCCACCACTACGACCTATACCGTCACCGGCACGGCCAACGGCTGCAGCGCCAGCCAGAACGTAACCATCTCGGTAACGCCTTCGGTAACTCCCACGATCAACATCACCTATACGGGCTGCCCGTCGGGCACGATCGTCTTCAATGCCACCACTACGAACCTCGCCGGCGGCACGGTGCAGTGGTACCGCAACAACATCCCGATGAATACCGGCAACAGCTTTACGGTGACGGGGGCCACCAACGGCACGCAGGTGTATGCGCGGCTCACCTCGGGCGCCGTATGCGCCAACCCGCAAAGCGTGAACTCGCAGACGGTGACGCTGAGCTGCATCACGGTAACGGCGGTACCCAACATCGAGGGCGTGGAGGATTTCCGCCTGGCGCCCAATCCCACCCCGGGGCCGCTGCAGGTGCTGCTGCGCCTGAACACCGCGAAGAAGGTATCGTTTGAGATACTGGACGCCACCGGCAGCGTGCTCCGTACCGTGCCCCCTGCGCTGCTTTCCGGAAGCGCGTCGCGCCGCCTCGACCTCGGTGCTTTGCCGCAGGGACTGTATTACCTGCGCACCACCATCGGCGGCAGGAGCTTCCTGGAGAAAGTGATCGTGCAACGGTAGGGAATGTCGAATAATGAACAAGGAATGATGAATGAAGAAGGAGGGCCGGTGGCCCTCCTTTTTTGTGTTCGGGAGGGGAGAGAAAGAACGCAGATTCTTATGATCTGTACGATCAACGCGGATGCAGCAAGAATATGCTTGCCGACCTGGCTGGAAAGCCGGGGCGTACGATCACACGGTACGATAGGGACTGCCCGCCGCAACAACTCCATCATTCACCGCTTCGATATTCCTTGTTCCATATTCGATATTCTCTCTTTTCCTGTTCGTCAACATCGGCGGGAGCTCACATGCTTACACTGCTCAACCGATCTGACATCATCACATCAGAGATCTGACATCAAAAAGCCCCCGCCAGAGGCGGGGGCTTACTATAAAGGATGGTGACCAATTACTGCTGGATCTGGATGCGACCGTCGTTCTTGTCTTGCTTGCGGCCGATCACATAGCCACCGCCGGCTCCGATCACTGCGCCGATCACGGCACCGGCGCCACGGTTCTTTTTGTTCAGGATCGCACCACCGGCTGCACCGGCTACGCCACCGATGATGGCACCTTTAGCGGCCTTGCTCATGCCTTTTTTCTCTTCGGCCTTGGCGGTGTTCTCCGATTCGGAGCTTACCGAACCCTGGTCGGAGCCTGCCGAGGTACCGCTGCCCGAGGAGGCAGTAGAACTACCGGAAGAAGCCGGGGTGGAGCTGGGCTCCGGAGAAGAGGTACGGGTGGGCGTGCGGCGTGCGGTAGCGCGGGCCGGGGCCTGCACATAGCGGGTTACGGTGCGTACGCGGGGCGCAGCGGCAGCCACTTCGGTCTTCTGTGCTTCCAGTTCGTTATCGATGATGAGGGGCTTCTGCGCAGCGGCCATCTTGGCGGCGTTATAGTCGGCAAGACCGGCGGTATCCAGTGCATTCGTTACAGGAGCAGCGGCCGAAGTCGCAGGGAGTTCGGGCGTGTTGTTACAGGCAACGAGCAGGGCGGCAGAGGAGAGGATAAGTACAAATTTTTTCATAGATCGTTTTTTAAGGTTGTTTGACCCCTAATTGCCGAAATCATGCCGATGAACCCTTTCGCTTGTTAAAGAATTGCAGTAGCAGATGCCTTTAAGAAAGCGTTTTGTTAAGGGGGTCGCTTCGCTCCGTTTATTTGTCTATTGGTCTATTAGTTTATTAGTAAGGCCTCGTTTACAGGGGAAGATTCATTGCGATACTTGAAGGTCATTGCGAGGAGCGTCCCTGCCGCAGGCAAGGGACTGACGAATCAATCTCCAGCGCCACGCGGAGGGGTCGTTTGCCGCGACGCACATTGGCTGAAGACATGGGCTGACGCATATCGAAAACCCACGCCCCTCGACAAGTTCGGGATGGCCGCCGTAGGGTGGTTGCGCACCTATAGCACCGTAATATTCTCCAAAAATTATTTGTGATTTGAAAGCCGTGTCGTGCGTCAGCCCAAATCTGAAATCCGAAATCCGAGATCTGACATCCTCACTCCTGTTTCTTCCGCTTAAAGAGGTTCTTGATCTTCTTCTTCAGCCCGCCGTCTTCTTTCTTGTCTTGCCCCAGCAGGTAGCCGTAGGGCTGCAGCGGCTCCACGTGGTCGCATACGATCTTGAAGATGCCGACGAGCGGGATCGCGAGGATCATGCCGGGGATGCCCCAGAGCTGCTCGCCCGCCACGATGCCCACGATGGTGAACAGGGGATTGATATTGACCTCGGCGCCCACCACGAGGGGCTCGAGAATATAGGTCTGGATGAACTGCACCAGCGCGTAGGTGATGAGGATGCCGATCAGGATGCTGCTGTCGCCGCCCTGCGCGAGGGCCATGCCGGCCGTGAGCAGCGTACCGGTGATGTTACCGACAAACGGCACGATCTCGAGTACGCCGCAGAGCACCGCAAAGAAGATCGCGTTCTTGACGCCGGCCACCGAGAAACCAATGCCGTACATCACCCAGAGGCTTACGATCATCATGGCCATGCCCGTGAGGTATTTCTGCGTCACCTTCTGGATACCGCCCAGTGCATCCTCCGCGGTGTGCTTCTCGCTATACGGCACGAGGCGCAGCAGGGTTCGCCGCAAGCGGTCGCGGTAATAGAGCATGAGAAAGATATACACCAGCACCAGCACCGTACTGGCCAGGATGGAACCGGCGCCGGCAAGCAGCCCGGTGATGATCTTGCCGGTGCGGCCGGGTGAGCCTTTTTGCTGCTCCTTGATCATCTGGTCCTGCTTCTGCGGGGAGATCCCGCCCTTTTCGCTGATATAGGCCTGGATGTCCTGAAACTTCTTCGTGAGCTGCTGCTCGATCTTGGCGGCGTCGTCGGTAAACCCGGAGAACTGCCAGGAGATGAAGAAGATGAACAGCCCGATCACGGCCACCACGGTGAGCGTAGCCAGCAGGCAGGCCAGCCCGCGGCCGAGCCCCTTTCGCTGCAGCCCGCGCGCCATCGGCATCAGCAACATGGCCAGCAGGGCGGCGAAGGTGAGCGGCACCAGGAAGGGGCGCGCATACACCAGGATGAGGACGAGCAACACCAGTACCGCGAGTACGGCCATGGTGCGGTAGATCTTACGTTCGGGCATGTACGCAGTTGTTAAAATTCCGTACCAGCCGGGCCGTATCACACCCACGCAGGGGGCCCGTTCGACGAGGTCGATGGGGTCATCGATAGAATTTAGCATTGAGCCCCTTGCAGTTGCGTCAGACTGACGCACCTTTGCGCCTCGAAAAATACCATGAACAATATGAACAAGACCTTATCCCTGGGCGCACAATTCCCCGACTTCACCAAGAAAGCCGTTGTTTCGATCGAGAAAGGAAAAGAGTTCTATGACCTCAACTCCGAAGAGATCCGCAACTCCGGCAAGTGGATGGTGATGTTCTGGTGGCCGAAAGATTTCACCTTCGTTTGCCCCACCGAGATCGCCGAATTCAACAAAGCCTACACCGACTTCGAAGACCGCGACACCATCCTGATCGGCGCATCCACCGACTCCGAGTTCGTGCATGCCGCCTGGCGCCGCGACCATGAGGACCTGCGCGACCTCCGCTTCCCCATGCTGGCCGACACCTCCAAGTCGCTGGCCACCGAGCTCGGCATCCTCGAGCAGAACGAGAAGGTTGCCTACCGCGCCACCTTCATCGTAGACCCCCAGGGCACCATCCGCTGGGTATCGCTGTACGACCTCAACGTTGGCCGCAACGTGAAGGAAGTGCTGCGCGTACTCGACGCCCTGCAAACCGACGAGCTCTGCCCCTGCAACTGGACCAAAGGCGAAGCTACGCTCACCGCATAAGAAAAAGCGCCCCCGGGCGCTTTTTTGATGTCAGATCTCGGATGTGATGATCTCAGATCTGTCTAAAGCCCGGACATTTCCTCCCTTTCCTTCCATCCTCGAATGTCGTAGGAAATGCCCGAACGAAAAGAGATCTCAGATCCGCGATCACAGATCTGAGATCGGACCTGGAATCTGAAATCACAAATCAAAAATACTCTCTAGTATGTTATTTGGAAATACCGCCTCTGCTGCCCCGGCCGCGGAGCAATTACTGAAAGACCTTGGCCTGGAGCCCGTGCTCCCGCCCCGGCTGCAGGCGCTTGCCGATGCCGACAGCCGCTACCTGAAAGACCTCAAGATGAACGTGAGCACCGCCCTCGCCGCCGAGAGCCTCGGTGAGAAAGCCGCCCGCCTCATCGCCGTTGCCGTTGCGGTCAATGAAAAACACGAAGGGCTCCGCGAAGCCTTCGCTGCCTCCGCCCGCGCCGCCGGCGCCACCGATGCCGAGATCGCCGAAGCGGTGGCCTGCACCAGCCTGATGAACGCCAACAACGTGTACTACCGCTTCCGCCACTTCATGCACGAGGAGTTTTACGACAAAGCGCCCGCCGGCATCCGCATGAGCATCATGGCTTCACCGGCAATGGGTAAGGAGTTGTTCGAGCTCATCAGCCTTGCCGTGAGCGCCATCAACGGCTGCGAGCTCTGCGTTACCTCGCACGAGAAGGCCCTCATCGGGCACGGCACCGAGAAGCAGCGCATCCATGATGCCGTACGCTTGGCAGCCGTGCTGAAGAGCCTCGCTGTGCTCCTGTAAGCGTATGCAGGCCACAAAAAAACCGCAGCCTTCGCTGCGGTTTTTTTATGCACGCTTTTCGGGTGCCGTACCGTTGCCGCGGCGGATCACCCCCCAATTCGTATAGAGCCAGTACGCCACCACCGGCGCAGCGTTGGTCACCATTCCGTCGAAGGGGCTGCAGCTCATGTAATAGTCGATCATTTTCGGGTGGTCGAGCGACCATACAAACACCTTGCGCCCCTCGGCCTGCATGGCCGCCACGGCGTCGGGCTGGGGGCCGCCGGTGTATTGCGGGGCCCACACCCGGGCGCCAAGGGCCCGGGCGTCTTCCGGCTCGAGCTCACACAGCGCGGGCAGGTGCGGGTGGTCTTCCAGTGCTTCGAAGCGGCGGCGCACGGCGCTGTCGGGAATACCGATATAGATCTGCAGCGAGCGCCCGATGGCTGCCGCGCGCTGCAGGAATTCCGTTTGCAGGGCGCGTACGCTGCCCAGGTCATGGTCGTCCTTGATATCGAGCCACACCACCTCCAGCGGCGTTCGGTACAGGATGGTGTCGAGGGCCTCCCGGAGGGTGGGCACGCGGCCGCCCTTGCGCAGGCGGATGCGGCGCAGCTGCGCCATCGTATGGCGGTGAATGAAGCCTGCGAACAGGTTCACCCGTGCCGAGTCGAAGGCGATGAACGCGTCGTGCGCCAGCACCGGCACATCGTCTTTCGTCCAGCGGATATCGACCTCTACCCCGGTGGCGCCGAGGCGTGCCGCCATCAGGAGCATCTGGAGCGAGTTCTCGGCCGCCGGCAGAAAGTCTACGTTGCGGGCGCCGCCGCGGTGGGCGATGATGGCGAAGGGGGGCACATCGGGGAGGCCGCCGCCGCCCTCCAGCACGAGTGGCTGCTTCGGGTGCAGCAGGTCGCGGCCGTAGAACCCCTCGAACCGGAAGGGCCCTGGCGCGTCGGGCAGCCCGGTGGTATAGGCACGCAGGCGCACGGTGCCGGTGGAGAGCCCGTTGAGCTGACGCCAGTAGCCGTACAGGAGGATGGTATCGCCGAGGCGGCGCCCCTCGCAGACGAGGTAGGCGCCCTCCTTCTCGCAGAAAAGCGAAAGGTGGTAGCGCACCCGGTGGCGGCGGCGGCCTTCTACCGTGTAGGTCCAGCGGAGCACCGCGGTACCGCCGAAGTGCTCGGCGCCTGCCTGCAGGGTATAGATGCCTTGCAGCTGGTGGCAGGTGCGGGCATCGAGGGGGCGGGTGCCGGGAGCATGAAAACGGCCCCAGCGGCGGTGGGGTATGGGTACATGACGGGCGCGCCAGGCTACATAGGCGGCGGCGCCTGCCACCAGCATTAATACAGGAAGCACAGGAAGCATAGGCAAAGCGGGGCCGGAAGCCCCGGCGATACGCGTAGCAAGAAACAGACCGCGGCCGGCCGCACCGCGGAGGGTCCGCTGGCCGCGGTTTTGCGCCGGTCTACAAACTTCTTTACGGCTGAGTTCAGCAGCGCCTGTAAAGGAGCTATCTTACTTGCCAAATCCCCTAAACCCAAAGCAAATGGTGCAATTCTACAAACGACTCACCCTGGCCGTTTCTCTTCTTGGCTGCAGCCTGTTCGGACAGGCGCAGGTGAGCGTGACGGCCTCGGCGGGCACAGCCGGCCCGACCACGTACACAACCCTCAAAGGCGCCTTCGATGCAATCAATGCCGGCACCCACGGCGGCCTCGTAACCGTATCGATCACGGCCAACACTACCGAAACGGCCACGGCCACGCTCAACGCCCCGGGCGGCGCGCAGCCGTATTCCACGATCAACATCCAGCCCAGCGCCACGGTCACCGTCAGCGGCAACATCGCGGGCGCGCTGATCAACCTCAACGGCGCCACGGGTGTCAACATCCTCGGCAACAACCAGCTGACGCTGCAGAACACCAACACCGCCGGCTACGTCGTCCGCTTCGTCAACGACGCCATCAGCAACTCGGTGAAGCAAACGAAGCTGCGCGGCAACTACAACGGCCTCGACGCTTCCAACGCCATCAACGGCGGCATCGTGTTCTTCGACCTCGGTGCGGCCAACGGCGAAGGCAACTCGGGCAACCTGATCGAGAACTGCGACATCGACGGCGGCAACACCGCCATCTGCGGCATCTACTCGAAGGGCCTTAGCACCACGGCGGCGGTCGAAAACTTCGACAACACCGTCCGCGGCTGTACGATCCACGACGTGATGAACCCCGCGGTGGCAGCCACCACCGCGATCCTGCTCAACGGCGGCAACGACGGCTGGACGATCGAGAACAACAGCATCTACAACTCCGCGTTCAGCACCACCCTTCAGTTCGTGATCCGCAGCATCCTGATCATCCCGTCGTTCACCTCCGACAGCCACGAGGTGAAAGGCAACATGATCGGCGGCAACGCGGCCAACGCTACCGGCACCCTGACCATTACCGGCAGCGGCACCGGCGCCGCCGCCAACGCCGTGGGGTATATCGGCCTCGATATCGAAACGGGCGGCCCCGGCAACCTCGTGCAGAACAACACGGTGAAGAACATCACCCTCACCTACGGCTTCTCGGGCGGCTCCTTCGCCAACTCCGCCATCTTCGGCTTTATCGGCGGCTACAGCGGCACCACCACGTTCACGGGCAATACGGTAAGCAACCTGAGCTTCACCAACAGCGCCGGCTTCATGAACTTCCAGGCGATGCACTTCAACGCCCGCGTCACGACGGCCACCACCATCACGCCCACCTTCACCATCTCCAACAACACCATCACGGCACTCACCGTGAACTCGGGCGGCGCGGCCGGCGACGTCAACATGCACGGCATCCGCCTCGAGACCTCCTCGGCTGCGAGCCTCGGCGCCACGGCCACCTCGCGCCCGGCATATAACGTGACCGGCAACAACATCAACAACCTCACGGTTCCGTTCACCGGCGTGGCGTCCAGCTTCATCCGCTGCATCGGCACCGTAGCCACCCAGGGCGGTACCGGCGCCACGGCCTCCACCGCCAACCTGCATCCCAACGTGGACATCACCAACAACTCGATCCACACGAACTCCTGCGCCGCCTTCACGGGCGCCACCGCCGCCGGCCAGCAGTTTACGTCGGGCGTCGTTACGGGCATCCACTTCGGCGGCTCCAGCAATGCCACCAACGCCAGCATCGCGCGCATCCGCCAGAACACGATCTACAACCTGTCGGCTACCAACACCGGCGACGTGAACTCGGTGGTGATCGGCATCCTCGCCTCCACCGGCATCCACGACATCTCGCGCAACCGCATCTACGACCTCAGGAACGCATCGACGGGCGCCACGGCGGCCAACCTGCCCGGCATCGTGGGCATGACGGTACGCTCCATCACCGGCACCAGCAACGTCACCAACAACTTCATCTCCATCGGCACGGGCCAGGCAGGCAACATCGCCCTGTACGGCATCCTGCAGAACTTCAACTCCACGGGCACCGGCATCGGTGTGAACGTATACCACAACACCGTGGTCGTGACGGGCGCCGGCGGGGCCGGCAACACCCGCGCCACCGCGGCCTACCTGCGCGGCACCGAAACGCTGGGCAACACGATCACCACCACTACGACCCTGCGCAACAACATCTTCTACAACACGCGCAGCGGCGGCGGCAACCACTACGCCATCGCCAACACCTACACCACGGCGCCTACCGGCTGGACCTCCGACTCCAACAACCTGTACGCGACCACGGCCGCCAACATCGCGCTCTGGGGAACGACGCCGAGCACGCTGGCGGCCTACCAGACCAGCAGCGGTGGCGACGCCAACTCGAAATCCGTGACCGTTTCGTTTACCGATGTGGCCACCGCCGACCTGCATCTCAGTGGGGCTTCGGCTAACGACGCGAACCTCAATGGCACGCCCATCGCCTCGGTAACGACCGACTATGATGGCGACACCCGTAGTACTACGACCCCGAAGATGGGCGCCGACGAACCGCCGGTGACCTGCACCGCACCCGCGATCACGACCCAGCCCACCGCGCAGACCGTATGCGCCGGACAGAACTTCACGTTCACCGTGGTGGCCAGCGGCACTACGCCCACCTACCAGTGGCTGTTCAACGGCAACCCGATCAATGGCGCCACGGGCGCTACCTACACCTCCAATGGCTCAACGGCTGCCAGCGCGGGCAATTACAGCGTACAGGTAAGCAACGGCTGCGGCAACGTAACGTCTAACGCGGTTGCGCTTACCGTGAATGCGGGTGTAGCGATCACGACACAGCCGACTTCGAATACGGTTTGCACGGGCGAGAGCGCGACGTTTACCGTTGGAGCCACAGGCGCCAACCTGACCTACCAGTGGCTCCTCGGCGGCAACCAGATCACCGGCGCCAACTCGGCTTCGTACACGGTCACCAACGCCACCACAGGCGGCACCTACAGTGTACAGGTGATGAGCAGCTGCGGCAACGTCACTTCCAACGCCGTGACCCTTACCGTAAATGCCGCCACCGCCATTACGACCCAACCGGTTGCCACTACGGTTTGTGCCGGAGTAGATACGGCATTCAACGTATCTGCAACAGGCGCCAACCTGACCTACCAGTGGCGCCTTAACGGCAACCCGATCGCCGGCGCTACGAGCAGCCGCTATGCGCTCCCCGCAGTAACCACGGCGCAGGCCGGCAACTACTCCGTTCAGGTCGGCGGCTCCTGCGGCGCCCCGGTCACGTCCAACGTAGTAGCGCTCGTCGTAAACACCGGCGGCTCCTGCACCACGGCCGTTCCCAACATCAGCGAAGACGTAACGTCGTCGGTGCTGATGCCGAACGTAGTGCGCAACGGCGCCACCCTGCGCCTCAACGCCCGCCGCGCCATGAACATGACCTGGGTGGTGACCGACGGCAATGGTAAAGTGGTGCTGCGTACGAGCCAGGCTGTAACGGCCGGCCAGAACGACCTGCGCCTCCCGCTCCAGGGCCTCGCCCCGGGCTCCTACCAGATCACGGGCTATCCCACCAAAGGCAATTCGGTGCTGCTTCGCTTCGTGAAGCTGTAAGCAACGAACCACCCCAAAAAAGAACCCCTCCTGCATACGCGGGAGGGGTTCTTTCGTTTTTATAGGGAATGTGCCGTTGCCACCTGGCGTCCGGGGAGCGAGCGGAACGAAGGGTTCCGTGCCGGCCCGTATTTCTACAAGGCGCGCCGGGCACATGATCAGCCAAAAAATAAAGGGGAAGAAAGAGAAGGTCCCGGGGAGCGGAACGGGAAGCCCACGCGGCGCCCCGGCGACCGTATGAGTTAGGCCCGTGCCTTCCAGATCGGCGCACCGATACTGCGATTGGCGCGGTCGTAAATGTGGCAGGGGGTCTGACCGGTCTTAACGGAATAAACGAGAACCGGCTTGGTGAGGGGCTTGCGCTTTCTTTTTTCGCCGCCCGATTGATGCTGCATATCCATAACGCACTGTAGTTTGAAAGTATTTTTGAAAGGGTGTTCGGGTAGTATTTTGAAAACACCGTGCCAAAAAGAAACGCTTGCTCCTGGTGCGCCCGTAATAGATCCGGGAAAAGACCGGTTTGTGGAAACGCCGCACCGGTAAGGGTTAGCGGCTACACGATTCCGCGCAGCCAGGCGCCGCGGAGCCGAAAAATAAATTCCGGCGCCGGCCCTGCGCCGCACAAAAACGCGGAAGCACCGGGTCGTCTTTCCGCGTTTTGTGTATCGGACTTTGGATGATGTGCTGACGTGGTTGCTGAATGAAACCGGTTTGGCTTCCACGAACCCTACAGTCGTTCGGCAGAAGCCTATGGCATGAAGGCTGCACCCCGTCGGCCGGAGCTTAGCGAAGGCCGCAAGCGGCGTCGTTTTCACGCGGCGGCACAGCGGCGCGGCGCCGCGGAGAAAAACGAACAAAACGATCAACTTCCCCTGTCGCACCGGTGCGACGCCCCGAAACTTCGGGGGACGACGCAACGACACCGATGAGTGACAGAATTCATCTTGCATTTCTTCGTCGCGCCGCCGCGCCCCCGAAGCTTCGGGCATGCCGAGGCCGCGTGCGGCCGACTCCTTCACCGCTTACGAAAGCAAATCAACGAAACAGCTACTAAGAAGATGACGGCTTAGGCGCATCGGCGCCTTGTATCTGAAGCACCCGTCCCGTATAACTACGGACCGACTGCAGGAGCGCGGCGTCCTTGCCGAGGTCCTGGTTATAAGATGGGATCATGTCGCGGAGCTTTTGCTGCCATTCCGGTGACGCGAGGCGCCCGGGGAAGCAGCGCTTGAGCAGCTCCAGCATGATCGACACGGCCGTAGAAGCTCCCGGCGAGGCACCCAGCAGCGCAGCAATGGAGCCATCGGCGGCATTTACGACCTCAGTGCCGAACTCGAGCACGCCGCCCTCCTCCTCGTCTTTCTTGATCACCTGCACTCGGTAGCCTGCAATGGCCAGCTCCCAGTCTTCCATGCGGGCACCGGGGTAATACTCCTGTAGCGACTCGAGGCGTGCCTCGGGCGTGAGGCGCACCTGGTCGATGAGGTACTTGGTGAGCGGCATGTTGTGCAGCCCGGCGGAGATCATCGGGCGCAGGTTGCTGAGCTTGACCGAGCGGAACAGGTCCATCACGGAGCCATGCTTGAGGAAGCGCGTGGTAAAGCCCGCATAAGGACCGAAGAGGAGCTCGCGCTTGCCCTTGATCCAGCGGGTGTCGAGGTGGGGCACCGACATCGGCGGCGAGCCCACGGCAGCCGTGCCGTACACTTTGGCTGCATGCTGCCGGATCACCTCCTCGTTGGTGCAGCGCAGCCACTGTCCGCTCACCGGGAAGCCGCCATAGCCCTGCCCTTCGGGGATGCCCGACTTCAGCAGCAGGGGCAGCGAGCCGCCCCCCGCCCCGATGAAGACAAAGGGCGCCGACACGCTGCGCCGTCCGCCGTTCGCCTCGTCTTTCACCCATACCTCCCAGCGCCCGTCTACCTGCTCCAGGTCGAGCACGGAGTGGTTGAAGTGCAGCTCCACCCTATCGTCCTTACGGAGGCAGTCGAAGAGGCAGCGCGTCAGCGAGCCGAAGTTGACGTCGGTACCGATATCCACCCGCGTGGCGGCCACCGGCTCGGATGCATCGCGGCCTTCCATCACCAGCGGCACCCATTGGCGGATGAGCGCAGGGTCCTCGGTGTACTGCATTTCGCGGAAGAGGTGACAATCGTGCAGCGCCTTGTAGCGGCGGCTGAGGTAGTCGACGTTCTTCGCGCCCCACACAAAGCTCATGTGTGGTATCGGGCGGATGAAGGATTCGGGTGGACTGATGATGCGTTGCTCCACGAGGTAGGCCCAGAACTGCTTCGACTCCTCGAAATGTGCGGCGATCTTCACGGCCTTGGAGGTGTCGATGGAGCCGTCTTCGCGCTCGGGCGTGTAGTTGAGCTCGCAGAAGGCCGAGTGGCCGGTACCCGCGTTGTTCCAGGCATCGGAGCTTTCGGTGGCGGCGGCGTCGAGGCGCTCGAAGATCTGGATGCGGAGCGCCGGGTCGAGCTGCTTGAGGAGGGCGCCCAGGGTGGCGCTCATGATGCCGGCGCCGATGAGGATGATATCGGTGGATGCGGGTCGCGTCATAGGGCCGGATAACTGTAAATCACGTGCCATACAAAGGGCCCACCCGGCGGCCAGGGGCACGAAAAAAGCGCGGAAAACGCGCTTTCACATTCATAAAGCCGGACGGTTCAGAGGACAAAGGGAAGATACACGGTCCGGCAAGGCCGGCACAGGTTTTCAATTGACTTGGATCAAAAACGGACGGTTCAGCGGTACATAGGATTGGATAGAAAAGTCGGACGGTTGCGGTTCTTGCAAAGGACGGTTTGTCGGAACGGTTGCGGTTGAAAGGGACGTTCAGGCTCTTTCAGTAGGACGGACGCGGTCAAAAGGGATACTGGAATCTTTTTGTCGGGACGGATGAGGTCGAAAGGGAAGGTCAGGATCTTTTTGTCGGGACGGTTCGGATTAAAAGGGCTTCTACAGGTCGGATTCAAAAGGCGGTCGGACGGGTCGGTCAAAAGGGCTGTAAAAGGGGTCGGTTCGGATCAAAAAGGTCGGTCGGTTCAGGCTAAAAGGGCGTTCAGGGGTCGGTTCAGATCAAAAGGGCTAGAGGCGTTTTCCGTAGGACAATGTAAAAGTACGGCGCCCGGAGCCCGTTCCGGAGGCACATTAGTTCTACGGGGTGCGAAGCGGGGTAGAAGGGCCTTTTTACCCGGTGAGCCCGGAATCGCTTTTAACCGGCAAGGCGGCGCAGCGGGGCTGCGGCCCCGCCTGTCTTATCTTTAACGCACGCACTATGAGAAGGATCCTGCTCACACTCGCCGTATTGCCCGTTCTTTTTGCCAGCGCCCAGCTGCCCCGGCTCCAGAGCTATGCGCAACGGCTCAGTGTGAGTCCTGCCGGGTCCGTGGCCGTGGTGACACGCGCCGGCGAGGTGCTCCTGGCGGCTGCCCCCGGAGCCCCCTGGCGACCCGCGCCGCCTGTGCCCCAGGAAGGCCCTTCGGGAATCGGTGCTCCGCTGCTGGAATCGGCCTGCTTTTTCGGGCGCGACACCGGCTTCGTGTACGGCTTCATTCATAACGGCAACCAGCAAAACCTCATCTACCGCACGGTGGATGGCGGAAAGACCTGGTCGAAGCACGACTTCGGGCAAAGCGGCTGGGTAGACGATGCGGCGAGCCTTCCCAACGGCGAGGCCTGGCTCAGCGTGAGCGGCAGCGGCTTTGCCTATACCCGCGATCATGGGCGCACCTGGGAGCCCCTTGAATCGCCGGAACGCAAGCAGCGCTTCACCAGGCTCTTTTTCAATACCGCACGGGAGGGCCTGATCGGCTCGCTCTGGAACAGCCTCTGCTATACACCGGATGGCGGCCGCACCTGGACCTGGGTACCGACCCCGCTCGACCAGAAGAAATACCGGAAGACCAACCCTGAAGGCCGGCCCGACATCGGTTCGGTTGCCCTCTGGGGCCGGTACTACCTCGTACGCCAGGAAGGGCTCAGCTTCTATTCGCGCCGCGACAGCGTGGATTGGCAGCCGCTGCCGGGCTGTACCGGCTTTTATACCGATGCGCAGAACAGCGCCCTGTTTCTGCGGCAAGCGCATGGCTGGTCGGTAGCCGGACCCGACCTGGCTACGCTGCGCACGATCGAAGGGCCTTACGCAGTTACCGACGGCGCCTGCTACGATGGATCGTTGCTGCTGCTCGGCTCGGGAAAACTGACCCGTATGTGGGCGGACGGCCGGGTGGCCGACTATGTGCCCGAAGCGGTGGAGGTAAGGCCCGAGTACCTGGGCACGGCCAACGGACAGGCCATCGGCGTCAGCGGCAACCGGATCTATACCAGCACGAACGACGGCAGCGATTGGACCTACCGCTACACGCTTCCTTTCGAAGAAAAGCCGGGCGGAAGGCTCCAGGTATCGCCCGAAGGTCGCTTCACCTACCAGATGCCCGACGACAGCCTGTATTATTACAGTCCGGTTACCGGCTTCCTGCGCCGCACGCACTGGCAGGCGGAGCTGGCGGATTTCTTTACTGCGCCGATCACCCGCCTCACGCTGGAAGCCGGCAGCTCCGGATGCTTTCATTCCTACCGCGACGTCGTGATCTACGAGCCGGCTGCGGACGCCTTTGAACAGGTGGATGCCACCAGCTCGGGGAGCAAGCATGCACCGCTGCTCGCCCGCGCCCCAGGCAGCATCGACAGCGCCACCGTGGGCCGCTTGCTGCGCGCCCTCGAAAACCTGGGCGACACTACCTCCTGGCTGCGCTATTCGGATCTGGAGCTCACCCCGAAGCAGCTCGAGGCATTGCGTGCGGAAGTGCGGCTGTTCCGGAACACCGTCGGGCGTGGCGGCAAGATCTCCGCGCTGCCGTTCAGCCTGCCGGAGAACAACATCGACTTCGACCGCCTCGAGCGCCTGGTAGACAGCGTTCCGCACAGCGATCCGGCCTTCCTGCGCGCCTATTTTCAATCCGGACCGCGGATCATCAGCACCACCAGCAACTCGCGGGCGATCCGGCTCACCAACGACCGCGGCGAGGAGCTGCTCCTGCGCAACAGTGTCTATGAGCAGGATGCCTACCTCTTTCCGTGGGTGCTGCACCTCAACGGGGCAATACACGTGACGTCGCCGCCTGCCGTATACCGGTTTATCAAACAGGTGTACCCTGCCTTGCTGGATACGAAAAAGCGGCCGGAACTCTTGCGCCACCTGTTGCAGGCGCATTACTACAAAAACCGCTGACCCGGCAGCCGAGCGGCTTTTTGGGGATATCAGAGGTGCCTGATCAGACCATGCGAGCACGGTTTACGGGGCTGACGATTTCTTCTTCGTTGAGCCCCCACCGCCTCCGCGCCAAAGGTTACAGCCGACGGCGTGCGGGCCCCCGCGCTAATGCGTCGGGGCCGGTGCACCGACCCTTTCCGCCTTTCGGCAGGCCCACTTAAGTTAAACAGCTTTTTAAGAGCGCTTCCCCTGGAGCAGCTCCGCCACGAAGGCCGCCTCCCCCAGTGCCGAGGTGCTGAGCGAAAGATCGATGTCGAGCTGGCTGCGCAGCACGGCGGCCACCGAATCGTCGAACACGCGGAGCACGACGCGGACATCCCCTTTGAGGGAGCGGGCGTTGAGCCCGATCTCCAGGTTGGCGAGGTCGTTGTCGACCACGGAAATCACCGCCCTTGCATTGGCGGCGGCCACCGCTTTCAGTACCCGGGGCAGCCGGGCGTCGCCGATATACACGGGCACGCCGTACCGGCGCAGGTACTCGAGGTGCGGCGCCTTTTCGTCCTTCTCGATAATGATGAAGCGCTCCTTGCGGCGGTAGAGCTCCTCGGCGATATAATAACCGAACCGGCCGAGGCCGCAGAGGATCACATGGTTGCGGTAGCGGTAAGGGCGATGGCCGAGCGCCCGCTCCTGGCGGTTCTTGACGATGTTGTCGATGCTCAGGGAAAAGATGAGCCAGATAAAGACCGTAGCCGAGAGGATGAGTCCGACCCCGATCAGCTTGCTGGCGACGCTGGTGCCCAGCAGGTTGATATCGCCATAGCCCACGGTGGTGACGGTGACCATGACGAAGTAAAACGAGTTGATCCAGCTGAGCCCGTCGGCATAGCGGAAATACACGGTGCAGCCCAGCATGACGGCGAGGAAGGAAGCGGCGAGCCCTGGCATCAATTTGTCGCGCGGCGGGTTTCCCAGGCTTTCGGGCGGGCGCAGCACCACCGGTCGTACGGGGCGCTGCTGGGTTGCGTAGAGCGCCTCCACGAAAGCAGGTGCGGCGAGGCGGGCCGGGTTGAGGATACGCATCTTCGGGTGCGCCGCCTCCAGGTGCGGGATCAGGCTTTCGTTGAAGAGCGCAGCGGTGATGGGCATCGTTTCGTGGAGCCCGATCAGCGCGAGGATCATCTCGAGGTTTTGCTCGTCGCTTTCGTCGAGCACATAGGCCATGGCCAGGCGCGAAAGGTCGAGGTTGCCGAGCAGGATGGAAGCTTTCTGCACCGGCGAGCGCAGGTCGGCCCGCCACTCGGAAAGTCCCTGCGGCTTGTGCGTCACCGTAAAGCCCTCGGCCTCGAGGCGAAGACGCACCCGGTGGGCGAGGTGGCTGGCGCCGAGTATGAGTACGTCTCCGGGCATGTTGTTTATTGGTCTATTTGTTTATTTGTTTATTGGTTTATTGGTTTATTGGTCTATTGGTAAGGGATCGCTCAAGGTGGGAGGTGCCTACCGGATGCTCCTGTACTCAAAACCCCGCCTTCGCCGGCGTCGTCAGGACCTTATCCACACCCCACCATACTACTAATTCCATCATCCCATTAGCACATTACCCCATTAGCACATTAGCACATTACCCCATTAGCACATTACTCCCAAAGCCCTTCCTCCACCACTTCGGCGAGGTGGCCGTCGGGGTCGGAGAAGTAGAAGGAGCGGCGGCCATTGGGCCACTCGTGGTCGTGGGTGATGGGGATGCCGGCGGCCGACAGGGTGGAGCGGGTGCTGTCGTAGTCGGACCGCGCCACTTCGAAGGCGAAGTGCTGTACGCCGTGGGCGCCGTGGGGCGGCAGGTGTACCTCCCGCTCCGTTTGCTCCGCCACGAAGCAGAGGAGCACCGAGGCACCGGCGCGGAAGAAGACGTGGCGACCCGGCACCAGGGAGAGCAGCGGCAGGCCGAGCGCACCTTCGTAGAACGCGCGGCAGCGCTCCAGGTCGGTCACGTACAGACAGGTCTCTTTGATGGAACGGACGTTCATGCCTGCAGGGCTGAAAAGAATCATGCCGCCGGGAGATCTCAGATATGTGATTTCGGATCTGTGATCTCCCGTACCTGCAACCTTTCTAAACCCTCCTGAACCTATCCGAACCCTCCTGAACTTTTTATCGGTTGCGTAATTTGCGGGCATGAGCATTCCGATCAAAGGCATCCCGGTGGATGCCGAGACGCGCTGTGTGCACTATCGCTCCGCGCTTGACGTCATCGCGATCCGGTTCCGGTGCTGCGATGCTTACTATCCCTGCATCCACTGCCACGAGGAAGCGGCCGGGCACGCCGTGGAGCGCTGGCCCGAAGCGGAGTGGGAGGCAAAGGCGATCCTGTGCGGCGTTTGTAAGCACGAGCTCACGATCCGGGAGTATTTCGGTTGCGGATACACGTGCCCTTGCTGCGGCAGCGCTTTCAATCCGAAGTGCGCCAACCACGACCACTATTACTTCGAACCGCGAGTGAAGGAACACGGATCGGACGGATCGAACGGATGACTACGGATACAATCCGTTCTCTTCTGCAACATCCGTATTCCCCGAGGCTTCGGGGCGTGTTCTTTCGCTATTGTTGCATGGAAAGGATTACCCGACTCGAAAAGCATGAACAAAACCGGAACGGCACGGGTATTGGGGCGCTAGCGGGAAACAACCCATTATGGCTACAGCTACAAAAAAGTCGGCCCCGAAGAAGGCCGCATCGAAAAAGTCCGCTCCCAAGAAGACCGCCACGAAGCGCGGCGTCAAGAAGGCGGCGCCGAAGCGCGGGGTAAAGAAAGCGGCACCCAGGAAGGCGGCGAAGAAGGCTGCTCCGAAGAAAGCGGCCGCAAAAAAAGCTGCTCCCAAAAAGGCCGCTGCCAAAAAGAGCACGGCGAAGAAGAGTGGTACCAAAAAGAACAAGCTGGGCGTCAAGAACTCGCTCGTGAACAATATCAACGCGAAGAAGAAAAGCGGCACGGCAAAGAGCGCCAAAAAGAGCAGCGTGTCGAAGGAAAGCTACCAGGCGATGGAAGATAATTGGGGAAAGAAGAAGTAGCTCCCCGGCCCCCTGTCCCCGGCCCCCCGAAGGGGGAACTTAGGTCGGACATACTTTATTGGTTAAGGCCTTTTCTAAAAGTTGTATCGTAGAAAGCCCCGACGGTGTCGGGGCTTTCTACGTTAGCGTTTGAGTGGGCAATCGGATAAGCGGGTGTATGAGTCGATAGAAAGTGCGTAAGGCGTCAGGCCAATAGATGTATTCATGTGATCAGACAAGTACATACACATTTATTGCCGATCCATCCTGAGAAAGGCTTCGCTAATGTAAAGAAAGTAACAAGCTAAGTTCCCCCTTCGGGGGACAGGGGGCCGGAGACAGGGGGCCGGGGGGCCGCTACACGATTGATGCAGCCGTTTGCCGGGTTGATACATCGGGGCAAGGTGAGCCTGCCAGGAACCTTACTTTTGCCAAAACCACCTACATGCGATTTCTATCCGTAGTTCTACTATCCTTTGGCACCCTGGCCGCCGCGGCGCAGAAGCCCCGCGCCCGCGACCTCGGCGTTCCGTTTGAAGGGCGCCCGGGCCCGAACAATGCCATTACCGATGTGCCCGGCGTGCTTGTAGGCTACAAGACACTCGTGTCGGGCGCCGCCGGTAAAGGCGCCGTGCGCACCGGCGTCACCGTGATCCTGCCGCAGGGCCGCAGCAACCGGGCCTGGCCTGCCGGCTGGTTCTGCCTCAACGGCGACGGCGAGATGACCGGCACAACCGTGATCGACGAATACGGGTTCGGCTACGGCCCCATCGGCATCACCAACACAAATAGTGTGGGCGTAGTGCGCGACGCCATCGGCGCCTGGAGCACCCGCAACTTCCCCGGCCAGGGATCCTTCGACTTCTCCTTCGGACTGCCCGTAGCCGCTGAAACCTACGACGGCATGCTCAACGACATCAACGGGCTGCACGTAACGAAGGAGCACGTGTGGAGTGCGCTCGACTCGGCCCGGAGCGGCCCCGTCGCCGAAGGCAACGTGGGCGGCGGCACCGGCATGTCGCTCTTCCTCTTCAAAGGCGGCTCCGGCACGGCCTCGCGCACGGTGCGCATCGACAGTAGTACTACGTATACCGTGGGCGTGTTCGTACAGGGTAACTTCGGCGGCCGCCGCGACCTCCTGATCGCCGGCGTGCCCGTGGGCGCCGAGATCAAGGACCTCATGCCGGTGTTCAACGACGCGCCGAAGAAGAAGGACGGCTCCATCATCGTGGTGATCGTTACCGACGCACCGCTTCTGCCCGGGCAGCTGCAGCAGCTGGCGAAGCGCGCCTCCATCGGCGTGGCCCGCACCGGCGGCTATGGCTACAACTCCTCCGGCGACCTCTTCCTGGCCGCCTCCACCCGTGCCCCTGCGGATAATGCCAAAGGCACCCTCCAAACCTGGACCGCACTCCCGAAAGAGCGCGTCGACGGCCTCTACCGCGCCGTGGCCACCGCCACCGAGGAAGCCATCATCAACGCCCTCGTGGCCGCCGAAACCATGGAAGGCATCAACAACAACATCATCTACGCCCTCCCGCACGATCGGCTGCAGGAGCTTTTGAAGAAGTATAATCGCTCTTCGAAGTAATGTGCTAATGGGGTAATGTGCTAATGTGCTAATAAGAGGCCCGGATCGCCACGCGATCCGGGCCTTTCTTCATTATCCGATTCCCCTATTACCCCATTACCCCATTAGCACATTACCCCATTAGCACATTACCCCATTAGCACATTGTCTGGTATCACTTTTGCCTACTGCCGGTTGAAAAGATAACGACTATGGATAAGCGTACCTGGACCCCGGTCCTTCTCATTCTGGCACTGGCTTCGATCGGCTATGCCATCTACCGCTCTACCGCCCAGCGCATCGTGCTCACCGAAGGCAACCGCGTGACCACTTATGGCGAGCCCCAGGACGGGCTGATCCTCGGCCTCCTGCTGCTCGGCGCCCTCAGCCTGCTCGCCTCCGTGTTCCTGAGCACGCTGCCCAACCGCTACGAGCGGCGCGATACGGTGGTGCGGGAAGAAGGCCCGATCGCCAATTTTCGCCGCTAAAAACTGGTAATCAATCTATTAATGTGCAGGCGCCGGCCCGGAACCGCTTTTCAGAGCGGCTTTCCCGGCCGGCGCCTGCCTATCATTCCGGTCCCGGATAGCACCATTCCCGATCCTCCGTTTTACAACTCAACGCGGTTTGTTACCGTTCATCCATACTATTTGGCTGTTAATACTACTATGTATTGTATAGTACCTTAGGTTGGGGCATCTTTGTGTGGTCAATCAATCATAACCACTCAAAATAATCATCATGAAAACGATCCTCCTCGCCCTCAGCCTCCTCGCCGGCACCTTCTTCAACAATGCCCGCGCCACTGAAAATGAAATTGACCCCACGGTAACCGCTGCCTTCGAAAGCCGCTTCGCCAACGCCACCGAGGTGGCCTGGTCGGACGCCGGTGGCCTCTACAAGGTACGCTTCACCCTCGACGGGCAGACTGCCAACGCCTTCTACAACACCGACGGCGCCCTGGTAGCCCTCACCCGTCAGCTCGCCCCCTCGGAGCTGCCCGCCGCCCTCCGCGCCAGCCTGCGCCCCTCGCTGGAGAAGCGCTGGATCACCGACGTGTTCGAAGTGAAGAACGAGACCGGCATCACCTACTACGCCACCCTCGAGAACGCCGACAGCAAGGTGGTGCTCCAGTCGGTACGCGGCCGCAAGTGGATGACCTACAACGAGACCGTTCGCCTGTAAGCAATCCTCCCTTCTCCTACATCAAAAGGCCCGTGGAGCTTCCACGGGCCTTTTTCGGCGGCCGGCGCGCCGATTTTGACCGATCGCGCCAAAAAGGGCCGGCGCGGAGCAAAAGTTGCTTAGATTTGACTTTCTAATCCCACATCTCACAGTATGAAACTCTTTGTAGCAGGCCTGCCGTACGATATGGACGATGCGGAGCTGACGGAAATCTTTGAAAAATTCGGTCCCCTCGTTTCGGCCAAGGTGGCCATCGATAAAGAGACCGGCAAGAGCCGCGGTTTTGCGTTCGTGGAAATGCAGAATGAAGAAGACGGCAACGATGCCATCGAACACCTGAAAGACATCGCCTTTGGTAAGAAGCAACTGGTTGTGAAGAAGGCCGAAGACCGCCCGGGTGGCGGCGGAGGCGGCGGTGGCCAGCGTCCCTATCGCCCCGGTGGGGGTGGTGGTTACGGCGGCGGCGGCAACAGCGGTGGCGGCGGTTACGGTGGTGGCGGCAACCGCGGAGGCGGTGGCGGCTACGGCGGTGGCGGCGGCTATGGTGGTGGTGGCAACCGCGGAGGCGGTGGCTACGGCGGCGGTGGCAACCGCTACTGATTCCCCTGAATTAATCTGACTTCGTAACGAGGCGGGCAGGAGCTACATCAAGCACCTGCTCGCTTTCTTTTTTGATGGACAGGGAGCGACCGCTGCCGAAGGTGCTGAAGTCGCCTTCGAGCTGGTGCGAGAGCACCACGAGGTGGCCCTCCTCGCGCTTTACGGTGAGGTAGTGGAACATCGGCTTGTAGTCGTGCGCCTCGTCGTTCATCTCATCGGCGCCGGGACGCAGCGGCTGGTGCAGCCCGCCACCGCCGCCGATCACAAGGAAGTCCTTGCCGCCGCGGCGGAAGTGCTCGTAGTTGTGCGAGTGGCCGGAGAGGAACAGCTTCGCTTTCTTCGCCTTCAGGTAGGCCGGCACAAAACGCTCCTGCACGGTCTTGTTGGCAGGCACGATGCGGCTGTTGGTAAAAGGCGAATGGTGACAGCTCACGATCGTGAACTGCACGTTCGGGTCGGCATCGAGCTCCTTCATCGTTTGCTCGTACCAGGTCTGCTGCAGCTCGTTGTCTTCGCGGGTGAGGGTGTTGAAATTCGAATTGAGCAGCACCACGGCCACCGAGTCGACCACCTTTACATAGCCCGTCGGCACATGGTCGGGGAAGCGCTGCTGGAACTTGCGCTGGCCCTTGCGCGGGCGGCCCATCACCTCGTGGTTGCCGAGGATGCCGTGTACGGCGATGCCCGTGTCACGGAGGTGCTGCAGGTAGCGGTCCATGGGCTTCCACTGGAGGCTGCTGTAGCCGAGGTTCACCACGTCGCCGAGGATGAACAGGGCCTGCGGCTTGCGGCGCGCCACGTCGGAAAACAGCATGCGTGTGGCGGTGCGGTTGCGGTTGTATTTGAGCAGGATCGTTTCGACCCACATCGGGGCCTGCGTATCACTGGCAAAGGCGATCTCGGTACTATCGTGCGTGGGTACACTCATGGTTTGCGCATTGGCACGCGTCTTGGAAGCGGCGGCGATCAGGACGATGAAGGCGGTTTTCAGGAACATAGGTGCGGTTGGATTCCCCCGGCACGGGCAGGAGGTACACAATATTACCTTTTTCCGATGGGCGCCAAGCCCGGCCATATTTAATTTAACAGCCTGGTTCCTCCGCTTTAACAAGACACGTAGAGGGGAATAAGCAAATGGGATACCGGGAATGGGTGAGCGGGTGAACGGGTGAGCAAATGAGCGGGTGAGCAAGTGAGCGGGTGAGGAGCATTCGTTAATGCCGCATCATTTGTCGGGGTGGTCGATGTTGAATCGATGGCTTTTGCGATGTAGGCACCCCAGGCGTCTGCGCCAAAGGCTTCGCAACCGGCGCAAGACATGCACACAACTGTAAATCATACGTTATCCGAACAGGTTATTAGTGCAGCAGAAGATTCCAGCACCCCGTAGGGGTGCCCGCTCGGAGGCAGATCCGACCTGGAAATCCGCAGACCAAGCATCTGCGCCAAAGGCATCACCACCGGCGCAACACATGCACACAAGTGTCAATCATACGTCATCCCAACAGGTTATTAGTGAAGCAAAAAGATTCCAGCACCCCGTAGGGGTGCCCGCTCGGTAGAAATACGGTAAATCAAAGGAAACCGCACCCCGTAGGGGTGCCCGCTAAAAGCATCGCGGAGGGGTCAAGAAGACAAATGGCGTCTGGCGGCATCCGGCGCTCTAGGGAAAGGGATCACATCCTTCGTTGGATCATTGCTCCGGGGCTGCCAAGCGCACATCCCTTGCGCACATGGCGCAGACGCCCGGGATGCCTTCGTCGTGGCGAACATCCGGTACGCCCTGGATCAAGGAGGATTGCCCATTCTCCGGGAACGACCACCTCATGCCTCAACGCTCCCCCGCTCACCCCCTCCCCGCTCCCCCATTCCCGATTCCCGCCCCCGAAACGCGGGTTCATACAGCCTTCCCTACGCACCGCAGCAGCACCAGGCTACCTTAGTTCCGGCGTTCGATCTTTTCCTTATTGAAAAAGAAGCCCTGTGGCTTCGCCCGCATTATGAAACACCTCGTCATCGTCGGCGCCGGCTTCGGCGGCCTCCGCCTCGCCCGCCGGCTGCAAAACGATCCCCGCTTCCGCGTCACCCTAGTCGACCGGTTCAACCACCACCAGTTCCAGCCCCTCTTCTACCAGGTTGCCACCGCCGGCCTCGACCCCAGCAATATCTCCTTCCCCCTCCGCAAGGTGTTCCGCCGCGCGCGCAACGTGCAGGTGCTCCTCGCCCACGTGCAGGAGGTGCAGCCGGCGCAGAACCGCCTCCTCACCGATGCCGGCGCGCTTACCTACGACTACCTCGTGCTCGCCACCGGCTGCAGCACCTCCTTCTACGGCCGCCCCGACCTCGAGCAGTATGCCTACCCCATGAAGAGCACCGTGGAAGCCCTCAACATCCGCCACGCCCTCATCGAAAACCTCGAGCTCGCCACGCAAACAACGGATCCTGAAGAGCGGCAGCGCCTCCTCAACATCGTGATCGCCGGCGCCGGGCCCACCGGCGTGGAGCTGAGCGGCACCCTCGCCGAGATGAAGGAGCGCATTCTGCCCCGGGATTTCCCGGAGCTCGACTTCTCGCTGATGAACATCCACCTCCTCGAAGGCTCGGCCCATACGCTCAACGCCATGAGCCCCAAAAGCCGCGCGCAAAGCCGCCGCTACCTCGAGGGCCTCGGCGTGCAGGTAGCCACTGAAACCTTCGTGACCGGATACGACGGCAACGAGGTGCAGCTCGACGACGGCCGCCGGGTTCCGGCAGCACTGCTGGTGTGGGCTGCCGGCATCCAGGGCAACGTGCCGGCCGGCATCCCCGACCTCGTGCTCACGCGCGGCCGCCGCATCCGGGTAGACCGCCACAACCGGGTGCCGGGCTTCGACAACCTCTTCGCCATCGGCGACCTCGCCTATATGGAAACGCCGGCCTATCCCAATGGCCAGCCGCAGGTGTGCAACGTAGCATTGAAGCATGCCGACAACCTCGTGCACAACCTCGGGCAGTGGAGCCGCCCCGATGGCCGGCCGCGCGCTTTCGAATACAAGGATCCCGGCACGATGGCGACCGTGGGCCGCAACAAGGCCGTGGTGGACGACTTCCCGCTGAAGGGCGCGCATTTCGGTGGCTTCGCCGCCTGGTTAGCCTGGATGGGCTTTCACCTGCTTCAGCTGGTGGGTGTCAAGAACAAGCTGCAGGTATTCGTGAACTGGGTATTCCACTACTTCGCGCACGACCAGAGCCTGCGCCTGCTGTTCAAGGGCACCTATCGCCCGCGAAGAAAGCCAGCGAGGGATCTCAGATCGGTGATCGCGGAAGTGTGATCTGGAGTCAGATGTGTGATCTCCGATTTCAGATTTATTGCGGACGCACGACAAGCGAGATCTCAGATCTGAGATCATCACATCCTAGATCTGCGATCAATCGTGTTACCTTTGCCGCCCTCTTGTAAAAACGCAACCGCATGACCGCCTACCTTGGCTACCTCGCTACGCTTTTCCTGGCCCTGTCGCTGCTGGTGAGCAACGACCTGCAGTTCCGCTGGTTCAACACCCTGGGCTGCCTGTCGTTTATCGTATACGGCGCGGCCATCGGCGCTTTCCCGGTGATCCTCACCAACACCATCCTGCTGGTCATCAACGCATGGCACCTCTTTAAGGTATACCGCTACCGCACCGAGGAAGACTTCGAGCTCGTGCCCTTCGCCACCGGCGACCCGCTGGTGCAGAAATTCCGCAGCTTTTACAAAAAGGACCTCGACGCCTATTTCCCCGGCTTCGAAGAAAGCGCCGGGCACAACCTGCGCTTCCTGGTGCTGCGCGATATGGGCATCGCCAACCTGTTCGTCGCCACTGTGGAAGAAGACGGCACCGCGCTCGTGCGCGTCAACTACACCGTTCCGAAGTACCGCGACTACAAGGTGGGCCGCTTCCTCTTCGACAAGGGCCGCAACTTCCTCCTCCGCCAGAACGTGCGCCGCGTGGTGTACGACAGCGTGACGCATGCCAACCACGCCGACTTCCTCCGGAAGATGGGCTTTACGAGCCCGGACGGGAAGCGGTATGTGAAAGAGCTGGGTTAATGTGCTAATGGGTTAATATGCTAATGTGCTAATGGGAAAGAGGCCGAACTGCGATACTCCCCGGCCGTTTTGAATACCTGTATTTATACTGCTTCCGTTATCTTTTTGAAAAAGGCAATCGTGCGTTCTACGACGGCCTGCATGGGTTCGGGAAGCTGGTCGTCGGTCCAGGGATGGCGGCGCCCGAACACGTGATCGGACTCCACCAGGAAGAGCTCCGCGTCGCGCGCGGCATCGCGCAGGGCGTAAGCCGCGCTAACCGGAACCGCTTCATCCCGGGTGCCATGACACAGTAGTAAGGGGATGCGCAGCCGGCTCACCGCGGCCGGGATGTCAAAGCGCTCGCGGTTTCGCTCGAAATCCTCATACAGGCTATAGTAGAGCGGCAGCCGCTGCCCCGTGCGGCTGTTGTTGTAGTAGTCGACGCCGGCCTCCCGCCACTGCTGCATCCGTCCGGGCGGCCAGCTTCCCCAGGGCGTTTTGGCATTGGCCACCGAGGCCCAGGTGGCAACTGCCGCTACGCGCGGCTCGTCGGCCGCCTTCAGCAGCACCACGCCCCCGCCACGGCTATGCCCCAATAGGAAGAGCCGGCGCATGCGGCCACCCAGGAACTCGTTGCGCTCATCCAGGCACCAGTCGACGACGGCCTGCAGGTCTTCCAGCTCGAAGCTGTAGCAGTTGCGGCCGTAGGCTTCGGTGTCGGCAAAGTCTTCGGGCGCCTCCGGCGTGGTGCCGTTGTGCGCCGTATTGAACTTGACGAACCCAAACCCGGAATCGGCAAACTGCTGCGCCACCAGGTCGAAGCGGCCCCAATCCTTGAAACCGTTGAAGCCATGCGTGTAGATCACCAGCGTGTCGGCGGTATCAGGCACAAAAAGATCGGTGGTCATGGGCCGCCCTTCGGAGCCGGTCAACAGGATATTCTTCCGGATGAGCATAACGTGCTTTTGCAGGTGAAGCTAGCACAGCGCCGCGCGCCTTCATCTGTGGCACAGCATTTTCGGTATCATCAGCAAAAAATCATGGCAGACAAGCAATACGAAACCGCGCGCAACAACGAGCAGTCGCCCGCCCCGGGCTTCGCCTCGGTGAATACGTTCAACCCGGACGAGGAAACGCCGCTGGCCCCGCAGACCGACCAGCAGGTGGCCGCCCCGCAAAACCCGGAGGACGCAAGCCCGAAGCCGCGCCCCGATACGAGCCGGGAAGGCTGAGGAATAACGGATATCGAATGACGGATATCGGAAAGAGGGCTGCAGCCGACCGCTACCGCCCTCTTTCCGATTTGGCGCACCCCGGGGGTAATGCTCCTGCCTGCGGATATCCGTATGAACATCAACGCGAGGTGCCATTCAGGTATGTATTCAGGTGTTTGTCGCCAGCATCAGTAATCGCAAGACCCCATTACCATCAGCACTCGCGGCATTACCCCATTAGCACATTACCCCATTAGCACATTACTTCTTCTTCCGCTTCAGGGCTTTGGCCTTCTTCTTCATCTTCCGGAGCTTCTTGCCATCGAGCTTCTGCACGGCGGTTCCGGCAAGCACGCCACCGGCGGTATAGAGGCCTACGGTGAGCAGGCGCTGGAGCAGCTGCCGACGCTTATCCTGTGGCAGCACCACGTCGCCCGCCTTGTCTTCATCGTTCTGAAGGAAAGCAGCCGCCACGCCTGCACCCGCACCCAGCAGGGCGCCCCGGAGCACCGCGTTCTTCCTCCGGCCGATACCGGCAAGCCCGAAGAAAGCGGCACCGGCCAGCAACTCGCCCGCGAGCTGAACGAACAGCTCCGAGGAGGGCGATCCCCCCTTCTTGCTTTGCTTCT
Organism: Flaviaestuariibacter amylovorans; assembly: GCF_039541815.1. Taxonomy (NCBI): domain Bacteria; kingdom Pseudomonadati; phylum Bacteroidota; class Chitinophagia; order Chitinophagales; family Chitinophagaceae; genus Flaviaestuariibacter; species Flaviaestuariibacter amylovorans. Next base: position 47,496 of record NZ_BAABGY010000015.1, read on the forward strand.
TCCACTTCTTCACCAGGGGCAGTGCCCGCGGCATATGACCATCGATGCCGTGCAGGGTTTCCTGCAGCAGGGCCAGGGTCGACACACCGGCCAGGCCTCCTTCAATCACTTTATCCAGCTTCATACGTACAATAGATTAGGGCGTATATCCCTCCAAAGGCGGTGCCACGTCGGTTATTTCTCTATTAAGTTTTGAACCGCGCAGCTTCAGGGAGCTCAGCCCTGACAGGCGCAGGAACGGATGACGGATGCAGGCAAACCCGGCGCATCTCGAGCTAAAAAATGGAAAGCAACCAATTGCGACCCGTGCAGGATGCGTTTGCCAACCATCATTCTTCTTTACCGTGGCGAAATAAGCCAGGAACAAATTCGTTTCCCGGTGAAAGCAGCCCCTGCTTGCAGCGAAGCACCCGCTTTTGCTGCCTGTATCAATGCGGCTTGTGCAAATACACCCTGCGCTTCATCTCTTTTAAAACACCTGCTATGAAACGACTGCCCTCGCTCGATCCCCGCTGGTTCCAGGCCGGCTTCCAGTTGCTGTTTCTCCTGTACGGCCTCTTCTGGCTCGGCTGGCGCATCCCGGCGTTCCACCTGGCGATCTCGATCGGCGGCTGCGGGCTGCTCCAATGGGCCTTCGAAAGCATCCGCCAGCGGCGCCCGATCCCCCTGCGGGGCGCGCAGGGCTTCGGCAGCTGGGGCTTCAGCGTGCTCATCAGCGCCCTCAGCCTCTGCCTGCTCCTGCGCTGCAACAGCCCGCTCACCAGCGCGCTCGCGGCGTTTTGCACCGTCGGCTCCAAGTACGTGTTCCGCGTCCGGGGCCGGCACTTCTTCAACCCCTCGGCCTTCGGCATCGTAGCGGTGCTGCTCTTCAGCGGCGACGCCTGGCTTTCGCCGGCCCAATGGGGCAGCAACGCGGTGCTGTTCTTCTTCCTCCTCACGCTCGGCACCATCGTGGTAACGCGCGTGCAAAAGCTCGACGTGAGCCTTGCCTTTCTCCTCGCCTTCGCGGGCCTCACCGCCTGGCGGCAGCTCGGCGTGCTGGGCTGGCCCGCCGATCACTTCGCCCACACGCTGGCCACCGGCAGCCTGCTGCTCTTTACCTTCTTCATGATCTCCGACCCGCGCAGCACCCCGGCGCACCCGCTGGCCCGCATCGCCTTCGGCATCATCGTGGGCGCGGGCGCCTTCTACCTCTCGGCCTACCGCTGGTGGTACAACACGCCGCTCCTCGTGCTCGTGGCCGCGGCGCCCCTCGTGCCCCTGTTCGACCGGCTATATCCCGCCGCCGGCTTTGAATGGCGGGCAACGGCGCTGCGCTTTCCGGCGGTGGCCTGGCTGCTGCGCCTCCGTATTCCTACGGGGCTGCGCAAAGGCGCCATCGTGCTCATCGGGCTCGGACTCGGGCTGCAGGCGCTCGCTTTCTGCGGCTTTTACGTAAGCAAGGCCGACGGCACCCTCAAGAACAAGACGTCTCAAGTGATCATGGTGCGCGACGGCGAGCGCAACTCCATCACGATGTACAACGACTTCAAGGGCGACTTCAAGGACTTTGCGATGGTGGTACCCGTACCCGTAGTACTACAGAAGAGCGACATCCGCGTGGTGGATCCCGGCATCTTCACGCGGCTCAACGACTACAGCAAGCCGCGGCTCGTGGAGTACTTCGACCAGGATCCCTGCCGGCGGTACGACCTCGAAGAAACGGTGGTCACTTCCATGGGCGTAAGGCGCCGTTCAGCGGACGCAACGAAAAGCACCGGCAGGGTCAAAATTGAAGCGCAGTACGTGGTGGGCGAATACGACATCCTGATCCTGAGCGCGCAGGAATCGGCAGGCCTCCGCACCTGGCTCGACGAGAACGGCTACCACATTCCCGAAGGCGCCGAAGAGGTGCTCGAACCCTATATCAAATCCAACCTGAAGTTCTTCGTGGTGAAGGTGAACGAAAAGGAGCTGAAGAAAATTCAAAACAACTTCCTGCGGCCGATCCAGATCGAGTTCAGCTCCCCGAAGTTCATGCTCCCGATCCGCCTCGGCATGGCCAACGCCGACGGCGACCAGGACCTCCTCGTGTATGCCCTGAGCCGCAAGGGGCGCGTGGAGTGCACCAACTACCGCACCGTGCCGATGCCAACGGGACAAACGATCCCCGAGTTTGTGCAGCAGGATTTCGGACGCTTCTATGCAAAAGCCTTCGAGCGCCGCTGGGAGCGCGAAGGACGCGCGCTGGGCCTGCTCGAATATGCCTGGGACGTGAGCCCGAGCAACTACGTGAAGTGCGACCCCTGCGTGTCGGAGGCGCCCGCAGCGCACGACCTCGTGCAGGCCGGCGTGTGGTGGATCAGCCCGCGGCGCGGCGCCCCGCCGGAAGGCAACGACAACGTGCATTTTACGCGCCTGCACTTCCGCTACAACCGCCGCAGCTTCCCGCAGGACCTCATCTTCCAGGTAACGCCGAACAAGGAACCCTTCCAGGCGCGCTACGTGCTCACGCATCCCGCTAAAGGCCCGTTTCAATGCGCCGATTCCACGAACTACCTGGAGACCGTGCGCAAGCGCCGGGCCGAGGAGCTGAAGCACCTGGGCGAGCTCACCGGCACCTCTTACCGCGACTGGAGCGCCCTCGACAAAACGGATCCGCGCCCGGCACCCGACGCCTCCTATGCCGCGGTCAGTAAGTCTGCCCAACGCCGCAACGGCGGCCTCCTGCGCTGGCTCGGGTGGTGACCCATCCCCCGCCCCAACCTCACCCCCCGGCCCCTCTCCGGGGCAGAGGGGTGACTCAAGTTGAAATGAACTCATTTGACGCTGGCTTTCATTTAGGTTGAATGGTCGTAACAAGCAGGCGCCAAGGCGGCATGCCGTCACGCTACAAAAAAGAGAAACCCCGACATCTCGGATGTCGGGGTTTTATATTGTTGAATCTTCAGCTTTAGTAACGATATCTACTGTAGTTCCGTCCCACAGAGTCACCCCTTCCCTTTGGACAAACGAGCGAAGTGAAGGTTGCGCGCGTAGCGCTGGTCGGGGGGATGGGTCATCCCGCCTTCATCGCATAGGACACGAGGTGACGCACGGTATGGCGCAGCGAGTTGAAATCATAGGGCTTTACCACGAGGTCGGTCTTGTAGGCCGATACGAACACGATCTCGCTCGCGTGGCTGCCGGTGGAGAACATGACCACGGGGATCCCGGAATAGACCGGGTGCTGCTTCAGGAGCTTCAGCGTTTCGCGGCCGTTGAGCACCGGCATGTTGATGTCGAGGATGATGAGGCTCGGGAGGTGAATGGCGTCATCGAGGTAGCGCAGGAGCTCGGCCCCGTTCTCGAGGCTAAGCAGGTCGTAGTCGTCGATGCCGGTGAACGCTTCGCGCAGCAGCAGCACGTCGTCCGGGTCGTCCTCCACGTAAATGATGTATTTACTCGCAGTCATAAGCAGGGGGGCGTTTTTGGTTATCCAAACGCAAGCAGTCGGTTCTGAAAGGGAAAAGGGAGGGGAAAGCAGTAAAGCCGATCGGTGGTAGCAGTTGTTCTCTTGATCTAAGGTACATAAACAATGGCATCCGGCGGCCTGCACGGCGCGGTTAATTATGCCTTTTATGGGTATACGCTTACCGGCGGCGGCGGCCCGAAAAGCCGCGCCCACAAAGTGTTTCCCGTACGCAAAGACTAAAGCTCGCCCTCTTTTCTGCCGGCGCCGTCGTCCTTAGCCTGCCGTTTTTCATCCACCTGCTTAGGGTCGGTGGGCTCGATGTCGTTCTGGCGCTTCAGCGCATCCTGCACCTTCCGGCTCTTCTGGCGCAGGATGGGCAGGCGCATCGGGCTCTGGCGGGGCCGCTCGTCGCCCAGCAGCACGCCCCACTGCCGCAGGCTCTCGCTGCGGTCGAACACGATCTTGAGTACGGCGATGATGGGTAACGAGAGGAACATGCCCGAGATGCCCGCCAGCGCGCCCGCGAGGATCACGCCCACGATGGTAGCCAGCGCGTTGATACGCACCTTGGAGCCCACGATGCGCGGCATCAGGATGTTGTTGTCGAGGAACTGCACGAAGGCGATGGTGCCGAGCACCGCAAGGATCGGCCAGAGCTCCTGGGACGAGGAAAGCGTGATGAGCACACCGATCAGGTTGCCGATGAGCGCGCCCACATAGGGAATGAGGTTGAGCAGCGCGAAGATGGCACCGATGAGGATGGCGTGCTTGATGCCGATCACGAGCAGGATGCCCCCGAGCAGCACCGTGATGTAGGCGATCTGGATGAGCAGCCCGCCGAGGTAACTCTTGATGATGATCTCCGATTCGCGCACGGCCTCTTCCACCTTGGCGTGATCGGGCTTCGGGAACCAGAGGAAAATAAAGCGGATGAGCAGATTCTTGTAATACAGCAGCAGGAAGATATAGATCGGCAGCAGGCCCACGAATACCAGGATGCCGGTGATCGACGAAGCGGCTCCCTGGGCCCATCCGGTGGCGACGTTCATCAGCTTCTCGTTCTGGTCGGTGATCAGCGCCGTTTGCTTGGCGGTGGAGTACCCGAAGCGCTCGCTGATCCACTGGCTGAACGTATTGAGGTGGAGCCGCACGTTCTGCTTGATCACCGGGAAGTCGGACATCAGGTTGGTGAGCTGTGCCGAGAAGAACCAGACGAGGAGGCCGACGGCGATGATGAGCGCCAACAGGCTGAGGCCGATGGCCAGCATGTCGGGGAGCTTGCGGCGGCGCAGCCAGCGGTAGAGCGGCAGCAGCATGATGGCCAGGAAAAACGCCAGGATGAGGGGCGCCAGGATATCCTGCCCGGCAATGATGATCATTCCCAGGAAATAAAGCCCAATGAGCTCGATGGCCCGGCGGACGGTTAACGGCATAGCTTCCACGATTTTGTTCTGCATAAAGATAAAAAGCAGGCCACGGAGAGATGGAGTTTGTAGTTTGAAGTTTAAAGTTTGAAGTTAGGTCGCTTAAAGCAGCGTGTGCTTTTCAGGTTTGTACCTCCGGTCTTTTAGCGTTGCCGGACCTACCAATCTTCTTCTGAAAGCAAAAGCTGCTTCGCTTTACCTATAGCAACAACCTGGAAGGAAAGCTCCGCCTGAAGAACTTCAAACATCGAACGCCAAACTTCAAACTGTTCCGCTGCGCGGAACCGCGGCACACGGATTGAATAGATGCCGCAAATTGATTTCCCATGAAGAAGATCCTCCTGGGCGCACTCGTTTGTGCTGCCGTGGCCGGCGTGGTGGCCTATGCCATCAACCCCGAGAAAATGAACGAAACCCTCGGCGACCTGAAGAAAAAGGCCGAAGACCTGCTGGGCAAGGCCTCCGAAACACTCGACGACCTCCGCACCGAGGCCGGCAGCCAGATGGGCTAAGGGCCCCGCAACCGCCGTTACCGGATCGCCTGCAGCCCGCGCTGTCAGGCTTTCCGGCCGGCCGTGCGCCTGTACTAACGGCTACGCCTCCACGCACCCGCCGGTGCGGACAGGTATTGATTTTAACAAACCGACAGAAAACCCGGGGGCCTTTTTCCCGTCTTTTGATCGACCGTACCCGGTCGCTTAAAACCTCAAACACATGAAAAAACTTTTCCTTCCGCTCCTTGCCCTCCTGATGCTGCCCTTCGCCTGGTCGTGCAGCTCCTCGCGCCTGGCCAACTATACCCTTACCGAGCAGGATGCCGCCGACGCCATCCGCCAGCTCCTGCAGTTCGGCACCGAGGGCGGCGTCCGGGGTAATGCCTTCGCCAAGCAGAACATCATCAATACCGTGTTTCCCGAGCAGGTGGCCAAGGTCCTCAACACCGCCAACGACCTCGGCCTTTCGAAAGACCTCGATAAGTTCACCACAACGCTCAGCACTGCTGCTACCGCCTCGGTGGAGCGCTCCGTGCCTGTATTTGCTGGTGCCATCACGGGTATGCGCCTCAGCGATGCCATGTCCCTCGTAAAAGGCGGCGGCTCCTCGGCTACCGAGTACCTCAAGAGCCAGACCTCCAGCCAGCTCCTGACGGCGCTGCGCCCGGTGATGGAGACCGCACTCGCCGAGTATAAGCTCAACACCATGTGGGACGACCTCACGAAGCCGATCAAGAACACCGGCCTCGGCAGCCGCCTTAACCTCGACCTCTCCAACCTGATGGCCATTGCCGTACGCGACGCCATGTTCCGGAAGATGGCCGAGAAAGAAGCAGAGATCCGCAACAACGCTTCCGCCCGTACCACGCCGCTGCTGCAGCGTGTCTTCGGCCGCAGCTGGTAAGGAGAGCGTCTATTTGTCTACTTGTGATTAGTAATGGGTCGTTTTGGGACGGGCCTTACTTCCGGAAAAGGGTGGCTGCGAAGCGACCCTTTTCTCTTTTGGTAATGAGGACGCACTGCCGGGAGCCAGGCAAAACCTCGTGAACTCCGTGGGTTAAGGACGGAAAAGATCAGGATATTGCCAGGCGGGTAAATGAGTCGCCACGGCCGGGTTTGCAAACGTGCGACTGTAGAGCAACCGGGGAGCCGGATTGGGGAACGAGCGTTAAAAAACTGTTTATCTAAAGCGTTGAAAATCATAATGTCCAATAGCAAGCTCAACATTTTCTATGCATTTGCGCGACTCTGGCATGCTTTTGTATTATGGAGGGGTAACAGAGCAACCTTCGTGTTTCACCTGATAAAACGTAATGCTATGAAAAAGCTACTTTCCGCAATCGCACTCGTATCGGTGATGGCCGCCTGTAACACGACGCCGGCCCCGACTACGACCACGACCACAACGACAACGACCCTGCCGGATACGGCCGGTCTTGCCCAATACCAGGCCTGGAAGGCTCAGAATGAGCTGATGGCCACCCAGAACATGATGAATGGCAACCAGGCCATGATGAACCCCGGCGTCGCCGCTCCGCAGGCCTATGCGCCTACTACGAGCACCAGCACCCGCCGCTCCACGAGCAGCGCCCGCCGTTCGAGCAGCCGCTCTTATTCCGGTGGCTCCTCCTCGGGTGGCACGATGAACTCGAGCTCCTCGAACACCGCTTCCGCTCCTGCTAAGCGGGGCTGGAGCAAGGCTGCTAAAGGCGCCGTGATCGGTGGTGTAGCCGGTGCTGCCGGTGGTGCCATCATCAACAAGAAGAACCGTGCTGCCGGTGCCGTGATCGGTGGTATTCTGGGTGCCGGTGCCGGTTACGGTATCGGACGCGCAGGCGATAAACGAGATGGCCGCTATTAAGCGTCTAATATATTGAAGAACACCCTGGACGGGCCCTGGTTTTTACCGGGGCCCTTTTTTGACCTCACCCCCGGCCCCTCTCCGGGGGTGAGGGGTGACTCTGCGGGACGGCACTACGGTAGCTGTCATTCCTAAAGCGGAAGATTCATCATTATAAAGCCCCGACATCGAAGATATCGGGGCTTCTCCTTTTAATCGCGCGACAGCATGCTGCCCAGGTGCCTGGTTTACTGCGACTCTTCGAGCAAATTGAAAGCGACATAGATAAGTTCACTTCAACTTGAGTCACCCCTCTCCCCCGGAGAGGGGCCGGGGGAGAGGTCTCGGCACCAAGGTTGCGGGAAGAAACGGAAACGACATGCCTATGGAATCTCCACTGCCGGTGGTGCAACCCCAGCAAAAGCTAGCGCACCACTACGATGTAGCGACCATTATGGGCGGGCTCTACGGCGAGGGCATGATCGCGCTCAAAGGCGCCTTCTCCCGCGCATGGGCGGCCCGGCTGCACGAGGATGTGCTCGCGGCTTATGAAAACGCCCTGAAACGCCCCGGCGGTACGGTGGGCCGCGGACCCAAACGCCATTACGTAGAAATACACCCCGAGGACATCCGCGGCTTCCTTGACCTCGTATCGCATCCCTGGGTAGTGGCCGTTTGTGAAGCCGTGCTTGGCCCGGAATACAAGGTAGTGGAGATCGGCTTCGACGTGCCCAACCCCGGCGCCGTGCACCAACCCTGGCACCGCGACTTCCCCGCGCCACCCGACACCATCGAGGGACGCCGCCTCAACTCGCTTGCCTTCAACCTCACGACCGTGGACGTAACCGACGAGATGGGCCCTTTCGAGATCGCGCCGGGCACGCAGTGGGACCTACCCGATGGCTTCGAGCACGGCATGTTCCCGCCAAAGGAGCTGTACCCGCGCTACGAGCAGCGCGCGTCGCGCCGGATGCCGCAAATGGGCGACATCTCCGCCCGCTCGGCCCTCACCATTCACCGCGGCACGGCCAACAACTCCAACAAGGCCCGCCCCGCCCTCGTACTCGGAGTGGACGCGCCCGGGGCCATCAACGCGGAGCGCCACGACCTGCAGGTTACCCGCCCCTATTACGACAGCCTCCCCGAGGCCGTGCGCCGGCACCTCACCTGCCGCATCGTGGAAACGCTGGAGCCCATCGTACAAGCCCATACCATCGAAGGACTGATGATGGGGGAAGCATGAAGAATGTGCTGATGTGCTAATGGGGTAATGTGCTAATGGTTATCCCAATGTTGAGATGCTCCGCCTGAAAGGGCGGCCACTGGGTTTGCACACTACGATGTACCCTGAATGTGTATTGTTTAATAGGCCGCCCGATGTTGGAAGGACTGTTCAAAGGGAAGCGACCCCAATCAGCACATCAGCACATTAACCCATTAGCACATTACTTCAGCGTGCGCAGCGTGATCGAATACCGCGTTTGCTTCACCGCGGCGATGCTGTGCTGCCATTCGGAGCGGGCGGAACCATCCATGACGTAGAGCGAGCGCCGGCGCACGGTGAGGCTGCGGGTGGCGGCGCGCACCTGCAGGGCTTTCTCGTAGGGCCGGAGGCGGAAGGTGCAGTCGGTGCCGAGCGAGATGCCCGCAATGAGCCCGAAAGGCGGCGCGTCGCGGTGCCAATTGATGACGGCGCCCGGCGGATACTCGGTCACCAGTAGTTCTACGAGGGCCTCCGGAGCCTTGCCAATCCGCCGGGCCACCTGGGCCACGAGTGGATGAAACGGCTCAGGGATGTCGGCACCCCGCTTCAGGCGTCCCTCCTCGAAGCTGTAGTCGTAGCCATAGGAGGCGATCCGCCGCTTCGCCTCGTATCCCTGGAAGGTGAAGGTCTGCAGGGGAAGGGCACGCACAACCTCAAGCAGCTTGGCCTCTTCGGCAGCGCTGATAAAGCCTTCTTCATACACGAAGCCCTCGGGATATTCCGGATCAACAGGAAATAGCGTGAGCATACCGGTGGAGGAAGCAAAAGCATGCCATCCCGGCCAGGCCGGTTCATCGGTCCCTTCGTACGCGATCGTGTAATCGGCCGAATAGCGGTCGATGGCGGCAGCGATGCCTGCGTAGCCACGGTCGAGGTGAGAGATAGGGAGCCTGCGGCGCTCGCCCCATCCGGTTTCCAGCAGCAGATAAAAAGAGGCGATCGTGCCGTTCCGCGCTTCGAATAAGCAAATGCGCCGCAGTGCAGACGGAGCAACTGTGCAGGAATAATGTCGGACACATGACGATGGATTGGCAATTCATCTGCTTTGGCAAAGTGCAGCTGCCAGTGCGGAATAGTTTTGCTTCCGTTAAACGACAATCTATGATGAACCGCATCTTCCGCTTTACCTACCTGCCCTTTCTCATCGTAATGGGCCTCGTGGTCGGTGGCGCCCTCTACCAGACGATCTCGATCGTGCCCTTCTGGGAAAAAGACATTACGATGTTCAGGAACTACGGCCACTGGGGCATCAACTACTTCCCGATCCTGAGCCCGCTGATGAGCGTGCTGTGGCTGGTGCTCGTGGTCACCGGCATCAAGGCCGACGTGCCCAACAAGAAGCTGTTCTACACCGCGAACCTGTTCTTTCTCCTGATCATGGGCAGCACCTTCCTGTACTTCGCGCCCTTCCTCCTCACCCACATGGGCCATCCGCAAACGCAACTCTCCGACGGGGAGCTCGCCTCCATGCTCCACACCTGGGCGCGCTGGGACCTCGTGCGCCAGCTCACCGGCCTCATCCCCTTCGGCATCTTCATCTACACCTATCACCGGATCGGAGCCGTTGCTGCGCGGCCGCAGATCCAATGGGCAAGACCGTAATTCTACGGACCCGCGCCTATTCCACCACGAACGTTACCGACCGGCTCAACACCTGCTCAGAGGCACCGGTGGCCGTCATCCGGCACAGGAAGTGCAGCACGTGTTCCCCCTTGGCAAGCGTGGTCGTGTCAAAATGCACGGTGCCCATATTGTCGGGGGTCAGCGTGTCGATGATGTTCGCCTTGCTGAGCGGAGCTTCCACATCGTGCACGAGGAACCACTCGTGCGGGCGGGCGCTGCTCCAGGCGGTGGGCGCCAGCGCTACCTTGAAAGACTCGCCCGGGCCCACCTTCCAACGCGCAGCCGCGGCCATCGTGCTCCAGGTATTATAGGGCAGCAGCTTGTTGTTGAGGAGGATGCACACGAAATTGTTCTTCACATACAACCGCAGGAGGTCCACGTCGGAAGCGGTGCGTACCGGCAAGGCCTTCAGCTCGCGGAACGCGTCTGCGTTGATCAGGTCGTTGCCCACGAACAGCCCCTCATAGGGGGCATAGAAAGCCGCCAGCTCCTCCGGCGCGATCTTTCCGCCCTGCTTCAGCCGGCCTTTGAAGACCTGCGCCACGCTGTCCAGCACCAGGCTCCGGTCATAGAGGTCGCGTCCGGTGTCCGTGATCCTTGAATAGTTCGACAAGGTATTGTCGAGGTACTTCATCTGGGCACTATATACGGTTGCGGCGATGGGGGTATCGTAATCGAAGGGCAGCTTCTCCTCCGACCGGCAGGCGGCGATAAAGGGCAGCAGCAGGAATGCTCTGAATTTCATAAACCAGGTTTTGGAAGAGAAGGACCGACCGTATTCCTACGGATTTGTGCATTGAAGGGCCCGGAGGGTGCCGCTCAGCCCCAGATCCCGTTCTTTTCCGTAAGGATGATCGGGGCTGCATCGGTGACCAGGATGGTATGTTCGTGCTGCGCCATGAAGCCGCCGCGGTTGCCTACCATCGTCCATCCGTCGCCCAGCGTTTCGGCATAGGTGGATGCGGTGGCGATGAAGGTTTCGATGGCCACCACCGTATTTTTCCGGAAGCGTGCGAAGTTGGTGCGGTCGCGGTAGTTGGCGATCTCGGCCGGCTCTTCGTGGAGCTGCCTGCCGATGCCGTGTCCCGTAAGGTTACGGATCACCTTGTAGCCGCGCTTCTTTGCCTCGGTTTCCATGAGGTGTCCCACGTCGGCGATGCGCACCCCGCCGCGGATGGCGCCGATGGCCTGCTGCAGGATCGCCCTGGATGCGTCGATGAGTGGCCCGTGCCCGTGCAGGTCGCTGCCCAGCACAAAGGAGCCTCCATTGTCGGACCAGAACCCATCGAGCTCCGCCGATACGTCGATGTTGATCAGGTCGCCCTCCTTCAGGATCCGGGCAGCGGAGGGAATGCCGTGGCAGAATTCCTGGTTGACGCTGATGCAGGCGCAGCCCGGGAACCGGTAGGCGAGCGCAGGCGCGGAGCGCGCTCCAAAGCCGGCGAGCAGCCGCGCGCCATAGTCGTCGAGCTCCTTGGTGCTCATGCCCGGGCGGGCGTAGGCGCTCATTTCTTTCAGGGTAAGGGCAACGGCCTCGCTGGCCTTTTTCATACCGATCAGCTCGGCTTCTTTGGTGATGGACATGGGGAAAAAGTTGGAAGTGGCTCCTGAATCAGGGGCTCCGGGATCAATGCGGAGGCGCCGGTCACATACACCGGAATCAGCGCCGGAACACGCGCTTCAGCATCCGTGCGGTGCCGCTTATCACGATGAAGGCGATAAGCGCAATAATTGCCAGCTCGGTCACTGAATAGGGCGCCATGGTGATTCTTTTTTTTGAAGATAGCAAAAAACGGGCAACGTATCCGCCCTTGTGGCCCTGCGCCGCCCGCAGCGCAACCGGGAAGCGATCGGCAGCCCTGTGGCCCGGATCGAAGGCCCTTTCTGCCTTGCATTCCTCCCTCCCCTCAGAAGCTGTTTGACTTATTCGATCAGGGCTCATCGGACCGCGCAAGCGCAGGAGCGGGGCTGATGCCCCTGTCACGACGGCACGACGGCACTCCCGAAGCTTTGGGAGGCACGACGAAAAGTAGAACGAACAGATTGTTTTCCTACGTCGCGCCGTTGCGCCGTTGCGCATCGAGGCCGCCTGCGGCCGACCTTTTTACCCTTTCCTATTGATCGTTTAACTCAAACATCCCTCCCTCCGTGCGACACTGCCTTCAGCCCGATGATGGAGCCGATGAGCGTGGACAGGAAGAAGATCCGCCAGAAGTGCGCGGGATCCTTGAATACCAGTATTCCTACAAGCGCAGTGCCTACCGCTCCGATGCCCGTCCATACGGCGTAGGCCGTCCCGATCGGCAGTGTTTGCGCCGCCTTTACGAGGCCGAGCATGCTGATCGTGAGCGAAACGAGAAAGCCGGCGTACCACCAGTACACAGCAGTGCCCGTAGCTTCCTTGGCCTTGCCAAGGCAGGAGGCAAAGGCCACTTCAAACAGGCCGGCGATGATCAATATGATCCAGTTCATGCAGTAGACTTTGCACGAAGGTCGGGGGGGAACCATCCGCCGCCGTAAAAAAAGAAGAACGGTATCCGGACCAACAGGCGTTAGTCGCCGCCTCCGCAGCCGCCGCAGCCACCACCACAGGACGAACCGCACGAAGAGCCGCACGAAGAGCCACAGCCGCCCACCATCGTGGCGGAGTGCCGGTCTACGAACTGCACGAGCGGCAGGAAGGAGACCGAGAGGACGGCGGTGCCGAAGAGGAAGTAGCGCCACTGCCAATCGCTGACACCTTCTGCGTATTCAGTGCGCGGCCGCGCGTGGTATAGCTGCGGGATTGTGACCGTACTGCACAGGCGCGGTAGCCGGAGCAGGTAGAAGATCGTGAACGCCAGGAGCAATACCAGCACCAGGCCCAGCTGCTCCACCGGCAGCTCGCGGGAGATGCCTGTGGCAAGCCTTAAGACGCCCCACAGCAGCAGGAGCGCCAGCACCCCGAAGTTGGTAAAGAACAGGGCGGCAAACTCCCCCGAGCGGGCTACGTGCTTGCGGAAGGCGCTCATCGAATGGGCTATATTCCAGAATACGGGCTTCTGCTGGAGCTCGCGCTGGTAGGGCGCATAAAAGGAACTGCCCCTTTCCCGCAGCGTACGGAGCGCCTGTTCCTGTTCCGGCGTGCTACCACTCCCCTCGGCTGCCCGCACCGTCCGGTCGTCGTTGATGATCACCCCGCCGCGGTCTACCAACTCGCCTACGGTGCCCGCAACGACGGCGGAGAGCTTTCGCCGCTTCAGGTAGACGAGCTCCTCGATATGGAGATGAAAAACGAAGGCGTCGGGATGAAAGCCGGCTACCAGGCGGCGGAGGCGATACCGGTTCCACAGCTCAAGGCCGCCCGCAGCGGCGATTGCCGCTACCAGGTAGTACTCCAGGAAACCCGGGTTACCGATCTCCTCGTAGACGGGACGGAGCAGGGAGAAGAGCGGGAAGGCCAGCAGCACCAGTAGAACTACAAGGATCGGGAGTAGCGCGCGGATCGGGAAGCGCGCCTTACTGAGGTGAAGCGGCGCGAGCATGTCGGGGTACTCCCAGATCACGGCCGGCTGCGGACCAAAAACCTCCGTGTACCGCTGCGTGGTGTATTCCCTTGCCTTCCGGAAGCGCAGGGCATCCTGACGGCTGTGGGTGGAGGGCACGTGCTGGATGGGCTTGCCCAGGAGTGCGCAGAACTGCTGGTAGGAGGAAGTGTAAATCAGGTGCTGGTGCCAAACGGCATCCACGATCTCCGACGGCGAAACCATCGAGTCGGACGTAGCTGCCAGGTACATGAACTTTCTATACTCGAGTAGCGCGCGTTCGGTGAAGGCTTTGCTCCAGCATTGCTCCTGGGCGAGGCGCAAGGAGAAGGTGTACTCGCCCGCAGGCTCGTCAAAATTGAATGATAAGAGGTCGTTCCATAATCGTGTATCCATAGTTTTTTCAGGAACGCCGGGCCGCGGGGGCCGCAGCCCTGCGTTTACGATCTAAAGTTCGCTGATCCCGCGCCAATATGGGCCTGCGGCCATATTAACATTATATGAATTCGGGCGCAGGAACGGGCGCATCCGCACCGCACCCCGGTCATGGATGAGCCGGCTCCGCTCATAATCCCCGCTCCACCGTTCCGCCCCCGGATGGAGCCGTCCGGCACTAAAATCCAACGTAGAAGACAAAACGTACGAATTTTTTCCTAGGTTTACAACATGAAAGAAAAGTCCACTTCCAACCGCGGTACGGAGCCTACCAAATCGGAGCTCGAGATCCTGCAGGTACTGTGGCAGCACGGCCCTTCCACGGTGCGCTTCGTGAACGACACGCTCAACGAGGAAAAGCGCGAGGTGCAGTACAGCTCCACGCTGAAGCTGATGCAGATCATGCACGACAAAGGCCTCCTGCTCCGCGACGACAGCTCGATGAAGCACGTGTACCGGCCCGCCGTGGAAGAGCAGAAAACGAAGAGCCAGCTGCTCGACCGCATGATCGACACCATGTTCAACGGCTCGCGCAGCAACCTCGTGCTGCAGCTGCTGGGCAACAAGAAAACATCGAAGAAGGAGCTGCAGGAGATCAAGGAATTCCTGCGCAAGCTCGATGAAGGCAAATAACCCGTAATGCGATCATCATGAACACACCGTTTCTGTCGGACACCCTGCTCCGCGCGCTGCTCTGGACGCTTGTGTACTCACTGCCGCTCGGCCTGCTGGCCGCAGCCCTTGCGGGCGCCGTGGTGGCCGCCACGCGCAGCCGCCCGCCGGCCCTGCGCTACAATGCCCTGCTCGCCGTAGGCGCCTCGTTCCTGCTTGCCACCGCAGCCGTGTTCCTGTATTACTACGGCAGCCCTGAATCGGGCCCCGCAACCGAAGCACCCGTGCAGCCGCTTGCAGCGGCCTATGAAGGACCCGCCGCCGGGCCGTCTTTTTACAGCTCCTGGGCAGCTTCCACGGCGGCCTTCATCGACCGGAACGCCGCACTGCTGCTGGGGGCCTGGGCGCTCCTGTTTGCCCTCCGCGCGTTTCGCTTGGCCTATGATTACCGGTCGCTGCACGTCCTCCGCAGCCGGGCGCTGGCGCCCGTGGCGCCGCAGTGGGAGGCGCGCCTGGAGGAGCTTTGCGGCCGCATCGGGCTGCGTGGCCCTGTTCCGCTGTTCGAGTCGGGACTCGCGCGGGTGCCGATGATCGTGGGCTACCTGAAGCCCGTGCTGCTGGTGCCGGCCGGCTTCTTCAGCGGGCTGCCGTCCGAGAGCGTGGAGGCCATCCTGCTGCACGAGCTCGCGCACCTGCGCCGCCGCGACCACCTCGTAAACGGGTTGCAGCATGCCGCCGAGCTGCTCTTCTTCTTCAACCCCGCGGTGCTGTGGCTCTCGCGCCTCCTGCGCACCGAGCGCGAGCACTGCTGCGACGACCTCGCCGTGCAGCATTCCGGCAACACCCGCAGCTACATCAACGCCCTCGTGGCCTTCCAGGAACACCACGCCACGCCGCTCGGGGCACTCGCTTTCGCCGACCGCGACATGCCCCTCCTCGACCGTATCAAACGCCTTATTCATCATCAAAACAAAACATTGAACACCATGGAAAAGACCACGCTCCTCGCCGGCCTCCTGGCCATCACGCTCGTTGGCAGCGCCTTCTACCAGCAACAGCAGCCCGATCCGAAACCCGCAGCGGCAATCGTGACCGACACGGTACCCATCGCTCCCCCGCTCGCACCCGGCGGAGCCGACACCAGCGGCAAGCGCACCGGGCAAATACAGTACAGCGATGGTAACAAGACCTACCGTTTCGAGATGAAGGAAGACAAGCTGACCGGGCTCTCGATCGACGGAACGCAGGTTCCGGCCGACAAGCTCAGTGGCTACGAGTCGCTCTTCCGCAAAGTGCTGACCGATTCGCGCAAGGCGGAGGCGGAGGCCAGCAGACACCGCCGGCGCGCCATCGATCTGGAGAAAGAAGCCGACCGCATGCGGGTGAAGGCCGAGGAAATGCGAACAAAGGCCGCGGAGCTGAAGCAGCAGGTGGTTGACCTCCACGCCGATGCCGCTACCCTCGAAAAAGAGCGCAGGGAGCACGACGCTACCCGTGCGGAGCACGAGCGGACGATGGCCGATCATGCACGCACAGCGAAGGAGCATGAGGCCATGATGCGCGAGCACCAGAAGACGGTGGAGGTGCACGAGCTGCGCAACAAAGAGCACCAGCGCCTTGCCAAAGAGCACGAGGCCATGGCGCGCATCCACGAGCGCGAGGCCCAGGTGCACCGCACGGTACACGACAAGATGGTTGCGGAAGGCCTCATCAAGGAAGGGAAGACCACCTCCATCTCCTTCGACGACGATAAGCTGATCATCAATGGCGTGACGCAACCGGCCGAAGTGGCGGCGCGCTACCGCAAGCTCATTGCAGAGGAAAAAGCACGGCTCGGACTGAAGTAATACGGATCATCGCAACGACCCAAAAAAGCGCGGCCAACAGGCTGCGCTTTTCTTTTGGACGGAATCGGTGCCCGCTTCGGCTCTGTATTCATTCGACCAGCTGCCTGCAGCAATAGCCGTTGCCTGCGGCAGGCACACCTGCGTCTTTCGAATAAGAAAAGCAGGGTTACGGTTTTAATGACGTACCTTACAGGTATTCACTCAAAGCTCCCTCCCGCCGCGCTTTCCCTTCTTCAACGGCACCTCTTCAACGGCAGCTTTCCCTGGATACCATTACTGAAAGAACAAAGACCGGCGGCACCCCCGACAAGGGCAGCCCTCCCTGTTCACCTGCCCCCCACCGGACATCCGTAAACGAATACATTATGAAACATACAATCTACACGGCCCTCTTTTTCCTCCTCGTACTGATCTCCCTCCCCGCGGGTGCGCAGGTGTATAAGACGGCCGCCGACACGGTAAAGCTGAACAAGGAGCTCACCGACGTGAACAACGACATCGCCAGTCTTACAGCGAAGCTTACGATCGCACAGAACAACCTGCCGGGTTACCGGGGCAAGGCTGAGAAGGCCGATGGCAGCGCCCACGACGCCGCGGCCCATAGCAGCGTGCAGGCCGATAAAGCCGCCACCGGCAACGACATCAAGGACGCGAAGCAGGCAAGACGTGATTCCCGGAAAGCCTACCGCGAGGCGAAGCGTGCACGCTCTGCCAACGAGAACGTAGGCGAGCAGGACAATAAGATCGCTTCGCTGAAAGGCCAGCTGGCCCGGAAGCAGGAGCGCCTGCTGCAACTGACGGCCATGCGCGACGCTATCTATGCGCAGCTCCCTGCCGTGCAGTGACCGAAGCCCTCACCCGCGCAAAAAGCCCCGGCCCTGCCGGGGCTTTTTGCGTAAGGAGCCGCTCCCCCGTGCATCCGGCGGAAAGCAGGACCGCGGCCACCGGCACAGCAGCGCACCTGTAAAAGGAGGACGCGATTCGCTTTATCCATTCAGGAGTGTACCCCGGAGAATGTCCCTGCTAACGGCGCCGGGGAGCGTCCGAAACACGGGGAGATGGAGGGCATAATGGTTGCAGCCGACGGCGAGGCTGCACGCCGTCGGCCGAAGCCTATGGCGCGGAGGCCGAAGCGGCCTTCCTTGTCCCGCCTCGGCAGGAGCGAGAAGCGGCACAGCGAAGTGGCATGTCCGAGAAATTAACTGTATTTATTCGTCGCGCCGTTGCGCCGCCGCGTTCCCATGGCCGCTTGCGGACGATTTCAATGTCATTCCAGTGAACCGTAGTAACTCAAATGAACTCTAGGGAATATCGTTATACAGCAGCAAGCCTACGAGCTTGTCGTTCCGGAAGTAGGCGGTGACCTGGTGGCCGTAGCTGTCCTTCGCGAGCGGTCTTCCCCTCAGTTCCGTTTTCCCGTCGTATAGCGCATCTCCTTCGAAACGCCAGTGCAGCACATCGAGGGCGCCCTCGCGGGCGATGGAATCGGGTGTGTCGTAGACCTTGATGAATTTCTGCTTGTCGTCGCCGAGGCGGAAGCCCTTGTCCGACACGAAGTACTCGGCCCCGATGCGCAGGGCTCCCTTGATGAAGCCGGGCAACGAAGCCCGCTTCTCCGGCAGCGGCGCCAGGTCATTGTCGGCATTATGCAACTCAAGGCTTCGGAGCAGCCCTTCCGGCATGTCGGTGGAATAAAAATGATAGGTAGCCAACCGGTGCTTGTCGGTGTACAGCTCGAACACCAGCGCCTGGCCGAGGCTGTCGTTGGCGAACCAGGCCTTGTCCGACGAATGCAGCGCCCCGCTCCTGCGCGGGTAGGAGGAGTTGTTGCTGCTCGTATCGTCGAGCATGCCGTTGGTCACGGGGTAATTGTCCGGCGTAAAGTGTCGGATAGAGTCGGCGGGCGGTGCCTGGGCCGCTTCCGGTGCCGGGGATTTTTTCTCCGTGTCGGCACAGGAGGCCAGCAGAAGCAGCGCGAGGGCGGAGCGGAGGAGGTGCATAGCGGCGGGTGAGGGTTGCCCATGAAGATACCGCGCCGGGCGCTAATGGAGAACAGTACGCAAAACCCCTATAAGTGAACAAACGTTCACTTATCTTCGCTCCATGCGCACCCGCGACGAAGCGAAGACGCAGGCGATCCGCCTGGAGGCGATGGCCCTCATCGTAAAGGAGGGCTTCGACGGACTCAGCATGCACAAGCTGGCCCGCTCCGTAGGAGTCTCGGTGGCCACCATCTACATCTACTACAAAGACCGCGAGGACCTGCTGCTGTCGCTCTGCCGCGAGGAAACGGCGCGGATGACGGCGGCCATGCTCGAAGGCTTCGACCCCGCGCTGCCCTTCGCCGAGGGGTTGCGCATCCAGTGGCGCAACCGCGCGCGCTTTTTTCTCGAGCATCCCGTGGAGGCCGAGTTCATGGAGCGCATGCGGCACTCGCCCTACCACGAAAAAGCGATGAAGTTCCTCGGCACCGAGTTCACGGATGCGATGTGGGCCTTCGTGCGTAACGCCGTGCGGCGCAAGGAATGCGTGAAGCTCCCGATCGAGGTGTACTGGTCGGTGGCCTATGCGCCCCTCTACCAGCTGCTGAAGTTCCACCACGACGGCACGCGCTTTCCGGGTGGCGAGCCGTTCACCCTCACGGATGCCGCGATGAACGGGGCGCTCAAACTTGTATTGAAGGCGCTCGCGCCGTAAAAAAGGTTTTGGAGGTTTTGGAGGTTTTGGGGAATTGCCCGTTGGGCTTTAGCGGAATCGAACCAATTGACGAACGATAAAACAAACGCATCATGCGAACGATCGATAATCCCGCGGACATCCGGGTGTTCCGCACCAACCTCGGGGAGGACGCGCAGCTCCGCCTCGTGCAGCCACTGCTCGACGCCCACCCGGCCGTGCGGAAATGGAATGTGGACCGCCACGACGTGGACCAGGTGCTCCGCGTAGTGGTGCTACCCGGCACGCTTTCTGAAGAGATCATCCGCCTCGTGCAGGAGGCCGGCTGCGAATGCGAGGAGCTGCCGGATTAGAAGAACAGTGGAACAAAGAACAGGGAACACGGAACAAGGAAGTAAGGCCCCGGCAGGCTGCCCATTTGCTGACCTGCATTCGTTATTCTGTGTTCGATATTCCTTGTTCGATATTCGTTATTCCCTGTTCACTTGTTCACCTGCTCACCGCTCCCCAACCAAACACCCATGCAAACACATAAACTGACCGCCTATCAAAAGCGTGTCATCGCCCTGCTCGCCCTCATCCAGTTCACCGTGGTGCTCGACTTCATGGTGATGGCTCCGCTCGGCGACCTCATGATGAAATCGATGAAGCTGAAGGCCACCGAGTTCGCCTTCGCGGTGTCGGCCTATGCGTTCAGCGCGGGCATGTCCGGGCTCCTCGCCGCAGGCTTCGCCGACAAGTTCGACCGCAAGAAGCTGCTCCTCTTCCTCTACATCGGCTTTACCCTCGGCACCCTTGGCTGCGGCCTCGCCGCCACCTACCCGCTGCTGGTGGCCGCGCGCATCGTCACCGGGCTGTTCGGCGGCGTGCTTTCCTCAGTCTCATTTGCCATCATCGCCGACCTCTTCGCCTACGACCAGCGCGGCCGCGTGATGGGCTTCGTGCAGATGTCCTTTGCCGTGAGCCAGGTGGCGGGCATCCCCATCGGGCTCTGGCTCGCCAACGCCTGGGACTGGCATGCGCCCTTCCTCATGATCGTGGGTGTATGCGTACTGGCCACGGTATTCTGCGCGGCCGTGCTGCGCCCCCTGCCGCCGCACCCCGACCGCTCCGCCGGCAACCCGCTCACGCACCTGCGCCGCACGATCGGCAACCGGCCCTACTGGCTGCCCTTCGCCGCCACGGCGCTGCTGTCTATCGGCGGCTTCCTCATCATGCCGTTCTCCACACCTTTTCTGATCAACAACGTAGGCGTGACGCAGGCGAAGCTGCCGGTGGTGTACGTGGTGGTGGGCTGCTTCTCGCTGGTGACGCTGCCCCTCATCGGGCGCCTCGCCGACCGCGTGGGTAAGTTTCCGACCTTCCTCGGCGGCTCGCTGCTCGCCATGCTGATGGTGGGCATCTACACACATATGACACCGATGGCGCTCGGCTTCGTGATTGCCGTTTCGGTGCTGATGTTCGCGGGCGTGATGTCGCGCGCCATACCCGGGCAGGCCCTCATGACGGCGATCCCTACTCCCTCCGACCGCGGCGCCTTCATGAGCATCAACTCCTCGCTGCAGCAGATCGCGGGCGGCATCGCTTCCGTCATCGCCGGCTGGGTGATCGTGCAGGAGCCCTCGGGCCGCATCCATCACTTCGACACGCTCGGCTGGCTGTGTATCGCCATGATGGGGCTCTGCATCTTCTTCATGCAGCGCATCGCACAGCGCGTGGCCAAACAGATCGCACCGAAAACGAAGGCGACAGTAGTGGAGACAGTCTAGGTTAGGTTTAGAGGGTTTAGAAGGTTTAGAACGTTGGTTTGAGGTGCCATAGGAAGTATAATGATTGGGTGGAAAGCAGGGATTGCTACAAAAGCGCCCTTCGATTGTTTTTGGAGTCGCACCCGAATGCGTCGCCTACCCCAACCTTCTAAACCCCTAAACCTCCTAAACCTTTCTCAACCTATCCCTCCTATTCACAGTTCGTGCGTTAAAAAGCTCTAAAAAGGATAAACGGCAAGCGCTCGTGTAACGGGGAGCCTAGCTTCGTCGTCGAACGAAACCAATGCCCTCCCTGCGCCGCCATATCTTGCTGCTGGCCCTGCTGCTCCTCGGAGCAACGGGCACCGCCTGGTGCGATACCGGCGCGCCCGGCCGCCCGCAGCGGGCACACAAAGGACATCACCGCATCGGGCCAAAGCGACCCGTGCTGCCCCGCATCCTCTTTCACCCCGACTCCACCGCCACCGTCATTCCCTTCAACCGCGTCGGCAACCTGATGCTCGTGCAGGCCACGGCCGATACCATCGAGGGCAACTTCATCTTCGACACCGGCGCCGCGCAGGTGCTGCTCAACAGCACCTACTTCCGCGACTACCCCGCCACCCTCGTTGACCTGGAAGGGGCCGGGGCCACCGGCAGCACCGGCGCCCTGCAGCGCATCACCCTCGGCAACCTGCGCCTCGGCGACCTCGAGTACCGCCGCCAGGACGCCGACCTCGGCAACCTCGGTCACCTCGAGAACACGAAAGGCGTGCGCATCCTCGGCCTCCTGGGGATGAGCCTCTTCCGCGACTGCGAGCTGCTCATCGATTACGAGCACAACCTGCTGTATATTCACCGGGTACGCCGCCGCGAAAGCGTCCTGTACACGTCCCAGACCCTCAGCGCCGCCCCTTCCTACGTCGAGTTTCCCATCGAGCTCAAGGAGAACTTCATCCTCCTGAACACGGAGATCGGCGGCAAGAAGCTGCAGTTCGTGATGGACTCCGGCGCCGAGTCGAGCGTGCTCGACAGCCGCCTGCCCAACTCGATCTTCGCGCAGGTGCAGATCAACCGGCGCGTACTGCTCAACGGCGCCGGCGCCCGCAAAACGGAAGCCTTCTACGGTACGCTGGCACAGATGAAGGTGGGATCGCAACAGCTCAGCGCCCTGCCCGTGCTCATCTCGAGCCTCGAGCACACCTGCTTCGCCGATATGAGTTGTATTAACGGTATCCTAAGCTTTGACGCCTTCGCACCACGGCGTATGGGCTTTAACTTTGTGACGAGGAAGATGTATTTATGGAAATGACGCATCCCATATCACCGGCCGCCTCCTGGCTGCGCCTCCTGCTCACACTCCTGCTGAGTGTGGCGGTGTTCCATGGGTATGCCCAGGACCCGCCGGGCCAGTGCACGGTGCGCGACCAGCGGATGTACATCGAGCTGCGCAAGGACATGGCGCCACCCGCCCTCTTCGCCTTCATCGAGAAGTACGGCCTCGAAGACCTCGCCCTCGACGCCTTCCTGAAGCGCAACATGCAGGACTCGCTGCGCCGCCGTGGCTGGGTAGTGGAGCGCAACAACGCGAAGGAGGTCATCCTTTACCGCCCCCTCTTTGCCGGCGCCGACATCGGCGACCCCGCGCAGCGCCTGCACCTCACCGCGGCCCCGCCCGAGCCGGTGCCCGTAAGCTCCTTCGGCGCCAACCGCTTCCGCAACAAAGCCCCCTTTACCAACCGCGACTCGCTCGTCACCTTCTACCTCCGCGGACAAACGCGCGCCGGCAATGTGCTCCTCGCGGGCTCCTTCACCGACTGGCAGAACGGCGCCCTCCGCATGCAGAAGGTCGACTCCGGCTGGATCGCACAGGTCCGCCTCGCCCCCGGCAAATACTGGTACAAGTTCATCGTCGACGGCGGCTGGCAGGTCGACGCCGACAACCTGCAGCAGGAGAACGACGGCCGCGGCAACACCAATTCCGTTTACTTCCGCCCGAACCGGGTGTTCCGCCTCGAAGGTCATGCAGGCGCACGTAGCGTGTTCCTTGCCGGCTCCTTCAACAACTGGCGCAAGGATGCGCTCGCGCTGCACCGCTATGCCGGCGGCTGGATCCTGCCCGTGTACCTCGGCGAAGGCACGCACCTGTATAAGTTCGTGGTCGACGGGCAGTGGCTCCACGACCCCGCCAACCCCGACCGCATGCCCGACGGCCACAGCGGCTTCAACTCGGTACTGCGCAACGGCAAGCCGGTGCACTTCAACCTCGCCGGCTTCCCCAACGCGAAGGCGGTGGCCCTCGCCGGCAACTTCAACGGCTGGCGCGGCAACGAGATCTTCCTGACCCGTACTGCTACCGGCTGGACGCTGCCCTTCGTGCTCGGCGGCGGCACCTACGAATACAAGTTCATCGTCGACGGCAGGTGGATCGCCGACCCCGCCAACCCGCTCAACACGGGCGGCAACGGCAAGGGCAACTCGGTGCTCGTGGTGGCGCCCAACCACACCTTCCGCCTCAAGGGCTACGCTGCGGCCAAAAACGTGGCGATCGGCGGCGATTTCAACGGCTGGAACAAACAAAGCCTGCCCCTCCGCCGCGAGGGCGACGACTGGGTGCTCGCCCTCCACCTGCATCCCGGCAAGCACCGCTACAAGTTCTACGTCGACGACAAGTGGATCCTCGATCCCGGCAACAAGCTCTGGGAGCAGAACGAATTCCGCACGGGCAATTCGGTGCTGTGGAAGGAACCCATCCCCCAGCCCCTTCCCTAACCTCACCCCCGGCCCCTCTCCTAAGGAGAGGGGAGCAACCCATCCCCCAGCCCCTTCCCAAGGGGAAGGGGAGCTAAAGTTCCCTTACATTCTCGATTGCCCTGGACCGAGTGGTGCCACAGGCATTTCGTCTGGCGCACTTCCTCCATTTGTTAATGAAACAGCAAGCGGCGGCAACCGTAAACCGCTCCGCAAGTTCCCTCCGGTTAAGAGTACCCCAAAATATAAGGGAACCCAGACTCCGCTTCCCCTTGAGAAGGGGCCGGGGGATGGGCCTGGAACTGCGCCCGCAGCACACAGCCTTTTCCCGGGGCAGCATCCACCACGAGGGTGCCCGCATAGAGCTGGAGGCGGCTACGGATGTTGCGCAGGCCGATGCCGGTGCGCACGTGCGCGGGGTCGAAGCCCTGCCCGTCGTCGGCCACTTCCAGTTGTACCTGAGGTTCGGCTACCGTGAGTGTTACCCGCACCTGCCGGGCCCCGGCATACTTCACGATATTATTCAGCTGCTCCTGCACGACGCGGTACACCAGCAGCTTATGCCCGGCATCGAGCAGCGCCTCGGCATCGGCCGACATCGTCAACGTAAACTGGAACGACCGGAAGCGCTGCACGTCGGCGGCGAGGCCCTCGAGCGCTTCCCGGAGCGTGTCGGCGCCGAACTCGGGTGGCTTGATGGTGGCCGAGAGCTGGCGGATCTCGTTGAGCGAGCGCGTCACCATGGCCTTGGCCTTGTCTACGAAGGGGGCGTCGGCCGGCGCCGGCTGCAACTGGTCGATCGAGAGGCGCGCCACGGTGAGCAGCTGGCACACGTTGTCGTGCAGCTCCTGCGCCCAGCGCTCGCGCTCCTGCTCCTGGGCCGCCACCACCGTGCGGCCCTGCTCCTGCCGGAAGGCGATCTGCTGCTGGTAGTAGCGCGCCTGCATGGCCCGCTCCTCGGTCACGTCCTGCAGGGCCAGCACGAGGTGCTGGGGTTGCGTACTGCCTTCTTCGCGGAGCACGCAGGCGCGCCCGATCATATCGCGCCAGGCGCCCTCGGTGCCGTAGCGGAATTCGGCCTGCCACAGCGCGCCTGCCCGCTCGAGGTAATCGTTGAATTGCGCCTCGATGCGGTCGCGGTCGTCGGGGTGGAGGCGGCGGAAGAAAAAGGCGGGGAAGTCGGTCAGCAGCAGGCCGGGCGCCCCGGTGAACTGCTGCAGCTCCTCGTTGATGACGGTCTGGCCGGTGGCGAAGTTGTGGTCGGCGATGCCCTCGCGAAGGGCCCGGTGCAGGGCGCGGTAGCGGCGCAGGAGGTCGCGCTTTTCGGTATTGCGGTCGGCGAGGTGGCGGTACAGGCGCCGCGCCGTTACGAAGAGCAGGATCGTGGAGCAGCCCACGAAGAGGAGGCCTTTGAGCTGCTGCAACGTAGCATACGCCGCGGGACCGCCGGCCCAGCGCCCCACCCACCGGTCGGTCAGGAGGATCCAGGCGGTGCTGAACCCCAGGTAGATCAATGCCAGCCACACATAAGGCGGAAGCCGCCGCAAGAACGCCATACCTCATCCGGTTTAAATGATGCGGTCCGTAGCCCGCGACTACGGACAACGACAACCGTTGCAAAAGCAATACCGTTGAACGGCCGCCTCCGGGCGGGGAAGCAAGGATCAACAAAACCTGCGGGCGCCCGCCTGCCTGCCCGGCCGGGTGGCGCTAGCCGGGCAACCGGCGCCGTCCGTCGAAGCGGTCGACCCATCCGCCACAGATTAGCTATTTTGCAGCACGCATCACCCAGATCCGTCTGCCCCGGCAGATGAAAAACCCGCATGATGAAAAAAATCCTGAAGATCACCGCCATCGCCCTCGGCGTACTCCTCCTCCTCGCCTTTACCGCCCCCTTCCTGTTCCGCAAGCAGATCGTAGCTGCGCTCAAGAGCGGGATCAACCAGAACGTGGCCGCGCAGGTCGACTTCGCCGACGTCTCCATCTCCTTCTTCCGCCGCTTCCCGCGCGTGTCGGTGGCCGTCGAGAACGTGCGCGTCGTAGGCACCGGCAACTTCGCCGGCGACACCTTGCTGCAGGCCGGCCGCGCCGAGGCCGCCCTCAACTTCTGGAGCGTGGTGAAAGGCTCGGACTTCCGCATCCACTCCGTGCAGCTCGACGACCCGCGCATCAATGCCATCGTGCACAAAGACGGAACCGCCAACTGGGACATCGCCCTCCCCGATACCAGTACCAACACCGTGCAGCCCACCGCCTTCAGCCTCGTGCTCGAGCGCTACGCCGTGCGCAACGCCGACATCCGCTATACCGACGAAGGCGCCGGCATCAGCACCCACCTCCGCGGCCTCGACCACGAAGGGTCGGGCGACTTCACATCCGACCTCTTCACGCTGAAGACAAAGACCCGCGCCGGCGCCATCACCGTACGCTACGGCGCCGTGCCCTGGCTCTCGGAGGTGAAGACGACCCTCGACGCCGACATCGAGATCGACAACAAGACGAACACCTACAAGCTCCAGAACACACGCGTATCGCTCAACGACCTGCAGCTCGAGACGGCCGGCTTCGTGCAGCTCGTTAACGACAGCACCTATAAGATGGACCTCGCCTTCAAGGCGCCCAACACCGCTTTCCGCGAATTGCTCTCGCTCATTCCCGCCCTGTACCAGAAAGAGTTCGAAAAGATCAAGACGTCCGGCACCGCCAAATTCGACGGCTTCCTGAAGGGCACCTACAGCGCCACGCAGCTCCCCGCCTTTGCTGTGAACCTCGACGTCGCGAACGGCTCCTTCCAGTACCCCGACCTGCCGCGCCCCGTAAAGGACATCAACTTCTCGCTCCATGCCAATAACCCCGACGGCGTGCCCGACAACACGGTGGTGAACATCCCGAAGGCGCACCTCGAGTTCGACGGCGAAGCCTTCGACGGCCGCCTCGCCCTGCAGCGCCCCCTCACCGCCATGCTCATCGACGCCGCCCTCAAGGGCCGCCTCGACCTCGGTAAGCTCGCGGGCATGGTGAAGCTCGATGCCGGTACGAAGCTCGCCGGCATCCTCGGCGCCGACGTGCAGCTCAAAGGCTCGGTGGCTGCCCTGCAGCAAAAGCGCTACGACGGCTTCACGGCTGCCGGCAACCTCTCGCTCGCCAACTTCCTGTATTCCTCCAAAGATTACCCCGACGCCGTGCAGCTGCAGACGGTGCAGGCCGCGTTTACGCCGCGCGCCCTTAATGTGTCGCAGGTGGTGGGCCAGTACGGCGCGTCGCACTTTACCGCGAGCGGCGCCCTCGACAATATCCTCGCCTATGCGCTGAAGGGCCAGGCCCTCACGGGCGCACTGCAGTTCCATGCCGACAAGCTGGACCTGAACCGCTTTCTCGCCGTGGCCCCCGACTCGGCCGCTGCAAAAGCAAATCCCGCCGGCCCCTTCCTCGTACCCGCCAACCTCGACCTCGCCCTCACATCGGCGGTGGACGAAGTGCTGTACGACAAAGTGGACCTGAAGAACGTAAGCGGCCGGCTGGCCGTCCGCAACGAGACCGTATATCTACAGGACCTGCGCGCCAATGCCCTCGACGGCACGATGCGCATCTCCGGCTCCTACTCCACCCTGCTGGATAAAAAGCGGCCCGACATCGCCCTCACCTACGACGTGCAGGGCCTAGACGTGCAGAAGACCTTCCTGGCCTTCAACACCGTGCAGCGGCTGATGCCGATCGCCCGCTTCATGGGTGGCCGCCTCACCTCGCAGATGAGCGTCTCCGGCAAGCTGGGCGACGGTATGATGCCCGATATGGCCTCCCTCTCCGGTAAGGGCAACCTGCTGCTGCTCGAAGGCGTGCTCCAGAAGTTTGCGCCGGTAGACAAGCTCGCGTCGATGCTCCAGATCAACTCGCTCCAGAACATCTCGCTCAAGGAGGTAAAGAACTACTTCGAGTTCGCCAACGGCAAGGTGCTGGTAAAGCCCTTTACGGTGAAGCTTTCCGACATGGAGATCGAGGCCGGCGGCCTTCATGGCTTCGACCAGTCGATGGACTACGTGCTCAATATGAAAATGCCCCGCGCGAAGCTGGGCGCCGGCGCCAACAACGTGGTGAACAACCTCGCCTCCCAGGCCGCCAGCCGCGGCGTGCCGGTAAAGCTCGGCGACATGGTGAACCTGAAGGTGAACATGGGCGGCACGGTTTCGAAGCCCCAGATCAAGACCGCCCTCAAGGAATCGGCCGCCTCCCTCGCCGACGACCTCAAGGTGCAGGCCACGGCCTTCGTGCAGTCGAAGGTGGACAGCGCGAAGAGCACCCTCCGCGACTCGGTGAAGGCCACGAAGGACGCCTTACTGCACTCCGCGAAGAACGAGGTGATCAAGGGCCTCACGGGGCAGAAAGACACGGCTGTCGGCGCCGCGCCGACGGATGTACGGAAGAAGGCGGAGAATACCGGCAAGGCCCTGCTCAATGGATTGTTCGGGAAGAAGCAGAAGGATACGACGCAGCATTGATGCTGAGTACCGATAACGGAAGCCCCGGCCAATGGGCCGGGGCTTTCTTTTTAGAGTTCATAGGAAGCAAGCGCTTTGCCTATTGCTGTACGATGAGCATGAAATGAACTTTTAACACGGTTAATGTTGACCGAAGTGCGTTTAGTTGAAAGGCGCCAGGTGCACCGATTTGGCTACGGCCCAGAAAGTGTCCCGCGCCCGCCCCTTTAGGCTTTTACTATACATCAGAAAAGAAGCGTTGCCTATCTTCGGATTTACTCCTACACTGTCGATATAAAGTGCAGTGTAACCGGGGCTGGCGTTCAGACCTTCGATCTTCCGGGCTAAGAGACCGTCGATCATTTCCGTAGTCCGGACTAAGCGCTCGGTGTCTTCCAGGTAGGCCGAAGCGGAAAAGCCGTGGTGAAAATGAACTGTGTCCATCGAGTGAGTGACGAAGTAATGATGAGCCGTTGCGTCCCCTGGTGCCGGCATCGATTCCAGCTCTCTCCACGACGCAGGGATTGAAAGTGACAAATGGCCATAGTCCACTTTCCGCATGGAGTCACCAATCGCATGACGATCCCGGCCTGATGGAGATGTGCATGCGAGGAACATTAAAAGGAATATGACCGGTAGGACGCTCATTGCATTGCGGCCAACGACCAGGGCTTTGCGCTGGACGAAGTCCTCTAGTGAAGATAGGAAATGAAACGACCGGGCCTAGCGCAATAGTCCCTGCTAGGTGCAGTTTCACTGAATCGTGAAGCCAATGCTGTTGAGGTATCCTCCATTCTTATCCGAGCAGCCTTGAATGTTGATAAAATTGACTCTATCATTCGATTCGAGGCTACTGAACGCTCCAAGCGCCTTCTTATCAAAAGAATCATTAGCGTTGTAGTGATCAAAAACAACCGCATTCCGTCGCGTAATAATGATTTGATAGCTCTCCACGGCACACGGCAACCATCTTTTAACCGGCATGAAGTAGGAGCCATCGATCTTCCCAGCTTTTACAAAGAAGTCTTTATGAACACTTCCAGCTGCTTTGTCGGAAACGTGCGCTCTCGGAGTAGGCGGTAATAAGGTTTCAAACAGGCGCGCTCCGGTGAGAATGGTATCCCCATTCGAGATATAATGTATATAGATTGTCCCGGGCCCCTGGACTTTCGATTTGAATGTATAGTGGCAGCTGACATCTTTCTCGAATGAACCCTCTTTGGACGTAAGGAAGACCGAGTCACAATCGTAATTCGAAACCGCGGCAAGGAGGTAAGCATCCATATTTAGATAAACCGGCCCGGAGTCGAAATCGATAGATGCTATCTGACCAAAAGAGACGCTATAGGCACTAAGGAAAGCTAGAAAGAATAGGCTTCTTCTCATATAGGGGTTTCGACGAAAATGGCGCTTAACGCCCAGGGCATTGCGCTGTGGCCGGAAATGAATTTACGAACTAAAGTGATTGATCGGAGGCCATACAGCAATACCCTATGTCAGGCGCTGTTCCTATAGGGATATCGCCTAGGTCTATCCCCAAACAAGGATAGCCTTTCCAAAGGTGTTGATAAAACTTTACGTGATCAATCGGGACTTCGATGAATTCCGGGGTCTTGCGTCCAACTATCGTAAGCCTCAGTCGTACAGATCGTCGTCCGTTAGTAAACAATCTTCTCATATAGCCATAACCGCAGTCGTTAAGTCCAGCAAAACCGATCTGCTGCTTTAGCTTCCCGACGTTGAAGTCTCTATCGATATAATAGAACGAATCCTCCCCTGAAATCATTGCATTTTTAGGTACGGGAAAACCAACTTTAATGACACACTCACCGTTCCCTATAAACTTTCCTTTGAAGAACAATTCACCGATGCACCTACCCTGTCCCATTGCGTTATCCAGCAGGGCCAAAACAGCAAATGATATTAAGGCGAAGACTCTCATAGAATAGCGCTTAACAGCTAGGGCTTTGCGCTGGCCAATGAACTATAGTGAAGATATGAACTTAGTGAAACTAGGCTAGCGCAACAGCCCCTGTGAGCAGCCGTTCCGCCGAGCAGGCCGTCAAGCATGGTGCCGTTACCCACCTGAAGTCAAGTAACGCGTGTCTGGTGTCATTTGGCAAATCCTCCAAGGCTCTGGGTTGTCTTCGCCTGATATATGTCCATGGACTTTAAGTTCAGGTTGGCGTTCAAACTGAATCGTGAGACCACCGTCTTCCGATCTAAAGACACCGGTCACGTTAGCGTACATCAACCGCCCTAAGGCTAAAAGGGATTTTTCGTCCTCGTCGAGCGGGAGGTTCTCAAACTCCTTGGACAAATCAGAAACGATCCCATTGCCAATCCAGAGCTTGAAGGTCACACCCCGTGAATTGTTAGCAAACTGCAACACGAGCTCTAATTGCTCAATGCCAAAGCCGAAGACAAAACTATCCTTAAAGTAATCTTCGATATTCTGCATAGCCTAAGAGAATGGCGCCCAACGACCAGTGCTTTGCGTTGGCCCCTGAAATTAGAAAATGATTCTGGCTCAAACGACCGGGCCTAGCGCAATAGTCCCTGCTGGCCGCAGTTACGCCTAATCGAACTCCACAGCGTAGCGGCCATTTCTAGATGAATCTACTTGATCGCGCAAGTTGTTGCGAAGTTCCAGAAATACTTTCCCTGTTTTCCGAATTCGGCCTAGAAAAAGAACAAACTTCGAATGGACTAACTGATCGAGCACACTATCCTGTCCATAATTCTTATACCGTAGGACTGGAAACAAATACGAAGTGTCAGAGAGCTTTTTTACATCAGAGCTATCTATCGGCATTACTACATTTCTGAAATGCGATGAAGTTCCGTTCTCGCTTACCTGCAATCCATTCAGATAAGCTAACCTTCCTTCTCCTTCAAAACAATAGAAACCATCTTTCAGATAAATCTTGAGTTTACCGGGCAATTTAACAAGCTCAGCATTTTCCATCAACATACCTACTTGTTTTACTTCGTCCCTGCGCAACCCAACTTTGTCATAATCGAACTCCTCCCCTTTCAAATACTTTCCAAGTAGTGAAGAGTCCTTAGCCACTGCCTTTTCAATAAGGGCTAAAACTTTATGCACCTTACTTAGCTCGCTTTTCGACAAGTCCTTATAAGCGTAATATGTAACATTGAAAGTCCCTTCGTTCAATATATCCTCAACTTTCACAGCAGTCGGAACATTTGACGAAGAAGTCCGTTCCTCGAAGGACGTGTTGCAAGAAAGAAGAACTAAGACCAGTAAGAAAGACAACTTGCTCATTAGGGAATTGAATTGCGCATGAGGGACAGGGCTTTGCGCTGTGGCCGGGGATGAATGTACGAAGTTTCGGAGTGTTCGGAGGCCATAGCGCAATAGCCCATGTTGGCCGCAACCAGCTATCTAGACCCCGTCGGGCATGCATAAATTACGAGCGCACCCTTTTCGTTTACACTGGGCCTGCTTAAGTAAAAGTTCCCAGTAAGCCGGAAAGCGATAGATGTATCCTTTTCTCTACGACCAGTAAAACTGACTCCATCAGGTCTACCACACTCGATAATCAAAGGATCCCATGATCGGAAATACCTAATTCTATCTTCGTATGCTTCTACGCGATTTACTTTGAACTCAATATCTTGATTTTTGAAAGCTGAGAGGTTGTCCTTAATAAACCCAACATTATCACTATACATTCTCTCCTTCTCGGTGTTTGAAGCAGGCAGGTATTGAGACTCATACTTTTTCATCATATAAGTCAAGATGCCTTGTGTGGAGGCGTCCTCAACTAAAGCTCTTTCATCGGATGGAAGTGGCACATCTTGGCTATCGCGACTTACTCCGTAAGAACTATAAGAAAACAGAATCAAAATAAGAATTAGGGAAAAAGATGCTTCTGAGCCGACCAATATATGCTTTCTATTTGGGTGATACAAAAGCTTAGGAATAATAGCACCGATCAGAGCACCTAAAACTGCGAATATGGCTGCGATAGCTGTGGTAGCAGTCAACCTTTCGGCCAGGAAATCAGAATGGAGCTCAAAGTTCCCTCCGCTACTTGCGATACTAATAAATGCGTTTATAAAGATTATTAGAATGTTGATTCCCATGAAAAGGGCGACCAACTTGAGAAACTCAATTTTCTTCATGCTACGCAGTTTTGGTTTAGGTCACGGTTGCGGCCAACGACCAGGGCTTTGCGCTGTGGCCGAGAATGAATGTACGACCTTATAGAGTGTCCGCAGGCCATAGCGCAACAGCCCATCCTATGTTTGTTTTCTTATCTTTTTGGTGATAAAGAATGTGGGCAGCGGGAGTAAGACCACATAGCCCAATGAAGCCTTTTAGAGCTTGTCTAACATGGCGGTCCCCCGCTGCCTTTTTACACCACGTACTGCGAACAGTTCCACTGAGCACAGACTAGCCCTCTGATAGCTCGCATGAAAGTTAGGATAGCTGCAGCGGTGTAAAAACCCACATTCCTTTTTCTAACGTAAAACCAAAGTACGAAATGAAACTTGTTTGCGGCATCGACGTTTC
>NZ_BAABGY010000016.1:0-502089 GCF_039541815.1 Flaviaestuariibacter amylovorans
GCAAGCGGGGAAAACGGTCACCCAGCCGAACTCCTGATGCGGCGGAACTATAGGACAGCCCCACACCGGCCGGCAATAGCGCCATAACGACCAGGGCTTTGCGCTGTGGCCGAGGATGAATGTAGCACTTTTTGTATGTTCGGAGGCCATAGCGCAATAGCCCATGTTGCACGCAGGCGACGGAAACGTCGACCTAGGCTCCAAGTTGCCCACCGTACAAAAACAACAGAACAGACCCTACCAGCAATACCAATAAGAGCAGCAAGAAATATACCTCGTACCAGTTTTGATAGCTTCTCAATTTGCGCTCAGCGAATGTTGACCTCAAAGACATGTTCTGCTCAGCGTACTTAAACGGAAGATTCACTAAAACTATCAACCCGGCCGCCCAATAAGAAGCTTTCACTGGACCAAAGAAGAAGTCGAATGCTACCCGCCCCACCCCATCAAGTAATGTAATGTCTAGGCCGTTTCCAGCCAATTTAGGCACAAACATTAGCATGGCCACAAATGCGAACAATACGTAGGCGAGGTTCGCATACACAAGGCACTTAAAAATCCATGAGTTAAAGAAACGCTCCATACAGCCTAAATTACGCCAGACGACTTTAAAGAATGACAGCTAAAGCTTGCGTGCAACGGCCAGGGCTTTGCGCTGCCGCCGCAGTAATGAAGTTAGTGCTTTCGGACATTTATAGCACTTTAGGAAGAGGTGCAGCGGCGAGTAGCGCAATAGCCCATGTTATGCGCCGCCGGATTTTGGGATCGGAGAACCAGCTAATCGATCCGCAAGAATGGTCCCGTCACGCCCGCTGCTACGAAGCTGATCCCGAGCCGCCCGCATTAGGCAGCGCGGCTTCGTCCGGCCGCTGCGAAGCAGTTTCGAAAGTTGGCACTTCCCGGCCACCGCGAACGTTGATGCGAATAGGCCGCGCGAAGCCGTCGGAGAAGTTGTCGACAAAGTTTTCGACGACGCGCTCGATACGAAGCCAAAAGCGGGCGGCGTCAACTATTCGTCGGAATGCGCTACGAAGCTGGTAGCACGAACGTCGAACTGAGGAAATGATCCGAAAAACTGAAGCTACTTTAGTGAGGTTGGCCAAACTTCGACCTAAGGAAGGCAGGTGGCGCATAACGGACAGGGCTTTGCGCTGTGGCCGAGGATGAAACTACGAACTATAGCGACTGCTCGTAGGCCATAGCGCAACAGCCCATGTTATGCGCCGTCTCAAGTGAGGTTGAGGGTGACCTCATAGCGCTTTGGCTGATGACTTTCTGCTACTATAAAACCTTTGGAATCTCTTACGGTGCGGAACCAAGTGTCCAGTGGCGCATTTTCTTCTGAAAAGAGCGTGATCTTCCCGACATCGCCAAAGCCTTGTTTGTCAAAATATAATGTAATGGTGAGTTGGTAGAGCTCTTCCTCTTCGTTATCGTTGCTGCCGAATTGTCTTGTGAAGCTAATTTGAAAATTCTTTCCGTAGTCATCATACCAATCATAAGTCCCATACTGAAATAGTAATAGCTCGGGTTCCGCTTTATCAATTATTGACGGCTCGTAAGTTCTATTAAAGTCCTCGAATACGTCTAAGGAAGTCTTTACGTTTGGCCCACTCTTTAGAAATGCTTTTTCCACAAGTGATTTCAATAGGGATTCGAGATCGGCATTAGAAACTAGCTTTTTCATGCTGTTCGTTTTGATGGCGCATAACGACCAGGGCTTTGCGCTGTGGCCGAGAATGAATGTACGAATTACTTGGGTGCTCGGAGGCCATAGCGCAACAGCCCATGTTAGCGGCAGTGCCTTGGGAGGCCTCGTCGCCTTTCTAGACGCTCAATCTCTCGCGGCGGCTTTGTGTTCCATTTTCTATTCCGAAAAACTTACGACTACGCTGTTTCGCGAGATTTAGCCTAGCTAGAACCTGCCGCATTCGCCTTTCGCTCTGCAGCCCAAGATAGCACGAGTCGTAGGAGATGGCGCTTGCCGAAACGTGTTGCGCCGTTGTTATACCGACTTGCTCCGCGATACCATCTCAACGACACTTTTGTCGTTTCGCCTAAAATATCGACTGGTATGTAGTTTGACTTGACGTCCATTTCGAATTTTGTGAGAGTTCCGCATTGCCGCTAACGACCAGGGCTTTGCGCTGTGGCCGAGAGGAAAGTTACGAACTATAACGACTGCCCGGAGGCCATAGCGCAATAGCCCATGTTATGCGCCGCCGGACTTTAAGATGGAAGAACCAGCTAATCGATCAGGAAGACTCGTCCCTTCACGTCCGCCGCTATGGAGCTGGTAACAAGCCGTCCGCCTCCGGTAGCGCGGCTTCGTCCGGCCACTGCGAAGCAGTTTGGGAAGTTGGCACTTCCCGGCCACCGCGAACGTTGATGCGAAGAGGCCGCGCGAAGCCGTCGGAGAAGTTGTCGACAAAGTATTCGACGAAGCGCCCAATGCGAAGCGGAAAGCGGGTGGCGCCGAGTTTACGTCGGAATGCGCTACGAAGCAGGTAACACGAAAGTCGAACTGAAGAAATGGTCCGAAAATCTGAAGCTACTTTAGTGAGGTTGGCCAAACTTCGACCTAAGGAAGGCAGGTGGCGCATAACACGTAAATATGCGCTATTCCCATCACTTCGCCAAACTACAACCTGCGTGTTCGAAACTCCTGACAACCATCACTTTGCGCTCGCGCATTTTGGGTAGTTCAACCAGATCCAGGCGCGTTTCTTTGATAGTTCAAACCGACATAGTAATGTGACATTCTTTTCAACTACCCGAAAAACCCGGCCTACAGATCCAAGCGGAGGCTGTCCAGCGGGCTACGCAGGTTCGCCGGCCCCTTGATAGCAACATGCGTGTATCGAACCGTTGTCGTAATCTGGTGATGCCCCAACAACTCCTGAATGAAGCGCAGGTCCGTACCCTGCTCCAGCAGGTGCGTTGCATAGCTGTGCCGCAGCATATGCATACTTCCCTTCTTTGTAATGCCGGCCGCCCGCTTAGCGGCCGCAATCACCTCCTGCGCACTGCGCACCCCATACGCACCACCCTTCTCCCCTTCGAAAAGGTACTCCCGCGGCCGATACTCACGGAAATACACCCGCAGCACCTTCAGCAACGTCGGGCTTAGTGGCACCATCCGGTCCTTTTTCCCCTTACCCAATCGCACATGGATCGTCATCCGTTTCGAGTCGATGTCCCTGACTTTGAGGTGCACCAATTCGCTTACCCGCAGACCGGCACTATAGGCCGTCATCAACAGGGCACGATGCTTCAGGTTCCGGATTCGGCCGATCAACTCCTCCACTTCTGATGTAGCCAGCACGTTGGGCAACGTCTGGGGCTTCTTTGGCCGGGGCAAGTCGTAGAACTCTTTGCTCCGCCCCTCTACCTGCTCATAGAAAAACTTCAGCGCATTCACCGCGGTATGAATATGGGCCTCACTATAGCCCCGTTGCTGCATCAACCAAAGCAGGTACGACTGCACCTGCTCACGGGTCAGGCCCGCTGCCGCACGCGGGCCCAGTAAGCGTAGCAATGCATGAAACTCTGTGCAATAAGTACGCAGCGTACTGGAACTATACCCCTTAAGCTTGATCAGGTCGCGGAAACGGTTGAACGCAGCCAGGTTGTCGGCACTCAATGGCTGCTCCTGCACAATTCGCGAACGGGCAGACGAAAGACGCTCAGCATCCGTCACTCCCAGACAGGCTTTCCGCTGCTCCAGATACTGCTTCAGCAATTGGGTGTCCAAGTGCGCCTTCCCGTGCAACGCCCGCTTCACCGCATCAAAATGCACCTGCGACAGCGGCACATACCAGCAATTACGCGTCCGGCTCCAGGCCACGTCCTTCAACGGGCGCAGCACCGCTACCACGTCCGCCCAGTCCTTCGGAAACGGGATCCCGATGCGCTCGGCACGGCGGTGGTAAAAAGCGATGAGCTGAATGGTACGCATGGTAAAACACAAAGCTCTCCCGGCCCGCGCAGCCGTCCATGGGAAGAACCCCGCAAACCGGCCGTGTTTTTCTCATCCGGCCGGTGTTTTT
Source organism: Flaviaestuariibacter amylovorans (assembly GCF_039541815.1). Taxonomy (NCBI): domain Bacteria; kingdom Pseudomonadati; phylum Bacteroidota; class Chitinophagia; order Chitinophagales; family Chitinophagaceae; genus Flaviaestuariibacter; species Flaviaestuariibacter amylovorans. Next base: position 4,050 of record NZ_BAABGY010000016.1, read on the forward strand.
CCTGCAGCTCCCGGCGCCCGGAGCCATCGCACCACTGCTTTGCGAGTCTTAAAAATGCGCCACCGGTCACGGATCGGGCGGAACGGAAGGCATAACGCCGGGCAGCTGCCTCGCAGCCCCTACCCCGGCCGGAGTAGGGCCCAACCCTTCGAAAGAATGTACTATCTTAACCAATCGGTTCACAACCCACCGTTGCCTTGCGCGCTTCAATCGTCATACTGCTGATCTTGCTATCGGGATGCGCCCGGGAATACTCCTACGAAAGCGGCCCCGCCAACCGCGGCCCGGTTGCCGATGCAGGAACCGACCAGGCGCTGCCCGCAATGACCACCGCTACTACCCTCGACGGCTCCGCCTCCCACGACCCCGACGGAACGATCGCCTCGTATACCTGGGTGCTGCTGTCGGGAGCCGGACCGGTCGTCGCTTCCCCCACCGAACCGGTATCAGCAATCCGCAACCTCAGTACAGGCAGCTGGGAGCTGGAGCTCACCGTAGCCGACAATAAAGGCGCCACCGCTAAGGATACGGTGAGGATCACGGTGGGTGCAGCCCCAGCCCCCACCAACCGCGCACCCGTGGCCAGGGCTGGCGCAGATACGATCCTGCCCACCGGCACTACTACGGCTACGCTTAATGGAAGCGGCTCCTATGATCCGGACGGAACGATCACCGCGTATCGATGGGACCTGCTTTCGGCGGCAGGCACCCCGGCGCTCACGGGTGCCACCCAGCCCGTAGCCCAGGCATCCGGCTTGTCGGCCGGCACCTACCTCTTCCGGCTCACCGTTACCGACAACGGGGGCGCCACTGGCACCGACAGCATCCTGATCCGGATAAACAATGACTGCGGCGTAGCCAACCGTCCAATCGCCAACGCGCAACTGGGCACATGCGCACAGCTTCCTGCGGGTATTGCCGGTATGGATGCGGTTCAGGTAGGCAACAAGCTGCTGTTCGTGGGTGGCGAATACTACTCCGGTGGTATTTCAGACCATGTCATGATCTACGACCTCGCCTCCAACACCTCATACGCGACGCGCTTGCCGGTTGCACGCCTTTCGCCGGCCGTGACCGTACTCGGAAACAAAGTTTTCGTTGCGGGTGGTCATGATGGCTGGGGCTTCAGCACCGCGCGTGTCGACATATATGATGTGCCTTCCAATACCTGGTCGGCGGCGCAGCTGAGTGTGAGCCGAACGCATGCCAGTGCGGTTACCGTTGGCAACAAGGTGCTGATTGCCGGCGGTCAGACGGAAGGAGGGAATTTCCCCGGACTTACCACCGTAGACATTTACGACGGCGGCACCAATAGCTGGCGTACCGCCCAGCTGGCCCAGCCGCGCACCCACATACAAGGCGTAGCGCTCAATGGGAAAGCCTATTTTACCGGGGGCATGAGCCAGGGCGCGGCGGGGTCCGTGCTGCCGGTCATTGAAGTTTACGACGCCGCCACCGACAGCTGGTCGCAGCCCGCAGCGCTGCAGATGACGCAACCCAGAGTGTATCATGCCGCCTTTGCTTCCGGTAACACCCTTTACCTCGCAGGCGGCTTCGTGTCCGCAACCGGGCCGGGCACCAATCAAGTTGAAATGATCGACGTGACCACCGGCGCAAGATCCTTCGCCTGCCTGGCCACCGAACGCAGCAACTTCAGGATCGTTCAAAAAGGCACCCAGCTGGTCTTCTTCACCGGCACGCCCCATGGCACACACGACACGTTCGACATCCTCCACTTGCAAACGCTCCAATGGACCGTCGGCAAGCTGAGCAATCCCTTATACGTTGCCTCCATCATCGGGGCCAACAACGAGATCTATGTAGCCGGAGGCGCCGGCCTTTTCTCACAGACCTATTTCTCCGACAAGGTGTCGAAACTCACGTGGTGAGGACTTCAGATTTATGATTTGTGATTCCGCCCCTGCACCCCGGTACCGGCATTATAGAGCTGCGATTAACGATTTGAGTAGCCGTCTGCGCTATCAAGGCCGCTCCTGCCGGCCGTGCAGGCAGGGCATGCGAGGCTACCGTCCCTTTCCTCGAAGAGACGCCGGCACCCCGAAGCTTCGGGGGCACGACGAAAACGAATATCTTCTCTGTTTCGCTCCCGCCCGTATCGCAACAACAAATCTGAAATCAAAAATCACCCATCTGAAATCCAGATCACCGATCCGCGATCACCGATCTGAGATCCCCCCGCGCGTCAGCAACAAATCTGAAATCAACAAAGGGCACCCGAAGGTGCCCTTTGTATTTCTACTGGTATGCGGTTACCGGTTCGTCACCATGATCTGGATCGTCTCGCGGCGCTTCCCGACCACTACTTCCAGGAAGTAGATACCGCTGCTTTGCGTGGCGCGGCCCATGTGGATCGTCAGCATCGACGTCGGACCCGCCAGCACCTTGCGCTCGGCCAGTACGCGCGTGCCGTTGGGCGCATGCAGCGTATAGGTCAGCTCGCCCTGCACCGGCTTCGAGAACACGAGCTGCACAGGACCCGTGGGGGTCGGGTTGGGATAGACCTTCATGCGCACGTCGTCGGTCTCGCTGGTCTCGGTAACGCCTCCCTTGGCAAGCGCGGTTCCTGTTTCCGGCGTCGTGCTGCCCATACGGGTCACGGCGGCGGGGCTCACGACCACCAGCATCTCGTCGGCCACGCTCTGGGCGCCGGCATTGTCGGTGCACACAAGGGCGAATTTATAGGTGCCCGCCACGAGCCCGCTCACGGTCGGCTTCAGGATCGTTTTGCTGCTGAATGAGGCCGTATTGGGGCCGCTCACCTGGCTCCAGAGCACGCTCACCACGGTGCCGTCGGCGTCTTTCACCGTGCCTTGCAACATCACCGAGCTCGTAGGCAGGGTGATGGCCTTGTCGGCGCCTGCATTGGCTTTCGGGGCCATGTTGGTACTGCTGGTCACCGGGATGATCTCGATGGCCGATACCTTGGCGTTGTCCTTTCCGCCTTCGCCCGTAAGCGCGCTGAACTGCAGGTTCAGCGTACCGTCCGTAACGCTCACCGTAAAGGTTTCGGTGGTGGCGGTAAAGGCGCCCACCTTTGCCACAATGTCGTAATTGTCAAGCACCCGCGTGCCTTCGAGGGCCACGTCGAAGATGCGGTTGCCGGCAGCTGTGTGGTAGATCTCGGCAAAGTGGAGCACCACCTTGTACGATCCGCTGGGCACAGGGAAGGCATAGCCGAAATTGTAGCCCCAGCGCTCGCTCTGGTAGATGGCGTCGTCGGTAGTGCCGTTGATGGCAACCACATTGCTGTGCGCGCCGCCCGAGGTCGAAGAGTAGTAGTTGTCGGCCGAGAAGGTGCCGATGCTGTTCGTCACCTGCGCACCACCCGCATTAATACGGTAGGTGCTGACGCCGGTGGGCGCGGGATTCACCAGGATGCCCACCTGGTCGGCGACACTCGCAGCGCCGTTGTTATCGGTCACCACCAGGGCGAAGAGGTACGTGCCCGCTACGAGGCCGCTCACGGTAGGCGCTGCTACCGACGTGTTGCTGAAGGTGGCCGTGCCGGGACCGCTCACCTGCGTCCAGCTGTAAGAAGCGATGGTGCCGTCGGTGTCGGTACCCGAGCCGTTGAGCGTTACCGAATTCGCAGGCAGTGTAACGGTGTTGTCGGGGCCCGCGTTGGCCACCGGCGCCGCGTTGGGCGTCGGGTTCAGCACCTCGATGGCCGATATCTTGGCGTAGGTCTTGCCGCCATCGGCCGCAAGCGAGCTGAAATAAAGGTTCAGCGTACCGTCCGTTACGTTCACCGTAAAGGTCTCTTTGGTGGCGGTGAGCGCACCAACCTTGGCGAAGATGTCGTAGTTGTCGAGCTTCTTCACGCCTTCGATCGATACATCGAACACGCGGCGACCGGCCGTGGTGGCGGTCAGCTCGGCGAAGTGCAGCACCACCTCGTACTGACCGTTGGCCACCGGGAGGGCATAGCTGAAGGTACTGCCCCAGCGCTCGGTCTGGTACAGGGCGTCGTCCGTAGTGTTGGCGATCGCGCTGGTTACCGTAGTCGTTCTGCCCGGCGTGGGTGCAAAGTTCTTGTCGGCCACGAAGGTGCCGATGCTCGTGGTCAGCTGCGGGCCACCGGCGTTGATGCGGTGCACCACGGCGCCACCACCACCGCCCCCGGTTGCCGCACCGTTCACGGTCACGGTCACCTGGTCGGGTGCGCTGCTCGCGCCGTCGTTATCCTTCACCACGAGCTGGAACACGTAGGTGCCCTGCACGAGGCCGCTCACGGTGGGTGCCGCTACGGTCTTGCTGCTGAAGGTGGCCGTATTGGGGCCGCTCACCTGCGTCCACGCATAGGAAGCGATCGTGCCGCTGGCGTCGGAGCCCGAGCCGTTGAGCACGACCGAGCTCGTGGGCAGGGTGATCGTCTTATCAGGACCTGCGTCGCCCACCGGGGGCTCGTTGGAGCCATCCGTGCCGCCCGAGGCATTAAGTACCGTAGTGGTGCTGGCGTTGGAGCCGGAGTGCGCCACCACCAGGTTGGCGGTCTGCGCGCCGGCTGCTGTCGGCGTAAAGGTCACGTTGATGGTGACGCTGCCGCCCGCGGGGATCACGAAGGGCAGCTCCATGGGCGCGGTGAAGCCGAAGGCAGCCGAGCCGGTCACCGTGATCGACGACACGAGGAGTGCCTGGTTGCCGCTTGTATTGGTCAGCACGAGGGCCTTCTCCGCCGTGTTGTTCAGGTAGGCCGAGCCTACGTTGAGCGTCGTGGGCACCGAGAGCTGGCTTTGCGTCAGCGGCGTGCCGTCGGGCGTGGTGGGGCCATAGAAGTGGAATACTTCCTGCGTCGTCAGGATCGGCGTGCCGCCGCGGTTGCCGGCGCCGGTGGCGATGTAGATGCTGCCGTTGGTGGCGATGGCCTGCGTGCCGTGGCGGCCGGTCTCGAGCGTGTCGAGCGTGCGCCAGGTGTGGGTGTGCACGTTGAGGGCCTCGGTCTCGTTGTGGGCCTTCACCTGCGTGGCGGTCTCACCGCCGATCACGATCACCTCGTCGCCGACCACCACGTTGGCGGCGCCGGAGCGGGGCGTCGGGATATTGCTGGCGGCGGGCAGGGTCGTCCACGTGCCGGTGGCGAAGTCGTACACATCCACCTCGGGCACCGTGAAGTTGAAGTCCTGGTTGGTGGCTGCCGAGGAGCGGCGGCCGCCGGCCACATAAAGCTTATTGTTCACCACCGTCACCTGCACGTGGTCACGGGCATGCGGTGCGTCGGGGAGCGTCTTCCACTCGCCGGTGGCCGGGTCGTACTCGTCGAACCACTTCACCCAGCCGGCCCAGTGGCCGTCGGTGATGCCGCTCACGAGGTAGATCTTGCCGTTGTGCACGGCCGCGCCACCCGCGCCCCGGCGGCGCGCTGCCGGAATCGACGGACCGGTGTGCCACTTGTTCGAAGCCGGGTTGTAGATATACATGTTGGGTACGGGCGTCTCGCGCGGGTAGCCGCCGGTGAAGGCGCCGGCCACGTAGATGAGCCCGTCGAGCGTAACGGCCTGGAAGTGGTGGAGCTCCAGCGGCTGGTACGCCTTGTTGGTCCATGTCTTCGTTACCGGGTTGTATTCCTGTACGGGCTTGTTGCCGCGCCCGCCAATGAGGTAGAACTTATCGCCGGCCTGCACATAGGCATTCTCCTCGCGGCCGGTGAAGGCGCCCGAGGCGGGAGCCACGATGGTCCAGTCGCCTGCGGCCGTTACGGGGTCGGCGGTGAGGTGCAGGTAGTCCCAGGTGGCGGTGAACGGGGTACCCCCCTTAGAGGTGGCGATCACGCCCACACCCAGCACGCCCTGTCCTTTCAGCGCAGCCAGCACGGCGCCGCTCACCACGATGGGGGTGCCGACGTTGATCACCGCGCCGCTGTTCGACGAGTACCCCGCCTGGACGCTGTTGGTGGCCGGGTTGAACTTCAGGATGAGGTCGAGGGTAGAGCCCGGGATGCCGCCGGTGATCGCGTATTGCTTGGTAGTAGCTACACCCGCGTTCTCGTATACGACCTGGATGCCACCCGCGCCGCCGTTGGCGTTGAGCACGATCTTGAGGTAATTGTCCTGGTCGCCGTTGCCGAGGTAGATGCCCTGCGACATCGAGCCGGTGGGGGTTCCGTTGTTGAAGAAGGGCCCGAGAATGCGGCCTTTCAGGGTGAAGGGCAGGCCGCCCGTCTGCACGCCGAACTGGAAGCCGTTCTGCTGCGTATTGAGCGCGCCGAGGGCGTCGCCGGCGGAAACGGACACCACCGAGAAGGCGCCCACCGCACCACCGGCCACGAGGTTGTCGCCGTTGAACTGGTCGCGGTAGTTGGTGCTGCCGTTGCTCATGAGGCCGTTGAAGCCGAGGCCGAAGAAGCCTTTGCCCGGATCGTTGTTGAACAGGTTGTACGTAACGGGGAGTGTCGTGGTGCGGCCGTTGCTGGCGTCGATGGCGAAGAGATCGGCGGTATCGTTGATGCCGTCGTTGTCGTCATCGGCGTCGTTGAGATCAGACACCTTATCGCCGTCGAAGTCGGCGGGCTTGCTCGAGCCGGAGCAGGGGTTGCTGCCGTTGGCGAGCTCGTCGGCATTGGTGTAGCCGTCGCCGTCCTCGTCGGAAGTGTTGTTGGCGCCCGTGCAGGCATTGTTCTCCTGGGGCTCGAAGATCACGATGGCGTCGGCGCCGTAGGTGAGTGCCCACACCGTGCCGGGGAAGGGATCGTTATCGCCCTGGGCCACGAGGTCCAGCGGCGTGGAGCCGAAGTTGGAGGCGAAGACCGGCTCCTCGTTCAGCTTCGTAACGGAGTTGCGGGCATTGAGCACGTCGGTGCCGTCGGCCGTCAGCTTGATGAGGGCGATGTCGCCGTTGTATTCAGCGGCCAGCAGGTGGCCTTTCAGCGCTCCGCCGAATGCAGACGCCGTGTATTCAGCGATGCCGTTGGTCGACGATTTGAACGTGAGCTGTGCGCCGTCGCCGGTGCCCGGCATCTTGAAGAAGCCTTCGCGCGGGTCGGCCATGCTCACGGGCACGGGCGGCCAGTTGGCCGGCAGCGGGTTGGTGCCGGTCTTGCTGGTGCGGAACACGCCGGTAGTGCCGTCGTGCGTGTAGAGGCCGGCGCCGGCGGGGTTAGCGCGGATCGGCGTCGGGTGGCCTGCGTAGAAGGCGCCCGGCGTATAGTTGTCGATGGCGCCGATATAATGGAAGTTGTCGAGGTTGTTGACCTGCGGGTGGTTGGCAGAAGCCGTGGTAGAGCCCGGCTCGCCTTGCACGTAGTTGTTGGTGGCCGAAGCGCCCTCGTTGGCGGGGTAGCCGCCCCAGCCCTGGTTGGCGCCGTTGTCGACGGCGTAGAGCTTGCGCGACTTCGTGAGCACGAGGTCGTAGCAGTTGCGCCAGCCGCCGGAGTAGATCTGCACGGGACCGCCTTGCACGACCATGGCCTGGTTGAGGCCGTCGTTGCCGCCGAAAGGATCGCCCACGTCGGTGCCATCGGCGTTGTTGGCGCGGGTGGGGTCGTCGAGCGTGGGGAGATCGTATTTATACGCCGTGTTGCCGGTGCCTTTGGTAGGCATGGCCATGATGGCGTTAAGGTTAACGGAAAGGATCGCCGCGGAGAGGGCGTACTCGGTGGTGTAGGCGAAGTTGGTGGACGGGGCGCCGGCATTGGTGTGGCCCCCCACGGCGATGAACATCGTATTCGTCACGTCGTCGATCTGCATGCCGTTGACGGCGTGGTTCTCTTCGGAGCGAGGCAGGCCGCGCACGAGGTCCACCTTCACCCACTTGGTGCCGTCCCAGGTGAGCATGGAGATGATGCCGGAGTTGGTATCGAGGTTGGTCTCACCGCTCGGGCCGCCGATGCGGCTGTCGCTCGAGCTCACGTAGATGACCGGGTTGGCGGCCGTGCCCTTCACGAGGATGCCTGTGACCTGGCGCTTCGTTACGGTGGTATTCACCGAGCCGTCGTCGTTGTGGTTGGGGATCTGGTTGATGAGGCCGATCGTCTGGAAGCCGGTGACCTCGTAGTTGTTGGGGCCGTTCTTCCTGATCGTATAAATGCGGATCCACCCGGCCTGCTCCGACACGTAGAGGCGGCCGTCGGGGCCGAACTGGATCGACGTGGGGTTGAAGACGGTGGCCGTGTTCATCTTGAGGCCGCTCGAGGAGAAGCTGAATTGTTGTGCCTGCGCCGAAAAGGAGCACAGCAGGAGTGCGCTTAGTATTCGAAAAAAGCCAAACGTTTTGACAAAACTCTGCCGGGACATATAGGAATGGTTTAGGGAGGTCGTGGGTTTTTTGAACGGGGAGCGTGGTTAGCGGAACGCCAGGGAAACAGCCTGTGTAAGGGTGTAGAGAGGAGGTAGTTGTCTTATCATGACGGGTGGTTTCAGTAGGTTAATCGAATAGATGCAGGAAACGGTGCTGGGCTATTCAAAACAAAAAGAATGCTAAAACCCCACCTGTATTAAATCTTCCCCATTATAAAGTGAAGAAGATCAACGTTTCACCTGTTCACAGGGCAAATGTTTTATATATGATGTATGGCCGAAGGCGGACGGACTTCGCTACTGTGGAGCTGCCGTGGAAGGATTTCCCAAGTTGTCCACACCCCTGCAGAAGAAAAAACCTACAACGAAGCCCGGCAGTAAGCCTCTAAGCGCGGCCCTGATCGCCTTTGGTTAATAGAAAGGAGGGCACCCAGGCTGGGGCGCCCTCCTTTAAAATGGTTCAATGGGAAGTCGAAGATCGATCGACGACCCTCCACCGGCTATCCCCGGTTTTACCGGCCGGCGATCATCACCCGTACCGTCTTCCGCCACTGACCCGACTTCACCTCGAGGTAATATACCCCGTTGGCCAGGTTGTGCCTGCTGAGGTCGATCGCCACTTCGGCCGCTGGCTTGCCCAGGGGCTGTACACCGGAACCGATGCGGTTGCCGGCAGGACCATACAGTAGATACGTGACATCCTCGCTTACCGCTTCCGAAAACCGGAGCGCAAGCCGCCCGGAAGTGGGGTTCGGGTAGATCTTCAGTTCCTGCTCCCCAGGGACTGCAACGGTTTCCTTGCTGGCTTGGGCGCCGCCGCGGCCGCGGCTCGTCACCATCGGCGGGTTGTTCACTACGTTGAAGCGTACCGTGAGCACCGTACCTGCAGTACCCGTGGCGCCGGAGCCGGTATAGGGCGTCCCTTGCAGGGTATAGGCACCAAGGACCGGCGTCCAGGGGTTGTAGTTGCCTGCATTATCACCGAACAGGGCATAGGGGGCGCCCGACTCGGTTACCGTTCTTGCCTGCGCCCCACTGAGCACGAACCGCACGCTGCCTACCGTTGCCGGCGATGTATTGGCGCGGATGTTCAGGTTGCGCGTGGGCAGCGTCGCGAGGTCGAGCGTGGCGCCGTCTGCGATCGTGAAGAGGTCCTGGTCCGTGTCGGCATTGATCAGCGTAAAGGTGCTGACTGCCTGCGTGGAGGCCGGAGCGCCGTTCACCGTCACCGTCACCCCGTCGGCCACACTCTGCGCGCCCGCGTTATCGGTCACCACGAGCTGGAAGGTATAGGAGCCCTGCACGAGCCCGCTTACGGTGGGCGCGGCTACGGCGTTGCTGCTGAAGGTGGCCGTGTTGGGTCCGCTCACCTGGCTCCAGGTGTACGTGGTAATAGTGCCGTCGTTATCGGTGCCCGATCCGTTCAGCACCACCGAGCTCGTCGGGAGCGTCAGGCTGTGGTCAGGGCCCGCATTGGCTACCGGGGCTGCATTCGGTGCCCCGGCCCTCAGCACTTCGATGGCCGACACCTTCGCGTAGGTCTTTCCGCCATCGGCAGCGAGTGAGCTGAAGTTGATGTTCAGCACGCCGTCTGTTACGTTCACCGTAAAGGATTCGGTGATGGCGGTAAAGGCACCTGCCTTGGCGAAGATGTCGTAGTTGTCGAGCCTCTTCACCCCTTCCATCGTCACGTCGAACACACGGCGGCCGACAGTGGCGTACGTGAACTCGGCAAAGTGCAGCACCACGCGGTACTCACCGTTGGCGATCGGGAAGTTATAATTGAAGGTGCTTCCCCAGCGCTCGCTCTGGTAGATCTCATCATCGGTGGTACCGTTGATGGCTGCGGTGCTGCTGTTCCTGTTGCCCGGGTTGGGCGAGAAGGATTGGTCTGCCGCGAACGTGCCGATGCTGTTCGTTACCTGCGCACCGCCCGAGTTGATCCGGAGCACGGCGGTTGCCGGCCCCGGGGTCGGGGCCGCGTTCACCGTCACCACAACCTCGTCGGGTACGCTCGTCGCTCCCGCGTTATCGGTCACGAGCAGCGAGAACACATAGGTGCCCTGCACCAGCCCGCTCACGGTGGGCGCAGCTACGGTGCTGCTGCTGAAGGCCGCAGCGCCCGGGCCGCTCACCTGGCTCCAGCTGTACGTGGTCATCGTGCCATCTGTATCGGTGCCTGAGCCGTTGAGCACCGTGGAGTTCGCAGGAAGCGTGATGGTCTTGTCCGCACCGGCATTCGCCACCGGCGGTTGGTTGGCGGCAGCCGCTCCGTTCACCGTTACGGTAACCTGGGAGGCGGAGCTGCTGGCAGCCGCGTTATCGGTCACTACGAGTGCGAACACGTAGGTGCCTTGTGCGAGCCCGCTCACCGTCGGGGCGGCCACGGCCTTGTTGCTGAAGGTAGCCGTGCCGGGACCGCTCACCTGGCTCCAGCTGTAGGCGGCGATCGAGCCGTCGCTGTCGGTACCCGAGCCGTTCAGCACCACCGTGCTCGTCGGCAGGGTGATGGTCTTGTTCGGACCAGCGTTCGCCACCGGAGCCGCGTTGCCGCTTGCGGTAGCGGGCATGATCTCGATACCGCAGATCAAGGCGTTGTTATTTCCGCCATGGAATGCCTTCGAATTGAAGTTGATGTCCAGGGAGCCGTCGCCCACGATGACCGTAAAGGTTTCCGTGGTGGCTGTCTTGCCGCCTACCTTGGCGAAGATGTCGTAGTTATCCAGCTTCAAAACCCCTTCGATCTCCACGTCGAACTTACGGCTGCCGGCGGCGGTAAAGTTGGTCTCCGCGAAGTGCAGCACCACCTTGTACTGGCCGTTGTTCACCGGGATCTTATAATCGAACAGGTAGCCCCAGCGGTAGGTCTGGTAGAGCGCATCATCCGTAGTGCCCTCAATGGGTGCCGTGCTGCTGTTGATGCCGAGTGAAGCCGTGTGGTGGTTGTCTGCCGAAAAGGTACCCATGCTGGTGTTCAGCTGCTGGCCGCCCGCGTTGATGCGTACGGTCGACTGGCCCGAGCTCGTGCCGGGGGCGCCGTTCACCACCACGGTCACCTGGTCGGGCGCGCTCGTGGCACCCTGGTTATCGGTCACTACGAGCGAGAAGACGTAGATGCCGTACTGCAGCCCGCTGAGCGTGGGCGCAGCTACGTACCTGCTGCTGAACGTGGCGATGCCGGGGCCGCTCACCTGGGTCCAGGTGTAGGCGGCGATGGAGCCGCCCGCATCCGATCCCGAGCCGTTGAGCACGGTCGTGTTCGTGGGCAGGGTGATGCTCTTATCGGGGCCCGCGTCGCCGATGGGCGGCTCGTTGGCCACGGTGGCGCTCACGATCTCGATCGCCGCGATGCTCGCCAGGTCCTTGCCGCCGTCGGCAGCCAGGGAGCTGAAGTTGACGTTCAGGGTGCCGTCCGTCACGCTCACCGTGAAGGTCTCTACGCGGGCCGTGAAGGCGGCGCCGGCCTTGGCAACGATATCGTAGTTATCCAGCTTCTTGGCGCCTTCGATCGACACGTCGAAGAGGCGGCTGCCGGCGGCGCTGTGGGTGATCTCTGCGAAGTGCAGCACCACCTTGTACTGGCCGTTGTTGACCGCGAAGTCGTAGCTGAGGCTCGTGCCGTTGCGCTCGTTCTGGTACATGGCGTCGTCGGTGGTACCGGCGATCGCTGCCGTGGTGCTTTTGGTAGTGCCCGGTGCCGGGTAGAAGAAATTATCGGAGCCGAACGTACCGATGCTGTTGGTCACCGAGGCGCCGCCCGCATTAATACGGTAGGCTACCGCGTTGCCCACACCGTTGAGCACGGTCGTCACGCTGCCGCCCTGGCCGGAGTTTTCGACGATCAGGTTCGCGGTCTGGCTGCCCGCAGACACCGGCTTGAAGGTGACGCTGATGCTAACGCTCTGCCCGGGGGCGATCACGAAGGGCAGCGGGTGGGGCGAGGTGAAGGTAAAGGAGCTGGCGCCGGAGACGATGATCGTGCTCACGTTGATCGCCTGGTTGCCGCTCGTGTTCGACAGCAGCAGCGTTTTCGTAGTGGATACGTTGATGCCGGTCGTGCCGAAGTTGAGCGTGCCGGGTGCTGCCAGCGCGCCTGCCGTGATCGCAACGCCCTCCGGGCTCGTCGGTCCGAAGAAGTAGAAGGCCTCCTGCGTCGTCAGGATCGGCGTGCCGCCGCGGTTGCCTGCACCGGTGGTCGTGAAGATGCCGCCATTGTTGGCGATGGCCTGCGTGCCGTGACGCCCGGTCTGGAGGTCGGCGAGTCTTCTCCAGGTATTCGTGGTCACGTCGAGCGCTTCCGTCTCGGCATGCGCAGCGAGCTGCGAAGCGCTTTCGCCGCCGATCACGATCACCTCGTTGCCGATGGTGACGTTACTCGCGCCGGAGCGGGGCGTCGGAATGTTGGCGCTGGCAGGCAGCGTCGACCAGGTGCCGGTAGCGAAATCATATACGTCCACCTCCGGTACGGCCAGCTCGAAGTCCTGGTTGGTGCTCGCGGAGGAGCGGCGGCCGCCGGCGAAGTACAGCTTACCGTTGGCAATGGTTGCCTGTGCGTGGTCGCGCGCTCTCGGGGCATCGGGGAGCGTTGTCCAGCTGTTGGTGGCCGGGTCGTATACATCGAACCACTTCACCCAGCCGGCCCAGTGACCGTCGGTGATGCCGCCAACGAGGTAGATCTTCCCGTTGTGCACCACGGTGCCTCCCGCGCCGCGGCGGCGGGCTTCGGGAATGCTGCGGCCGGTGATCCACTGGTTGGCGGCGGGGTTGAACATATAAACGTTGGGCACGGGCGTCTCGCGGGGGTAAGCACCGGTGAAGGCACCGACCACGTACACGAGCCCGTCGAGCGTTACCGCCTGGAAGTGGTGCAGCTCCAGCGGCTGGTAGGCCTTGTTGACCCATGCCTTGGTAACCGGGTTGTACTCCTGCACGGGCTTGTTGCCGCGTCCTCCCATGAGATAGAACTTATCGCCGGCCTGAACGTAAGCGTTCTCCTCGCGGCCCGTGAAGGTGCCGGAAGCCGGGGCTACCGTTTGCCAGGTACCGCTGGAGGTAATGGCATCGGCGTTCATATAGAGATAGTCCCACGTGGCGGTGAAGGGAGCGCCTCCTTTGGAGGTAGCGATCACACCCACGGCCAGGGTCGTATTTCCTTTCAGCGCGTGGAGCACGGCACCGCTTACGGCGATGGGCGCACCCACGTTGATCACCGCGCCGCTGTTGGACGCGTACGCCGCCTGTACGCTGCCCGTGGCCGCGTCGTATGTCAGGATAAGGTCGAGCGTGGAGCCCGGGATGCCACCCGCGATCGGGTATTGCTGGGTGGTTGCCACTCCTGCGTTCTCATAAACTACCTGGATACCGCCCGCGCCGCCGTTGGCGTTGAGCACGATCTTGAGGTAGTTGTCCTGGTCGCCGCTACCGATGAAAACGCCGAGCGATTGCGACCCGGAAGGAGTCTGGTTGTTGAAGAAGGGCCCGAGGATGCGGCCTTTGAAGGTAAAGGGCAGGCCGGCAGTCTGCACGCCGAACTGGAAGGCGTTCTTCTGGGTGTTCAGGGTACCGAGCGCGTCGCCCGCGGGTACGTCTACCACCGAGAAGGCACCTACGGCACCGCCGGCAATAAGATCGTCTTTATCGAACAGCTTCAGGTAATCGGAGTCGCTGTTGCTCATGAGGCCCGTGAAGCCAAGGCCGAAGAAGCCTTTGCCCGGGTCGTTGTTGAACAGGTTGTAGGTGATGGGCATCGACGTGCCGCGGCCGTTCGTGGCATCGATGGCGAAGGCATCGAGGTTGTCGTTGATGCCGTCGTTATCGTCGTCGGTGTCGGCGAGGTCGGAGAGGTTGTCGCCGTCGAAGTCAGCGGGCTTGCTCGAGCCGGAGCAGGGGTTGGTGCCGTTGGCGAGCTCGTCGCTGTTGGTGTAGCCGTCGCCGTCTTCATCCGAAGTATTGTCGGCACCCGTGCAGGCGCCGTTCTGCTGGGGCTCGAAGACGGTAATGGCATTTGCACCGTAGGTGAGTACCCATACGGTGCCGGGGAAGGGATCATTGTCGCCCTGGGCGATGAGGTCGAGCGGCGTAGCGCCGAAGTTGGAGGCGAAATCCGGCTCCTTGTTCATCTTGTTTACGGGATCCTTTGCGTTGGTGGTGTTGGTGCCGTCGGCCGTCAGCTTGATGAGGCCGATCGCGCCGTTGTACTCGGCAACGAGGAGGTGCCCTTTGAGGGCGCCGCCGAACGTAGAGGCGGTGTACTCCGTGATGCCGTTGGTCGACGACTTGAATGTCAGCAAGGCGCCGTCGGCATTGCCCGGCATTTTATAGAACGCTTCTTTCGGATCGGCCATGCTTACGGGCACGGGGGGCCAGTTGGCCGGCAGCGGGTTGGTGCCGGTGGTGCTGGTACGGAAGACGCCCACACTGCCGTTGTGGGTATAGAGGCCGGCGCCGGCGGGGTTGGCCCGCACGGGGTTCGGGTGGCCGCCGTAGAAGGAGCCGCGCACATAGGTGTTGAGGTCGCCTACGTAGTGAAAGTTATCGAGGTTGTTCACCTGCGGGTGGTTGGCCGTTGCCGTTGTGGAGCCCGGCTCGCCCGCGATATAGTTGTTGGTCACATTGGTGGTGCCTTCCTTGTCGGGGTAGCCGCCCCAGCCCTGGTTGGCGCCGTTGTCGACCGTATACATCTTACGCGACTTCGTGATGAGGAGGTCGTAGGCATTGCGGATGCCCGAGGCGAACACCTGCACGGGTCCGCCGGCCACCACCACGGCCTGGTTGAGTCCGTCGTTGCCGCCGAAGGGGTCGCCCACGTCGGTGCCGTCGGCCTGGTTGGCGCGGGTGGGATCGTCGAGCGTGGGGAGATCGTATTTATACGCTGTGTTGCCGGTGCCCTTGGTGGGCAGGGCCATGATGGCGTTGAGGTCGATGGAAACGATGGCCGCGGAAAGCGCGTACTCGGTGGTGTAGGCGAAGTTGGTAGAGGGGGCGCCCGCATTGGTGAAGCCCCCGACCGCGACGAATAAGGTATTGGTCACGTCGTCGAGCTGCATGCCGTTCACGGAGTGGTTCTCTTCGGAGCGGGGCAGGCCGCGCACGAGGTCGATCTTTACCCACTTGGTGCCGTCCCAGGTGAGCATGGAGATCATCCCCGAGTTGGTGTCGAGGTTGGTCTCGCCGCTGGGGCCGCCGATGCGGCTGTCGCTGGAGCTCACATAGATGACGGGGTTGGTAGCGGTGCCGCGCAGCACGATGCCGGTAACCTGGCGCTTCGTGATGGACGTGTTGAGCGTGCCGTCGTCGTTGTGGTTGGGAATCTGGTTAACGACGTTGATCGTTTCAAATCCGGTGACCGAGTAGTCGTTCGCACCGTTCTTCTTTACCGTATAAATGCGGATCCACCCCGCCTGCTCCGCCACGTACAAACGCTTGTCGGGGCCGAACTGGATGGAGGTAGGGTTATAAACGGTGGTACCGTTCAGCTTCAGCGCACTGGAGGTGAAGCTGATCTGTGCCTCTGCTGTGATCGACAGGAAGACCAGGATCACTACGGAAAATACGTTCAGAATGCCAATTGACTTGGCGGGACGGAGCCGGGACATAAGTGTAGGGTTTAGGTATCTGATTATTACAATCGGATAAGGTTAGCTGCAGAGTCGTGTGATGTTGCCTACAATCCCGGCGGGGAAGTGCGTACAGTTTTTTTCATGTGTTGCATTTCGATAGGTTAGCGAATACCAGCAGGAACGAGGAACCGGCCGGCGGTTGGGAATCCTTGGAAATACAAATAGAATGCTAAAATTAAAATTGGATTAAATGTTCCTCACTTGCAGGGCGATTTCGCGGAAACATAGCGAAAACACAGCTTTTATATAACAAACAGGTGTTCGCGCGCGGCATTCCCCAGCCAGAGCTTGCAGGGGCTTTCCCCAATGAGGCCAGTGCACAAGCACATCATTACGCTACAAATCCCGCATCCGCGCCACACTTTGCCCATGGAAACCCGGTTCGCTACCGTCGCCACCCTATGCCAACAGAGCCGCGTACCGCCCACCTGCCGGTGGGAGCGGGCATTGGCGGACACAGCTCTGCCAGGGAAACACCCGGAATGCGTGGGCAGTTCCGAAGACAGGATCACCCCGGGTACAAGGCCCGGAACACCGCGCAGCGGGAGCCTGAGGGTCACGCCTTCGCGTTGACGTGTAGCCCTAGCAACGGACGAGCTATCAAAGGGAAACCGTGAGGAGCTTTTCCAGCGAATGCTTACTTCTTCACCAACAGGCTGTCGGCACCCGGTACAGCACCGGGGTACTCGGTGGCAAAGAGGAGCTCATAGTCTTCCTTTTTCTTCAGTTCCTGTAGGAACTTCCGCAGCTCGAGCGAGTCGGCGGAGGCGCTGTACGCCTGATCGTGGGCCAGCAGCACGAGGTGGCCGGGGCGCTTGGTGCGGCCGCCGGCAAACACGGAGTCGATCTGGCGGAGCATGGTTTCGGCGCTCTGCACCACGTTGTAGGTTTTGTGGTCGAAGTGCCATTCGGCATCCCAGCCCATAAGGGCAAAGCCGGCGCGCTGCAGCGAGTCGGCCGCGGCGGTGCTTCCCTTCAGGTCGGTGGCGCGCAGCGAGTCGATGCGCCAGATATTGCGGCCGGGCGTGCGGGCCACAAGTGACGCCAGGTCAAGCGAGTCGTGCGTGCGGCGGAAGTCGGCCACCACGGAGTCGGGCGCCGCGTAGTAAGCCGTGTAGCGGTGGTGGGCGTGCGAATAGCTGTGGTTGCAGAGCTCCACGTGGGGGCAGGCCTTCAGGCTGTCGAAGAGGGCGCGCTGGCCGCGGCTGTCGAACACATGCTCACCCACGAGGAAGAAGGATACGGGCACGCCCTCGTCGGCCACGATGTCGAGCACGTTGCGGGTGCCGCGGTTGGGGCCGTCGTCGAAGGTGAGGTAGATCTTCTTTTTGGGCTTGCGTGGCTTAGCCGGGGGCGGCTTCGGCGCCTCGCGGCGCACCGACGCCAGGAGCGGCACTGCCGGCGGCTCAGGGCCACGCGGGCGGGAAGAGGGTTGGAAACAAAAGAGCACGAAGGTCACAAAGAGCAGGAGGCGGGGAGCGGCAGCGGCGGCCGTATCACCCTCGTCGTCGGAAGCAGGTTCCATGTTGAAGAACAGATTTGGAGCTGAAGCTACGTCGGCCCTGCATTCGTCGGAAACGCCCTCCGGTTAAAGATTTGTGAATTGAAAACTCCTGCCCGGAGACTCCGCCTTAGGACCGCGCAAGCGCGGGGAGCGGGGCTGACGCCCCTGTCGCGACGGCACAAAGACACGACGAAAAACGAAAAGACCAAATTCATCTTATCGTCGCACCGTTGTACCTCCCGAGGCTTCGGGAGCGCCGTGGCGCGAAGAGGCCGCTTGCGGCCGGTCCTTTCGACACTTCTGAAAAGCGCAATGGCCTGAACAGCCTGTTAGAAAACGTACCCGTATCCCGTGGTGATCACCAGGTCGTTGGTGCTTCCCGTGCGGCGCAGGTTGCGGGCCTGGTTCATCACGCCAAGCAAGAGGTTGTGCCGCTTTTTAAAGGCGTGGGAGAAGTTCAGGTGCAGGTTCAGCACCTTGCTTTCCGTAACACTACCGGCCTTACTCGCGTTGTAGGAAACCACGAAGCTCGACTGCACCGCGCGCAGCACCCGGGCCCGCAGCGCCACTGTGGGTCCCATCGTCACGAAATCGTCGGTGCCGATCCGGTTGAACTGTGCATTGAAGGCGGCCGTGAGGCTCATCCCCTGCGGGATCCGCGCCACCGTGTAGGCCAACGCGAGGTTGTAGAAGCTCGACTGACCGTTGGCCCGCTTTCGGCCGCCCTGCTCATCGCCCGAATTCAGGAAGCTCACATTAAGGTTGATCCCCTGGGTGCGCTCCGCGCGCTGCTCCAGCACGTAGTTGACATTCAGGTTGGCGTTCTGCGAGATCTGGGTAAAGTTGAGCGAGTCGTAGTTCTGGAACTGCGATACCTGGTTGATCTCCAGGAACACCGGCTTGATGTTCATGAAGGTGGAGAAGTTGGAGTAGCTGCCCGACAACATGAGCTTAGTGCTCGGAACGTAATTCAGGTTCACCGACAGGACCGAGCGCTTGTTCATGCCCGCCTTCTGACCGTCGAGATCGTCGCGCTGGTAGCCCACGCTGGCGCTCACATTGGCCTTCCCCTTTAGCGCTGTCTGCGCGAAGTTTACGGTGATGTTCTGCAGGTCGTTGTTGAAGTAGTAGGCACCCAGTGTTTCGTAGCCCGGGTCGACCCGCTCGTACCCGACGCCGATGGTGCTTTGCTTGTAGCGGTAGTTGAGGTTGGCGCGGTAGGCTTTGTAGAGCGAGGTCGAATTCCTGCGGCCTACGAGGCCTTTGAGCAATCCGCCGGAGCTGCTGCCGGTGGCTGTGGTGTCGCGCTGGTCGCGCGTGAGGGCGCTGAGCGCGTATTCCGCGGAGAGCTCTACGCCCGGGGCCGGCACGAAGAGCCCGTTCCAACTCATGGCCAGGTTCTGCTTCGGGAAGAGCTGGAGGGTGTCGGGCCGGAACCTGAGTGAATTGACGGCGTCCTTGGCGCCGAAGACGATCATGCCGAGCGTCACGTTCTTTTGCACATAGTTCGCCTTCGCCCCGTAGCCGAATCTCCGGTAAGCGGCGGGAACCGTGCGGTTCGTGCTGTCGTACTCGATGGCGCGCTGCAGCCGCCCGCCCATGACGCTGATCTGGAACTTGCCCACCCGGTCGAAATCGAGGCCGAGGCCGCGAAACTGGTGCCCGTTGAGGGTGTAAGGCGAGAAGGTCATATTGACGTCGCCGATATGGGCCCGCACTGATTTGTATTTCGGGTGCAGGCTCAGCCGGTTGGGTGAAACGGGATAGCTGAACCCGCTGCCCGAGTTGGTGAGGTTGAACGAGAAGGGCAGGTCTACAAGCCCGGCCACCTTGATGTTCAGGTTCCCGTTGAGGAAGTAGGTGAACGGAGCGCGGCCCGCGCCGCCGTTGCCATCATAAAAGATCGTATTGGCACTGAGTCCTCCGCTGGGTGCGAGGAGCGGCTGCTTCCGGAGGTCGCCCACCTTTTCGAGGTCGAGCTGCTGGCCCGCGGCGGTAGCGGCGGCACCGAGGAGAGCGGCGAGCAGGGAAGAGCGGAGGACGGTGGTGGAGCGGTACATGAGGCCAGTTTAAGAGGGGTGCTGCTGATTGATGTTTGTGTCGTTCGATAACTACGGTTTTGCTGCGCGGCGTACCGAAAGCGAAGCGCCGCGTTCACCTTCGCGCCCGTCGGCCTCCGTGATCGTCAGCGCATACACGTATACCTTTCCGGCTGCCGCTTTCGTGTCGAGGTAGGAAAAGGTGCCTGCGTCTACGGATGCCAGCCGCGTAAACTCCTTCTCGCTCGCCTCGCGGCGGTAGATGGTGTAGCCCTTGCGGCCCGCCACCACCATCTCCGGCCACGAAACCTGGATGCCGGTGCTGACGTTGCGCACGTAGAAGAGGCTGACCGTTGCCACGGCGCGCTTCAGGGGGGTGAACTCGGCCAGCTCACTCCAGGCGCCTACGTCGCCGCGGAAGTTCACGGCGGCCACGCGGTACTGCACGGCGTTGCTGGTACGCAGCACGGTATCCTCGATGTAAGCCACGGTGATGGGCTTCGGAGTGATTGTGCGGAACCCGGCCTCGCCCTTCAGGCGCCGCTGCACCAGGTAGGCCGCAATGGCGTTGTCGCGCTGGCGCACGTCCTTCCAGGAAACGCGCAGCAGCCCGTTGCTGTAGAAGAACTGTACCTGCTCGGGCCGGTCGGTCTCCACCACACGGTCGGGCACGATGCTCACCGTTTCGGAAAAGTCGCTGGTATCCTGCCGCAGGTTCTGGTTCACCACGGCATAGAAGTAGGTAGAGCGCCCGCTCAGGGAAGCCGACGTATCGAGATAGGATTTATTCTTCAGCGGGCCGGCCACGAGATCGAGGTGCCTGGGTGAGGTGCCCCTGTAGACATAGTACCCGTAGAAACCCGGGTCGTCAACCGCTTCCCAGTCGAGGCGGATGTTGCGGCCCGCCTTAGCCGGCACCAGGTTAAAAGGCGGCAGGGGGCGGGCAAAAACCGATACAGTACCGGTGCCCGTTGCCGGTATTTTCTGTGCCAGGTTGGCCTGTCCATAAAGGGCACGCACCTCGTAGGTATAATGAATGCCTGCCTTCATCTTCAGGTCGGAGTACGTGGTGTCGGCAGGAGTGAGCATCGCCAGGGTATCGGCGCCAACACGTGCGTCGCTGCCGGCCCGGCGACACAGGAGCACGCCATAGATATAAGGCTTCTTTGGCAGGAGGTCCCAGGCCAGGCGAACACCACCTTCGATGTCGCTGACACGGATACCGTAAATGAGCGGTATCGTCTTCGGGGTTACGGCCCAGGCCGTGATGGTGTCGGAGGGAACCCCGGTATTGTACACTTCATCCTCGGTAAGCAGGTAAGCGCGCACCTGCCCCTCGGGCAGCGTTTTCCTGGAGTAGGTGTAGGTGACGGTATCACCGGTGCGGTTGAGCACCGGCGCCAGCCGCATCACTTCCACAAACTTGCCTTCTAACTCCTCGACTACGCGCACGCGGGTCGCCGAGGGCGGAAACGGCACCTTAAGGATGGCGCCTTCCTTGTCCGACGCCATGCGCGACCGGGGCACCGGGATCCGGGACACCGCGTCGCCCGGTACCGCCATCTTCCAGGTAACCCGAACGAGGCTGTCGGACGTGTTCACCCCTGAGCTGCGGGGACGGAAGTACGGCAGCGTGTAGTTACCGCTCTTTCCCTGCACGATCGCATAACCTATGTACTCGGTGAGCCCGGCGTGCGTAACCCGGGAAACCGTGTAGATGTAAACCACGTCGGCCTGAACATCTTGGTCAAGGAATACCTCGCCGAGCGCCTGCTTCGTTTCGATCATGTTGTAGGCCAAGCTGAAGTCCCGGGGGCGGCTATGCGTACGGAAGTACTCGGCCACCGCCTCATCGGAGGGAACGCTGAGGACGCGGCGCAGATCGGCCAGGTCCGAGGGAGTGTACACCGCCTGCAGCTCCTTGAGGGTGGTGGCCTTACGTACGGTGCCCACCGGCTTCAGGTCGGTTTCCTTCCGCTCGCGGAGCGTGGAATCGTAGACCATCCGGCGGATCTCGAAGCGATCGGTGCCGCCCATGAGATCAGGACGCAGGGCAGCCGGGTTGGGGGCGCTCGTCAGGAAGATATAGTTGCCCTTCGGCGACGCGGCCGAGCGCAGGTACAGGCCCGGACCGTCGGGGCCCTGCCCGAAAACGGCAAACGTTACGCATTGGATTATAAGCAGCAGGAAAACGAACTTCTTCATCGGGAATATCATTTAGTAAACGTGAACTGAACGCTCTCTCCCTGCCTGTAGGAGAAGGAGGCTTTCAGATCCGCACAAAGCTTAAAGTAGAAATACGGTACGGGCAGGCACACCTCGGTGCTGCAGCTCCAATCGTAGAAGCAGCTCTTGATCGGGTTGCCACAGCAGGGGTGGTGCCAGTTGCTGCAGCAGCACCAGTTGACGCCGACGTCGGCAGAGTTGCAGCTGAGGCTCTCCTTGTTGTGGAAGAGGAGCTGGACGGCCGCCTCTCCTTTTACCCACCACTTGCCGTCGTAGCCGCCCGCAAGCGCCACGGAGCCATGTGCCTCCGCCGTGAAGCCGACGCCGAACACGTAAAGCGAAGCCTCTACATCGGTAGCTACCCCCGCCGTTACGGCGAAGGTGGTGCTCGAGCCACCCGAGTTGAAGCGGACGAAGATCTTGACCGAGCCGGTCGTGACCATACTATAATTGAAGCTCAGCACCGGAAGGCCGCTGATGTCAAAGTCGAAGCCCCCTTCCCGGTTCGGGCTGTTCATATTGCCGGCTACATAGAAGCCATGCATGCGGGTGCCGTTGTCGCTCTTGGCGGAGATATCGATATTGCCCCACTGGTCGCGGGCCTCCTGCGGCGCATTCGGATCGTTGTTGTTGTAGTTGACGCCGACGCCGAGGATGACGTTTCCGCTCAGCATGTCGCCCATGCTGCTGCCCAATTGGGCATTGACCGCCATGAAGAAGGCTCCGGTGACCCCAGACGAAGGTTTGATGCCGAACAGCACACCGTCCACATTGAGCTGCATCGTTTCGCCTACGGTTACTTTGGATTTGATTGTAACCAGCATCAGCATGCGGCAGAAATCAAGGGTGATGGCCATGGACCCCCACTCCTTTTCCTTCATGACCAGCGTGCCGCTCCCCTTGACCACGGGCCACAGCCCGCAGTTATTGATATCGAAGAGGACGTCGATGCGGGCGTTCTTCACATAGCCCACTTCCTTGGGAGTGCCGATGGCGGTGACGTCCCCGACCAGGAAGACGCTGTATTTATTCTCCGCGGTATTGAGGCTGAAGCCGCCGCCAATAGCGTACCACTGCACCGGCCCCGTCACGATGAACGTGGATGCCTTGATGCTCGCCCCGAGCTCGATGCCGCCGGTTTCGTAATAATAGAACTTGAGGCTTGCGTCGAAGACCCTTTGCACAGTCTCCATCTTGGCCTCTACCTCGAATCCGCGCTTGACGCCGCTGAACGCAACCTTCATCACGGCCTCCACCTTCATATTCGGCGTTTCCACCTTGATGGCGATCTCGTTAAGCCGCACCTCGATTTTGTTGCGTACGTTGGCAATGAGGAAAGAGCCGCTCACATCCGTGTTCATATTCTTGACCGGGAACTCAACGCCCCCGGCAATGCCCACCGCCCATGACGACTTCGATTCGTCGATCTGGTCTTCGGGGCCGCCGCTGCCCACGGAGCTTCCCTGCTCGGTGCCGCTTACAAGGTAGGCGTTCATCGCGTCGAGCGACTTGTCGTAACCTACACTCACGAGCAGCCGGTCCACGTGGAGCTTCGCGATCTTCAGGTCGATCTTGATGTTGGCCTTTGCCGCCAGGAAGAGCGACCAGTCGCTGCTATTGAGCTTGAACGACTGGATCTCGATTGGGAACACATTGCTGGTGACAGATCCCGAGCTGCTGGAAGCCGTGGTATCGGTGCGCGCCGATTTGTAGTCCAGGGTGCCCGAAGCGCTGAACTCGAATGCCTTCGACGCAACGTTGTAACTCATGTCGATGCTCTCGTCGCCGGTGGTCTTGAATACAAGCGAGCGCATCCCAAAGCCATTGACATCCGTAGAAACACTGGCCGAGAGCGCAAGGCCTTCGGCACTGTTGACGACGGAAAGCGAGTTGATGAACAGGGTGTCCCCTTTTGTCGCACCTTTCTTCCAGGTCATGGTGCCGCCAAAGCCCGCCCCCATGTTCGGGGTGCCGAGCCCATAGAGCTCCAGGTGGGTGATCTGTGCCTGCACCTTCTGCAGCTTCCAGATCCAGGGCCGGTCCTTGCTGATATCGAACTTCAGCTCCTTGATGGCGAGCGACCGGTCGATGACGAGGCTGCGGATCTCCACCTTGCCCGAATCGGGCAGGCGGGTGGCGAGGAAGTTGGGAAACTGCAGGTACCCGTTGAGCTGTAGTCCATCCTCCGAAAGCTCGGAGCTTGAGCGCTCGAGGAAGAGCGACACATACCCAAGCGCCGACTTCACGTAGTCCGAATCCGAGGGATTGTGGTCGGCCTCCCATTCCAGGTCGAAGGTTTGCCCGGAACCGAGTGCATTGATGGAGAAGTCAGGTGCCGTGTATACATACGCAAAGGGCTGCAGGCCGGCTTCCTCGCGCTCCGTGTTGGCCTTGACGATGCTGGAGTCTTTTGCCACGAGCACGGCGTCCCTGAGCTGAATCGGGACCGTGCCTACGGACCGGATCTCACGGAATTTGGCCGTGAGCTCGGTGCCCCCGATCACGGTATGGGCCCAGTTGATCTCATCGCCCTCCTTCAGACCTTTCAGCATGATCTGCGGAAGCCCCGTCACTTCTACGGGTACGAAGCCGAAGGCGGTCGTATTCATCACGGCCTCCTCGAAGGCCACGTCTGCCATCGGGAGCGCGTTGCCATCACTGTCCTCATCCTTTACCGGTACATCCTTAAAGGTGAGGCTGTTGTCGGTGGGGGAAGTGGAAAACACGTTATTATCGCCCACGGTCAATGTTCCGGAGATCAGGTAAACGCCGCTATGCACCGAATCCGCCAGCTGCTTGTCGATGCTGATGGGGAAGCCCGACAGCGACGTGAAGACAGGCATGGTGGAATCGCGGGGCAGCAACCTGAGATCGGTCCTGATGTTGACGATATTGTAGGTGGTGCCATTCAGGCGTACCTCGGAAGTATAGCTCACCGTGGAATGGGTGCTGACCGTGGTATCGAACGAGTTGAAGCCGTTCTTATACAGGTTGAGCTCGAACTCGCTGTCTTTGGGCAGCACCAGCGTATAGGCGCCCTGCGCATCGGAGCGCGCGTGGTAAGGCAGGCCGCGCACCTTGATTTGCGCGGAATCGACCGGGTCGCCGGTGGCCGTGTTATTGATGGTGCCGTGCAGCACCACACCGTCGCTAAGCAGCACGGTAACGCGGGCGGTATCGCCGGCGCTGATGCTCACTTCACTGTAAAACGGCACAAACAGCTCCTGTCCGGGCAACGGAACGACCTCGACCTTGTAGGTGCCTTGCGGTACACCTATCTCGTATAGGGCTCCCGCTACGCTCTCCTGGCCGCTGCGGAAGGCCAGGGTCTGGTGCGCCAGGTTCACCGCAGCGCGGATCCGCTGGCCCTTATACAGCACCTCCATCCGCAGGTGGCCCTGCAGCATCACGAACGTGGTACTGTCGGCGTCCACCACACCCTTGAGGTCGGCGTTCTGGGGGATATAGGATTTGTATTTGAGCTGCAGGTCGCCGGTGCCGATGCCGAACACTTCGGCTGTGAGCGTGCCGCCGGGAATGGCCTGCGGGTTGGCGAGCACCTGCCGCGTGCGGCCCAGCGCGTCCACCCACTGTTGGGACGACAGGGTGCCTGCGCCAGAAGGGCCGACGCCCGGCGCCGGCGTGAAGGAGCGTTCCCGGTCTGCAAAGCCGTCGAGCGTCACGCGCAGTTTACGCGGACCTTCACCGCTTACCCGGAGCATATAAAAGCCGGAAGCCGAGGTCTGCACGCTCTCCGACGAGCCAACAACACTCACCAGGGCACCCCTGATCCCGTTGTTGTTCTGGTCTACTACGCGGCCCGTAACGGTGTAGAGGTTATTCGGGAAGTCTACATCCTGGCGGATGATCCCGGAGTCGCTGTAGGTGCGCGTCAGTACCAGCGAATCGAAGCGGATGCTGCGGTCGAGGAAGGCGATGCGCACACTGGTGCCGGGCTTCAGCGGGGGCAGTTGGTTGTAGCTGTATTCCCCGTTGCCATCGGTACGCGTCGTATAGGTGAGGTACGGATCCATCCCCTGCACCATATCAGGGGTCTTGCCCAATTCGTCCACCCGCTTCACCGTGATCACCACGGCCACGTCGCGGCGCAGCGCCGACCGGAAGCGCACGGTACCGGCAACCTCTGTTTTGAGGCCGTTCAGGTTAAAGGTCTGCGCCAGGAGCTTTACCAGCTTAACCTGCGGGAAATAATACTGCAGGTACGCCCGTGGCGCCCAGTTGCCTTCTACCGGGCTGAGCGGTACAAAGTAGGGCTCGCGGTCCGTATAGCGGACCCGTGCCACGTAGTGCTCATTGCCGTTCCGGTTGAAGGGCAGCTTTTTGTAGGTTTTGCCATCGGTGAGGGTGGTCATCACCCGGTAGGCTTCGTTGTTATAGTAGACGAGTGCGGGATCCGTGCCGACACCGGCGGCGGAAATGAAATTGAACTGCCGGAACGTGTTTTCGCGAAGCAGGACATCAATGGCGACCGGCGTGCCGGTCACGAAGCCGGGCGCATAAACGGTGGGCTTCAGCTCGAAGCTGTTGAGGGTGGTGGTGAGCTCTTCCAACGTCCCGCCCAGGGAGTTCAGGGGCTTGCGGATCACTCCGAAAAGACCGCTCGGGTGCGAAATTTCTATAAAGTTGACGTGGTATGGCTCTAGGTAACTCCACTGCAACTCGTAATTGCCGTTCTCGTCGGTTACCGCGGTTGCCCTTGTGGCGACGCGGGGCGCCGACTGATACCCGTAATCGTACCTGGCCTTGAGGGTAACGATCGCTCCCTTCAACGGGAACCGGGTATTGCCGGGTGCGTAATCATCCGCCAATTCCGTAACGGAGCCCCCTACCGGTTCGGCGGATCCGAGGCTGCGGGGCGTTGCATCTTCAATCTCTTCTTTCGACTTGTAGGACCAGGTTACTTTACCCGTCGTCTTCTTGCTCCCTCCTTCACCTCCGATCCGCACGTTGTGGTAACCCGAGTAGGTGATCGGGCCGTTCGCCGCGCACCGGGCGCCCACCCTGTATTCATACACGTAGCTGGAGTTCCTCCACCCTGCGTGCACCTGCGCCTGGTTAGAACGCAGGAACGTGACAAAATTTGTGGCAGGTTCGTCGAAAGCGCCAACACCCGGCTGCGATCCGGTCAGCGGCACGCTGCGCTCCACGGTCTGCCACTGGCCGTTACCTTCCGTCGCATTCCGGTATTCAACCACGTATCCGGTATGCCGCGGATCCTGATTCCATTCAAACCGCACATCCACGTAAGAGTAAATGTTCGCATGGTTGCGCCGCGACGCCCAGATACCGGAAGGCTCGGGGCAGGGCCGGTAATAATGGAACCAGGATACCTCGCTGAACCCGTTGTTGCGGAACGCATCGGCAAAGTCGACGCCGTTGGTGTTGCGGGCCTGCACCCGCCAGCCGTAGCGCCTGCCTTCAAGGAGCTGCGGCTGTGCCGGGCCGTACACGAGCGACGTGGCGCTCGTGGTGACCTCATACAGCGGTTGCGCCGTGCGTAGCGCCATCTCTGGCGATATACCGTTGTCCAGTAGTTCTACGAGCTGAAAATTGTAGACGGTGGTGAACGCCGAGTTGGGACTCGACAGGTGTCGGGGTGTCCAGTTGAACACGATATTGTTCTGGGTGGCATTTACCGCCCCGCCTTTGCCCGGAAGATTGAGCAGGGGAGGATCGCTCAGGCTCAGCGAGGCGATCGCGCACTCCTGGCGGCTCACCACCCGGCCGGTGGCAATCTCCACGGCCTCGAAGCAGAATCGGTAAAATCCTTCCGGGAGCCGGCCCTGCACAATGTTGCCCTGGATGTCGAGATTATTGGGATTGAAGTAAGGGGCCAGGTCGTTGAGCGACAGGCGCTGGGGCAAGCCGGCCATGAGCTCGATCGGGTCATAATTCACGTTGTCCCGGCTGCGCAGCGTCACCAGCTGGCTGCTGATGGTCATGCGCAGGCGCACCCGCGCTACCGGCTGCTGCAGGTCGGTGTTTGTCAGCGTCACGATCATCTTGGGCACCGTGCCCGTATAGTATTCACTCAGCTCCGTACTGTAAGGCGGCACCAGTTGCGGCGTTACCTGTACGGGAAACTGCTGTGCCCGGGCGGCCGTCGCCAGCAGCAGGAAGAAGAAGGCCAGCTGCAGGCGGAGCCCGGAGCGCAGGGCCGCGAAGATCAGCCGGCGACCGGTCGTAAGAAAAAGCTTCATCGGTTGATTTTGGTTCTGAACGTTTGCTGGCGCTTCGGGTCAGCGGCTGACCACTTTCTGTTTGGTTAGTTGACGATCACTTTATAGATCCGGGTCGCCTTCGGTGTTTCAAGCACCAGCACGTACATACCGGCTTGCAGATTCAGGTTGTAGTTGAGCACGTATTCCCTGCTGCCGGCATCCTGCCGGTTGTTGATCACCGCGTTGGTCGTGACGTTGATCATCCGCAGGCGGATCGGGCTGATCTCCTTGAGCAGGATGTGCACCGTGAAATAGCCGTTGTTCGGGTTCGGAGCTACTTTGAAATCGCGGATGAGCGGGTCGATGGTCACAATGGGATCGACGAAGGCCTGCGGCTCGAGCACCTGCACGATCTTGCTGCTGATGCTTTCGCACGCTCCGCGCATGGCCTTCATCTGAAGCACATAGCGGCCGGTATCCCGGAACACGAGCTCGGCCATAGACTGGCTAAGGCTCAGGATGGTCGTTCCCGGGGCGGGAGGAAGGATCCAGGCAACGCTGTCGGGAGCGGGTGAAGCCGTGATGTTCACGAGCGTTACCGGCTGCCCCCGGAACAGTTGCGAGGCCACCATGAACTCGGAGGCGATGACGTCGGGGCTCCGGCTGATCGTAACCGTATCCCGGAACGTACAGCCTCCCGGTGATACCGCCACGGCGTAGTAGGTGCCGGGGTCGTTCAGTACCACCTGGGACGTAGCAGCGCTGAACCCGTTCGTGGACGTCCACTGGAAGCTGCTGCCCGCCGGAAAATTGCCGGTGGCGTTGGGAGTCAGCACCTGGCCGGCACACAGTACCCGGTCGGGACCGAGTTCGAACCGTAGAAATTCGGGTTGGCCAACAACCACGGTCTTTTGGAGCGTGCAGTTTTGCGCATCGGTGATATCCACCGTGTAGGTGCCGGCCACCAGGCCCGCGACGGATGCACTGGTGGCTCCCGTCGACCATAGATATTGATAGGGAGCCGTTCCGCCGCTAGCCACTACCGACACGGCGCCATTGGCAGCGCCGAAGCAAGGGGACGCGGGAGTAATCGAAGTTGAAGCCGCAAGCACTGCCGGCTCGGTGATCGTCACCGTGCGATCGATCACAACACCGCAACGGTCCTGCACCCTGTAGGTATACTGGCCCGGACCCAGGTTGCTGATCGTGGGGTTCGTGGAGTTTGGAGCTAGCCACGCCGACACGAGGTAGGGCGGCGTGCTGCCCGACACGGTTGCGGTTGCCGACCCGTTGCGCGCCCCGAAGCAGGACCCGTTCACTGTGGTAATATCGAGGGAAAGCGGAGGCGGCTCCGTGATCGTGACCGACCCGCTGACCGTACACCCGTTGCCATCGGTCACGGTCAGGCTGTATACCCCTCCCAGAAGATTAAAGATGAACCCGTAGCCGTTGCTGTAAACGACGTTATTTGACCAGGTGAACTGGTAGGAAGAAACACCGCCGGTCACCGTCGCGGTAGCCTGTCCCTGCGGGCTGTTGAAGCACTGAGAATGAACGGCAGTGAAACTGAGCGCAAGCGGCGCGCTGGGGCCGGTGATGGTGGTGCTTGCAGTGGTGGTGCACCCGAGGGCATCGGTGATGACCACGTTGTACGTGCCCACACCCAGGTTCGTTAAGGAGGAGCCCGTTGCCCCTGTAGACCATTGGTATTGATAAGGCGCAACACCGCCCGAAACCGTTGCGGTGGCGGTGCCGCTGTTGTTACCGAAGCAAGATACATCGGTAGGGACGACCTGTGCGGTGAGCAAGGGCGGGTCAGTGAAGACAACGGTACGGGTAGCCGTACACAGGTTTGCATCGGTAACCGTTACCGTATACGTGCCGCCGCCAAGATTGGTGATGGTGGGCGTGGTGGCTCCGTTGGACCAGAGATAGGAATATGAAGGCGTGCCGCCGGAGGGCAGTGCCGAAGCCGTGCCGTTGCCGCCGGTGTAACAGGTGATCGGGGTGACGGATACCGGCACCACCAATGCTGCCGTGGGCTGGGTCACGACGATGGAGGATGCGGTGCTGCAACCGGCAGCATCCGTCACCGTAACGGAGTAGGTCCCTGGCCCGAGATTGCCGATGGAGGGTGTCGGGGCACCGGTGGACCACAGGTAAGCATAATTGGGCGTGCCACCCGAAGGCGTTGCCGCGGCCGACCCAGTGAGATTTCCAAAGCAGTCGACTGCCACCCGGCTCAGCTGCACTGTAAGGGGCGCCGTTGGTTGCCCCACCGTTACGGTGCGGAAGGTCTGGCAATTTTGTGCATCGGTGATCCGAACGTTGTAGCTGCCTGCCAAAAGACCCGCAACCGAAGCCGTGGTAGCGCCGTTGCTCCAGAGGTATTGATAGGGGGCCGTGCCGCCGGTGGCAATGGCTGTAGCCGACCCGTTGCTCCCGCCAAAGCAGCTCACGTTCGTTGCCGTCACGGTGGCAAGGAGACCCGTCGGCTGTGTGATGAGCGCGCCGCCGTCGATACGGCAACCACGGGCATCCGTAACGGCAAGTACGTAACTGTCGGCCAAGAGGCCCGTAGCCGTGGCCGTGGTAGCGCCGTTGCTCCAGAGGAATTGATAAGGGGCCGCGCCCCCAGTGGCAATGGCTGTAGCGGACCCGTTGCTCCCGCCAAAGCAGCTCACCGGCACTACGGTTATTTGTACGGCCAGCTGGGTCGGCTCCGTGATCACCACGTCGTGGTTCGTCATGCACCCGTTTGCATCGGTGACAATGAGTGAATAGGTGCCCGCCACGAGGCCCGTAGCCGTGGCCGAGGTACCAGCGCCGTTGTTCCAAAGGAATTGATAAGGGGCCGTGCCGCCGGAAGGAGTGGCAGTTACCGACCCGTCGCTCCCGCCAAAGCAACCCACCGGCGTTGCCGTCAGGGTGGCCGACAAGGCAGTGGCGGGCTGGCTTACGGTGATATTGGCCGTTGCCGTACAGTTGTTGGCATCGGTTACGGTAACCGTGTAGGCGCCTGCGCTGATGCCGGAGATGTTGGACGAGGTGGCTCCGTTGCTCCACAGGTACCGGTAGGGGGCGGTACCGCCGGAGGCGGTAACGGTGGCAGCGCCTGTGCTGTTGCCAAAGCAGCGCACAGCGATGGCGCTGACCTGCACGGCCAGCGAGGCTGCGGGCTGGCTAACGGCGACGCTCATCGTTGCCGAACAGTTGCGGGCATCCAGCACCGTAACGCTGTACGTACCTGCCGCGAGCCCGGTGATGCCGGACGTAGTGGCGCCGGTAGACCAGGTGTAGCGGTAGGGCGCGGTGCCCCCGGTGGCCACCACGGTGGCCGTTCCGTTGTTGCTGCCGAAGCAAAGCGTCGCTGTAGCGCTCATTTGGAGGGCAAGAGCCGCCGGCTGCAGCACATCGACAAAACGGGAGGCGGAGCACTGGTTGGCATCGGTAACGGTTACATAGTAGGTGCCCGCTGCAAGCCCGGTTAAAGAGTTCGTGGTGGCGCCATTGCTCCAGGCGTACTGGTAAGGAGCCGTGCCGCCCGAGGCAGCCACCGAGGCCGTGCCGTTGGTTCCGCCAAAGCAGGAAACCGGGGTAGTCGCAGGCTGAACGGCAAGCGCGCTCGCCGCCTGGCTTACGGTAAAGGTCAGGGGGGCGATGCCGCAGCCGCTGGCGTCGCTGACCATCAGGTGGTAGCTGCCGGCGCCCAGGCCCGTGATCGAGCTGCCGGTGGCGCCATTGGACCAAAAGTATTGATACGGGCCGGTGCCGCCTGCTACCGTAGCCGTAGCCGTGGCGTTAAAGCCGCCGAAGCAGGCCATTGTGGTCGTTACCTGCGCTGTTACCGCGGCAGGGTCCGCCAACGTCACGCTTTGCATGGCACTGCAGCCAGCGGCATCCGTAACCGTGACGCTGTAGGTACCGGCGGCAAGGTTGGTGGCGGTGGCACCCGTGTTGAAGTTGGACCAGAGATAGGTATAGGGCGCGGTGCCGCCCGAAGGCGTAGCCGTAGCCGTGCCATTGCTAAAGCCGGCGCACTGCGGGGCAGTACCGGCAACCTGCACGCTGAGCGCCGCTGCCGGCTGTGCCACCTGCACCGAACCGGTGCGGGTGCAGCCCCGGGCGTCGGTGACGGTGACCGTATACGTGCCTGCGGCGAGCCCCGTGGCGGTGGCAGTGGTGGCCCCGTTGTTCCAGAGATACTGAAAAGGAGCCGTGCCGCCGGATGCCGAAACGGTGGCGCTTCCACTCGCCGTAGCAAAGCAGGCGGGAGTTGTGGCGAGCTGGAGTGCAAGGGCCGCGGGCGCCACCAGCACCAGGGTGTTCGACGTGGTGATGTTGCCGTTGGCATCGGTCACCCGCACGAAATAGCTTCCTGCAGAAAGACCGGTGGCGATGCTGTCGGTCTGGCCGATGGCGGCGCCGGTACCCGCGTCAACATACTGGAACGTGTAAGGGGAAGTGCCGCCCGAGGCATGCACCACCAGCTTGCCGTCGGCACCGCCGGAGCAGGAGATCGGGGCTAAAAGGGAAAGGGGCGCGCTGAACGCCACATTGAAGCTGAAGGTCTTTACCACTACGCAGCCGGCCGCGTCGGTAACGGTGACGGTATAGCTGCCGCTGCAAAGGCCGCTGAGACTGGCCGTGCCGGCCCCGTTGCTCCAGCTATAGGTATAGGGCGCTGCGCCGCCGGAAACGGAGAGGCTGATGCCGCCGTTGCAGCCACCGGAGGGTTGCTGCAGCGTGCCGGTTACGGAGAGCGCGGTGGCCGACTGCCCGATGGTGACGCTGTGCCCCGTGGAGGTACACTGGCGGGCATCGGTGACGGTGAGCGTATACGTGCCCGGGGCCAGGCCCTGCACCGTAGCCGTGGTGGCGCCGTTCGACCAGAGGTACCGGTACGGAGCCGTGCCGCCCGATACGGTGGCAACGGCGGTTCCGTTGGACGCTCCGCGGCACCCATTGCGGGAACTGGTCTGCACGGTGATCGGGTCGGGTCCCTCGAACTGGTAGAGATCCGTTGCTCCGTACACCGGGTTGCCATTGGCATCGGTCACATCGATAAGATAGTCGCCGGCGGAGAGGCCCGTGGCAATACTGTCGGTGATGCCGAGCGGTGTGCTCCCGCCATTGAACCGGAACCAGTTGTACTGGTAGGGAGCTACCCCTCCGGTAGCATGCACCACGAGCACGCCATCCGACCCGTTGTAACAGGAAACGGGCTGCCGCACCTCAACGGTGTACGAGGATTGTGCGAAGGCGCCGGTAGAGCACAGGCACAGGAGCAGAAGCAGTAGTCGCATAAGGTTTGGTTATAGCAATGAAGGGCCGCAAGGCATATCTGCCTTGGATTGAGGTGACGGATTTCTGTAAGAGATGGGAAGAGGCCCTTCTGTGGACACGGTAGCGGATCGTCCTGGGAAGGTGGCAGAGTATAGGAAGGGACAACGAATGTACGTATAAATACGGAAGGAGCTGCCATTTTTCCGTGTGAAAGCACGAGGTAAGCAGTTGAAGCTGAGCAGTAGCGGGCCGCCAACGGCAACCTGAAGCAACCGGTTCGCCGGCTTCCCAATCAGGCAGGAGCGGGTTCCCGACGCTTGCACCGCACTTTTGGAAGGGTTTTTGCCAAGTGGGCCTTTGCAACACTCAAATGGACCGCTATGAACCCAAAGATCCTCCTGGTCGATGACAACGCCGACCTGCTGCTCGTGACGCAGATCATCCTGAAGGGCCAGGGCTACGAGCCCGTGCTCGCTTCCAGCCTGGCTGAGGCCGAGCGCAAGCTCCGCATCCACCGCCCCGCCCTGCTCCTGCTCGACATCGGCCTTGGCGACGCCGACGGCCGCGTGCTCTGCCGCCAGATCAAAGACGACCCCGAAACGAGCGACGTGCGCGTCATCCTGATGTCGGGCGACGAAGAGTGGGCGCTCCGCAACACCGGCGCCGACGACTTCCTGGCGAAGCCCTTCGATTTCAACGACCTGCTCCACAAGGTGCAGGGCCAGCTTACGGCAGAGGTTCTGCCGCGCTACACCGATTAAGCAGCGGCCTTTAAGAATATTTTTGCAACTTACGCCCCAATTGAATCACCCGTATGGTTGCAGAAGCACGAACAGAGCATGTACAGCGCCCCGAGCCCTTTTTCGGTCGCTCGGAATTCTACGTGGAAGAGCGCCGCGGCTCCGTGAAGCGGCACAATGAATTTGCCATCTACGACGGCACCGGCAGCCGCATCGGCGTGCTGCTGCAGCCGGTTTCGGTTGCGATGCACTTCTGGCGCATCTTTCTCCGTTCTTCCCTCCTGCCCTTCCGCTTTGTGATCCAGGACGGGCAGGGCCGCCGCATCGCCTCCATCCGCCGCGGCTGGACGCTGCTGGTGTCGCGCACCGAGATTACCGACGGCTCCGACAACGTGATCGGTTACCTGAAGCACAAGCTCCGCTCGCGCAAACCGCGCCTCAAGATCTTCAACGGCGAAGGCAAGAAGATCGGCGAGATCGCCGGCACGCCCGGTGCCTGGAACATGGACATCATCGACCGCGAGTACATTTCCTTCGGCGCCATCACCCAGGACCATCGCGGCGACGCCTCCGCCATCAAAGGCAAAGACGTCTACCGCGTGCTGCTCACCCGCGAAGCCCTCGAGGGCCTCGACCGCCAAGTGATGCTCATCGCCGCCATCGCCATCGACCGCCTCCTGCTGGAGAATGGGTAGCGCGGAGCGCTGTTTATTGGTTTATTGGTTTATTGGTTTATTAGTGGGTCGCTCCGGTGAGAGCGTCGATATGATTGCAGTTACTCCGAAAGCATGAAAGTTTATTCGTAAGGTCGTCGTCAGGCGGCCTTTTCTTTTGCTGTGCGGTCTGTTTCAAGGTATTGACAGCCTGCAGGCAAAAAGCCTTTGACAGCAAGCTGGCTTTGCTCCTACCCGTGGCGGCAGTTACCATAAGCAACCAGAATGATCAACACCTGGTGAAGATTCACACCAGGGAGACGCTTCGCATAAAACGACCCCTGTCATCCTGAGCTTGCCGAAGGACCAATAAACTAATAGACTAATAAACCAATAAACCTTTTCCCTTATATTTGTTTCCCTCCAACGATGCTTGTCCCCTAATAAGGGCAAGCATTCTTTTTATACCGGGCCCGCCATGAAGCGGCCCCCAAAAACGGAATCTTATGTGCGGAATCGTAGGGGTATTCGACCTCAAGAAAAAAGCCGAGGACCTGCGTCCCCAGGCCCTCAACATGTCGCGCCGGCAACGCCACCGCGGCCCCGACTGGTCGGGCATCTTCATGTGCGAGCAGTCCATCCTCGTACACGAGCGCCTCTCCATCGTGGATCCCACCTCGGGCAAGCAGCCCCTCTTCTCGCCCGATGGCACCCTCGCCCTCGCCGTGAACGGGGAGATCTACAACCACCGCGAGCTCAAGAAAAAACTGAAGGAGCCGTACACCTTCCAGACGCAGTCGGATTGCGAAGTGATCCTCGCGCTCTACCGGGAGAAAGGCACTGCCTTCCTCGAAGACCTCAACGGCATCTTCGGCTTCGCGCTGTATAACCACGCCGACAATACCTACCTCATCGCCCGCGACCATATGGGCATCATCCCGCTCTACATGGGCTGGGACGAGTGGGGCACCTTCTACGTCGCTTCCGAGCTCAAGGCCCTTGCCGGCGTGTGCACGAAGATCCAGGAGTTCCCGCCCGGCCACTTCCTCGACAGCCGCACCGGCACGCCCGAAAAGTGGTACCACCGCGAGTGGACCGAATACGACAACGTCAAGGATAACGAAAGCGACATCCAGGCACTGAAGAAAGCCCTCGAGGAAGCGGTGCACCGCCAGCTCATGTCCGACGTGCCCTATGGCGTGCTGCTCTCCGGCGGCCTCGACTCCTCCGTCGTTTCCGCGATCGCCAAGAAATTCGCCGCGCGCCGCGTGGAGACCGAAGACCTCAAGGACGCCTGGTGGCCCCAGCTCCACTCCTTTGCCGTGGGCCTCAAGGATTCGCCCGACCTCGCCGCCGCCCGCAAGGTGGCCGACCATATCGGCACGGTGCACCACGAGGTGCACTTCACCATCCAGGAGGGCCTCGATGCCATCCGCGACGTCATCTACCACATCGAGACCTACGACGTGACCACGATCCGGGCTTCGACGCCCATGTACCTGCTCGCGCGCGTCATCAAGTCGATGGGCGTGAAGATGGTGCTGAGCGGCGAAGGCTCCGACGAGCTGTTCGGCGGCTACCTGTATTTCCACAAGGCCCCCGACCCGAAGGCCCTGCACGAGGAAACGGTGCGCAAGCTCGGCAAGCTGCATTTATACGACTGCCTCCGCGCCAACAAGTCGCTCGCCGCCTGGGGCGTGGAAGGCCGCGTGCCCTTCCTCGACAAGGAGTTCATGGACGTGGCGATGCGCCTCAACCCGAAAGACAAGATGAGCGGCAACGGCCGGATCGAAAAGCATATTCTCCGCAAAGCGTTTGAGGATTACCTGCCCGCCGAAGTGGCCTGGCGCCAGAAGGAGCAGTTCTCCGACGGCGTGGGCTACAGCTGGATCGACACCCTGAAGCAGGTGACCAGCGAGCAGGTGAGCGACGAGCAGCTTGCCAACGCGGCCTTCCGCTTCCCGGTGAACACGCCGCGGAGCAAGGAGGAGTATTTCTACAGGAGCATCTTTGCCGAACACTTCCCCGGCGATGAAGCTGCGCGCTGCGTGCCCTCCGAGCCCTCCGTGGCCTGCAGCACCGCCATCGCCCTCGAGTGGGACGAGGCCTTCAAGAAAATGAACGACCCCTCCGGCCGCGCCGTCAAAAGCGTGCACGAGCAAGCGTATGAGTAATGGGGTAATGGGGTAATGGGGTAATGGGGTAATGGGGTAATGGGGTAATACCTGAAAAGCCTTTCGCGCTGCGAAAGGCTTTTTGCTTACGTGCTGTGTAACGGTAATGTATCGAAACGACGTATAAGCTTTTACCTGATTATCCTCATGCTAAAAAAGCCGATTCTTTCATCACCCCATTCTCCCATCCCCCCATAACCCGATTCGATTTCAGGCACAGCGTTTGCGCAGGCGGGTCAAACATCCTTGATGCCTCCAACCCTGCAGCCTTTCGAGCGAGCGGCGCTTTATGAACTCTACCTCGCGCAGCGGGAAGAGCTGTTGCAGGCATTGGCGGGAACCGGCGAGCCCCGCGATCCGCGCTGCCTGACGCGCCTGCAGGAAAGCGTAGACCGCCTGTACGAGCGCCTCCGCGGCCAGCTGCCGCCGGGTGAATGGGGTAATGGGAGAATTGGGTAATGGGAGAATGGGGTAATGGGAGAATAGAGACGTCCCTGCCCGTATGCTGTTTCTTTCAATCCTACCGAACACCTCAAACCTCCATTACCCCATTCTCCCATCAGCATATTACCCCATTACCCCATTCTCCCATCAGCATATTACCCCATTACCCCATTCTCCCATCAGCATATTACCCCATTACCCCATTCTCCCATCAGCACATTCCCTCCATTACCCCATCAGCACATTCTCCCCCGGAATGTGCTATCTTTCGGATCGCTTTTTAAGCTGCCAGGCCCGTTCCGTCTTATGAAAACCGTTGGTCCAAACACTACCTCCCTGCTGCATCCGGCGTTTCCACATGCCGACCTCGGCATTGGCTTGCCCGAGCACCGGATCTTTTTCCAGACCGATGCCGCCGGGCGCATCGCCGGCTGCAATGCGCTGCTCCCCGAATTCTTAGGCTCCACCGAAGACGCGCTCCTGCAGCGTCCCTTCGCCGCCTTTGCCGAGGAAGGAGAGCGCGACAAGGCGCAGCAGCTCCTGGACAGCGCCCTGCAAGGGCAGCCCGACACCGGCTACATCGCCTTTCCTACGCCCGCCGGCCGCAAGCTGGGGCAGGTTACCGTGGTGCCCATGTTCCAGGACGGACAGCCCTCGGGTCTCTTCGGCTTTATCCACGACGCCACCGACCGCATCGAGAAGACCGTGCGGCTTTTCGAGACCGAGCAGAAATTCAAGGCCCTCTTCGACGGCGAGCGCGAATGCGTGAAGCTGCTCGACCCCGCCGCAAGGCTGCTCGAGATCAACGCCAACGGCCTGGCCCTGCTCGAAGCCGCGGCCGCCCACGAGGTGCTGGGCGCCTGCATTGCCGAACTCGCCCACCCCAACGACCGCGCCGCCTTCGAAAGCCTCCACGCCCGCGTCATGAGCGGCGCGAGCGACGAGCTGGAGCTGCGCATCCGCACCCTCCGCGGCAACGAGCGCTGGATCGCCTACAGCTCGCAGCCCCTCCGCGACCGCGACGGCGCCATCTACGCCGCCCTCAGCATCAGCCGCGACATTACCCATCGCCGGCAGGAAGCGGAAGACCGCCGCCTCCAGGAAGAAGCCCTGCGCATCTCCAATGAGCGCTACCAGTTCGTGGCCCAGGCTACCAGCGACGTACTCTGGGACTGGAACCTGGCCACCGGCGAACTCTATACCAACCAGTCCTTTGCACGCGTACTCGGTCATACCCCCGCCGATGGCGTCAGCGTCAGCGAAGTCTGGCGCGACAACCTGCACCCCGACGACCACGCCCGCGTGCTGCGCGAGCAGAAGCGCGCCATCTGCGATCCCGAAGTGCATTTCTGGGAAGACCACTACCGCTTCCTCAAGCCCGGTGGCGAAACCGTTTACCTGGCCGACCGCGCCATCATCATCCGCAATGCCGAAGGCCGCGCCCTCCGCATGACGGGCGCCGCCCACGACGTGACGCGACAGAAAGAAGTAGAGCTGCGCCTCGAGCGCAACGAGCGCCGCTTCCGCGCCATCGTACAGTCGGGCCTCGACGTAGTGGTGCTCCTCGACCATCGCTTCACCATCACCTACATCAGCCCCAACGCCCTTGTGCTGAGTGGCTACTCCGCCGACGAGCTGCTTGGCGTGCTCGGATTCGATGCCCTCCACCCGCAGGACCTTGCGCCCGTATTCACCGCCGGGCAAGCGATCCTGCGGCAGCCTAACGTGGTGCTGCCGCCGTTCCGGCTCCGCATCAAGGACGGCTCCTACCGCTGGATCGAGGCAACGCTTTCCAACCACCTGTCCGACCCCGACATCGACGCCATTGTCATCAACCTGCGCGACATCACGGCAAAGAAGCGCGCGGAAGACGAAGCCCACCGGCTCACCCTCGTGGCCGAGCGCACGTCCAACTGCGTCATCATCAGCGATGCGGAGCACCGCATCACCTGGGTCAACAAGGCATTCACCGACCTGCTCGAATACAGCTCCGAAGAAGTGATCGGGCAACAGGCCGCGACGCTTTTCAACGGCCCCGAAAGCGACCCGGCTACGGTAGGCTATATCCACGACCAGCTGTCGCGGAACCAGCCCTTCGCCTGCGAGCTCGTGCACTATACACGTTCCGGCAAACCTTACTGGATGGAAGTGGAAGGACAACCCATCTTCGACGAGAAGGGTGCGCTGCTGCAATACTTCGCGCTGCTCACCGACATCACGGAGCGTAAGGCTATCGAAGAGGCGATCCGGCTGTCGGAAGAAAAATACAAGCTGCTCTTCTACGAGAGCCCGATGCCCAACTGGATCTTTCGCAAGGACGACCTGCGCTTCGTAGAGGTCAACGATGCGGCGATCGGACACTATGGCTACAGCCGCGAACAGTTCCTGTCGATGACCGTGCTGGACCTGCAACCTCCTTCGGAGCGTGCCCGCGTGGAGCGCCTGCTGCGGGCAACGCCGGAGGTGATCGCAGCCGAGATGCTGCCCGTGAGCCGCCACCTGCGGCACGACGGGTCGGAGATCTTCGTGGAGCTCACCACCCACGGCATCTACCTCGAGAGCGGCTACCACGTGATGGTGATCGTAAACGACGTAACGGAACAGCGGACGCTGGAGCAGCAGGTACTCGAAGAGAAGATCGGCGCGCAGAAAGAGATCGCCAAGGCCATCATCAACACGCAGGAAAAAGAGCGCAGCGAGATCGGCAAGGAGCTGCACGACAACGTGAACCAGATCCTCACCACCACCAAGCTCTATATCGAGAACATCCGCTACTACCCCGAGCAGCGCGACACCTTCGTGGAGAAGAGCGCCGCCCTGCTGCAAAAGGCCATCTCCGAGATCCGCGGCCTCTCCAAGGCCCTCGTAACGCCGGTGATCTACGACATCGGCTTCCGTGCCACCCTCGAGGAGCTCATCGAGCACTACCGTAACCTCCAGCTCTTCGACCTCGAGCTGCACTTCGAGGTGGACGAGGCGGAGATCGAGAACGGCCTGCGCCTGACCATCTACCGCATCCTGCAGGAGCAGCTGAACAACATCGTGAAGCATGCCCGCGCCCGCAGCGTGCAGATCCGGCTGCGCCGCGCCGGCAACGCGCTGCACATCTGCATCGCCGACGACGGTGTCGGCTTCGACCCGCGCCAGAAGCGCCATGGCCTCGGCCTCAGCAACATGATGAACCGCATCGAGGTCTTCAAAGGCTCCTTCGAGATCAGGAGCGCCGAGGGCGAAGGCTGCGAGATCTGCATCCGCTTTCCGATGTGAGGAGGATCTCAGATCTCAGATGTGTGATCTCAGATGTATTGCTGACGCGCGACACGAGAGAAGGAACGCAGATTTGACGGATTTGATACGATGTGCGCGGATGGTTGCTTGCTGCACTTCAGCCTCCGCGTCTGTGCAGCACGCCCAGGTAAGATGTTTCGGTACGATAAGAAATGCCGCACAGAAACGACCGTTACAAATAGACCAATAAACAATTCTCTCCTTAGCGAATACCTTAGCTTCTTAGCTCCTTAGCGGTTCAAATCCCTTCTTTTACTTCTCTCGCCTTCCCAGCCCACCATCGATCTCTGCCAGGATCTTCCGGAATACCGGCATTACGCGCGGGCCGGCGCTCTGCACGGCCAGCACGCCGTAGTAGCCGCGCCCGAGGTCGATCCAGGGTGTGAAGCCGAAGGCGCCGGGCGAAGTGTTGATGGTGAACGAGGGCTCCCGGATGATCCAGTTGCCGATACCGTAGCGCGGATCGCGGTCCGTGCCGAACAGGGTCTTGTATTTCGTGAACGGGCTGTACCCGATGGCCGCGCCGCCGGTCTGGTCGGCGAGCAGCTCCCGTACTTCTACGGGAGACAGCAACACCGTATCGCCGATGCGCCCGCCGGCCGCGAGCATCCGGAGCAGCTTCAGGTAGTCCGACGCGCTGCTGGTAACGCCGCCGGCCACGCGGGGCGCCGCCCCGATGCGGTACCCGCCGTAGTACGTATGCCGCAGGCCCAGCGGCCGTATCACCCGCTCCTCGAAGAGCTGGTGCCAGCCCTTGCCCGATGCCACCTCGCACATGCGCCCCACCACCTGCATGCCGATGCCGCCATAGTTCAGCTGCGCACCGGGCGCCGCCGCCAGCGGCTCCTCCGCGATGCGGTCCACCATCGCCGCGAAGCCTTCCCGCCGGTACTTCATGAATTCGTCCAGCTCCTCCGACCCGCCCGCGAATCCAGCCGTTAGCGCGAAGCACTGCCGCAGGGTGATGTCTTTCTTATCGGGCCGGTTGAAGGAAGGAAGATACTTCGAGACCTTATCGTCGAGGGAGAGGGTGCCGTCGTGCACGAGCGTCATCAGCAGCACGCCCGCATACCACTTCGAGGCCGATGCAATGGGTACCGGCTTGTCGGCAGTGAAGCTGCCCACCGAGTGCGAATAGAGCATTTGTCCGTCGCGTGCGAGCAGCAGGGTGGCTCCTCCCCCGCGGCCGGAGAGGGCGGCGCGATGCGCCTCGAGCAGGCTGTCGAGCGCCCGCGCGGGCAACTGGGCATGGAGCAGGGAGCTGCAGCAAAGCAGCAGGGGAAGCAGGTATCTCATGGAACGGCTTATCCTCCTCAGATGGCCGGGAGCGTAGTTCGTTTAATCGCACCTGCAGGAATCGATGCGGCTGCGGCTCAACGGACCGCCTTCAGCTGCGGCACCGGGATGCCGACGGCGGCCTTCGGCACGTAGGAGATCGTTTGCAGCCCGCCTTTGCCGTCTTCCACCTTCAGGGTCACCGGGCGCGACGTGTCGTTGTTCGTGATGCTCCAGCCCTGCAGCACCATGCCGTTGCGGAGCCCGGCCTGCCAGGCCGCACTTTCCGCCACCACGCCTTCCACGGAGCCGCCTTTTCGCAGCGAGCCCGTCTGGAAACCCAGCGTAAACGGGTGAACCGTCTCCGTAGAAATGCGGTACCCGCCCAGCGCGGGATGTTCCGCCGAAGGCACAGGCCCACCGTCCACGATGGTTTTCTGAAAGACGTCGCGCATGTCGGCCACACCCATCGCCTGCGCCGTTTGTACCAGCAGCGAATCGTTGATGTCCTTCCCGGCGCGGAACGCAGCGCGCAGCGAAAATAACAGGTCGTCGAGCGACTGCCGGCCGCCGCTCGCGGAGCTGATGGTCGCATCGAGCCAATAGGCGAAGGAAGCGCCCTTTACATAAGGCAGGCGCTGCGAGTACGGGTTATCCCAATAGTGTGCGCTCAGGAAGGAGCGTGGCTCGCGGGCCAACGGCGACGTATGGTATGCATGAAAAAGCCGGTTGAGCTGCGTCACGTACTCCGTTGTATCGATAAGGCCGGTGCGCCAGAGCATCTTGAAGGTGTAGTATTCGGTGAAGCCCTCGGAAAACCATTTCTGATCGTTCTCCGGTCCAACCAGCGTCAGGTCGATGCCGATCCAGCGGTGAAAGTACTCGTGTGCGAGGATCGACAGCAGCGACACATCGACCGGCACTTCCGGCGACATATCGATGAGAAAGGACTGGAACATCGAGTTGCCGGCGATGGAGGCGCGGCCGTCCGTCGGCGCCAGCGCCACCAGGTAATAGGGCTCGCCCTGATCCTTCCAGAAGGCCCGCTCCGCACTGATGATGCGGGCAGCGCGCCGGAGGAGCTCGGCATCGGGAAAGTTCC
Organism: Flaviaestuariibacter amylovorans; assembly: GCF_039541815.1. Classification (NCBI taxonomy): domain Bacteria; kingdom Pseudomonadati; phylum Bacteroidota; class Chitinophagia; order Chitinophagales; family Chitinophagaceae; genus Flaviaestuariibacter; species Flaviaestuariibacter amylovorans. The sequence goes on from NZ_BAABGY010000016.1 coordinate 46,834, forward strand.
AGTCGCCGCGGATGGCAAAGCGCAGCGGGCGTCCGTCCACGGTCATCTCGTGCAGGCGGAAGTCGCCCGCCACGAAGAAGGAATTCTCCAGGTCGCCCGCACGCAGCCGTCCCTGCCACGCACGGCTGCCGCAGTGCAGGCTGTTGGCGATCGTCCACCGCGCAGGCAGTCCCTTCCACGAGAGCTGCAGGCGCACCGTCTGGTCGTCGGGGGTAGCGGGCCGCACAAAGAGCGTATAGCCGCTGAGGCGGATCCAGTTCCAGCGCAGCACGCCGCGGAAATGCTTTCCGTTCTCATAGGGCCCCGACCAGTCCTGCTGCAGGCGGTAGCGTACGGTAAGGTCGGCGCCTGGCCGGTGGCGGACGAGGCGGTGCAGCGAGTCTTTCCTGGCTTCGAGGCGGGCTCCGCCGCCCTGCACCTCGAGTGCCGATACGAAGCGGTACAGCTCGTGCTCGCTCCCCCAGGCATCGGGCAGGAGGAGCTCGGTGCGGCCCGAGGCATGGCCTTTAAACGACAGGGCCACCTCGAGGGTGGGCTTGGTGCCGGCGGTATCCATCCGGAACGAGTAAGACCATTGGGGCTGGGCCGCCGCCGTGAGCGTGCAGCAGGCCGCGAGGAGCATCGGGAGGAGGAGCTTCATCAGGGAACCGTTAAGTTCCCAAACCTAGCGGATTAGGCAACGCGCCGGCGGCCGCGGTGCATGAACTGCCCGGAACACCGGGTGAACGGGAGCGGCGGGCCCTCAGGCGCCGAACATCCTGTTGATGGCCTCCGCCATATCCGCAGGGGCGAGCCGGACGATACCTGCAAGCCGGTCGACCGCTCCCTGTGGCATATACGAGACCTGGGCGGTCGCCGGCTCCTGCGCCAGCACCGTGCCGCCGGCCTCGTGGATCCGGGCGAGCCCGTCCACGCCGTCGAGGTTGGCGCCGGAGAGCAGGAGGCCAGCCGCGCGCGTACCGAATACGTCGGCTGCCGTGTCGAAGGTGACGTCGATGCTGGGACGGCTGTAGTTCACTTTCTCGGAGCAGTCAAGCGACACGGTGCCGTTGGCTTCGAGTAAGAGGTGATAACCGGCGGGCGCTATAAGTATTGTTGCTGCATGCAGCGGGTCTTTGTCCTCGGCCTCCCGCACCGGCAGGGCGCAGCGGCTCGCAAGCAGCGCGGCGAGTTGCGATTCGGCGCGGTTGCGGTGCATCACGATCACGATGGCAAAGGGCAGCCCCTTGCGCAGGCCGGGAAGCAGCGTCAGCAACACCTCCAGGCTTCCGGCCGATCCGCCGATCACGAGCACTGCCTCGGCTACCCGGTCTTTCGCCATATCTTTTCTTTGGTCCAGGGGGTGTAGTGACGGGCCACGGCGGAAAAGCGCAGGTTCTCCTTGCTGCCGAGGCAGAGAAAGCCGAGCGGCTCGAGGCTGTTGTCGAAGAGCTGCAGCACACGGTCCTGCAGGGGTTTCTCGAAATAGATCATCACGTTGCGGCAGAGGATGAGCTGAAACTCGTTGAAGGACCGGTCGTGCACGAGGTTGTGGGTGGCGAAGATCATCTTCGACGTGAGCTCGCGGTCGAAGCGGGCGTGGTCGTAGCGGGCGGTGTAATAGGAAGAGAAGTCGGCGCGCCCGCCCGAGAGCACGTAGTTCTCGGAATGTATCTTCATGTGCGCGAGCGGGTAGATGCCTTTGCGCGCATACTCGAGGGCGTCGGGGTTGAGGTCGGTGGCATAGAGCAGCGACTTGTGCAGGAGCCCGGCCTCCTTGAGGAGGATGGCCATCGAGTACACCTCCTCGCCCGTGGCGCAGCCGGCGTGCCAGATGCGGATGAGCGGATAGGTGGCCAGCACGTTGAGCACGTTTGTGCGCAGCGCCTCGTAAAAGGCCGGGTCGCGGAACATTTCGGTCACGTTCACCGTGATCTCCTCCACGAAGCGACGGAAGTATTCGGGCTCACTGCGCAGGCGGTAGCGGAACTCGGCAAACGAAGGAAAGCGGTCGAGGGTGAACAGGCGCTGCACGCGGCGCTTCAGCGAGGCACGGGCATACTCCGTGAAGTCGTACCCGTAGGTTTCGAGCAGGTCGTTCAGCAGGATGTCCAGTTCCGCGTCCTTGATCATGAAGTGTATTGGTCTATTTGTCTATTGGTCTATTAGTAAGGGGTCGCCTCTGTGGAGGCGCACTGCCGGTTGCTGTCTTTCCTCCCGGCGGGAACCGGGACGCATCATGATGCGTCCTTACCGGCGTTCCATAGGTGGGTAACCCAACCTCCCTGAACCCTCCTGAACCTTTCTGAACCCTTCATCAGCACATTACCCCATCAGCACATTATCCCATTATTCATATCGCTTCAGTAACCGCAATAATTCGTCCACATCCACGGGCTTGGACACATAAGCATCGGCGCCGGCTTCCAGGACGCGTTCGCGGTCGCCCGTCATAGCCTGGGCGGTGACGGCGATCACGGGGAGGTGGCGCAGGGCTTCGTCGGCCCGCAGGGCGGCGAGGGCGGCCGTGCCGTCCATTTCGGGCATCATCATGTCCAGCAGCACGGCGCTGATGCCCGGCTCCCGGCGCAGCACGTCGAAGCCTTCCGGCGCCGAGGGCGCCGACAGCACCTTGTAGCCCCTGGCCTTCAGCACCGCCCCCAGTGCGAAGATGTTACGGGGCTCGTCGTCGATGATCAGCAGCGTCATTTGTTTATTGGTCTATTTGTTATTTGTAAGGGGTCGCCTCTGCGGGAGCGTACTACCGGTTGCTGTCTTTGCTCCGGGCGCCGAGTCGGGACGCCTCATGATGCGTCCTTACCGGTGTTCCATAGTTGGGTGCACCCAACCTCCAAAACCCTTGCTTCGCACATTACCCCATTAGCACATTATTCATACAGCCACACGCGCAGGAGCGAGAGGAGCTGGTCGATGTCGACGGGCTTCGAGATGTAGTCGGAGGCGCCGGCCTCGATGCACTTCTCGCGGTCGCCGCTCATCGCCTTGGCCGTTACGGCGATCACCGGCAGGTTGCGGAGCTCCGGCTGGCGGCGGATGGCGCGCATCGCCTCGTAGCCGTCCATCTCGGGCATCATGATGTCCATCAGCACCACGTCGATGTCGGGCTGCTCGCGGAGCCGCTGCAGCGCTTCCTTGCCGTCGGTGGCCGAGAACACCTGCATACCGTGCTGCTCCAGCGCGCGCGACAGCGAGAAGATGTTGCGCACGTCGTCGTCGGTGACGAGGATCTTCTTGCCCGTGAGCACTTCGGTAAGCCCGCCGAGGCGCTTCCTGCGTGCCGGCTCCTCGCCTGCCTGCTGCTCCACGAGGTGCAGGAAGAGCGACACCTCGTCGAGAATGCGCTGGTAGGAGTGCGCCGTTTTCACCACGATGGAGTCGGCCACCTGCTTGATGCGCACCTCCTCGCTGCGCGAGAAGCTGCGGCCCGTGAACAGGATGATGGGAAGCCCCTCGAGGCCCGGCTGCTGCTTGAGCCCATCGAGCCGCTCGAAGGTGTGGTTGTCGGGCATGCCGATGTCGAGGATCACGCAGTCGACGCCCTCTTCCTGCAGCGCTTCGCCGCTCCCCTCCACCGTGCCGGTGATGCGGGCACTCACATTGAAGGTCTCCAGGAAGTAGGCCAGCGCCTGCGCATGCTTCGGGTTCTCCTCCACGATCAACACTTTCCGGTGCTCTTTGGTCACCACCTGCTCGATCTTTCTGAATACTTCCTGCATCTGCTCGAAGGCCACCGGCTTGGAGATGAAATCGATGGCGCCCTTCATGCGGCTTTCCTGCTTCGCCTCCAGCGACGACATCATGTGTACCGGTATCGGGCGGGTGCGCGGATCGCCCTTGAGCGCTTCCATCACTTCCCAGCCGTCCTTCACCGGCAGCTGTATGTCGAGCAGGATGCCCATCGGCAGGTAGCGCTGCGCGAGCGCGATGCCCTCGTCGCCGCGCACGGCCACGAGGCACTTGTAGCCCTTGCTGCGCGTGTAGTCGAGCAGGGCGCGGGCAAAGCCCTTATCGTCTTCGATGATGAGCAGGGTGCGGTCGCCGGCCTGGAGGTCATTGCGGTCGTCGGGGAAGGCCGGCTCGAAGTCGGACTCGTGGTAGCGGGGCGTTGCTGGTTCCTGCAGGGCCGGTTCGGCATCCGGAAGCGGCAGCGGCACGGCCGCGGCAGCCACGGACTGCAAGGGCGCCTCGGCGGGCGCGGGCGCAGGCGGCGCGGCCTGCCGGCTGACGGGTAACTCGAAGAAGAAGGTGCTGCCTTTGCCGGCTTCGCTCTCTACGCGGAGCTCGCCGCCGAGGAGGCGCGTCAGCTCGCGGCTGATGGAGAGACCGAGGCCCGTGCCGCCATATTTGCGGCGGGTGGAGCCGTCGGCCTGGCGGAAGGCTTCGAACACGAGGGCCTGCTTGTCGGCAGGGATGCCGATACCGGTGTCGCGCACCGAGAAGCGGACCTGCTCCCCGGCGCCGGGCGCCACCAGTAGTTGTACGGTACCCTCCGACGTGAACTTGAGGGCGTTGGAAAGGAGGTTCTTGAGTACCTGCTCGAGGCGCATGCGGTCGGTCTCCACTTTCGGCGGCAGGCCCGGCGCCAGCGTCACCTCGAACGCAAGGCCCTTGTCGTGCGCCACGGGCACAAACATGCCCTTCAGGTCGTGCACCAGTACTTCTACGGGCACCTCGGCGAATTCGAGCTCCATGCGCCCCGCCTCGATCTTGGAAAGGTCGAGGATCTCGTCGATGAGGGCGAGCAGCCCCTGCCCGGAGGTCTGGATCACCTGGGCGTATTCCACCTGGTCGGAGCTGAGGTTCTTCTCGTGGTTCTCCACCAGCAGCCGCGAGAGCAGCAGGATCGAATTCAGCGGCGTGCGCAGCTCGTGCGACATATTGGCCAGGAACTCCGATTTATAGCGGGTGCTGAGGGCAAGCTCCTCGGCCTTTTGCTGAATCTCGCGGTTGCGCTGCCCGATGAGGATGTTGCGCTCTTCGAGGAGGCGCGTACGCTCCTCGAGCTCCGCGTTGGCCTGCATCAGCTCTTCCTGCTGCACGCGCAGCTCTTCTTCCGAGGCCTGCAGCTTCTCGGCCTGCGCCTCGAGCTCGGCGTTGATGTTCTCGAGCTCGGAATGCTGCGCCTGCAATTCCTCCGACTGGGCCTGTGTTTCCTGGAGCAGCTCGGCGAGCCGCTGGCGGTTGCGTGCGCCGTGCAGGGCTACGGCCACCACGGGCTGCGCCCCCTGCAGGAAGTAGCGTACCTGCGGGGTGAACTCCTGGAGCGCCGCCAGCTCGAGCACGCCTTCCACCACGTCGTTGTGTATGAGGGGCAGCAGCAGCACCTGTGCCGGGGCCGAGCGCCCCGAGCCGCTGGCGATCTGGAGGTAGGAATCGGGCACGTTGGCGAGTTGCATCGTTTTCTTGCGGGCGGCCACCTGGCCGATGAGCGTTTCGCCGAACTCCACGCGGCGCGGCACCGCGGCAATATCGCTGCTGGCGTAGGAGGCACGGTACTCGAGGTGGTTGTCTTCACGGGTATACAGCAACCCGACTTCGGTGCCGGTATATTCGGCGAGCACCGCGAGCGCGTCCTGCGCCAGCTGCTCCGGCTCCTTCTCGCCGCGGAGCGCTTCGTTGAGGGCTTCCATGCCGGTGTGCTGCCACAGCTTCTCCTCGTTCTCCAGGTGGTATTGCTGCAGGTCGGAGCGCATGCGCAGGAGGGCGTTGCCGAGGATGTCGTCGGAGCTGCGCGGGTGCACGGGCACGTCGAAGCGACCGCTGCCGATGGCGTCGGCGGCTTCGGCAAGGTTCACGTTGGCGGCATCGAGTGCTATCATGGACCGGGTGAGCGAGCCCACCACGTCGTTGGTCTTCGCCTCGAGGTGTACGCCGCGCTTCCCGAGGGAGATCTGCTGCGCCGCCGCGTTGAGGGCGTTGAGCTGCGCGGATATCTGGTAGATGACCGTGGAAACGATGAACGCCACCAGCACGAGGCTCAGCACCAGGAAAAACAGCGACTGGTCGCGGGCCTTCTGCTCGCGGTCGAACAGGTCGTCGACGCCCTTTTGGGCGGCGTCGAGCGTGGCGCGCTGGAGGGCGCGTACCTTGTCCATGGCCACTGCGGAGAGCTCCCACCACGCGTTGGCGTCCATCGTCGTATCGAGCCCTCCGCGTGCGAACTGCGCGCCCAGGAAGTCCTGCGTCGCGCGCAGCTCCGAGCCCTGTTGCAACCGGGCATAGGCCCGCCGTGCCGAGTCGGTGGCCTTCAGGTCGAACTCCGTCTCGTAGCTTCGATAGATCAGGAAAATACCGCGCAGGCCTTCCACCACCGCGGCCTGCGACTGGCGCAGCTGCAGGGCCATGTACATGTTGGACCGCAGGATGCCCATATACGTGATCATCTCCGACAGGAGCTTCTGCCCTTGCAGCTCACGGGTGACGGGACGGAGCAGGAGGTTGTTGCCCGCCGATACCGAGTTGACGGAGTTGAGCCGGAAGATCGTGTTGGTGTAGTAGTTCATCACGTCCGGCGCCGCCACCAGGTCGCGGTCGATGAGGCGGCGGAAGGCAGGCAGGGAGTCAACGAACGTGTAGCGCGTGAACTCTGCACCGGTGGCATCGGCCGTAACGAATTGCTGCAGCGCGCTGTCGGTAGACCGCCGGCTGTCCTTCATTTCGGCGGCCCATTCGTGCCGGAGCGCATAGCCGAAGCTGTAGCGGCGCTCTGCCTGGAGGGCGTCCACGAACGCACTGAGCCGGGCCGTTTGGCGGATGGAGGCTTTATAGTTCGCAAGCTGCTCCATGCGCTGATCCTTCTCCAGGAAGATCTCGAAGGCGAAATACAGCAGCAGGGCCAGGGGCACGAGGGCCACCAACAGCAGCTTCACGGGCAGGGGCAATCGTTCGAACAGGCGTTTCATGAAAGGGTTCCGTTGAGGGTGGAGGGGGCAGTGTCTTTGACGGGGTGCCGCAGCGCGGGCTGGCGCACGGGCAGCAGCAGGATGAAGCGGGCGCCTTCGCCGGGGCGGCTCCGGGCGAAGATGAAGCCGTTGTGCTTTTCTACGATCTTCTTCACGATGGCGAGGCCGATGCCGGTGCCCTCGTATTCCTCGCGGGCATGCAGGCGCTGGAAGAGGGTAAAGATCTTGCCCACATATTTCTCATCGAAGCCGATGCCGTTGTCGGTGATCGTGATGCGGCAGAACGGTCCGTCGGTGGCCGGGTCGGCGTCGGGGTCGGGTGTGGCCGTAAAGGCACTGGCGATGCTGACTACAGGCGGCGTACCGGGCTGCGAAAACTTGAGCGCGTTGCCGATGATGTTCTGGAACACCTGCCGGAACTGGGCGGGCACCACTTCGAGCACGGGCAGCGGGTCGAGGTGGAACGCCGCGCCTTTCTCGCGGATCACGAGCTCGAGGTCGGAGAGTACGTCGCGCACGAGCACGGTAAGGTCCACCGCCTCGAAGCGCTCGTTCTCCGAAAGGCGGGTCACGCTGAGCAGGTCCTGGATGAGGGTGCTCATGCGCGCCGAGGAGCGGATCATCTTTTCGAGGTGGCCGGCCCACTTGCCCTGGAGCACTCCCGCGTCGTAGATCATGTTGCCGAAGAGCTGGATCTTGCGTAGCGGCTCGCGCAGGTCGTGCGAGGCCACGGAGGCAAATTGCTGCAGGTCGTGGTTGATGATCTCGAGCTCCCGGTTGGTCTCCAGCAGCTCGCGCGTGCGCTCGGCTACGCGGCGCTCGAGGAGCTCGTTGAGCTGCTTCTGCTCGTGGATGTCGGTGAGGGTGCCTACCCAGCGCACGAGGCGCTCCTGTACAAATACGGGCATCGCCCGCAGCAGGTGGTAGCGGTAGGTGCCGTCGGCGAGGCGGCGCAGGCATACCTCCTCCTCGATGCGCCCCCCCTGCCGTACCGCTTCCTGCCACACGGCTTCCAGCGGCGGGCTGCCGGGCACGGTCTCCGGAAAGGTGTCGGGGCCTTCGGCGTACTCGAGCCAGTGCTGGTTCGTGCGCTCGAGGCCACCCCCAGCATTGGCGGCGAAGGCGATCCCCGGCAGCGATTCCAGCGTCGACTGCAGCTCGCTCACACGGGCCTTCAGCTCGCGCTCGGCCTCCTTGAGGGCATGCGTCTTCTCGTACAGCTGCACGAGGTTGCGCACCTTGAGGATCAGGATGTCGGGGTCGACGGGCTTCGTGAGGTAGTCGACGGCGCCCGACTCGAAGCCTTTGGTCACAAAGCGCTTGTGGGTGTTGACGGCAGAGAGGAAGATGATCGGGATGTCGCGGGTTTTGTTGAGGCCGGTGATGGCCTCGGCAACCTCGAAGCCGTCCATGCCGGGCATCTGTACGTCGAGGATGATGAGGGCGTAGTCGTTCTTGAGCGCCTTGCGAAGGGCTTCCTCACCCGATTGCGCCGTGTCGGTGTCAAAGCGGTTGCCCTGCAGCACCTGCTGCAGGGAAAAAAGATTCTCTGGCTTATCGTCAACGATAAGGATCATGTGGCGGCGTTTGGGTAAGGGCAGAGGAGGACTCCCGAAGCCGTGAATTTAGGGCTTTTCCGGGGGTCTGTTACAGTGCCGGTGCCAAAACAGAAAAACCGGTGCCACAGGATGGGGCGAAAGGCCTGCGCATGCCTTACCGGCTGTTTGAGTTATCTGATGGATCAGTGAGGCCGCAAGCGGCCCCTTTCACGCGGCGGCGGGGCGGGAGGCGGCGTAGCGAAAAAATGTAAGATGAATTTCAGAAAAATGCCGCTGCGCCGCCTTTCGCTGCGTCGCTGCGCAAACCAGGCCGCTTGCGGCCTTTTTCAACCCTCCACCAGCTCCAGCAGCCTTCTAGTTGAAGCGGACGCCGGCATAATGATCGGACGCAAAGACCTGCGCGCCGAGCTGTCCGAGGGCCATGGCCAGCACTTCGGGCGTAAAGTTGCCGGAGATCGTGTAGTTCATGGTGTCGAAGCCGGTCACCTGGAGGCTGCAGCGTTCCACCATGTGCTTCATCGAGGTGAAATTGGGGAACTGGAGAGTAATGTTCTTGACGGCGGGCATCGCGTTCAGTTTAAGACTCCCGGTGGGGAGTAGGGCAAAAGTAGCGGCAGGGCCCGGAGGCGAACCGCTGTTTTAGACCGGCAGGCCCTTCTGCCCGGCGAACCCGGCTCCTGCTTACGGCAAAGGCAGGCACCCTGCTCCGCCGAAAGCGAAATAAGAAAGCCCCGGCGTTTCGGCCGGGGCTTTCGTTGTACAAGAACCAAGAGGATGCTTATCGGGCGATGGTGACGCGGGTGCTGAGTACCTGCTTGCCATCGGTGATGCGGATCGTGTAGAGGCCGCCTGCTACGGTCTGCAGGTCCAGCGTCATGCCGGTAAGCGGCGTGGCGGTGGTCTCGCGGCGGGTCACTACGGCACCCTGAGCGTTCCACACTTCCACGGTAAGCTTGCCGCTGAGGCCGCTGATACGCAGGCTTACGAGGCCGCGGCTCGGGTTGGGGAAGGCCACCACCGATGCTTCGATAGCAGCAACGGCTTTCGGTGCCTTCGGCTCGCTGCGCGTGGTAGCGGGCGTGCCGGTGCAGGTGCCGAGGTAGGATCCGTTGCCAAGCTGTGCGGGCACGGCGCTCGGTGCTACGCAGATCTGCACATACGGGTTGGAGGCAGAGCCCGTAGCGTGGCACACCAGCACCTTGTCGTTCTTGTTGCCGCAGCGTACGTCGATGACGCGGATCGTCTTGGTAAAGACCGCCTTACAGCCCTTGCTGTCCGTAACGGTTACCGAGAAGGTCACGGTTCCGGCCGCAGCAGCCGTCACCTGGATGGTGGAGCCGTCGCCGGAGGGGGTGAAGCTGGCGCTGCCGCTGCTCTTCACCCAGCTATACGTGTACGGAGCCGTGCCGCCCGTAGCCGTCACCTTGATGGCGGCGGTGGAGGCAGGGGTATAGCCCAGGTAAATGGTGTTGGCGAGGGCGCCCTGCTGCAGCACCGTGAAGGAGTTGAACGTACCCAGGATCGGGGCGTTCAGGCGCACGGTGGTCACCGCAGTGGTGGTGTTGCCGCAGGCGTCCTTCATCGTCCAGCTGATCGTGTTCATGCCAACAGCAAAGGTGCCGGAGGCGTCGGGGCCGGTGCCGGTGCGGGTAAAGCCGCCCGGTCCGCTCACTGCGTAGCTGTAGGTCACGGCCGTGCAGTTATCCGTAGCCACGATAGCGGCAACCGTATAGTGCGTGGACGTCGTGTCGTAGCAATGCTCTACCGCGTTCACGTTGTAGGTCACCACAGGAGCCGTGCGGTCTACTACCGTCAGGGTCTGGGTGAAGACAGCGCTCGTGTTACCCGATACGTCGGTGAAGTTCCAGGTCCGCACGCGGGTGTAGGTGGCGCCGCAGGCGGCTGTCTTCACGTCGCTTACGAGGTGCAGCGTTACCGGGGCGCAGTTGTCGGAGGCCGCCGGCACAAGGGCCAGGGCATCGGCAATGGCCTTATTGTCGGAGCACTCCTCGGTGCGGTCCATAGAACCGGCAGCCGTCGTGATCACCGGAGCGGTCACGTCCTGTACCGTGAGGGTCTGGATGCAGGTCGTGGCGTTGCCGGATACATCTGCTGCCTTCCAGGTGCGGGTGATCACGTAGTTGTAGTGGGCGGCACTATTCACATCAGCCACCTGCGTGCTCACATCGCTGTACGCGATCGCAACAGGAGCGCAGTTGTCCGTAGCCGTAGCCACACCATTGGCAGCCGTGCTGTTGTCTGCCTCGCAGCTCAGCGTCACCGATGCAGGGCAGGTCATCACCGGGGCGGTCACGTCCTGTACGGTGATGGTCTGGACGCAGGTCGTAGCGTTGCCACTCACGTCCGTAGCCGTCCAGGTGCGGGAGATCGTGTAGTTGTAGTGAGCGGGGCTATTGACGTCGGCGCTCTGCGTGCTGACGTCGCTGTGCGTGATCGATACCGGCGCGCAGTTGTCGGTAGCCGTAGCCACGCCGTTGGCAGTGGTGGAGGCATCATCCTGGCAGTTCAGCGTCTTGTCGCCCGGGCAGGTCACCACCGGAGCTGTAATGTCCTGCACCGTGATCGTCTGCGTAGCCGAGGAAGTATTGCCTACATGGTCCGTAGCGGTCCAGGTACGCGTGATCGTGTAGTTGTAATGACCGGCTGCATTGGGGGCTGCATCCTGCGTGCTGGTCTCGGCCAGGGTTACGGCCGGGGCAGCGTCGCAGTTGTCGGTAGCGCCGGGCTGGGCAGCCGCAGGCACCGCATCACAGGAAACCGTAGTGCTGGCAGGAACATCCGTCAGTACCGGCTGCTCCGTATCGGCGATGGTCACGGTCTGCTGCTGTGTCGTCGAGTTGCCGTTGCCGTCGCTGTAGGTCCAGGTAATGGTATAAGTGCCTTGCTGCGTGTAGGTCACCGGGTCGGCCGTAGTAGCCACCACGGTGCCGGCGCAGTTGTCGGTAGCCAGGGGAGCCGTGGCCGTAGCGGAGCACTGGCCCGTAACAACGGGGAGGCTCGCCAGCTGGGGCACCGGCGCGATGGCGTCCAGCACCGTTACCGTAGAAGTACAGGTCGACACGTTTCCGTCGGCATCCGTCACCACGAGGGTCACGGCGTTGTCGCCGAGGTTGGAGCAGTCGAAGTCGCTGCTGGTGGAAACACCGGTGTAGTGGGCCTGGATCACGAGGCGCTTCACCGTGCCGAAGCAGGGATCGCCGAATACCAGGTTGCTGGCCTGTACCGAGAAGCTGTTCTGGTTGAGCGCGAGGCCTTCCACAACCGCTTTGCTGTTGCCGGCATGGCACCAGCCCTGCACGAAGTTGCCACAGCTGCCCGTGGGCGTGCCATAAGAGGCGAAGTCGATCCGGTCGATGACCGTACCGGCAGGCGCCTGGAGCGTAATGGTGCCGTTCTCTGCAGCGATGCCGCAGATGATGCCCGACTTCACCACCGACAGGCTCACGGGGCTGCAGTTATCGGAAGAATTGTTGTTCAGCTGTGCAGCGGTAACGGAGGCTTTACCATTGCCATCGAGATAAACCGTGGCGCTCTTGCAGCTGGCCACAGGCTTCACGTTGTCGACGACGGTAACATCGAAGGAGGCAGTTGCCGTGGCGCAGCCATTGGTCGCGGTCACTACTACATGCGTCACGCCCTTGTTGAAGGTGCGGCCGCTGCCGGTGCCATTACCCGAGCCGCTCGTAGCGCCCGTGAAGGAGTAGCTTACACCAGGCGCCGGGATGCCGGAGGCGGCAACCGGGTAGTTCACCACGGCGGTGCAGGAGTTGGCCGCTGTGAAGGCCTGCAGGTAGGGATTCACGCCGCTGATGGCCGGCGCCGTATTCTGCTTGATCTGCACCGAGGCCGGAGCGCCCGTGCAGCCGTTGCTGGTGCCGGTTACCGTGTAGGTGCCGGGGGCGGTCACCACGAGGGTAGCACCGGTGGCACCCGTATTCCATACATAGGTGTCGGCGCCGGACGCAGTGAGGGTCGACGAAGTGCCGGGGCAGATGTCGAGCGAGGAAGCGCTGACCGATGTTGTCGGCAGTGCCTTCACCGTAACGGTGACGGTGGCCGAAGCCGTGAGCTCGGGGATGCAGCCTTCAAGGCCGCCGTACTCCACCACGTAGCCGGCGATGTTGCCGCCTACGCTGTTGGGGAAGTCGTTCCAGATACCATCGCCGTAGAAGTGCGCGTAGTGCTCACCGCCGCGGTTTACGTTCATCGGATTGAACTGGCCCACGTTGGCACCGCAGTCGTTCGGCTCGCCGGCGGTGGCCCAGTTGGCGTAGTTGCCGTTGATGCCGGGTGCCCAGTTGGCGGAGCAGTTACCGGTTTTGCTCTGGTTGGAGAAGTGACGACCGGCGCCGTTGTTCTCGAGGCCTTCGGGGCCGGTGACCCAGCGCCACTGGCCTTCGAAAGCGAGGTCCGAAGCGCCCATCCAGCCGGAGCCCTGGAGCTTCGTGCGTACGAAGGTCATCTCGGCAGCCGAGGTGATGGTGACCAGGTAACCCTTGAGGCCGTTGTAGGTGCGGTTGGACGCTTGTGCGCGGGCGTTCGTCCAGGTGATGCCGGAAGAAGGCACCCACTCATAATAGTGACCGTTGCCGCTGAAGCCGATGGTGGCGTCGGAGGCTTTGGTGGTGTACGTAAAGGTAACCGGGCCCGAGTAGCCGGCGGGAGCCGTATACAGGAGCTTGTTGTCGGCGGTCTTCACCAGGGTGCCCACGGAGGGCGTAGCGAAGTCGTTCACCGAAAGGGAGCTGCCCTGAGGATGCGTGTCGTTGGCGAGCACGTCGATGGTCACGCTGCTGCCGCTGCACACCGAAGCGGCGTCGTTGCCGGCAACCGGGGTGATGTTGGGACGGGTGACCGTGAAGGTGCACGAATTACCCTGGTTTCCGGCGGCATCCTTGACCGTGAGCGTCACGGTTACCGTGCTGCCGGCGGCGATGGCGGTACCGGCTGCCGGCACCTGCGTGATAGTGAGGGCGCCTGCGGGGGTGCAGTTGTCGGAGGCTAGGGCGCTGAGGCCATAGGCGGGGATCGTTGTGGCGCAGCTGGCCAGCGTCTGGTTGCCGGGACAGGAGATGGAGGGCGGGGTGGCGTCAGTGGCGTTCACCGTAGCGGATGCCGTTCCCGAGCAGCCGTTAGTGGTGCCCGTTACCGTATACGTGCCGGTTTGGCCGGTGCTGATGGAAGCCGAAGTGGCGCCCGTGCTCCAGGAGTAGCTGTCGGCGCCCGAGGCAGTGAGCGTGACGCTGCCGCCGGGGCAGAAGCTCGTGGCACCGGAAGCGCCGATGGAAACCACAGGCTTGGGATGCACGGTCACGGTTACGGGATCCGAAGTGGAAGAGCAGCCGCCGGTGCCGGTTACGGTCACCGTATAAGTACCGGTCGCGCTCACGTCGATGGACGACGTAGTGGCGCCATTGCTCCAGAGGTAGCCCGCTGCTCCTGCAGGTGCGGAAAGCGTCACAGAGCCGCCGACGCAGAAGGTGGCCGGCCCCGAAAGCGTAATAGAGGCAGAAGGCGGGGGCAGTACAACTACGGTCAGCGTTTGCGTGGCTGACTTTGCTGGCGAGCCGTTGTCGGTGGCCGTGAAGGTGACCGTATGTGTGCCGACGTTGCTGGCCTGCCCGCTCACGGTGAGCGTGGCCGTAGACACGGCGCCATTGGTCACGTTGGCCGAAATGCCACTTACACCGCCCGTGTTGACCTCGGTAGTTACTACCTGGTTCACCTCGGGAGGCAGGGATTGGATAGTGAAGTTGGCCGTCTCACCGCAGTTCACCGTCACGGTGTTGCCCGTGGGGAAGCCGGAGAAGGACGGAGGAATATTACCGGCCGTGCTCACGTTGAACGAGAAGCACTGGTAGTCGAGGTAGTTGATGCCGTCGTTGGTGCCGCCGCCGCCGTCGTAGTTGGCGCCGTTGACGTTGAAGCGGCCGATCTGCACGTAGTTGACGTTGTCGCCCTTGTTGATGCCCACGGTGGCGGCGGTACCGCCGAAGCCGTTCTGCGAGCCCGAAGCCTGACCGGTGGTCCACTGCATGTCGCCGTAGTTGAACAGCACGTTCTGGCCGAGGCCGATCACGGGGTCGTTGGTGGTGCCGAACACCACCTGGAAGGTGTTGCGCATGCCGCACTGTACCGAGTAGTAGCCTACGTTTTCCCAGGTCACGATCATGCGGGTCGCTTCCTTTTTGTAATAGACGCCACCGCAGGTGCTCGTTTCCACGTCGGCCCAGAAAGGCGCGAGGATGGCCGTGTTGAACGGAAAGCCCGAGGCGTTGTAGGTGTTGAGCGCACCCGTGAAGGTGACGTTGCCGTTGGTGTTGATGTACACATTGCTGTACGACTGGCCGTAGAGGTCGAACGTAAAGCCGAGGGGGATCACGGCGCTGGAGTTGTCGTCGCCCACGGGGATCTGGATCCACGAGGCGTCGCGCGGGATGAGGCAGCTCTGCGAGGCGAGGCGCGCCGTGGCACTGCCCAGGCTTTTCGGAGCGGCCTTGGAGGGCGCTTCGGCCGTGGCGACGCTCATACGCGCCGCTGTCTGCCGCTTGGCCTGCGCATACTGCGCAAGGCCCTGCGCGTAGCGGGCCGAATCCTCGGTGGGGTTACCGGTGTCGGTGAACTGGGGATGTTGCTGTGCCGAAGCAGTCAGGGCACAACAGAGCAAGGGAAGCAACAGGCCATAAGCCCGCTTCTTGGTAAAAAAGCGCATAGTGCAATTTTTTGTGAACGAATGGTTTTTTGGTGGTATCGTTCGGTGGTTAGTTGTTGGTTAGTCGCAAGCAGTATGCATCCGGAAGGAGGCACAGCGCCGGATATTGGCGGTTTTAACTGGTAGGATGAGGGAGGAGGTGTTGAAAATAGATCACGCAGGAGCCGTGAAATAAGCGGTTCCGGGCAATAGCCGCAATAACCTATTTGGGGGATGCCGGGTATCCGAGGTAGGCGGCAGGGCCATTAACCCCCCTGAAACCCTGCAGGGACGGGCTTTTCTACGAATCAGGCCGGTGAATTCACTTAAGAATTCTAATCGACTTTTTAACTGTACTAAGTACAATTACTTAGAATTTCTGTCGCTACCTGATGACCGGAGCACTCGGCTGCGTCCTTTTTCCGGGTGCCAGCGGTCGGCTTACGAAAACTTTGGCGCCGCGATCGGGCGGACGGCGCCGGGTGCCAGGTCGCCGAGTTGCAGGCTGCCGATGGCGACGCGGATCAGGCGCAGGGTCGGGAAGCCCACGGCCGCCGTCATGCGGCGCACCTGTCGGTTCTTGCCTTCCACGATGCGCAGCTCGAGCCAGGACGTGGGGATGGCCTGCCGGAAGCGGATCGGCGGCTCGCGCCCGGGTACGGGTGGTGCGGGCTCCAGGAGCCGCGCCCGGGCGGGCAGGGTGCGGTAGGTGCTGCCGTTGACGCGGATGGTGACGCCCCGTGCGAGTTCCTCCAGCGCCGCGGGCGTAACGGCGCCTTCCACCTGTGCCCAGTAGGTCTTGGGCGTTTTGCTCTTCGGGTCGAGCGCGCGCGTTTTGAAGCGGTTGTCGTTGGTGAGCAGCAGCAGGCCCTCGCTGTCTTTGTCGAGGCGGCCTACCGGATAAACGTCGGGCGGGAAGGCATAGCCGAGATCGGCCAGCGTGCGGTCGCCGGGCGCGTCGGGCGTGAACTGCGAGAGCACGTCGTAAGGCTTGTAGACGAGGAAGTAGTGGAACATGCCGGGCCCGAAGGTCGGGGTTTCCGGTGGAGCATAGATACCACAAAGCGGCCCCGTTGGGGGCCGCTCGTCACTAGCTTGTAAACTGTCTCTTTTCTGAATGGCCGAGGTCGCAAGCGGCCTGTTCTTCGCGGCGAGGGGCGACGCAGCGAAGCAGCAATGTGACGCAAGTGCCGGTAAGCGTTCGTCGTCGCGCCGTCGCGTCGTTGTGCCGTCGCGTGCCAGAGGCCGCTTGCGGCCGACTGTTGTCGTGCTCCCGGATTATACTTTAACGTAACCAGACGCTACGCAAACGGATCACGAGAAATACAGGTCCGCCTCCTCGCCTCTCCGCTTCGAGAGCCCGTCGATCTCTACGAGCTTGCCGTCCACATGCGCTTTGTTCCACATCAGGAAGGCCTCGCGGATCGAAGGGTCGGAAGGGTTGGCGTTGACGCGCTTCAGCAGCGTGGACGAGCGCAGGGCGCCGGTGCCCACGTTGTAGGCGAACGACACGAGTGCGTCGAACTGGTTCTGCGTCAGCGAAGGGTTCTGGATCAGCTTGCGCACCGAGGCGCTTTTCTCTTCCACCTCCATCGCGAGCAGGGCCTCGGCCTTCGTCGGGTCGATCTGGTCGCCGGGCTTCACCGGGCTCTGGTCGGCATAGCGGATGGTGCCGTAGCCGATGGTCCAGATACCCGCCGAATCCTGGTAGGCTGTCAGCCGCAGGCCTTCGTGCGCCTTGATGAAGTCGATGCACCGCTTGTCCGGCTTGTATCCCGTCATCGGCACATTGTTCGTATTCGCCATCGGCGTTGCGGGACTCGCCCCCCCTTCCCTTTGGGAAGGGCTGGGGATGGGCGCTCCCCTCCCCTCCTGGGGAGGGGTCGGGGGTGGGGTCACCCCACCGCTCCAGCAATAGTTGCCGTTGCTGTCCTTGTACCACACGCGGTTGTTGTTCACGGGCTCGCCGTTGTCGACCCGAGCCACCACCCGGATGGGCGTGCGCGGCGGAAGCGTCTGCACGATGCCGCTCCGCGTGGCCGGCTGCTCGCGGATATTGAGCTTCACCGCGCTGAGCACTTCGGCAACAAACGGCACTTCATTGAACGTGGGCGCAGGCGCGGCGCCGGTGCAGTCGTTATACTCCGTCACCACGTCCTTGAGCAGGCGCTCATACGTGCGGCGGCTGTGGGCAAGGCCCGTCACCGGGTCGGTCTTGCGCTTCGGGTCGAGGAAGAAATGGCCCACCACGGAGGTGGCGGGGTCGAGCCCGAACTGGTGGCAGATCTTCGCCAGCACCCATACGTATTTCGCATAGGCCTTGTCGTCGTCGATGTTGCCGCCGTAGCACAGCTCCACGCCGATGGCGGCGTCGTTGGCATTGGCGCCATAGAGCTCGTTGTCCTTCGGCATGCGGTAGAGCACGTGCCAGGCCTTCTCAGGTGCGGCCGTCAGCGCCGGCACACACTCGAGGATCTCCTTATCGTCGACGAAGAGATGCGCCGAGGCGGTCTGCGCGGGCGGCACCGTCTGCGCCGTCTTGATATAGTAGTTGACGTTGGCGCGGGCCGAGGAGCCGGGGTTGCCGGTGTCGTGGGCCACGATGAACTTCACGGGACCGAGCATGGCGCCGCCGCGGCGGCGGGAGGGCTTCGGAAGATAGAGGGGGCTAACCGTGTATTTTTCCTTGAAGGGCATAGCAGTAAGGTTTTGGGGGTGAAGCAATCAAACGAACAGGATCAGCCGACGGCCGGCTCGATATCGAGATGCGCATCGGCGGCAGGCGCGGCAGGCGACGGGGAGGCCGCCGCAGCAGCCTCCTTGTTCTTCTTTTCCTGGTTCTCGGTGATCTTCAGCGCCGCATAGGTGGCCGAGGAGAGGCCCAGCAGCACGAGGTTGTTGTCGGTGATGACGGGGATCACCTTGTTGGGGAACAACGTCGGGTCGCCGAGGTTGGCCAGCACGTCGCGGATGAACCAAAGCCCGAACACGAAGTTGAACACGACGGTCTGGAAGCGCGAGATCGAGATACCCGAGTGATCGGAGAGGATGTCGAGGAAGAAGCTCTCCCCGCTGCCGTGCTGCGCCTGGCCACCGTTATTGTTGGCGTCGAGGGAGCGGGCGGCGATGGAGGTGAGGCCGCTGATGCCGAGCAGGATGATGGCCGACTTGTCGAGCTCCGGCGCGATGTAGAGCGTGCTGCCGTCTTTTAAGAACCCTTTCCACATCACGGCAATGAACGACGACAGCACGATGACGGTCCACCACGCGAGCTGCACGCGGCTCCAGCTGTAGGGTTGCGGCTTCGGCTGCGTGAGGTCGCGGAGCATGCACCACCGGCGCTCGCAGAACACGACGGCAAACGAGAGCAGGAGGAAGGGGATCCAGAACTGGTAATACATATGCAGGGTTTTTGGTTGCGGTCGGGAAGGCCCGGGCAGCGGGCGCCGCGGGTACGATAAAATTTGCACTTTCCCGACGACCGGGCAAGAGGGGAAACACGGTACTTTTTCTCCGTGTTTTTACGATGGCATTGAACCGGATCCCGGCTTGTTTGTTGAACCTTTTGCCTCCCGGAGCGACCCGGGGCTCAAACCCAGTAAAAATATAATATGAGAACGGCCGCGCTTGTCTGGAAATCAGTTTTATTTGTAGGCGCCTCCTCATGAACATACCTTCCCCCTTCAGCGGTACATCCCCGGCGAGCGATACCGAAAGCCTGGCACTCCGCACCATGGGAGGCAACGACCTTTCCGAACCAGGGGCCGGCAGGCCGACGCCGTCCCAGTTAGCAACCGCGCTGGAAGCCCTCTTTTCCGCTACTTTTCCCGCGCTGCTCTTCTGCGGTCCGGACGCCCGCTGCTTCTTCAACGACGCCTTTGCCACGCTCCACGCCCCCATGGGCGAAGCCCTCCCGGCCCCCGGAGCGCCCCCCGGCGAGCTGTGGCCGGAGCTCTGGGCCGCCACCGCCGCCCAGGTGCAGGCCATGCTGGCCGGCGGCCCCACCCTCCTGCTCGAAGACCTGCCCGTGCCGGCCGGGCGCCGCGGGCAAGCGCCCGACCGCTACTGGACCATCACCTTCACCCGCATCGGCGGCTGCCTGCTGGCCACCTTCCAGGAAACGACCCACAAGATGCACCTGCGGCAGCAGGTGGAAGACACCTCCGGCGACCTTCACTTTGCCCTCGAGGCCGGCGAGCTCGGCACCTGGGACCTCGACCCCGCCACGATGGTGTTCCGCTGCAACCGGCGCACCCGCCTGCTGTTCGGGCTCCCCGACGACGAAGCGGTAGACCTCGCAGCCGCCACCAGCGTCGTGCTCCCCGACGACCGACCGCGCGTGGAGGCGGCCATCACCGCCGCCCTCGCCGGCGCCAACGGCGGCAACTACGACATCCAGTATACCGTAGCCCACCCGGGCAAGCGGCAGCTCCTGCTGCGCGCACGCGGGCGCGCCTACTTCGATGCGGACGGAAAACCCTGGCGCTTCAGCGGCATCCTGCAGGATATCAGCACCGAGGCCGCCGCGCGCAAGCGCATGGAGAAGCTCCAGCAGATCATCGAGCAATCGCGCGACTTCGCCGGCATGGCCACCCTGGAGGGACAAATGGTCTATGTAAACCCGGCCGGCAGGCGCCTCATCGGCATCGCCCCCGACGCGCCGGTAACGGAGCTCCATATCCAGGATTTCTACCCGCCCTCGGAATTCGAGCGGGTGCGCGAGGTCATCGTCCCTGCCCTGTTCGAGCAGGGCCACTGGAGCGGCACGGTCACGCTGCGTCACTTCGCAACCGGCGAGCTCATTCCTTTCCATGGTGATTATCTCCTCGTGCGCGATGCCGAAACCGGTCAGGTCCTCTCGCGCGCCGTCACGCTCCGCGACCTGCGCCCCGAACTGGCCGCCCGCCGCGAGCTCCTCGACTCCGAGCAGCGCTTTACCAACCTCGTGCAGCAGGCCCCGGTGGCCACCAGTATTTATACGGGTCCGGAGATGACCATCCAGTGGGCCAACGACGCCATGATCCGCCTCTGGGGCAAAGACCCTTCGGTGATCGGCAACACCGTGCGCGAAGCCCTCCCCGAGCTCGAAGGCCAGCCGTTCCACGAGCTCCTCGCGCGCGTGTACCGCACCGGAGAAATGTACCAGGCTTACGAAGACCGCGCCGACCTGGTGGTGGACGGCAAGCTCCAGACCTTTTATTTCAACTTCTCCTATAAGCCCCTCCGCGATGCTGCCGGCAACGTGTACGGCATACTCAACATGGCCGTGGATGTGACCGAGACCGTGCGCATCAAGCAGCGCGCCGAGGCCAGCGAGTCCAACTTCCGGAACCTGATCATGAAGGCGCCCATCGGCATCTGCGTGCTCGGCGGGCCGGAGTACAGCGTCGACATCGTCAACGATCAATACCTGCGGCTCGTGGGCCGCGAGCGGTCCGTGTTCGAAGGACATTCCCTCTGGGATGTGCTTCCCGAGGCCCGCACACAGGGCTTTGAGGAATTGCTGGACGGCGTGCGCCAAAGCGGCCGGCCCTACTTCGGTGCCGAGCAGCCCGTGGACCTGCTCCACAACGGCCAGACGGAGCGCTACCACGTCAATTTCGTGTATGAGCCGCTGAAGGATGCCGACGGGCAGGTGCACAGCATCCTCGTGATCGTGATCGACATCACCCAGCACATCGAGGCCCGCCGCAAAATCCAGGAAGCCGAGAAGCGCGCCCAGATCGCCGTGAGCTCGGCCGACCTCGGCCCCTACGAGATCGACCTCGTTACGGGCACCGTGATCCCCTCGGCCCGCTTCCTCGAGCTTTCCGACGTGGACCCCGGAGCGGGCCACAGCGACTATATCGCCCGCGTACACCCCGACGACCTCGAGGCCCGGAAGCAGGCCCATGAGCGCATGATGGCCACCGGCCGGCTCGACTACGAATGCCGCGTCTGCCGCCGCGACGGCAGCATACGCTGGGTACAGATCGTGGGGCAGCTCATACGAAACGAGCGCGAGCAGCCGAGCCGCATCATCGGCATCATGCGCGACATCAACGCACACAAGCAGATGGAGCAGGAGCTCGAGCGCCGCGTACGCGAGCGCACCGAGCAGCTCGAGCGCCTCAACGAGGAGCTGCAGCAGTTCACCTACGTCTCGAGCCATGACCTGAAGGAGCCGCTGCGCAAGATCCACCTCTTCGCCCACAAGGCCTTCGAGGAGACCGCCGGCCTGCCCGACGTCCGCCGTAGCCTCGACAAGGTGATGGGCGCCGCCACCCGTATGACCCACCTGCTCAACGACCTGCTCCGCTACTCGATGCTGAGCGATCCCGACCAGCACTGGGAAACCATCGACCTCAACGACGTGCTCCACCGCATTACCGACGACACCGAGCTCCTCATCAAA
The DNA here is from genome assembly GCF_039541815.1 of Flaviaestuariibacter amylovorans. NCBI lineage: Bacteria > Pseudomonadati > Bacteroidota > Chitinophagia > Chitinophagales > Chitinophagaceae > Flaviaestuariibacter > Flaviaestuariibacter amylovorans. Next base: position 68,401 of record NZ_BAABGY010000016.1, read on the forward strand.
GAGAAAGGCGCCCGCGTCCTGCATGGGGAGCTCCCGCCTATCGAGGGCATCTCCTTCCAGGTGACGCAGCTCTTCTTCAACCTGGTGGCCAATGCGCTCAAGTTCACGCGCCCCGGCGTGATTCCCGAGATCAGCATCACCGCAACGCTCCTCGACCCGGTCGAGAAGCGGCTCTATTACCCCCTCCTTCCCGACCTTACCTATTACAAGATCGAGGTGCGCGACAACGGCATCGGCTTCGATCCGGTGCAGTCGGAGCGGATCTTCGGGGCCTTCCAGCGCCTGCACGACCGCAGCGTCTTTTCCGGCAACGGCATCGGTCTCGCGCTGTGCAAGAAGATCGCCGAGATCCACCAGGGCAGCATCAGCGCCGAGGGTCGCCCCGGCGAAGGCGCCACCTTTACGGTGCTGCTGCCCGCGCGTCAGCAGGTGCTTGCCGCTACGCGATAAACCAGGCGTGCTTTCCGTGCGTAATGCCTACCCGATACACCCAACGAAACTTCTTGCGTATCCGCGCCAAAGATTTGCCGGCGTCGCAAGACCTTCCCGGACGACGAATGCATCCCGGATGCGTGCTTCCCGGATCGGTGCGTTACGCGAACGGATCGAAATGGGCACGGGGTATCCAGACAGCCCGCAGGGTGCGCGATCGGTAGAAACACGGTACGATCAAAGGAAACCGCACCCCGGAGGGGTGCCCGTCAAAGGTTTTGCGGAGGGCGTCATAGCACCGGACGAAACCCGCCACCGGCATCCATTCCGTTCGGATCGGCATATGCCATTATTGTTGGACCAACCCTATGGTGCTCGATTTTTGGTAACGCGCATCCCTCCGGGATGCTGACATATCGTGATACCTATGCATCGCTAACCCGGCATTGCATGCCGGGCTACTGAGCGCGCATCCCTCCGGGATGCATTAATCGCCAGCGCGTCGGTTGAGAAGGCGGCGCAGCTGATGACCGATCCCTTATAACCGCGGCGACGCCTTTGGCGCAGGCGTCCGGGATTTTCCCGTCGGCAGCGCGTCGGTTACGTTTATAGCGAAGGCATTGACCTACTTTCCCGGATTCCGCCATGCGCACCGGAACCGCTTACCACTCACCCCGGAGGGTTGGCCTCCCGGTTAGCCCGGACTGCAGTCCGGAGCATAAAAAAACCGGCCGCGATGCGGCCGGTCGATATCATCGGGATCCGTACTTATACAGCATCGGCAAGCACCTCGCGCGGGGCCGCCGTAAGGTCAGCGTCGGGCTTCGACACGTCGGTCAGCGGCACCTTGCCCCGGTTCTTGCGTACGATGCGCGAATACAGCGACAGCTCGCGGCTGAAGAGGAAGCGCAGCATCAGCAGCGTCCAGGATCGGTGCGACTTCAGCGAGTCGTAGTAGGGCAGCGCGGCCTGCTTGATCTCGGGGAGCTTGTTCCAGGGGATGGAGGGGAAGTCGTGGTGCTCGTTGTGATAGCCCACGTTGAAGGCGACCACGTTGAGCGGGCCGTAGTAGGAAAAGGTTTCCTGCTCCTCGTTGTGCGTGAGGTAGTGCTCCTGGATCCAGCGGCCACCCAGCGGGTGGAGGCCCACCGAGAAGAAGAACGACAGCGTGAGGAAGGCTACGGCCTTCGGACCGAAGAAATACCACATGGCGGCGGTGAACACGATCTGAGCGGCCCAGTTGGCGGCCGTCCAGGCGTCGAACGGCTTGATCTCCTTGAGGCGCGCCACGCGGAAGGCCTGGAAGATGGGGTAGAGCAGGAACCAGAGGGCCTTGCCTACGAAGTAGTTGTTGATGAGCTTCGCCTCCCACTTGTTCGGAAGGTCGGCATCGAGCTCGTGCACGCCCTGGAAGGAGTGGTGCTTGATGTGGTACTTCTCGAAGGAGATGGAGCTCGGGAAGATCTGGGGAAGGTTGGCGAGCATGCCGGCGAGGCGGTTGGCCACGGGGCTCTTGAACACGAGCTTGTGGGCGCACTCGTGGATCATTACGAAAAGGGCATGATCGGCAAAGGCGCCTACGAGGTAGGCCGCGCCGAGGATCCACCACCAGGAGGCGTCCTGCAGGAGAATGGCGCCGGCCACGAGGAGGCCGACGAGCCCGCAGATGACGAGAAAGGACAGCGGGTTCTTGCCGATGAGGTTACGGATCTCGGGGTGCTTGCGGAGGATCTCCTTGGTGCGGCCGCGGTGCGGCTCGGGGGCGTTGGAATAAACAAAGTCGGTACGCTTCATAAGTGGCTCCTGTTAATCGCCGGAAAATTACGCCAATCGGCGCAAACCGGGCGCTCCCGACCGTTAAACCGGCCCGATCAGGCGGTAATGACGCCCTTTAAGGTGTTGATTCCGAGCCAGCTCAACCGTAGAAAGAAGCGCGCAAAAGTTGGGTGAGGTGGCCGCAGGCGGCCTTAGCACGCGGCGGCGCGGCGGCGCGACGAAAGGTGAGGCAGGTGCTGCGCAAGCCCCCGAATGAAAAAAGCCCCCGCCAAAGGCGAAGGCTTTTGCTACCCAACTGAAGAAACCACCCTACCATAAGTACAGCGCCAACTTAAGTTCCCCCTTGGGGGGACAGGGGGCCGCTAGATCTCCGTGTACTTGATCGTGGCGATGGGCCGCGTGCGCGTCACGAGGCGCAGGTAGGGCTGGTAGCGGAAGATGTCGTCGTCGGGCTTGTAGGCGTAATCGAGCTCCTGCACCGTGCCCTTCGGGAACTCCCCGTTGTGCCCCAGCAGCTCGGGAAACTGCGCCCGGTAAGCCCGCCGCTCCTTTTCCTTCAGCACGGTGCGCCAGTGCTTCTGCGCGGCAAAGCGCGAGAGCTTGCGGCCCGCCCCGTGTGCGCACGACCAAAGCGCCTCCCCGGCGCGGCCGGTAGCCGTTACGAGGAGGGAACCGCGCGACATCGACAACGGCAGCACTGCCGTGCGGCCCGGCACGAGCTCGGTGCTGCCCTTGCGATGAAGCACCGTGTCGCCGTCGAAGCGCAGGTGGTTGTGCACCGAGTCGCCGAGCCGGTAGGGCGTGCCATGCAGCCGGCCTTCCTCGTCTCGCTCCGCAAACAGGCCCTGCCCATAATCCCGGGCCACCGGGCCGCTCGCCCCCACATACTGGGCGCCCTGCAGGAAGGCCATCGTTTGCAGGCAAAAGGCCTTGCGGCGCGCGTAGCCAAACCGCAGGGTGTCGGTATAATACGCCCGGAACGCATCATCGAAGCGACCGGCCGGCACCGACTCGCCATCGCCCCCCGCTTCCTGTGCGTACTGCCGGCACAGTTCCACGCAACGCTGGTACAGCGCGATGCCGCGGTTGCGCGTGCCGGTGTGGCAGATGACGTACACGGCCTCGTCGTCTTCCTCCAGCGAAAGAAAGTGATTGCCGCCGCCGAGGCCGTCGTCGGTCATGGCGCCGTGCGCCCGCTGCCAGGCGTCGAAGTGTGCGCGCTTGTCGAAAAGCTTGCGCCAATGCTCCTTGCCGATGCGGAGGTACATGACGCCGCAACCGATATCCTTCCCGGTAACCAGCGGAAAGACATGATTGGTAGCGGCAAAGGCAACGCCCACGGGCAGCGCCTTCTCGGCGCAGTAATGAATGTCGGTGAACGCGCGGAGCGCGCCGATCGCCGGCTGCTGTGCGTACCGCTGCAGTTCCGCATGTGCATGCGGCTCGATGCCTTGCGGATCGCAATAGTATCCAATAGAGGACATGTTCTTAGTGTTTACTAAAAAAATAAAAGGGAGAACAGGGGCTTTCGGAAACATCCGCCCCAGCAGGGATGTCAGCAGCCGGAGGAGATCCGGGACCACAAAAGTAGGGAATCCGTTCGTGTCGCAAAATTCCCCTGTCTTTGTCGCAGGCAGGGGCTGCCACCGCCGGCGCGAAAGCGTAGGTTTGCCCCATGATGCAGCCGGGAAACGGCAGCGCTCTGTGAAAAAGAAAACCATCATGAGAAAACTGAAGCTACAGGTACAAATGACGCTCGACGGCTTTATCGCGGGCCCGAACGGGGAAATGGATTGGGTATCCTTCAACTGGGACGATGCCCTGAAACAATACGTAACGGACCTCACCCAACCGGTGGACACGATCCTGCTCGGGCGAAAGCTCGCCGAGGGCTTCATCCCCTTTTGGGCCGGCGTAGCCGCCGACGATACGAACCCCGAGCAAGCCGCCGGCAGGAAGTTCACCGATACGGCCAAGGTGGTGTTCAGCAATACGCTGGAAGCCTCGGAGTGGGACAATACGCTGCTTGAAAAAGGCGACCTCGCAACGGCGGTCAATGCACTGAAGCAGCAGGCAGGCGGCGACCTCATCGCCTACGGCGGCGCCACCTTCGTCTCCTCCCTTATCCGCGAAAACCTCGTCGACGAATACCACCTCTTCGTCAACCCCGCGGCCATCGGCACCGGCATGCCCATCTTCCACACGCTCGAAGCCCGCCGCGACCTCGCACTCGTAACCGCCACTCCATTCGATTGTGGCATCGTAGTACTACAATACGCAGCAAAGCGATAAAAACCAGGAACACGCCCAAAGTTTCGGGGGGAACGGATAGAACCGACCGACACGGATCTGTCTTCATCCGCACCATCCGTTTCATCCGTGTTCCCGCTCTTCACGATAGCAAGACGTTCTTCTACTAAAACGATTCGATATGCCCCAGATCACGCCCTTTCTCTGGTTCAACGGCCACGCCGAAGAGGCCGCTACCTTCTACACCTCCGTGTTCCCGAACTCGGCCATCGGCCCCATCAGCCGCCCCGACCCTGCCGGGCCCGCATTGGTAGTTCCCTTCAGCCTCGACGGCAAAGCCTTCCTCGCCCTCAACGGCGGCCCGCAGTACACCTTCACCGAGGCCACGTCCTTCGTGATCTCCTGCAACACCCAACAGGAGATCGACCACTACTGGAACGCCCTCACCGAAGGCGGCACGCCCTCGCGCTGCGGCTGGCTCAAAGACCGCTACGGCCTTTCCTGGCAGGTAGTACCGGCACAGATGGGCGCGCTCATGAGCGATCCCGATCCCGCCAAAGCACAACGCGTGATGGCCGCCATGATGCAGATGGACAAGCTCGACATCGCAGCGCTCGAAGCCGCTAAAGCCGGTACCACAGAGGCAGTGTAAGGGTTCGCTCCGCTCACCGTCCGCCTGCGCCGAAACACGACGGCGCAACGAAACGACGGAGCAACGGGAGGTTCTTTGCCGCCCTTACGCTTCCTGCCGGGCCGGCCTCACTACAGGATCGGCGAATACCATTGACTACTCCTGTAACGAACAACCAAAGAACAGCCGGAACCAGGCGTCTGGCACTGACGTGATCTTTCGTCGTGCCGTTGCGCACTGCCGAAGGCAGACGTAAGCGTAGCGAACACCCGAACCGGCAACGCCGGAAAATCGCTAGCTTGGCGGCCTTCATGGCGCACACCTACTCCATCAAAGACCTGCAGGAAGCCCTCCTCGGCGGTGCTCCCCAACCCGCACCGGCCACCGGGGAGCGCGCCTTGCTGCTGGTGCTGCGGCACTACCGCTTTCACAAGGTGCTGAGCATCGAGCTGTACGAGGCCACGCTCACGGCCGCCGGCAAGCCGCGCAACCCGCTCCTGCCCGTCAACCCGCTCGACCGCATACCGCGCACCGGCGACCCCGCAGTACTACAGTTCCTCGCCGCCGTCAGCCGCTTCCAGAAAGACCCCACCGCACCACGTACCCCGGCCGATATCGAAGCCCTGCGCCTCGTGCTCCGCAACCCGGCCGGCCTGCCCATTTATGCACACGACGCCGGCTTTTCCGACAACCCCACGGCCGGCTCGCTGACCCCCGTCGGCTTCGGCGCCCCCATCACCGACGCCACGCTGCTCGTTACCCGCCGCGGCGACACCTACACCTGCACGCCGCAACTGCCGATCGGCGGGCGCATGATCCCGCTGGAGGAAACCGACATCGCCTTCGAGCACTTCGTGCGCGGCACCGAAGCATGGCACCTGCTTGCCTCCTTCCCCCTCTTCCGTCTCGTACGCTTCTTCCGCGGACTGCGCGGCCCGCTGCAACTGCCCGCCGCGCACTTTCCCGAGTTCCGCCGCCTCGTGCTCGACCCCCTCGGCGACCTGCTGACCGTGCACTACACCGGGGTCCAACCCGCCACCGAAGTCCAGCGCGCCGAAGCCGGTGGCGATGCCCCACCGGAGCGCTTCCTCTACCTCTCCGACTCTGGCGCCCACATCGCCCTCACGCCCGTAGCGCGTTACGGCAATACCGACGTGCCCGTGCTCTCGAAGCGGCAGGTATATGCGCAGGACCGCTCCGGGCAATGGTTCTGCCTCGAACGCAACGAGGAAGCCGAGGTCGCCTTCACGGCCCTCCTCCTCCGTCAGCATCCCGACTTCGAGCGGCAGCTCGACACCGATCCGCTCGCCTTCTACCTCCACCGCTCCCGCTTTCTCGAGAACGACTGGTTCCTCGGCGCCTTCGCCGACTGGCAGGAAGCGGGCATCACCGTGCTGGGCTTCGGCGACCTCAAAGGCATCCGCACGAGCCCCCACACGGCCTCTGTATCCGTTCAGGTGCGCAGTGGCATCGACTGGTTTGGCGCCACCGTGAAGCTGCGCTTCGGCAAACAAACCGCCGCCCTCAAGCAACTGCAGCAGGCCGTGCGGGCGAAGAGCCGCTACATTCCACTCGGCGACGGCACGCAGGGACTGCTGCCCGAAGCCTGGCTCGAGCGCTTCGCGGCCTGGTTCGAGGCAGGCGACACCGAATCCGAAGAACTACGGATCCCCAAAGTGCAGTTTGCCACGGTAGCAGAATTATTCCGGGAAGACGAGCTGGACCGCGAGGCGCTGGCGGAGCTGCGCTACTATCAGCAGCACTTCACGCGGCCGGAAGCGGTACCCAACGTGCCGGTGCCCGCCACCTTCCGCGGCACGTTGCGGCACTACCAGCAGGAGGGCCTCAACTGGCTGCAGCTCCTCGCCGCCGGCGGCTTCGGCGGCTGCCTTGCCGACGATATGGGCCTCGGCAAGACCGTACAGGTGCTTGCCTTCCTGCTCGCCGAGGCCGATACCGACGGGCCGCACACCAGCCTCGTGGTGGTGCCCAACTCCCTCCTCTTCAACTGGCAAGCCGAGGCGCAGCGCTTTGCCCCTACGCTCCGGCTGCACCTTCACTATGGCGAGCGGCGCCTCCGCCACATCCGCGATTTCGACCGCTTCGACCTCGTGCTCACCACGTATGGCACGCTGCTGCAGGATATTTCTTACCTGAAGAACTACGGGTTCCGCCACGTGTTCCTCGACGAGTCGCAGGCCATCAAGAACATCGAATCGCAGCGCTACGCGGCGGCCCGGCTCCTGCAAGCCCGCACGCGCTTCGCCATCACCGGCACCCCCGTGGAGAACAATACCCTCGATCTTTACGCCCAGCTCTCCTTTGCCTGCCCCGGCCTCCTCGGAAGCAAGCGCTCGTTCAAGCAGCTGTTCTCGATACCCATTGACCAGTTTCAGAGCAGCCGCCACGCCCGCCAGCTGCAGCAGCGCGTAGCGCCTTTCCTGCTGCGCCGCACCAAGAAGGAAGTGGCTCCCGAGCTGCCCGAGAAGACCGAGCTCCTGCTTTCGTGCCCGATGGACGAAAGCCAGCAGCGCATCTACGACGCCTGCGCCCGCGAGCTGCGCGACTTCATCGAGGGGAAGGCCGACGACGAGCTGAAGCGCTCCTCCGTATTTCTACTGCGCGGGCTCACGCGGCTCCGCCAGATCTGCAACGCACCGCAGCTGCTGCCCGAGGAAAAGCAATGGAACGGTACCTCTTCCAAGATCGAGGCGCTGGTGGAAGGCATCGTCAACAATGCACCGGGGCATAAGATCCTCGTGTTCTCGCAGTTCGTGTCGATGCTGGACCTGATCCGCGCCGAGCTCGAAAAGCGACAGATCCCGTCGGAGGTGCTCACCGGCAGCACCCGCGACCGCGCCGGCGCCGTGCAGCGCTTCGAGACCGACGAGCGCACGCGCGTCTTTCTGATCTCGCTTAAGGCCGGCGGCACCGGCCTCAACCTCACTTCGGCCGATTATGTGTACCTCGTGGATCCCTGGTGGAACCCCGCCGTCGAAGACCAGGCCATCGACCGCGCCTACCGCATCGGGCAAGACAAGAAAGTGGTGGCGGTGCGGCTGTATTGCCCGGGTACGGTGGAAGAGAAGATCCGCCACCTGCAGGCGGCGAAGCGCGCGCTCTCCGGCGAGCTGATCGGGGGAAGTCCGGGCTTTCTCGCGAGCATCACCCGCTCCGAATGGCGCGAGCTGCTCGGGCCCCTGGCGTCACCCACCGGAGGAGGGGGCCTCACGAAACGCTAACTTCGCGGCCAAAAACCGGCAATGATGAAACTGGAAGAGGTAGTAAAGGCGCGCAGCGGTGGCACATGCGAGCTCTGTACTGCAGTGAGCGACGTGCAACTGTTTGAAGTGCAGCCACAGGACGGCCGTGACGCCGACAACTGCATTGCGGCCTGCGCCAAATGCCGTGCGCAGGTGGAGCGGAAAGAGGAGTTGGATGCCGCGCATTGGCGGGTGCTTGGCGAAACGATGTGGAGCGAAGTGCCGGGCGTTCAGGTTACGGCCTGGCGCATGCTCAGCCGCCTCCGCAACGAAAGCTGGGCAGCAGACAGCCTCGACCTGCTCTACCTCGACGACGAGCGTCTCGCCTGGGCCAAAGCGACAGGCGACCATGAAAGCGACGGAACCGTGCACCTACACAAAGACGCCAACGGTCATGTACTTCAGAACGGCGACTCGGTAGTCCTCGTAAAATCGCTCGACGTGAAAGGCGCTTCCCTCACCGCGCGTGGCGGTACCGTAGTAAAAAACATCCGCCTCGTAGCTGATAACACGGAACAGATCGAAGGCCGCGTGGAAGGACAAATGATCGTAATCCTGACCAAGTACGTGCGGAAGCAGGGCGCCGGCGGGTGATCACGATAAAGCTAAAAAGTCAATAGCGCCAGCGATGCCAGGTTAGCGCAGGTAGCTGCGTTCGCCGGCGTCAGCCTTGGACGTTTGAATTTTTACTTTTGAATTACACCCCGCTTCGCAGGCTGCCCGCGAGCTCGTAGAATCGCCGCGCCACGTGGAGCGACTCCTTGAATGAGTTGGGCTTGACCTCGTAGGAGTGCGCGCCGAGCGTCAGGCACTCGTCGCGCTCGATGGGGTTGAGCGAGGTGGAAAAGATCACCACGGTCAGGTGCTGCAGCTCGGGGGAGGCCTTGATCTGGCGCAGCGTTTCGCGGCCGTTGAGCTTGGGCATGTTGAGGTCGAGGATCACGAGTGTGGGCAGCGCGCCGGAAGCCCGGGCACCGGCGAGGTAGCCCAGCGCTTTTTCGCCGTTGTCCTCGAAATGAATGCACTTACCGTAGCCCAGCTCGTCGAACGTGTCCTGGAGCAAAAACCGGTCTTCTTCATCATCGTCGACCATCAGGATCAGGGTATCCTCTGTGTTCATAGCGTCATTGATGGAGTGGCAAGGTAAGGATAAAAGTGGCGCCTTCGCCTACCTGGCTCTGCGCCCGGATGCTGCCGTGGTGTACCGCCACGATCTTCTGGCAGATGGCGAGGCCGAGTCCCGTGCCTTCGTATTTCTTTCCGGAATGCAGGCGCTGGAACAGCGCGAACATCTGCGGCAGGTATTTCTCGTCGAAGCCGATCCCGTTGTCCGCCACGCAGATCGTGCATTGATCGCCGTCCACCTCGGCATATACGCGCACCTGCGGCGGAAGGTCTTCGCGCGCGTACTTGAGTGAGTTGCTCAGGAGGTTCTGGAATAGTTGGTGCATCCTACCCGGGTCGGCATCGATCGTGGGCAGGTCAGCCACCTCCACGGCCGCGTGCTTCTCGGCGATGGGCAGCTCGAGGCCCTGCACCACCTGCTGTACGAGCTCGTTGAGGTTCACAGGCTTGAAGGTGATGCCCTCCCGCTCCACCTGGGCAAAGGCCAGCAGGTCGTTGATGAGGGTCCGCATGCGCCGCGCCGCCCGCTGCATGTGCCCGAGGTAGTCGCGTCCCTTCGGATCGAGCTGCCCCTCGTACTTGTTCAGGAGGTAGTCGCTGTAGAAGGAGATCTTGCGCGTGGGCTCCTGCAGGTCGTGCGAAGCCACGTAGGCGAATTCCTGCAGCTCGCGGTTGCTGCGGTTCAGGTTCGAGATGTTGGTCTCGAGCGCATCCTGGTGCTCGCGCAGCTGCTGCTGGGTCTCTTTCAGCTCCTCGTTGTTGCGGAGCGTCGTTTCCATCATCTTCTGCGCGTTGATGTCGACCAGGTAGCCGATCCAATACTGGAGGCGGCCTTCCTCGTCGCGCAGCGGTGAGATGGAGGCGAGGTGCCAGTAGTACTCATCCTCCGACCTATGCCGGAGGCGGCACTGGGTTTTGATGGTAGCGGCGCCGAGCGGCGGGTTGTGGTTGATGAGCAGGGCAAAGGAGTCGTAATCCTCGGGGTGCACCACGCCCCGCCAGCGCGTCTCGTTCAGCTCGGCGATGCCGGCGCCCGTGAAGCGGCGTAACCACTCGTTGGCGTATACCAGGTTGCCGGCCTCGCTGAGCGTAAAGATGATGAGCGGAAGTGCGTTGGTGAGTGTTTTGTATTGCTGCTCGCTTTCCTTCAGCTTCTGCGCCAGGTCCTGCAGCTGCTCGTTCTTGCGCTTGATCTCCTCGTAGGGCGAAAGCGCCGGCTCTTCGCGGAACTGCAGGCGCCAGCTGTCGATCCGGCGCGCGTCGAGCTTATCGGACAAGGGGATGTAGTAATACAGCTCGATCGATGTTTCGTTTCCCGAGGTGCTGATGTTGTACTTGCTTACGAGGCGCTTCGCATATTCGAGGCCCTCGTATTTCTGCAGCTGGGGCTCGTCGTCGTTGATGCGGGCGATGATGTATTTCTCCTTTTGCCCGGTGGTGACGCTGAGCACCAGACAGCCGTTCTTACCATGGTCGATGGTGTTGCGCGCCACTTCGGAAACGGCTGTGGCAAAGGTCGTTTGCGCCGACAGCGACAGGCCGGCGAGCTCTCCGAGCCGCATGCTCCGCTTGTGCGCGAGGATGAGGTCCATCTCGTTCTGCAGCGTCACCCGGATGATCTCCTGCGTTTTCATACGTTTATTTTACAGCTCGCCACCGACATGTCGTCGGTCTGGCGGGCAAATTCTTTGAATAAGGCGGCATTGAGCAGCGACAGGTCGTAGCGCTGAATGCCCGTAAGCCGGAGCAGGTCCCACTTCGACTTGAAGCCGTCGCTGCACATCACGATGGTCTGGCCTTTCTCGTATTCGAGCACCTGGTCGTTCATCGTGTTGGGCATGTTGAGACCGACGATACCGTTATATGGGTTGTGGTTGCGGGAGGCCATGGAGCTGTGCAGCCGCGTGGCGATATTGCCCACGCCGCAGATGCGCCACTGCTTTTGCTCCATATGGAAGATAGCCACGGTTGCCACGAGGCCGCGCGTTTTTTTGACGGCGCTGTTGATGAAGCGGAGGTTTTCCACGGCACTGTCTTCGGGGCAGGCCTTGAAGGCGTCGATGGCCGTGCGCACCGCATGGGCCGCTTCCGGTCCGTGTCCGAGGCCGTCGCCCAGAAACAGCTTCAGGTGCTCCGGCGTTTGCTTGAAGTAGAACCCGTCGCCGCATTCCGTTTCACCGGGCTTGGGCACCACCAGCGACCGTACTTCTACGGGCCCGGGCTTTTGCGCGGCGGTGGCGGCCCTGTTGTAGACGCGCACCAGCTGGAGGGTGCCCCAGTCTTTCTGTGTATAGATCTGCAGGAGGTCGGAGAGGCGGCGGATGGCGCCTAGCCCCTGTCCGAGGCTGTCCTTCGTGCTCGCGCCGTCCTGCATCATGCCCCTCAGGTCGCCGATGCCGGGGCCGCTGTCGATGGCGATGAGCTCGAGGCCCTGCCGGCCGTTGTCTTCGAACAGCTTGGCAAAGATCTCTCCGCCGCCGGCATGCCGCGCGAGGTTGGAGACGAGCTCCGCCACCACGATGTCGATCTCGGCGATCCGCTTCGCGGAAAAGCCGCCCTGGGCCGACAGCGCGTGCACTTCCTTTTTCAGGATGGCGAAGTAGCTGCGGTCGGCTGCGTTGAGCCGGAGGTTGACGGCGCTAACCATTTTTCCATTTTATGATCGTCACCTTCGTGCCTTTGCCGGGTTCACTCTCGATGTCGAATTCGGATACGAGGCGCTTGGTGCCGGGCAGGCCGAGGCCGAGGCTCTTGCCCGTGCTGAAGCCGTCTTTCATGGCCTGCGCAATGTCTTTGATGCCGGGGCCCTTGTCAGTAAAGGTCAGGCGCACGCCGCTCTCGCGGCCCTTGCTCACGACCTCGATGAGCGTGATGCCGCCGCCGGCGTATTTGAGCATGTTGCGCACGAGCTCGGATGCGGCCGTAATGAGCTTTGTCTGGTTCACGAGGCCCATGCCGATCTTCACGGCATACTCCTTCACGCGGTTGCGAAAGGGCACCACGTCCTGTTCTTTTTGAATGGGAAGACTGTCTTTGTTAAGAACCACGATCATCCTCGTCCTCCTCCGTGTCCTCTTCGGGACCGATTTTGGTTTGCAGGAGGGCCATGCCCCGCTCCACGTTCAGTGCGGTGCTGACGCCCTTCAGCTCGAGGCCAAGTTCAATGAGCGTGATTGCCACGGCGGGCTGCATCCCCACCACCACGGTCTCGGCATCCATGATCTTGCTCATGCTGCCGATGTTGCCGATGATGCGCCCCATGAAGGAGTCAACGATCGACAGGGCGGAAATATCAATGAGTACGCCGCGGGCGCCGGTCTTGTTGACCATCTGCACGAGGTCGCTCTCGAGGTTGAGAGCCAGGCGGTCGTAGAGGTCCACCTGGATGGTAACCAGCAGGAAGCGCCCCATTTGCAGGATCGGTATTCTGTCCATAGCAGGTTACATACTGTGTTTATCGCGCGATGCCTTGCGTACTTCGAGCTGAAGCATCGTGAACGCGTACTTGAGGGCGCTCGCCAGCGAGGCCTTCGTAATGATGTTGGAAAGGTCGATGCCGAGGTGCACCACCGTTTGGGCGATCTCGGGGCGGATGCCGCTGATGATGCATTCCGCGCCCATGAGGCGCGTGGCGCTCACGGTCTTGATGAGGTGCTGCGCCACGAGCGAGTCCACCGCGGGCACACCCGAGATGTCGAGGATGGCAATGGAGCTGCCCGAGTCCACGATCTGCTGCAGCAGGTTCTCCATCACCACCTGCGTACGCGCAGAGTCGAGCGTACCGATGATGGGGAGGGCGAGGATGCCGTCCCACACGCGGATCACCGGCGTCGAGATCTCGGAGATCTCGTCGGTCTGGCGCAGGATCACTTCCTCACGGCCTTTGATGAACGTCTCGAACGTGCCGATACCGAAGGTGTCGATCAGGCGTCCGATCTTCATGGATACGGTATACAGGGAGGCGGGATCGCTTTTGAGCTCTTCCTGCAGTACGCTGAGCAGGGCCTCTTTGAGGCCGAACACGTAGATGCCGGTTTCGCGGGGCGAGAATCCCTGGCGGGCCCGCGAGATCGAGATGCCGGAGAGGATCTCGAGCACCGGGTCGAAATCCGAAGACTGCACGTCGGTGAGGTTGCGGTCGTTGATGGTTTTCACCAACACGTCCACGAGTTCCTCCGACTGTGCACGCAATTCATCGTTGCTGAGCAGGTCGTCGCGGAGCCCCTCGTCGGCGAGCTGCGTATTCATCCAATGTTCTAAAACTTGCTTTTTCCTCTTGAGGAGGATCTTAGAAATGTCTGCTTTCATGTGTAAAGCGGTGGTTAAGTGCGGCTGTGTGGAATGAAATAAGGCGTAAAGTACCGAATATCCGGACAGCGCGACCGAAAAAGGACGCGCCGGAGCACAATTCGCCCCCAAACCGTAAAAACACGGTAGCAAGCTCTTCCGGAAGGGACAGCCCTTACCCGGCATTATCCTGGCGGAGGCTGTGCGCGATCACCAGCACGCCATAGATGTGCCCGCCATAGTCGAGGGGAAGAATGGACAGGTCGCAGTGCCCTTCCTTTAGGATGCGCGGAACGTTCTGCAGCTCCGTGCGCTTGCCGTCGAAGGCTGCATAGATGTATTCCAGCTGCGACGTCCCTGCGAGCGCGGGAAAGCAATCCAGTAGCCCCTGCCCTACCAGGTCGGACGCAGACCGGCCGCAATACTCCTGGAGGGCCTTGTTCCCGGCCGAATAGCGCAGGCCCTTGTCCACCACCATGATCAGGTCGCTGCTGGCGTCGATGATGGTCTCGGCCATCCGGGCGCGGCTCCCGAGCAGGAGGTCGCGCTCGAGCAGGGCCTGCTCCAGCGCGGTGATGCGTTCCTCGTGCCTGGCCGTCTCGCGCAGCACGCACAGCACCCCGTGGGTACTTCCGAACTTATCGGTCATGGGCCACAGCTGCCACGAGAGCCGGCGGCGTCCGTGCTGAAGGGCGCGCGCACCTTCCGGGCGCTCGCCCCTTAAGGCGGCACCGAGGTACTCGAGCCCGTCGTCGTCGCCGAGCTCGGGCAGCAGGTGAAAGAGGCTCTGCCCCAGCACCGCGCCACGCGTTTTGTGCAGGATGCGCTCCGCCGCATCGTTGAACAGTACGACCCGGAAACGGGTGTCGATGGCCAGCACCGCGTCGGCACTCGCTTCGAGGAGCAGCCCGCACAGGTCGGTCAGCGCGAACATAAATTCGGGCGCACCGTAAATGGTTTTGTCAGGTGTGTTTTTCATAGGCGCACATTTTCGTTGCTTCGTTGCCGGTAGGTCGCAAAGAGTTTGCCTCTTCCGGACGAGCGGCGATGGCGTTCCTTCTTTTTTAACACTTGTGCCCCACCGTTGGACACGGCGGCAACAGCTCCTGGCATGTAAAGCCCTGAGCCACACCGGTGCCCGGACGGACGCAAAAAGCGCGTTAAACCGGCACAGGGGTGACCTCGATTTAGTAAATGAAAATGCGTGCCAGAATTCCGGCGCCGGCATCCGCAGGTTGTGCACAACCGGTAGCACCGCCCGCAAAAAAGGCGGCCACAGGGCCGCCTTGAAAGCTAGTGCCGGTGCCCGCTAGCGCAGCACCTTATCGGGTGTGATCGGCAGGCTGCGGATACGCTTGCCCGTGGCATGATGCACGGCGTTGGCCATCGCCGCCGCAAAGCCGATGAGGGCGATCTCGCCGAGCCCCTTGGCGCCCGTAGGATTGAGCAGCGGGTCGGGCTTGTTCACGAAC
Source organism: Flaviaestuariibacter amylovorans (assembly GCF_039541815.1). NCBI lineage: Bacteria > Pseudomonadati > Bacteroidota > Chitinophagia > Chitinophagales > Chitinophagaceae > Flaviaestuariibacter > Flaviaestuariibacter amylovorans. The sequence continues at coordinate 83,637 of NZ_BAABGY010000016.1, forward strand.
AGCACTTCAACCGGCGGTACGTCGGCATGCACCGGCACATGGTAGTCGGCGAAGTTGTTGTTGACCCAGCGGCCGTAGCGGTGATCCACCACGCCCTCCTCGGTCAGCGCCATGCCGAGGCCGCCCACGGCGCCCCCGATCATCTGGCTCTCGGCCTGCCGCGGGCTTACGATGGTGCCGGCATCGGCGGCGATCACGATGCGGTCGGTACGCACCACGCCGGTGCGCGGGTGCACCCGCACCTTCACGAAATGCACGGAGTAAGAGAAGGCGGAGTGATTCTTCATCGTGTCGCCGCCCTTCGATTCCTCCGTGGCTTCCAGCTGCGCCAGGCCCGCCGCCTTCAGCGCATCGCCATAGGTGATCCGGCGCGCCGGGTCCGACGCGAGCACAATGGCACCGTTCTCGAAGCGCAGGTCGGCGAGCGTTACGCTATGTACTTTATCGGTATGGAACACGGGACTTTCCTTGACGAGATCGGCGAGCTTTTGCTGCAGCGTTCTACAGACGTCGAACACCGCCGAGCCGAGCGTGGAGGTGGTGGTGGAGCCGCCCTGCGTGGGGCCCGGCGGCAGCGAGGAGTCGCCCAGCTGGAAGGTGACCTTACCGGGGGCAATGCCCATGCGGTCGGAGGCGATCTGCGTCATGGCCGTGGCCGTTCCCGGCCCGCTGTCGGCCACCGCGCTCTGTACCAGCAGCGTGCCGTCGGCATAGAGCCTTGCAGCAGCCTTCGCCACGTTGCGCGAGGCATGAAAGAGGCCGGTACCCAGGCCGTACCCGACGAGCCACCCATTCTGCTGCATGGAGCGGGGCGCCGGGTTGCGGTCCTTCCAGCCGATGCGGTCGGCCCCGAGCTGGTACGCTTCTTTGAGGAACTTGCTCGAGAAGGGCAGGTTGCGCTCCGGGTCGGTATCCGTATAATTACGTAGGCGCAGCTCCAGCGGGTCGATGTTGAGGCGGTAGGCGAGCTCGTCGAGCGCGCTCTCGAGCGCGAAGGCGCCGGTAGCCTCACCGGGGCCGCGCATCCAGGTAGGCGTGCTCAGCTCCAGCGGGTATACCTTGTAACGCGTGGTCACGTTGGGGCAGGCATACAACGAGCGGGAGATATTGACCGTGCCCTCGGTGAAGGTCTCGTAGTTGGAGGTCTGGCTCGTAGCCTCGTGCGTGATGCCTACGAGCTTGCCGTCGGGCGTGGCCCCGAGGCCGATGCGCTGCCGCGTTTCGGGTCGGTAGCCCACGAGCGTGAACATCTGGTCGCGGCGGAGCACGAGGCGCAGCGGGCGGTTCACCATCTTCGCCCCAATGAGGGCGGCGATAGCATGCGGCCAGGTGCGCAGCGCCGATCCGAAGCCGCCGCCCACATAGTGCGCGTACACCTGCACCGACGACTCGGGCAGGCCGAAGGCCTGCATGATGCTGCGCTGCGTGGACTTCACGCCCTGCGTTTTTTCCCATACCGTCACCTTCTCGCCCTCCCACTGCACCGTGGTGGCGTGCAGCTCCATCGGGTTGTGCACTTCGAGCGGCTGGAAGTATTCTGTCTCGAGCACCACGGGCGCCGTCTTGTACGCGTCCGGGATGCCGCGGATATTGTCCTTGAACCGGGGACCCTCGGCTGGCGTGCGCGTAGCACGCGCGCCTTCGAGATCCGTGAGGAAGGCTTCCTTGTCGTATTGCGCCTTCACCAGCGAGGCGGCATGCGTGGCCCGCTCGAAGGTGTCGGCCACCACGAGCGCGATGGGCTGTCCGTTGAAGCGGATGATGTTGTCGTTGAAGACCTGCAGTCCTGCACCGCCGGTGCGTCCCTTTGCGGGGTTGCCGCCCTGGTCGTAGCCGGGTACCTTGATCGAATTGACGTGCGAGATCACCGCCAGCACGCCGGGCGCCGCGAGTGCCGCCTTCGTATCGATAGCTTTGATCGTACCCTTGGTCACGTTGCTGCCCACGAGTACACCGTACACGAGGCCCGGCAGGTCTTTCTCGGCGGCATATTCGGCTGTGCCGGTCACCTTGGCCTTGCCGTCCACGCGATCGAGATCCGGGAGGCCGCTATTGTCGAAGAAAAAGGAATTCATCGTTGCTGGTTTTGGGTGGTGAGGGAAAGGAGGGTATCCATCAGCGCGCTCTCGGCCATCGGAATCTTGAAATCGTTGTGTCCATACGTCCGCGCATCTTTGAGTGAAGCGCGCACGGCCGTGTAGAACAGCTCCTCCGAAGGGGCCTTTCCTTCGAGCAGGACCTCGGTGGGCTTCAGGCGCCAGGGCTTGTGCGCCACGCCGCCCATGGCGATGCGGGCATTACGGATGCGGCCGTTGCCGTCGAGCGGCACCACGGCAGCCACCGACACGAGGGCAAAGGCATAGGAGGCACGGTCGCGCACCTTCAGGTAGCGGACGCGTTGTTCGCCGAAGTTGTTCGCTTTGAGCTCTACGCCCGTGATGATCTCGGTGCGTTGGAGGTTGTTGTCGATCTGCGGCGTATCGCCGGGCAGGCGGTGAAAGTCGCCGATGGGGATCCGGCGCTCGCCCCTGGGGCCCTGCACCAGCACCATGGCATCGAGCGCGGCAAGACCTACAGCCATATCGCTTGGGTGTACGGCGATGCATTTCTCGGAGGTCCCGAAGATGGCATGCATGCGGTTATATCCCTGGAGCGCGCTGCAGCCGCTCCCGGGCTGGCGCTTGTTGCAGGGCAGCGCCGTGTCGTAGAAGTACGGGCAGCGCGTGCGCTGCATCAGGTTGCCGCCCACGGTGGCCATGTTGCGCAGCTGCGCCGACGCTCCCGCCTTCAGCGCCTCCGCCAGCAGTGGGTACTGCGCCTTCACGATCGGGTGCTCCGCCACCTCGCTATTGAGGGCAAGCGCACCGATCCGCAGCCCGCCTTTATGCACCTGGATCCCTTTGAGCGGAAGCCCCGTGATGTCGATCACCCGCTGCGGCGTCATCACCCCGCGCTTCATCAGGTCCACCAGGTTGGTACCGCCGGCGATGAAGCGCGCGTTCGGGTCCTTGCCGATCGCATCGAGGGCGCCCTTCAGGCTCGTGGCCTTCGTGTAGTTGAAGTTGATCATAAGGCGCCTCCTTTCTGTTTGACCTCGAGGATGGCATCCACGATGTTGGGATAAGCACCGCAGCGGCAGATGTTCCCGCTCATGTACTCGCGCACCTCTTCGGCGCTGCCGGCATGTCCCTCGCGGATGCAGGAAATGCCCGACATAATTTGTCCGGGCGTGCAGTAGCCGCACTGGAAGCCGTCGTGCCTGATGAACGCTTCCTGCATCGGGTGCAGCACGTCGCCCTTGGCGAGCCCTTCGATGGTGGTCACCTTCTTCCCGTTTTGCATCACGGCCAGCGACATACAGGAAAGCACCCGCTGCCCGTCTACGTGCACGGTGCAGGCACCGCACTGGCCCCAGTCGCAGCCCTTCTTGGTGCCGTGCAGGTGCAGCTGCTCGCGCAGCAGGTCCAGCAGCGTTACCCGTGGTTCTACAGACAACCGGTGCGGCGTGCCGTTGACCTCGATGGAGAGGTTCATCTTTTCGAAAAAGCCGGCGGCCGTCTCGTCGAGGCCTTTTTCGGCGGCCTGCACTACGGCGGGCGGGGTGGCGGCGAGCGCCGCAAGGGCGGCCGACCGCTTCAGGAAGCTCCGGCGCGAGGCGCTACCGGGCGCGGGGTTTGTTTCGTTGTCGTGGGACATAGGTAAGTGGTTAGAGCAGAAGTTGTTTCCAGATCGATCACTTCGCTGCTGGTCGTCAGGCGTGAGGCATCAGGCGTGAGAGGACTTCTCCGGCAGGAAAAGCTTGCTGCTCACGCTTCACGCCTCACGCATCACGACTATTGATGTAGAGTCGGCTTCTGGTCCAGAAAGATAGGCATTTACCGGTGGCGCGCGGCTGCCGGTGTTGCATCAGGTGGATGTTGTACTTTGAGCGTGCAAATCCCTGTTTATGCGTTGCCTGGCCGTTCTGTTCCTGCTCCTCCTCTCCGCTTCCGCCTCCGCGCAAGTGTACCGCGATCCGAAAGCACCCGCCGACGACCGCGCGGCCGCGCTGCTGAAGGAAATGACCCGCGATGAAAAGATCGACTACATCGGCGGGTACAACGATTTCTACATCCGCCCCATCGAGCGCCTCGGCCTGCCCGCCATCAAGATGACCGATGGCCCCGTGGGTACGCGCAACGACGGGAAGACGACTGCCTACCCGGCCTCGGTGCTGACGGCCGCCTCCTGGGATACGGCGCTCGCGTATCGCCTGGGTGTAGCGCTGGGCAGGGATGCGCGCGCCCGCGGCGTGCACATCCTGCTCGCGCCCGGCGTCAACATCTACCGCGCGCCGATGAACGGCCGCAACTTCGAATACCTGGGCGAAGACCCCTACCTCGCCGCCTGCCTGGCCGTACCCTACATCAAGGGCGTGCAAAGCCAGCGCGTGGTAGCCACGGTAAAGCACTATGCCGCCAACAACCAGGAGTGGGACCGCCACCACGTTTCTTCCGATATGGACGAGCGCACGCTGCAGGAGCTCTACCTGCCGGCCTTCAAGGCGGCGGTGCAGGAGGCCAACGTGGGCGCCGTGATGAACAGCTACAACCTCGTGAACGGCGTGCACGCCTCGCAGCACGCTCACCTCAACAACACCATCCTCAAAGGCAAATGGGGCTTCGGGGGCATCCTCATGTCGGACTGGACCTCGACCTACGATGCGGTAGGCGCAGCCAACGGCGGCCTCGACCTCGAGATGCCCTCGGGGCTGTTCATGAACCGCAAGAACCTGCTGCCGGCCATTCAATCCGGCAACGTATCGGAGGCCACCATCGACGATAAGGTGCGCCGCATCCTCCGCACGATCTTCCGCTTCGGCTTCTACGACGGGCCCCAGAAAGACTCCACCATCGCCCTCAACGATTCGGCCAATGCCGCCGTGGCCCTCGACCTCGCGCGCGGCGGCATCGTGCTGCTGAAAAACGAGGGCGGCCTGCTGCCGTTCACAAAGAACATCAGGCGGATCGCACTGTTCGGACCCAACGCCGACCGCTACGTGGCGGGCGGCGGATCGTCGCAAACGGAGCCTTTCGCTTCCATAAGCCTGCGCACCGCACTACAGGCCCTCGGCGGATGGAGTACCCGCGTGCAGCTCGTGAAAGGCACCGGGGGACCCATGGAGGAGCACGTGCAAGGCTCGCCGTTCTATGTCGGTGCCGGGTCGTCCGAAAAAGGATTGAAGGCCGAGTACTTCAATAACCAGGACCTGTCCGGAACGGTCACAGCATCCCGGAACGAGCCTTTCGTCAACCACACCTGGGGCGATGCCCCCGATGTGCCCGGTATCGGTGCCGACCATTTCTCGGCCCGCTATACCGGTGTGTTGCGCCCGGCGAAGAGCGGCGCCTACAAGCTCGCCGTACGCGGCGACGACGGCTTCCGCCTCTGGGTGGCCGAACAAAAGGTGATCGACCTATGGAACGACCACGGCGCCACGCTCCGTACCTATACAATGGACCTGGAAGCAGGAAAGGAATACCCGGTGCGGCTCGAGTTCTACGAGAACGGTGGCTCGGCGCAGATCGCGCTGGCTGCCTTCATCGAGACCCTCGACTTCAGCGCCGCCACAGCTGCCGCCAAGGCTGCCGATGTGGCCATCGTGGCCGTCGGCTTCGATCCCACCTCCGAGAGCGAGGGCTTCGACCGTACGTTTACGTTGCCGGAATACCAGGACACGCTGATCAACGCCATCGCCAAAGCCAACCCCAACACCATCGTCGTGCTCAATGCGGGCGGCAACGTCGACATGCGCCGCTGGCTCCGCAACGTGAAAGGCCTCGTGCATGCGTGGTACCCCGGGCAGGCAGGCAACCAGGCCGTGGCCGAGATCCTCTTCGGCGACGTCAACCCGAGCGGCAAGCTGCCCGCCTCGTTTGAAAAGGCCTGGGAAGACAACCCCGTGTTCCCGTATTACTACGATGCCGATGGCGACAAGCGGGTGACCTATGGCGAGGGGCTCTTCGTGGGCTACCGCCATTACGACCGCAGTAGCGTAAAGCCACAGTTCCCCTTCGGCTTCGGGCTGTCGTATACTACGTTCGCCTACTCCGGCCTTCAGGTAACGCCCGGAGCGAAAGGCACTGCCGTGGTCAGCTTCACGGTGCGCAACAGCGGCACGCGCGACGGCGCCGAGGTGGCGCAGGTGTATGTGCGGCAGCCGAAGGCGCCGGTAGCCCGCCCGCTGAAGGAACTGAAAGGGTTCACCAAGCTGCAACTGAAGGCCGGCGAGTCGCGCACGGTCACAATCCCGCTCAGTGCCGATGCGTTCTCGTACTACAAGACCACAAAGGGCGATTTCGGTTACGACCCCGGCCGCTTCGAGATCGGGGTCGGGCCGTCGTCTGACAAGATGCTGCTGACGCAGGAAGTGACGATCCGCTAGCATCAATCCCGCACTCACTTGCCGCCCCGGTTTCCGCACCGATACTACGGGCGGCATTTCTGCGTTCTGAAGGAGGCGCCCTGCGCTCACTACCAAAAACCAACGCCATGCATCTTTGCTACCGGTTGCTACCCGCCCTGCTGCTCCTGATCCTGCACGTGCGGGTAAACGCCCAGACCAGCGTCGAAGTCGAGCTCTCCCTCTCCGACCCGCGCCAGCAGCCGCTGCGCGGCGCCGAGGTACAGCTCACGGAGCTGGGCAGCCGCGCATCGTTGAAAGGACGCACCGGCAACGACGGCACGGTGAAGCTGAACATCACTTCGGCCGGCGCCTGGGAGATCTCCGTCAACGGCACCCCGATGAAGCGGGAGCCCATCCGCGTAGCCCTCAACGAGACCAGCATCGTGCAGCAGGCCTTTACGGTAAACCCCGAGCTCGACGCCCGCATCCGTCGCCAGTCGTTTGTGCGGCTGGGATTCCGCGCGGGAGATGCCACGGCGCCACCCGACCCTCCTGCCGAAGGGTATAACCTCCTCACCATAAAAGTGGCAGGCAGCGACCGGCGCCCGGCAGCCGGCAAGACCGTGCGGCTGGTTGACCTTAAGGGACAACGTATTTATACAGCTCAAAGCGACGCGCAGGGGAATGCCCGCTTCCACGTGCCGGGGCGCACGCCCTACGACATCGACGTGGAGGAGCAGCTGAATGCCGGCTTCGTGCAGATGGACGACAAGGTGAACATGACCATCTTCCAGAGCGTGATGTACGATGCCTACGATATCGTGGAGACGCGCCGCAACGATACCGTGACTCAAGCGCTCCCGGCCAACCTGACCCAGCGGGCCTCCCGTGCGCGCTACCAGGTACAGGTGCACAAGGGCGGGCGGCCCTGGTCGTCCGGCACCGTGTACCTCGACGAGATCGGGAGCACCACGGTATACACGGCGCGCACCGATGCGGCGGGCGCCGCAACCTTCGTGCTGCCCTTCGGGAAGCGCTACATGATCCAGTTTCCCTACCAGCGCGATGTGGACGTCATCAACCTGGCCGATGTGCGGCAGCGCGGCTCCGGCAGCCGCACACTGTACTACGAGCCCGATCCCGCCCTCGAGTTCCCGGAGCGCTATATCCCGCCACCCGGCCGCCTCGTACTTACCGACTTCCCGTATTACCACCGCCTTCCGTACCCGCCGCCGGCCGATGGCGGCACACCCGGCATCACGCTGCGCACGGGGCGCGGCGCAGGCCCTGAAGCGCTGCTCGAGATCGGCCTCGCCACCGGCATCCCCGCCGGCCGCAGGCGTGCCCCCGTCAACATGTCGTTCGTGCTCGACGTCAGTGGCTCCATGGCGGGCGATGAGCGCCTCGAAAGCCTGAAGCGCGGCCTCCTGCAGCTGCTGCAGCTGCTGCGCGAAACGGACGTCCTCTCCATCGTGCTCTTTGCCGATGGGCCCCAGCTCCTGCTGCCTGCCCAGCGCCTCGGCCGCGACCGCGAGCGGATCAGCGCCCTCGTGCAGGCCATCGAGCCGCAGGGCGGCACCGATATGCGCGAAGCCCTCGACCGCGGCTACCGCGAGGCGCTGCGCTACCACGACCCCTCGGGCGCCAACACCGTGGTGCTCCTTACCGACGGCTACGACAGCAACCCTGTGGACACCCTGCTCGCCGTACAGGCGCGGTACCGCGGACGCGTTGCCTGCCGCGCCATCGGCGTAGGCAAAGACTACAACTACGATCTCCTGAAGAAGCTCGCTACCGAGGATGGAGACCTGCTGCAGCAGGCTCATGAGGGCAAGGAGCTGGAAACCCTGTTCGGCACGCGCCTCCTTGCACGCGAGCTGCCACTGGCGCGCGGCGTACGCATCACGGTACGCCATGGCGATGAGCTGCTGCTGCAATCCGCCTACGGCATTCGCGACGTGCAGCGAGGGGCGGGGCAATTCAGCGGCACGCTGGGCGCCCTCTTCCCGGAGCAGCAAGTACCCTTGCTGGCCGCCTTCGTTCCGAAAGGCGCCGTGCCGGCCAACGACTCCTACCCCGTTACGGTGGAACTGGCCTACACCGATCCCGCAACCGGCAAGCCGGCGCGGGTCACGCAACAAACGGAATTGCGCTTCGCTGCCGCGGGCACCGATGCGGCGGCTGCGGAACAGAAGAAAATGTACGCCGTAGCCTTCGCCAACAGCGCCCTGCTGCGCATGGCCACCGCCTTTGAAAAGGGAAAGACCGCCGAGGCGCAACAGGCCGTGGAAGCGGGCCTGGGCGGGCTCCAGCATTTGTACGGAACACCGGCCGACGCCGATATCAAGGCGCTTGTGGCGCAGCTATCCCTCTATCGACGCGCTTTGAAGAACGTAGTGAATAAGCAGCGCTTGAAATAGCGGTCGTTTCTGAGTTGATCTATCCGCTGGTGGTCGTGAGGCGTGAAGCGTGAGGCGTGAGGTGCCCCGTAAACGTCTTTGGGCGTGCAGCGTCCGGTCATTGCGAGCGCAGCGAAGCAATCTCCTCCGTTACGCAGAGTGACCAAAAAGGCCGTGGCTACAGGAACACTACGCAAGTTGTGGAGGTTGTCCCGAGGCTTCGGGACGCTACGCTCGCAATGACGGCGCCCGACTGCTACCGGCCTTGCTGACGACAATGGCAACTCAACACCAGCAGATCTTGTAGAAGTACGGAACATCTACCGGCGACTCATTTCCTCGTAATAGGCCTTGAGCACGTAGAACGCTTTCTTCTTCCGGCCTTTCTGGTCGTACAGGCCCTTGTTGTTCCAGCCTTCCTGGTATACGGGATGATTGCGGCGGGGCGAGCGGAAATCGTTCAGGATCCAGGGTGAGATCCCCACGTATTGGGGCGGCATCCGCTTCATCATGGCCACCTGCTCGCGGTAGAACCACTCCTGGTACTCTTCGCTCCAGCGCGTGAGGCTGTCGCCATGAAATCCGTGCAGGGCCTCGGCACCCGTTTCGCTGAAGAACAGCGGCTTGGCGTAGCGTACGTCCCACACGGCCTTGCGGGCATCGGAAGGCAGCCCGCCATACCAGCCCAGGTACTCGTTCACCGCTACGATATCGGTCTCCGCCCCGAGCGGATCGTCGATCGTGTGCTTCCCGTTGATCATATGCACCTCGAGCGCCGCGGAGATAAGGCGGCTGCTGTCGAGGGCACGGGCTGTGCGCACCAGCTCGGTCATGAAGCGGGTACGGGCAGGGTGCACCGGTGTTTCGTTGCCTACCGACCAGATGATCACCGAGGCGCGGTTGCGGTCGCGGATCACCATGTCGCAGAGCTGCGCCTTTGCTTTCCCGAGCACGAGCGGACTGTTGAAGTCGATGGTCCAGTATACGGGGATCTCCGACCACACGAGCAGGCCCATCGAATCGGCGGCGCGCACCGTGTGCTCGTTGTGCGGGTAATGCGCGAGCCGCACCATGTTGCAGCCGAGTTCCTTCGCCTGTCCCAGCAGCTGCAGCGCATCGGCGCGGCTGTGGGCGCGACGCGCCTGCTGGGGAATCTCCTCGTGCACCGAGATGCCGCGCAGGAACAGGGGCTTTCCGTTGAGCAGGAGGCTGCTCCCCTGTACTTCTACGGTACGGAACCCGATCTGATCCTCGACCCGGTCGCTCCCGTTAGAGAGAAGCACCCGGTAGCGCTTCGGCCGCTCCGGCGACCAGCGCTGCAGTCCTGCCGCCCGGAATCGGAACGCCGTACTGTCGCCCGTGGCGCGAAGCTCCTGCCGCAGGCCCAATTCGGGGATCTCGATCCGTACCGTGCTGCCCGGCGTCGCACGCACCCAGCCACCAATTTCGTCGACGGGTCCGCTGCCCCGCAGCAGCTGCAGCGAGTAGTCCTGGATAAACGACCGCGGCACGAGCACCAGCGACACGTCGCGCGTAATGCCCCCGTAGTTCCACCAATCGGTATTGAGCGTGGGCACTTCCTGCGCGCTCCGCTTGTTGTCGACCTTCACCACGAGGTTATTGCCCTTCTCTTTCAGGGCACTGTCGGCCACTTCGAAATGAAAGGGCGTGAAGCCGCCTTTGTGACTCCCGAGCTTACGCCCGTTGAGGTATACGTGCGCCTCGTAGTTCACCGCGCCGAAATGAAGGAACACGCGTCCGCCCCGCCCCTTCGGGTCGAAGTCGAAGGTGCGGCGGTACCATACCGTGCCCTCGTAGTAAAGGAATTTCGGCTGCTGCGCGTTCCAGTCGCCCGGCACCTGCAGCGTGTACTTATTGCTCCATCCGTGCTCCTTGCGGTCGGTGCGGTTGTCGGGCACGTCGCTGTTCCAGTAGGCCTCGCGGTCGTTGTAGGCGCGCTCCTGGTAGCGGTAGTTGTAGAAGCCGGTCTCGTAGGGGTCGACGATATAATTCCAGCGCCCGTTGAGCGATACGGTGCGCCGACCGGGAATATTGGCGAGCGACAGCTCCTGCGCGGCGGCGGCACCGCAAAGGAAAGGAAGCAGTAAGGAGTAAAGGAAGCGCATACTTATTTTTTTCGGGGGTGGTAAGTAAGGGCATCGCGGTAGCGGAGGAGCGCTTCCACGTAGTAATAGTCGGCATAGGTGATGGCCACATCTACCTCCGACTTCGCCGGCAGGTGGCCTACGCTGTGCCTGAGGAGAAATCCGCCGTTGGTACCCGCTGCCGCACGGTAGGCATCCGACGACAACGTGACCAGTATTTTCTCTGCGGCCTGTACGTATCGCGACGCGTTGAACGAGCCGTCTGCATAGAACCGTAACTCCAGCAAAGCCGAAGCCATGATCGCTGCAGCCGATGCATCGCGCGGCGCGTCCGGGATAGCCGGTGCGTCGAAGTCCCAGTACGGGATGCCATCGGCAGGCATCCGCGGATGACCGAGCAGGAAATCGGCGATGCGTACCGCCTGGTCCAGGTAGCGCTGGCCCTTCGTTTCGCGGTACAGCACCGTAAAGCCGTAGAGTCCCCAGGCCTGCCCGCGCGCCCAGGCCGATGCATCGGAGTAGCCTTGCGCCGTGCGCTTCTGCTTCACGGCACCCGTCTTGTCGTCGTAGTTCAGCACATGGTACGAGGAGCCGTCGGGGCGGAAGTGATTGGCGATCGTGGTATTGGCGTGTGTGAGGGCGATGTTGCGGAATGTGGAATCGCCTGTATGCTTCGACGCCCAGAACAGCAATTCGAGGTTCATCATGTTGTCGATGATCACGAGGAACTCGTCCTTGTTCGAATCCCAGGAGCGGATGCTGCGGGTGACGGGGCTGTAGCGTGTGGCCAGCGAGCGTGCCGACTGTACGAGGATGTCTTCGTATCCCGGCTTCGGCGCAATGCGGAGCGCGTTTCCGAAAGAGCAGAACATCATGAAGCCAAGGTCATGCGTGCCGGTGTTGTGCTGTTCCTTTTCGAGCAGTGGCAGCATACGGAGTGCCTCGCGGTAAAGGGCAGTGTCCTTCGTGCGCTCGTATAAATACAGGAGCGTGCCGGGATAGTAGCCGCTGCACCACCAGTCCGATCCGCTCGTATTCAGCTTCCCGGCCGCCGGGTCCCAGTTGCGCGGGAAGCGCCCGGCGGGCAGCTCCCGGGCAAGCAGGCGGTACTGCGCGGCGGAGGCCGTGAGGATGGAATCGATGCGGGATACGGGCAGGGGCGCAACGTAAGTAGTGACAGACCGGGAAGGACCGCAGGCAGCGAGCAGCAACAGAAGCGCCGGAAGGAAACAACGCCGGAACAAAAGACCTGGAAACAGCATGGAGAAAGCCGGGTTTAGGGCCCCTCAAGATACCCATTCACCGGTTACAGGCAGCAACGCTTTGCGGCAACAGGAAGGTAACAAAATGGAAGCAGGCCCCACGACAAGGGCCCGCAACCGGTGTTTGATACACACACAAAAAACTTATTGGATCGTGACGGGGAAGCTGGCCTCGATGTCGGTGGCCGACTTCGGACTGTTCACGGGATCGTTGGCGGCTTTGTTGGGCGGGTTGCCGGGGTAGTGCCGCAGCGTTACCTGCACGGTGGCGGCGCCGGCGGCGCCGGTGGTCCAGGTGCTGGCAAGGCCGAGGGGCAGCCCCGCGCCATCGGTGTCGAGGTTCGTGACGGTTACATTACCCGCCGGCACATAGTAAAAGCGGTGTGCTTCGCTCTCTTCTTCCACTTCGCCCGTCAGGTCCTCATCCGGGTTCGCCAGCTTGTTGAGGATCCGAGCCGACACATTGTAGGTGGTATTGGGCGCGAGCGAGATGGCATCGGTGGTAGGGTTGCTGCCGCCGGGACCATCCGGATCGTCGTAATCGAAGGTGAGCGCCGTGCCGCCGCCCTGCGGGGTGAAGGTGAGCTCCAGCGTGGTGATCACCTCTTCGTCGTTCGTTTCGCCGTCGTCGTTGTCCTTCTTGCAGGAGGCGAGCGTGAGGGCAGCTGCGCCGAAGGCGAGCAGCCCGAATTTCAGGAATCGTTGTTTCATGGTTGTACCGTTTTATGTGAGGATTTGGGTTGCAGGGAGATCTTGATCCGCAGGCTCAGGTTGCGGCCCATCTCGTCGGTGAAGTAGCGGAACGCATTGAGGTAGTCGCGGTATACCGTGTTGAGCAGGTTTCTTCCGGTAAGCCCTATCGTTATGGGATAGCGACCGGCCCGGACCGTGGTCGACAGGTCGGCATGCAACAGCGTGTAGCCGGGCGGCGGCGCCTTGTAATCGCGGGGGCCGGCGGCCTCGCCGGGCACGCGGGTCTGCTCCCATACGTGCTGCAGCTCCAGGGCAAGACGCGTATCCGAGAAGCGTGCGCCCTCTTTCAGGGTCCAGGCCACTTCCTGGCTGAGGCGGTCCGAAGGCATGCCGATGATCCAGTCGTTAGCACGCAGGTCGCGGGCACGCAGCAGCGCATAGCGGGTCGTCAGCGCAAGCGGGTCGAGGGGCCGTACTTCTACGGCGGCATCCACGCCCTGCAGGCGGGCGTCGGTAGCGGTATACGCCACCTTCCGGTAGATGCCACGGATCGTATACACCGGGTCTTCGGGCCGCGGCTCGGCATAGATGAAATTGTCGATCCGGTTGTGGTAGGCCGTTATGTCCACCGACAGCTTTTTGCTGCGACTGTCATAGTGCTGGTTGAGCGAGAAGCGCAGCGAGCGCTCCGGCTTCAGGTGGATGTCGCCCACCTCGAAGGTCGCCGTGCCCTGGTGGACGCCGTTGGCCAGCAGCTCGTTGACCTGCGGCGCGCGCGTGGCCATCGAGGCGGCTGCTTGCACGCGCCAGCCGGGAAGGATGCGGTAGCCGGCATGCCCGGCGGCGGCCAGCGTCGAGAAGTCGAAGCCGTAGTTGGTCAGCACGCGGCTGCCGGCCTCGATGCGGCGGGTATCGATGGTCTTGTGGTCGAAGCGGAGGCCGGCCTGCAGCTCCCAGGCATCCTTCTGCCATTTCTCGAAGGCCCAGGCGCCGAAGGTCCGTCCCGTATAATTCGGGATCAGGTAGCGACCGCTGTAGCGGTTCTCCTGCTGCTGTGCGGCAAGGCCCACGGAGCCGCTGAGCCGCGCGCTGCGCGGATGCTCCCAGGTGATCTCCTGCGACAAGGTAAGCAGTCGAAGGTCGAGCTGCGCGCCCTTCGTGGCGGCGCTGCGCACGATGTCATATTCGGCGCGGCGGTTGTATTGCGCCGCCAGCAGCACCGTAAACTTATGGTTGCCCGCGTCGAAGCCGGTGCGCGACTTCAGGAGGTCGTGCGTCACCTCCTGCCTTGGACGGCCGATGGTGTAGGAGTCCTGACCGGTGAAGGTGGGGTCGGGGCGCTCCGCGGCGATGGCGTTGTTGAAGTCGTTGAAGTTGCCGGTATGCGCTGCCGTGAAGAGGCCGATGCGCGTATGAAAGCGGCTGTAGTACAGCTCGGTGCGGAAGTGCTCGCGCTGCAAGGCGGCCGTGGCCGACCCGTTCAGCTCCGCGAGCGCCGTGTTGTTGAGGCGGTAGTGCGGCGTGGTCAAGTTGGCCCCTCTCCTGCCGGTGCCCTGCAGGCGCCAGCTGAAGTCGGACAGCTGCTGCGGGCGCCCTTCCACTACTGCCGAAGCGAGGTATTGCCGGTCGTTGGAGGAGTAGCCGAGGGTGGCTTCGGCCGCGGTGCCCGTGGCGGCGCGCAGCGGGCGCGGCTCCACCAGCACGGCGCCGCCGATGGCGTCGGAGCCGTAGCGCAGCTCCTCCACGCCCTGCACGAGCGAGAGCTTGCCGGCGATGAAGGGGTCGATCTCGGGCGCATGCTCGTTGCCCCACTGCTGCCCTTCCTGCCGCACGCCGTTGTTGATCACGAGCAGGCGGCTGCTGTGGAGGCCGTGCACCACGGGCTTCGTCACCGAGTTGCCCGTTTGCAGGAGCGTAACGCCGTTGATGCGCGACAGCGCCTCGCCGAGCGAGCGGCCCTGCGCCGCCTCGAGCGCGCGCCCCGAGAGCTGCGGAGGCGTCGGGATGCCGGGCCGCTGCGCCAGGATGCGCACTTCGCGCAGGAGCCCTTCGCCGGGCTTCAAATCGATGTCGAGGTGCAGCGGCTTGTCCAGCACAATGGTGCGCTGCACGGTATCGTAGGAGGTATGCGAGAGCAGCAGGGTATAGGTGCCGGCACAAAGCGAGTCGAACCGGAAGTCGCCGTTGGCGTCGGTGACGAGCGTCAGCGGCCGGCCGTCGAGCAGCACCGTGGCGCCCGGAAGGTTGCTGTGGTCGGCGGAACTGTGCACATGCCCGGAGAGCCGGAACGTACAGGATTGGGCCCGCACCGTAGAACTACCGGCGCCAAGGAGGAGGAAAACGTACAGTAGGTGCTTCATAGGGAATGGGGTTGGGTTGACCGGACGACGGGCAGGGCGCGCTGCGCAAGCCGGCTGTTATGCAGGTGGGCCATGATCAGCAGTAATGCCCCGAGGGCCTTGCCGGCGATCTCCACGCCCTCATGCCGGCTCCACCCGGCGAGCACGCACAGCCCGAGGCCGACACCAAACAGGCCCGCCGCGGAGCGGTGCCCGTGCCGCCGGTAGCCGCGGCCGATGGCCACGGTGCCCGCGATGGCCGACAGCAGGAGGGTGCTGCCTTCGATCCAGGCGTCGGCGCGCGGGTTCAAGGTCAGGAACGGGAGAAAAACGAGGGCGAGGGGCAGCAGCACGCAATGCACGAGGCAGAGCGCCGAGGCGAACATGCCGATGCGGTCGGCCAGCGCCCGGTACGCGGACGCCTGCGGAGAAACAGGATGCATCAATTGGAGTTAAAGGGCGAAGGGAATACCGGTGCGGAAGCACCTGCAGGGGAGGGACGGTAGTACGTCAAAAAAGGCGATCAGGAAAGCGCCGGTGGTCCCCGGTCGGAGGCGACGGGGCCGATGGAAGAATGCAGGCGGAGCGGCAGCGCTGCTGCAAAGGAGGGGCGGAGCGGCTCCGGAAGGTCATGGGTAGCAACGGCAGGAAGGAAGGAGCTTTCGTTTGCAGCCAACTGGTCGCACAAGGGGCAATCGGCCTCATCGGCAGACAGTTGCACGGCCGCTGTGCTGAGGGCAACAGACCGGCCGCGCTCGTGCCCGTGCAGCGCCCGCGCGCCCTGTGTGCACAGAAAAACCAACAGCAGCACCAGGGCGCTGACGAACTGCAGGGATATGGTCTTTCGTGCGTTCACTACCCCGAAGATAAGACGGGAACCAATAAATGCAACATAGTAACAAAACTTTTTGGTCCGGACAACAAAACGCCCCGCCTGTTTCTGTGGAGATCCAGGCGGGGCGGTTATTGTTTCAGAGACGTCTTTAATTCCGGAGCACCAGGTACCCATAGGCCATCAGCGGCACCTGCGTGGTCAGCGAGAGCGACGCGCCGGTCATCGCGTTGGTCCACGTACTGTTTTGCAGCTCCGCGGGCAGGTTGAGCACCTGGGCGCTGTTGCGCAGGTTTGCCACCACGAATACCCGCTCAGCACCGAGCACCCGGGTAAAGGCCGCTATATTGCTGTTGCTGTAGTTCGTGAGCGCACCGCGGCGCAGGGCCGCACTGGCTGCGCGGTAGCTGAGGATCCGCTTGTATTCCTCTTTCAGCAGCGGGTTCAGCGTCCAGTCGATATCCTGGCCGGTGAAGGGGAAGGTGAGCCGGTAGGGCAGTCCTACTTCCTGGCCGTTGTAGACCATGGGCACGCCTTTCATATAGGCGGCTACCACGAAGGCGGCCATCGACCCGGCCTGTCCGCCGAAGAGCTCGAGCGGCGTGCCGTCGGAGCCGTTGATGTCGTGGTTGCTCGTGTAGCGCACCACCTGCTGGTCGGCCGTGGCGCCCTGGTACTCGGTGGCATTCACGGCGTCGAGGCCGCTGCCCACGGCGCCGCCGCTGAAGATGTTGCGGAGCCTTCCGTAGAAGTTGAAGCCGAAGGTGTAGTCGAAGCCGGCGCTGTAGTGGTCGGCACGGTCGCCCTCGGCCAGGAGGATCAGCTTGTGCGTGGTGATGGCGCGCAGCGAATCCACGGCCTGGCGCCAGAACGAAGCCGGCGGGCCGTCGGAGTAGTCGAAGCGGAAGCCGTCGATATTGGCCGTATACACCCAGTACTTCATGCTCCGGATCATGGCCACGCGCATGGCGGCACTGTTGAAATTGAGCTGCGCCACGTCGGTCCAGTTGGTGCCGGGCGGGTGGATGATGACGCCGGTGTTATCGGTCTGGTACCAGTCGGTATGCTGCGCCAGCCAGGGATGATCCCAGGCCGTGTGGTTGGCTACCCAGTCGAGGATGACGCTCATGCCGCGGCTATGGGCGCCGTCTACGAGGGTACGCAGGTCGGCGAGGCTGCCGAACTCGGGGTTCACGGCGCGGTAATCGCGCACGGCATAGGGCGAGTTCACCCCGCGGTGTACACCCACCGGGTAGATGGGCATGAGGTAGATGACGTTGATGCCGAGGGCCTTGATGGAGTCGAGGCGGGCGGTGACGGCCGAGAAGGAGCCCGGGCCGCTGAAGGCGCGCATATTGACCTGGTAGATGGCCGCGTCGGGGCGGTCGGGAACGCCGGCGAAGGGCGTGCCGTACTGGGTGAAGTTGCCGTCGGCGCCTACGGTCAGCGAAAAGGAGCAGGATTGGCCGCCGAAGCTGACGGAGAATTGCGCGACCCCTTCGGATGCGGGGGTGCCCGTGATGGTGTAGGTGAGCGCTCCGCTGCCGCTCACGAGCGTGCCGCCCTGCAGCGTAGCGCTGAGGCCGGTGACGCCGGTTGACGCGACGGCCACGCCGGGTCCGTAGGAAGCGGCATTGCCGCCGGAATACGGAAGCGTGCCGGTGGCCGTAAAGGCAACCCCTGCCGTGGCCGTGCTGCTGAGGGTGGCCGAGGCGCAATTGAGGGCAGCTACCGAAGCCGTAGACGGCGGAGGGGTACCCGCATCATTGGCAGGCTTGCTACAGCCGAAAAGCAGGCTGAGGGAGAGGGCGAAGAGGAAGTGTTTGCTCACGGGTACGTTTTAGAATGTCAGCAAAGATCGGCGATTGCCTGTTGGCCAAACGTCAAAATTCAAAAGCCGGAAGCCGCAAAGCAAAAGTCGAAAGTCAAAAGCGCAAGCGCGGCCGGCAGGTACCAGCGCTGCGCGTTCAGCAACAACCGGCAACGAAACCCGAAACTGCCGGTTTGGAACGTGCGGCAACCAATATAGCGTCGATACACAAACGGGCGCTACCTGTAGGACACCGTGGATTAAAGCGGCGCTTTTGACTTTTGACTTTTGAATTCCGTATTTCTACCTGCCGGCCCAAAGCGGTGTACGATCCGCGCCATCGGCCTGCACCCGGCGCAGCACGGCATCCGCCACCCGACGGCCCAGCTCCAGGCCGGCCTCGTTATCGGTCCGGAAGTGGATGCCCGCCTGGAAGCGCGACTCGGCACCGTCCTTCGCCTTCTTTTCGAACAGCGCCTTCTCGGCGGGGAAGAAGTAGCTGTACAGGCCGCTCACCATCCCGCCCATCGCCGCATGCCCCGACGGGTAGCCCGGGAACGGAGGCGCCGGCATGAGGGGCTGGTAGGTAGTATCATATTGTTCAGGGCGCATCCCCCAATAGGCATACTTCGCGTCCCAGCAGGCGATGAAGGTATCGTAAGTAGCAACCGCCGTAGCCGCATAAATACGGGCCGCGCGCGGCGGGTTCAGCAGCAGGTTGTACTCGAACAGCTTCTGGTGCAGCAGCTCGTCGGTGAAGTTCTGGGTAGCATAGTAAAAGGCATTGGCCCGCGAGCGAAAGCTTTGCTTGTAGCTGCGGAGCTCCGCCATATCCTTCGCGAAGTCGGGCGGCGGACCGGGGCGCAGCTGGCTTGCGCTGTCGAGCACCACGGGGCGCGCCTTCGCAGCCATTACCAGCATGGGCCACTTCCCGTTCCAGACGCCGGGGCCGGCAGGCCGCTGACCATCCCAGCCGCCGGCGGGCAGGTAGCCCGCGGTGCGGGCGATGGCTTCCTCGGCCACGCGCTTGCCGAGGGCGAAGCCGGCGCGGGTGTCGGAAGGGAAGGCCGTGCCCGAGGCGATGCGGGCGGCGAGGCTGCGGGCAGCCATGCGCTCCACCGAATCGGCGAGCTGCGGGTAGAAGCGCGCGAAAATGGCCACAGCGGCACCAGCCGCCACCGAATGCTCGCAGGGCCACGACGGGCTTTCGGGCCGGGGGCCGAGTACACGGATGCGCCGGTCGGCGCTGAAGGGGCGCGGGCGGCGGTGGGCATACTTCGAATCCCAGGCGGCGATGGTGGCGTCGTAGATGGAGGTGGCGAGCAGCATCTGCGCCAGCACGCCCCGGCTGCCCGTGTCGGTGGTCCAGAGCTTGCCGAGGAGTGAATGCCACCGGAAGTTAGGCGCGCCGGCCGTCCAGTACTGCACCTGTTGGTACCCCTCTGCATCGAGGGCGCGCTGGGCAGCCAGCACGGTGTCGATCTCGCGTGTACCCGTCGGGGGAGCCGGAAGCCGCAAGGCGCGGGCCGAGGGAAGGAACCAGGTTTTCCAGGTGCCGGCGGTGGGTTCTACCTGGGCGGATGCCTGGAGGCCGGCAAGAAGGAGCAGGAGCAGGAGATTCTTTTTCATATGCAGTGATTTTCTGCAAGTGTACCCGCAGCGACGCGTCTGCGATGCGCCCCGTCAACAGACGACGCAACATCGTCAACCAACGACACGGATGCGGCAACGGCCCGCACAGGAGGGGCGCGAAGGCGGTCGTTCGTTGACGAACAAGCGCTGTTCGTTGACCTCCGCTCCTTTTCCCGGCCGGTGCTGGCGCTATCGGAAAAGTTTTCCCGAAATTGGACGCATGCCCGCTGCTGTCTCCCGCCAACGCCTCCGCCTGTACCTCCGCATCACGGGGGCCTGGATCGGGCTGTGGCTCTTTATCGACGCCATGACGAACCCGGGTATCTTCCTTCCCTTCATTCCCAATGAGCTGTGGCGCGCGGCCTTTCTCCTCACCCTCCACTACACGCTCTTCGAGCACCTTGTGCCCTGGTTCCGTAAGCGGCGGATGTTTCTCCCGCTGAAGATCCTACTGGCGCTGCTCGCCATCTGGGCAATCTCCATGCTCCTGTCTTTTGGCATCTATGCCTGGCGCAGCATCGGGGTGGCGATCGGTATCTATACGGAGGTGATGAAATTCAAATCGCACATGGCAGGCGTGCGCTTCCAGACTTCGTTCTCCTTCTTCTCCGTGGCCTTTTACGGGATCATAGTGCACATACACGACCACCTGAAGCTCCAGCGCACCGCCCAGCAGCTGCGCATCGAAAAGCAGGAGGCCGAGCTCAATTACCTGAAGGCCCAGACAAACCCGCACTTCCTCTTCAACACGCTCAACAACATCTACTCGCTGGCACGGCTCAAGTCGGACCTGGCGCCCGAGTCGATCCTGCGGCTCTCGAAGATCCTGCGCTTCATGCTCTATGAAACCGGTGGCGCGCACATCGCCCTCGAGCAGGAGCTGCAGGTCATCAACGACTACATCGCGCTCGAGCGCCTCCGCTACGACGACTCGCTACGGGTGTCGTTGCACCACGACGTGGAGTACCCGCAACAGGCCGTACCGCCGCTGCTGCTGATGCCGCTCGTGGAGAATGCCTTCAAGCACGGCGCCTCCGAAACGCGCGGCCATCCCTTCGTCGACATTCATCTTTCCGTAAAGGGACGCCTGCTCACCTTCATCGTGAAGAACTCGGCCGATGCGCCCGCTGGCCCTGTCACCGAGAACATCGGCCTCGCCAACCTGCGGCGCCAGCTCGAGCTCCTGTTCACCGACCACCACCTGCAGGTGCAACGCGGCACCGATACCTTCACCGCCACGCTCACCATCAACCTTGCCAGCCATGTCTAAGATCGCCTGCATCATCGTGGAAGACGAGCCGCTTGCTGCCCGGGTGCTGGCCGACTATATCGCCGACGTACCCTTCCTGGAGCTGTGCGCCTCCTTCCGTGATGCGCTGCTCGCCACCGAGTACCTGCGCACCCACCGTGTGGACCTGCTCTTCCTCGACATCCACCTGCCGAAGCTCAAGGGCATGGCTTTCCTGCGCACGCTTGCGGAGCCTCCGGCAGTGATCGTGACCACGGCCTACCACCAATATGCGGTGGAAGGATTCGAACTCAACGTTACCGACTACCTCCTGAAGCCCTTCGGTTTTGAGCGCTTCCTGGTGGCGGTGAACAAGGTGCGCGGCGGGGTGGAGGAAAAGGAGCTGGTACCGGCTGCCGCTTCCCCGAAAGACCATGTGTACCTCACCGTGCAGAAAAAAAAGGTGAAGCTGATGTTCGCCGACATCCTCTATATCGAAAGCCAGCGCGAGTATATCCGCATCGTGACCAGCAGGGGAGTCCTGCTTTCCAAAATGGGCACGCACGACATCGAGGCCCTGCTGCCCCCGGAGCAATTCCGTCGGATCCATCGCTCCTTCATCGTGTCCCTTGCGCGGATAGATGCCTATACGGCCGACGAGGTGGAAGTGGGCGGCCAGCGCCTCCCCGTGGGCCGTGGCTACCGCGACCGCCTCGGCGGACTTTGATTGTTCCCTCCCCTGGCATGACCAGCCTGCCGAAGTCAAAATTCAAAAGCCAATAACTCCCATCCCGAAAGCTCTTCTTTAAACTGCACGTGTTAGCCAGCCGGCGTCAGCCTTTTGAATTTCGACTTTTGACTTTTGACTTACCTGCCGGGCTTGGTGCGAAATTAGTAGCACTCCCCTGCCGGCCCTGCAGAAATGCCGGCATCTTTGCTCATGCACCAGATTCTTTGGGTAGACGACGATAAGGATGACCTTGAGCTGTTTTGCGAGGCGGTGCGCGATGTTTCGGAAGAGGCGACCGTTGTTCCCGTGCACAGCGGACAGGAGGCGGTGGATTACCTCGAGCGGAAAGAGGGTCACCCCGACTTCCCCTGCCTCATGGTGCTCGACATGAACATGCCGGGCCTCAGCGGCCGGGATACGCTCGCGCGCCTGCGCGGCAACGACCGGTTCAGCAACCTCCCCATCATCGTCTTCACCACCTCCAACTCGCCCCTCGACCGGATGTTCTGCGACAAGTTCGGCGTGGAGATGCTGACAAAGCCCGTCGAATACGATGCCCTCCGCACCCTTGCCCGCAAGCTGCTGCAGGTATGCCGCTGCCGGCAGGAATCGTGAGCGGGTGAGCGGGTGACCGGGGTCGCTTACGATGCGGTCACTCCGAATAGGTCTATTGGTCTATTAGTAATGAGTATAGAGGACGTTTCCGGCCTTTCTGTAACTAACTAGGCCCTTCTTCTCACTTGCTCACCCGCTCACTTGCTCACCCGCTCACCCGCTGACTTGCTCACCCCCTCACCACCCTTCGAGGAAAGCTTCGAATCAAAAAATACCATGGATCATTTCGCAAAGACCCTCACCCACCTCCTTGCCGGCGCCGTCGAGATCCTGGCGGCGCTCGTGATCGCGGTGGCCCTGCTGAAGTTCCTGCTCCGCTACGGCCGGCACCTCTTTCACCCCAACGAGGGAATGACCAACCAGGCCATCCGCATCCACTTTGGCTCGGCGCTGACGCTGGCGCTGGAGCTGCTGCTGGCCGCCGACATCCTGGCCACGGCCATCGCGCCCACCTGGGACGATATCGGCAAGCTCGCCGCCATCGCTGTACTGCGCACGGCCCTCAACTACTTCCTCGAGCGCGAGCTGAAGCAGGGCGGGCAGGATGGCGCGAAACATCCCGTAGGAATGCGGGACGGACCGGGGCAGCCAGGAGAACGCGACCGGCGAGAGAAGGAACGCTGATTTATATGATTGATACGATCGACGCAGATATAGTACGTCGTGGTTGCGGAACAAGCAGCCCACAGGCTTCCCGGTAAGATGCGCTGTACGATTAAGAAGGATGCGCGGCAGCCGCACCGCCGGAAAGTACAGCTCCATAAAAAGCAGGACCGCTCAGCACCTTTTTGAATTTTGACTTTTGATTTCTGAATTTCCCCGCCCTGGATTTCCCGTACTTTGGCCTCCATCAAAAGCGCACCCATGTACTTCACCCAGCAAGACATACAGGCCCGCCGCGACCGCCTCGCAGCGGCCTGGAACGAGCAGCTCGCGCCCGGCGAGGCGGTGCTCGTCTACTCCGGCGACCCCATCGGCAAGCCCGGCGGCCTCGACCAGACCTATCCGTTCCTCCCCCACCCCGCCTACTTCTGGCTTACCGGCCGCCGCCGCGAAAGCGAGGTGCTGCTCTACAGCCGCGACGGTGGCTGGGTCGAGTTCCAGAAGTCGGTAGGCCCCGACGAGGCCGTATGGGAAGGACCCCGAACCGACCTCTTGGTGGAAGGTCCGGGCAAGCCGCTCGAGTCTTTCGAAAGCGCCCTCGCCGCCAGTCATTTCTCGGCCGTATACGCACTCGGACAGATCGCCGGGCCGGTGGAGGGAAAAGCCTTCGCCCTCCGCACATCGCTCGACCGCGCCCGCCGCAAGAAGGACGCGGCCGAAGTGCGCCTCCTCCGCCAGCTCGCCGGCATTGCCGGTGCGGGCTATGCGAGGATCCAGGAAATACTACGCCCCGGCCTCACCGAGCGGCACCTGCAGGCGGCCTATGAAGGCGAGCTGCTGATCCAGGGGGCACATGCTGCTCCTTACGAGTGCATCGTGGGCGCGGGCCCCAACTCCGCCATCCTGCACGCCCTGCCCACGGAGCGCGTCATCGGCGAAGGCGAGTTCGTGCTGGTGGATGCCGGCGCCGCCATCTATGATTATTGTGTCGACATCACGCGGATGTTCCCCTCGTCGGAGCCCGTGTCGCAACAGCACAAGGACCTCTACCGCATCGTGCAGCAGGCGCATGCCGAGTGCATCGGGATGTCGAAGCCCGGCGTGCCCTGGCGCGAAGTGCACCTGCATGCGGCCCGCGTCATCGCAGGCGGGCTCGTGAGCCTCGGCATCATGAAGGGCGACCCCGCGGAGCTCGTGGCCAGGGAAGCCACCTCCGTCTTCTTCCCGCACGGCCTCGGTCACCTCGTGGGGCTGCGCGTGCGCGACGCCGGGCATGCCGACAACCTGCAGCCGAAGACCTATGCCGGCGCCCGCCTCCGCGTCGACATCGACCTCGAGGAAGGCCATTGCATCACCGTGGAGCCGGGTTGCTACTTTATTCCCGCCCTGCTCGACAATGCCGAAGTACGCGCCCGCTTCCGCGACGACATCAACTGGAACGAGGCCGCCAAATGGGCCGGCATCGGCGGCGTTCGGATCGAGGATAACATCCTCATCACCGCCGGAGGCAACGACAACCTCACGATCGGCGTGCCGAAGAGCAGCGCGTTCTGAGGACTTAGATTGAAGGCAGTGTGGTAGAAAAGGGCATCTTCTTAACGCGAAGGCGCGAAGAAATTTACCGGTTCGCGGCAACGAGTTGTTTATAGTGGGAAGACTCCGAATAACGGTAGCGACGCCTCCGGCAGGCAGCGGCTTTTTTTCAAGAGCGCAAAGCGACGGCCGCAAGCGGCCGTTAGCAGCGGCTCCCGCGCCGCAAGTCGTTGCGAAGGCTCCCGTCGTACGGTCTTCCGCCGATCTTCGTGATCGATCCTGTCGCAGTCAGGAAAGTTGATTTGCGTTCCCTGCGTTTTTGGATCTCCGCGAGAAACCCACGTGCCGCTTTGAGAAGAGCTAGCCGCTTGCGGCGATAAGATTTGAGAAAGCAGTTACCGTATCTCCGTGCCGCCAAAGCTTCGAGGCGTCCTGCCGCAGGCAGGACCAAACACATGGACAAAGGGAGCCGAACGGCTCCCTTTGTAGTTATACGGGTCGACTGGCTTCGGATCGCAGCGCGGGCTTTGCTGTGGCTACCGGCGCTTGCCGTGGTGTCACCTTGGCGAAGACGAGCGTGCCGGTGGAGAGCACAGCTGCCAGCACGGGGAGCGCGCCGATGGGGTTGAGTGGGATCACCGGAAGGAAGAGCGCCGCCGTGGCCGCGTTGAGCCCATACAGGACGGGGCGCTGCCGGGGCAGTCCCTTGATGTGCCGGCGCACATGGTGGATGTTGAACCCGCTGACCAGGATCGCCACCACGCCGAGCAGGAGCTGTCCGTAAAAAGCGAAGGTGTAGTAGAAGATGCCCGAGCGGTAGCGGTTCCAGTTCACGAGGGCCACGGCGATACAGTGCGCCCACATGTTGAGGAAGACCACCAGCGCGGCAAAGAGCAGCAGGAAGGAAGGCAGGTTGCCCGCGCGGCGCCGCTTCGTGGTCCAGGTGATGGCGAGGGCGCACAGGCAGGCCAGCGAGAGCAGCGTATTGTCGATCAGCGCCTGGTTCATGCATCCGTGTTTCTACAAAGAGCGGCATCCGGAAGCGCCTCGGCAAGGGAAGCCTGTACCAATTGCGGCAAGGGCCGGCTGAAGTGGTAATTGGTTTATTCGTTTATTGGTCTATTGGTCTATTGGTCTATTGGTCTATTGGTTTATTGGTCTATTAGTAAGGGGTCGCTTAAAGAGCGGAAGTCATTGCGAGTCCGACTTCTGCGGGATAAACTTCGCCAAGCAATCTTCTGCGTTTCGCGGAGTGATCGCGGCTGGCCTTGTTGTATCTTCCTCAGTTCATCTTCCCGCTCACCCGCTCACCCGCTCACCCGCTCACCCGCTCACCCGCTCACCCGCTCACCCGCTCACCCGCTCACCCGCTCACCCGCTCACCCGCTCACCCGCTCACCCGCTCACGATTCAACCCGGCTCTAATCCCATTTTAATCTTACCTTGCCGCCAATGCCGACCAAGGTTACCCTGCAATTCCAGACGCCCCAGGATTTCTCCAGGTTCCGCAGCCTTGTGTCGGGGCAGGTCACCACCATCGATATCGCCAACCTCTCCATCACCTGCCTCTGCTCCAGGGAGCTCGTCGCCCATGCCATGAATTACTTCGGCGGCAAGGTCATCAACGAGTTCGAGGTCTGAGGGCGCTGCCACGCTACCATCCCTACTATTGATCATTTAAGTTTAAAAGAAGCGCACGCCGTTTAGCGCAGGTTATTGCGAGCGCAGCGTGCCGAAGCTTCGGGACAATCTCCTCCGTTACGCGTAGTGATCCTAAAGCCGTAGCTGCAGAAACTTTTCGCAGGTTGTGGAGATTGCTGCGCTCGCAATGACTGTACTGCGCGGAGTTTACTCCTGCAGAATACAGGGCTCGCAAAAACAATGGCTCCCTTCCTCCGCCCCACTCGTTTAATACGGACAGTCGCCCGCACGGCAACACTTCCACGCAGCGCTCCTCCACCGCATCAGCTCCGCCGCAAGCGAATGGATTCACGGCAACGGACAACCTAACGGGCACAATTTTTTTACCCTTCCCCACGCGCTACAGGCATCAACCCTTGCCCTATGCCCGCAAACGCACCCCCACATTCCTGAGCTTTCCGACTGACCGTAGATCTACGGATCAACGGTCCCTCACCCAAAAACCCTGGCCATGCCCTTCAACGGTACCCGACCCGCCTCCCTGTCCCTGGCACTCCTCCTGCTGTTGGCACTCTCCTCCTGTGCCCTGCGCAAGACCTCCTTCCCTACCGGCATCTACCCGAAAGAGATCCCGCCCGTGCCGCCGCCCGACGCCGCGGCCGCCGGGGTGCCCGCCGGCTACACGGCCGAGGTATTCATGAAGGACCTCATCTGGCCCAGCAGCATCGAGTTCGACGACGCGGGCAACATCTACGTGGCCGAAGCCGGTTATGTCTACGGCGATCCCTACGCGCCGGCACAGGTGCTCCGCATCAGCCCCGCCGGGGCCATCACCCGCTATGCCGACGGCCTGCAGGGGCCCGTCACCGACATCCTCTGGCACAAGGGCCGGCTCTATGTATCGCACCGCGGAAAGATCTCCCTCGTAGAGACCAGCGGCGCCGTGCGCGACCTCGTGACCGGGCTGCCGAGCCACGGCGACCACTACAACAACCAGATGGCCGTGGGCCCCGACGGCAAGATCTATTTCGGCCAGGGCACCGCCACCAACTCGGGCGTGGTGGGCCTCGACAATGCCTATCCCTACGTATGGCTGCTGCTCCACCCCGACGTGTACGATGTGCCGGCGAAGGACCTGCGCCTCCGCCGCACAAGCTACCTCACCCCGCAGCCCAACAACGTGCTGGCCCGCCAGGGCTACCTCGTGGGCTTTATGCGCGACGTCACCTACGCCGTGGCCAGCGTCTTCGCCCGTAACAAAAGCACCTCGATGCTCGTACGCACCCGCGCCTTCCAGCCCTTCGGCGAAAAGGCACGCACCGTGAAAGCACAGGTGAAGGCCAGCGGCACCATCCTGCGCATGAACGACGACGGCAGCGGCCTCGAGATATATGCGTCGGGGCTCCGCAACCCCTACGGCGTGCTCTGGGGCCCCGACGGCAAGCTTTATGTGACCGACAACGGATACGACGACCGCGGCAGCCGCCCGGTGGCCAACGCGCCCGACCACATCTTCCAGGTGGTGCCCAACGGCTGGTACGGCTGGCCCGACTACTCCGGTGGCGTACCGCTCACCGACCCGCGGTTCCGCTCGGAGCGCGGCAAGAAGATCAAATTCCTGTTGCAGGAGCACCCGGCGGTGGAGGGGCCCTGGCTGTCGCGGCCGAAAAACGCCGCCGCCACCAAGTTCGACTTCAGCAAGAGCGACGCCTTCGGTTACAAGGGCCACCTATTCCTCGCCGAGTTCGGCTCGGGCACACCGCTCACCGGCGACTCCAACCGCAACGGGTACACCGTGATCCGCATCGACCCCGCCACCAAAGACGCGCAGCCCTTCCTCAGCAACCTGCGTCCCGGCCCCGCCGGCAGCGAGTTCGTGCAGACGGCCGGTCCGCGCCACCCGGTGCAGGCGAAGTTCTCCCCCGACGGAAGCACCCTCTACGTGGTCGACATCGGCGCCATCGGCTTCGCACGGGCCGGCGCAGGCCCCTTCCCGGTACCCACGCCCGGCACCGGCGTCATCTGGCGCATCCGCAAAGCCGGTAGCGCCGCGTCGGGACCGCCCGCCAACCTCACCTATATGCCGCCGAAGGCGAACGGGAAATGAGGAGTACCTACTAGATAACAAAGCCGGACCTGTTGGTCCGGCTTTGTTCTATCAAACTGTTTGGCCACTGCGCGTGCACGTAAAGATCATTGCGAGCGCAGCGTCCCGAAGCCTCGGGACCATCTCCAACGTTACGCGGAGTGATCGAAAAACCAAGCACTACGCAGCACCTGCCTAAAGAATAAGGCTTGCGTTGTTTCGCGAATGTCAGTATATACCTGACAGAAACGCATACCTCTCTTGCACATGCACGGCCATCATCGTCAAAGTCGCCAACGCATCATATCCCAATCCTACCTCCAAATCATATCCGCTTTGTACAAATACGGATGCCTCCGGAAGCAACACTCGTAACTATGCCAATGCGCACAAGGCAGCATCCGCGCCAATCATATAAATCCTGAAACCCCGAAGCTTCGGGGCTACGTTCCTTCCCTCCTCCTCGCGTACTCAAGTACTCATGTACTCAAATGCTCAAGTACTCCACCTCAACACCTCAAACCTCTCACCTCAAACCTCTCACCTCAAACCTCGAACTGCCCGTCTTTATAGATCACCCGCTGCGTCCCATCTTTCAACGTAGCCGTCACCGTGCGGTCCGACGTGCTGATGATATCGGTATGCACCTTAGGACAGGCGTTGTAGCCCATCGCGGCCCACTGCTCTTCGGAAACGGTGGACGGGTCGCCGGGGAAGGTGTCTTTGTACGCGTTGCCGAGGGCGATATGCGTGTTGCCGAAGGCGCCGCCCATGTTCTCGTCGTAGAGGGTGGTGGCCATGAAGCGGGTGATGCGCGAGTGGCGGCGGTCGGTGAGCGAGAACTCGCCGGCCTTGTCGGCGTTCTCCTGCGCGATCATCTCTTTGAGTGCTTCCTCGTTCTCGGTAGCGGTGGCCGACACCACGAGGCCGTTTTCAAATCGGAGCTCGATGCCCGCGATGCGCTTACCGGAATAATACAGGGGCTGGTTGAAGCGGATCCACCCCTGGGTGCCGCGCCAGTCGGGCGAGGTGAAGATCTCGAAGCTCGGGATGTTCTTGCCGCCTCCGGAGAGCCACTTG
Source organism: Flaviaestuariibacter amylovorans (assembly GCF_039541815.1). Classification (NCBI taxonomy): domain Bacteria; kingdom Pseudomonadati; phylum Bacteroidota; class Chitinophagia; order Chitinophagales; family Chitinophagaceae; genus Flaviaestuariibacter; species Flaviaestuariibacter amylovorans. The sequence goes on from NZ_BAABGY010000016.1 coordinate 112,610, forward strand.
CGGTTGTCGCCGATGCGCACGATGAGGTCGAGGTCGGCGCCGGTGAGGTGGAGGCTTTCGATTTCGAGGGCGTCGAGCTTGTCCTTGATCGACTCGATCTCGGCCTGCACCTGCCGCCAGCGCGCTACGGGGTCTTCCTCCCGCAGGTAGCAGGCCTCGATGATCTGCTCCCAGTAGGCTTCGAGCGAGAGGCCCGCTTCTTTGGCCATCGACTCGGTGCCGTAGAGGCAGAGGGTCCACGACAGCTTGCCGGCGTGCTCCTTCTCCTCGCGCATCTTCATATAGGGTGCGCGGGCGCTCATCATCTTCGAGATGCGCGCGGCGGGGATGCCCTCGAGGTAGTGCACGTCGGGCTCCGACACGATGAAGAGGATGTGGTCGGTGGCCTCCACGATGCCGCGCCAGTAGGGTTCGGCGAAGAAGCCCACCTGCCCGTCGGAGCCGTGCTGCAGCAGGAAGCGCGCGAGGGAGTCGGCCTGGGTGTTGTTGGGGGAATAATGGGTGATGAGGTTGCCGCCGGCGGCGTACACTTCGCGGCCGAGGGCGAGGAAGAGGTCGCGGGTGATTTCCTGGCCGACGAGAAAGACGGTATCGCCGGGGGCCATGCCCTTGCCGTGGTTGAGGGCATAGCGGACCATTACCTGGGCGTATTTATCGAGGAGCTCTTGCGGGAGTTGCATGGGGAGGGGTTTGCGGCGAAGGTACTCCCTGGGCAGGCTCGGAGTTTTGCGTGGGTAGTGAGTGATACGGGCAACCCGGCGCAAGCGCCTGGCAGTTCCTATAGTACGACGCGGGTTTCACGCCAAGGCGCGAAGGCGCAAAGACGCAGGAAATGTGGCGCACGCGGAGTACTCGTCATTGCGAGGAGTGTCCCTGCCGCAGGCAAGGGACCGACGAAGCAATCTCCCCCGTTACGCGGAGGGCCTGCCGCGGGTAGGAAGCCCTGCAAACGGGCAAGAACGACCCACTGCAGCCATTCACCAGGAGTGCAGCAAAAAAAGCCCCGGCAAAACTGCCGGGGCTATCTATGGATAACACGTTGGATTAATAACGGTTGTTGTAACCACCACCACCGCTGAAGTTGCGGGCGGGACGGTCTTCCTTCGGCTTCGCTTCCATCACGCGGATGGTGCGGCCTTCGACTTCGGCATTGTTCAGCTCGGCGATCGCCTTCTGGGCAGCCGCGCTGTCGGACATCTCTACGAAGCCGAAGCCACGGGAGCGGCCGGATTCGCGGTCGTTGATGATTTTGGCGGAAGTCACTTCGCCATAGGGAGCAAAAAATTCTCTGAGATCTTCATCCTGCACGTTGAAGCTCAGGTTGGAAACATAAATGTTCATGTTCTTAAAATTGATAAGGTAAAAAATGCTTGAGAACAGCAAGAAGTAGAAGGCTAACTAAGGTGCAGTAGAAGCAGAATAGAGATCGATCACTAATGCGAGGCTCAAATAACGGGGTGAAGATAGGGATAAGAGTTGGTAGTAAATGAGAAATGTTTGGTAAAGGGGTCTCAGAGGATGAATATGGTCAATTTGTAGCCATGCCGTTGATAAACGTATCCACAAATCCAATGATTCGTTCCAAGATCCGCTCTCCTATTTTCTTCCTCGATAATACAGACGGCTTTTCTCCCTCCAGCAAATCAAGTACTTCATCCCGCAGTGGCTTTTGATCAGCATACAAGTAGTTCTCAATCAGCGCCTGGGTACGCTCCGCTGACAATGCCTCTTCCTTTACCAATGTATCAAAGGCTTTTTGCTGCTCAGTGCTCCAGAAAGAATCAAATGCATCAGTCACTTCGTCTGCATCCTCCACAACCGGCAGATTCTCGATGATAAACTTTTCGATCAGTTCGCGTTTGCTCCGAAGCGTGGCTTCGCTGCCCAAAAGATTGAAGATTTCTTTTTCCGCCTTTGCTGTATCCTTCTGCGCAGAAGCCTTCAACCTGATCAAAAGCTGAATAATATAAGCGACGTTGATTTCGTCGCGGTGGATCAACTCCAATTCGAAATCTACGTCATCGAGGATCGATACTTTCTCCTTCTGGTGATCGGTGCGCACCTTGTCGTACAGGTCGAGGTACTTGCTTTTGTAGTCTTCAAAAAGCTGCTCGTCCATTTCCACGCGGTCCCAGCTGAAGTCGGCAAAAGAAGCCAGTATGTTTTTGACGCGCACAAGGTCACGGAAGGCCTGCACGAACGCCAATTCATCGTTCTCAGTTTCCAGGTCGTTTACACTATCCACAGTAGGTGCGATAAGCTGCAACTTCTCAAACGCCTCGTTGAACTTCGCTACGTAGTCCTCAAAAGGTTTCATCACCACCACCTCAACAGCGTCCTTGTTGCTAAAAAGGGTGATGGCTTCGTCGGTTGCGTTCTTCAGGTTGCGGAACGCAATGATGTTCCCCTGCGACTTCTGCTCGTTCAGGATACGGTTCGTGCGCGAAAAGGCTTGTATGAGTCCGTGGTACTTAAGGTTCTTGTCGACGTAAAGCGTATTCAGGCCCGGGCTGTCGAAGCCAGTCAAAAACATGTTCACGACCAGCAGGATGTCGATCTTGCCCGACTTGACCTGACGCGAGATATCATTGTAATAGCTGTAGAAACTCTCGCTGTCCTTGGTGGTAAAGCTAGTGCCGAAGGTTTCGTTATAATGCCCGATGTAGGTCTCCAGCTTATCGCAGCTGTGGGCGTTAAGACCATAGAGCACCCGTGCTTCCTCTGCTATGGAAAGCTCCTCGGGCAGGAAGCCGTTGGCGTCAGCGTCCTCCTCGTTGGCGGCATAGCTGAAAATGGTAGCGACGCGCAGGTTGTGCACCCCTTCCTCCTTCTTCTTATGCAACAGATCGTAATAGCGGGTGAGCGTTTCCACGCTGCTCACGCAGAACATGGCAGTAAACGCCCGGTTATGGGTTTTTCGGCTATGGTTGGCAATGATGTAGTCAGCGATCTTCTTTAGGCGGGCCGGCGAGTCCATAAGCTCCTTGCGGTCGATATCCTCCACCTCGATGTCGATCTCAGTAGCGCTGTCTTTACGTTTATAGCGGCCCACGTATTCGATGGAGAATTTAAGCACGTTCTCGTCGCGGATGGCGTCGGTGATCACGTATTTGTGCAGGCAGTCGCCAAAAAGTTCCTTTGTGGTACGCTTACCGGCCTCGTTGCGCACGGCGTTGTCCGCAAAGATGGGCGTGCCAGTGAAGCCGAACATCTGGATATCGTTGAAAAAGGCTTTGATCCGGGCATGGGTATCCCCGAACTGGCTGCGATGACACTCGTCGAAGATGAACACGATGCGCTCGTTTTTCAGCTTACCCATAGCGCCGGCATACTGGCTTTTGCTGATCGCCGTATTAAGCTTCTGGATGGTGGTGACGATCAGTTTGTTGCTGCCGGCGAACTGGCGCACAAGCTCCCGGGTATTATCGGTACCGTCCACCGAGCCCTTGCAGAAGGAGTTGAACTCCTTGCTGGTCTGGTAATCCAGGTCTCGCCGATCGACCACGAAAACCACCTTCTTCACCTGCGGAAGGTCCATCAGCACCTGGCTTGCCTTGAAAGAGGTAAGCGTTTTTCCCGAACCCGTGGTATGCCACACGTACCCGTTCTTCCGGGCGTTCTGCACCCTGTCGATCAGGGCCTCTACCGCATAGAACTGGTAGGGACGGAGCACCATTAGCACCTTATGCGTTTCATTCAGCACGATGTACTTGCAGACCATCTTGCTGATGTGGCAGGGTTCCAGGAAGCTGCTGGTAAACCCGTTCAGGATATTAGTCAGCCGCTTGTTCTCCTTATCGGTCCAGTAAAAGGTCTGCTTGAAGCTCTGGTGCTTGTTGTTGGCATAGTACTTCGTGTTGACGCCGTTGGAAATAACGAACACCTGCACGTATTGGAACAGCGCCGCCCCTTCGCCGAACGAATGCCGTTGATACCGATTCACTTGGTTGAAGGCTTCCTTCAGCTCGAGGCCCTTCCGCTTCAACTCGATCTGCACGAGAGGCAGGCCATTGATCAGCAGGGTCACATCGTAGCGGTTCTTGTATTTGCCCTCCACGCTTACCTGGTGGGTGACCTGGAAGCGGTTCTGGCACCAGTGCTCCACGCTGATGAACTCGAAATAAAGGTTATCGCCGTTGTCGCGCTGGATATGCTGCTTCTCGCGGAGCGTCTTCGCCTTCTCGAAAACGGAGCCCTTACTCAGGATGTTCAATACCCGTTCGAACTCCGTTGTAGTGAACCGGATGCCATTATGCGCTTCCAGCTGCAATTTCAAGTTGGCGAGCAGGTCTTTCTCATCCCGGATCGGCGCAAGGGCGTAACCGAGCTTTTGCAGCTGCGCCACGAGTTGCTCTTCCAGTATTTGTTCGGGTTGTTTAGACATGAGAGGCTGCCGTAAATGGTTGAGCAAGCTAAGAAATCCGAAGCAAAAGCCTTTTTAAAGGTGTTGCCATTCAATACTAAACGAATGCCCCCTCGCGGGGGCCTTCCTTTCATAATTATTTGCCGACTGTTCTGCGGAACTGGTCGCGCAGAATAGCATAATCAGCCAGATTGCCGATCAGTTCCTGTACTCCTTTCGTTTGGATAGTATAGGGCGGTCCTGTTTCGATGCTTCCTAATACAATCCTGCCCTCCCGCACCAATTGAGGCTGGCGTTCGAACACAAAGTCAATGACATCGCTTCGCTTAACGCTGCCATTCTTCCCTGCAGTCAGCGTGCCGTCATGCCACACCTCGATCCTGTTGCCGGTGATTGTGATAAACCGGTCCAGTGCCAATTGCAGGGAGTGGTGGGTCTTTTCGAAATCGTCAATGGCTACCAAGAGCATGGTTTCCCCTTTCGAATTGCCATATACTGGATCATTTTCGGTTTTTGCCTTTCCCAGTATAGAAATGCTGACCACAGAATGGCCTCTGGTCATATCGTCGAAAATGAAATAGCGATATCTCCCGGTCCAACTTCCGCCCGTGACGTTTCCAAAGGTGGTATAGCGAAGTCCGCAGTCCCGCACAAACGTTGCCTGCTTCGTTTCCAAATTTTGGAGGCGATCCCGTGTATCGAGCAACATCTCCATCAAGCCATATGCGAATAAGGCTATAGGCTTAGGCGTATCTACGCCTGCCACCCCTTCAAGCCAGTGATAAAAGGCAGGCCCTGCCCAGCCATCGGCTTCTCTTTGAAACTCCGGAGTTGGTTTTGCCGGTCTCAATCCTTTTTGCTCCAGCAATGCGGAGTATGAAGGGAGCTTGGTCAAGGGCGCAAAATCTGCAGCCGGGTCCGTCCGGTACAGAACTACAGGCTGTAGGCCATTGGTCAGAACCAACAGGTTCACTCCCAATGCATCACAATACCGCTTTGCCTGCTTATGTACGGTGTCGATCAGCGGCCAATCCGGCCGCTTACATTCTACAACCAGCAACGGCTGCTCATCGGAACCGACACCGTGCGTGACAACGATGTCAGTCCTGCCAATTCTTGTCTCCCCTTCATATACCTGCACTTCTACCTGGATGTTTTCCGGTGGTACTCCGTACACTTCGATGAGTTTCTGGATAAAGTCCTGCCGCACACCTTCCTCGGGCGTAAGCTGGATCAGCTTTTTTCGGGAGGCGCAGAGAATGCAGGGCGCGCCGTTTCTGACCAATTGCTCCATAGCCTCACCCTTCAACTACTTGCGCCAAGAGACCCAGGTGCTTTTTCAATACCGGCTCGTACTCGTCCACGAACGCTTTTGTTTCTTCGATGATGCGGTTGATCAGCAGTTGGCGGGTAGCAGGATCAACGAGCTTTACCAGCAAGGCGTTATCGGAAAAGAAAACATCGGCGCCATCCAGCGTGATGTAGCGCTCCTGGTACCACCATTTAGCCCGTCCGCCCTGCTCTTTGGTGAACGAATTCTCTTTGCCGTCCTGGTTGAACATACCGACATAAAGCCGCCCGCCGAAATTCCCTTCGCCGTTGAAGCTCTCTATGCCAAAGCAAAGCGGGTAGTGCTGTAGCCCATCGAACTCGATCCACACCTGCGCATACTTCTGCGTCACCGGAACGCCCTCCGACACCTTATACCCTTTTCCCAAAACGGGTGTCAGGCGCGCGACTACTTCGCGGCGCAGGTTGGCCAGCAGCTCGAACTTCGCCTTGTTGAAATTGTTGACTACCCAAGCGGCCTCTTCGAAATGGGCCATCAGGGTCTCGGTCAGTTGCTGTTGCAGTTGGTCGTCGGTAGTCATGGTAATGCGTTTAATCAGTACGATATATTGCTTAATGGTTTCGCGGAGGATGGGCTTATCGGCCGCTTCGCGGAGGCAGCGCGAAAGCCATTCCGTGATGTGTTCTTTGTAAGAAACGAGGAAGAAGTGCGTGCCCGGCTCGAGCGAGCCGCGGCTATAGGAACTCGGCTCGCTGCCCTCGGGCGTTAAATAAAGCACCGTGTTGCGCGCGCTGTTGAAATTATGATAGCGCACCACCTGCTTCTTCTGCTCGGTATGCGGGTCGATCTTGTTCTCGAGGGTGATGGAGCGCTCGCGCCCGTCCTTGATATAAATATCCAGATATCCACCCGACTCCTGTCCGTCTGTCGTAACCACCGGGCCGATATAATAGTTAGGGATGACCCGGGCGCTGTTCCAATCGAAGCCGGCAAGATGGTCCATCTTGTCCGTGCGCACCGTTTCCACGAAATGCCGCAGGAACACGGCGCCCATATCGTGGCTACCCGCCGGGTTCAGGAGGTTGGCGAGAAAGGGGGTGTGCGCGGCAGTCTCATCCCGCTCCATATTGAGAATACGAAAGATGTTAAACCGCTCGCCCTTCAGCTTCTCGATCTGCTTCTGGTTAGCCACGATATTACGAACACCGGTGAAGAGCCGGATAAGGCTAGTTCTGCTCAAGTTAGTTTCGGTAGTCATTCTCAATAATACTACGAAAGAAGCAAGTATTCGTGTTACTACGTTGAATTTCTGCAAACTGAATAAAAAGGATATCATAAATTAGCCAGAGCCTTTCAAACATCCTCCCCGGATATCAAACCAAAACCAACCATGACAAAAACTGCCAATTTTCAGGTAGATCCCAAACTTGCGGAACTCTTAGGAGAAACCTATAAATCTACAGAGGACGCTACCAAAGAGCTTGTTGACAATGCTTATGACGCAGACTCTGATAACGTCTGGATAACATTACCAGATCCTCTCACACCGAATGGTGTTATCACAATTGTTGACGACGGAACAGGCATGAAAGAGCAAGAGGTACGTTCAGAGTATTTGAAAATTGCAAGCAGTCGCCTTTCTCGAAAAGGGGAGAAAACCTTCGGAAAGAAGCGAATGGTGAAAGGCAGAAAAGGTATCGGCAAATTCTCCGGCCTTATGATCGCCGAAATCATGGAGATCAAAACCAAAGCAGGGGGAAAAGAAACTACGATCACAATTATCAAACAGGATCTGGCCAAGGAGAAATACGACCTAGAGAAAGTCAGCCTCCCCATCGTCGTAACGGACTGCCCTCAAAACGAACACGGCACTACGATTACACTCAAAGGCTTGAATCAGAACTATAATTTCCCAAACGCGGATAGGCTTAGGCAGCTATTGATTTTAGACTACAGGCAAGTTGCCGACTTATCAATATATGTTAATGGAGAGAAGATAGGTGTACAAGATTATCAAGGAGCGACCAACGATAAGGTGTTAAAACTCTCGAATGGAAGATCGGCAAGACTAATTTTTACAGTAACTGAGAAGGCTGTGAAAGAGCCTGGCCTTGTGTATAGGGTTGGAAATAAGATTGTGGGCCGGCCAAATAGCTTTCTTAAAGAAGATGAACAGATTCCAGATAAACTAAAGAAAAGGATCGTCGGTGAAATAATCTGCGATGAATTAGAAGATTTCGTAACCGCTGATTGGGGTGCTATTGTGGAAAACAGCACATTAAAGGATGAAATAGAGGTCCTTGTTAAAGCTGAATTAGTCGACGCTTTAAATGTTGTTTTTAAGGCTGATATGCATTTAGCCAGACTACGCTACGACCAACGAATTGCACGGGAGTTGGAGAAATTGCCGGAACACAAGCGCGCTTTTGCTGAAAAGCACCTGCAACGAGTACTTGAAAAGTTTTATGACGAACCGGAAGAGAAAGTAAATACGATCATATCTGTGATGATAGACGCGGTTGAGAAGGATCATTATTGGAGCGTGATTCACAATATAGAGCAGACCAGAGATGGTGATGTTGAAAAGCTGGCCCTTGCATTGTCGGATTTTGGGTTTCTGGAAATGTCGTTGATTACCAGTCAAGCAATACACAGACTTCGGTTTTTGGACGAGTTGGATCTGCTCAACCGCAATCCGAAAACACTTGAGTCAACTATGCACAAAGCGCTCGAGTTCAACCTTTGGGTACTAGGTACAGAATATTCATTGACTTTTTCGAATAAGACTTTAGCGCTTGCAGTTGAAGATTTGGTAGGCAAGAGGTTCAAGGGTGATCGGGCGAAGAAACGACCAGATCTATTCTTGGGCGTTGATGTTTCCAGGTCTCATACCCTAATCGAATTCAAACGCCCCTCCGACACCATTGGTCGTGATGCTGAAAGTCAAGCCTTAAAATATCGGGATGACTTGAACTCCATTATTCACAATAAAAAAATAAGAATCCTTGTGATTGGCGGAAGGGTTGATACTGCCATCTCCTCTCATAATGAAAGAGAGGATGTAAAACTTCTTACTTATACAGATATTATCTCGAATGCACGGGCACAACTTGATTGGCTACTAGCTGAACTAAAACGAGACTTAAAATTGGGTTAGCAATTATAAAAGCTCATACAAACATCTTTTGCAACAACCCTTTTTTCCACTCCGTCAGCTTTTCCAGCTGCGCCTGCGCATGCGCGATCTTGGCGTCGATTGCAGAAAAGAAAGCGGAAATTTTGCTCTGTTCAAGTTTATTAGTTGGGATTGAAGTCTTTTGAACGTGAACATCATTTCTATTCAACGTCGGCACGCCAGAGCCTCCACCAAACCTACTTAAATCTAAATGCAGATACAAGTAATAAATAAATTTCGGATGATTTCCACAGAAGTCAGTCACCCAAAGCGAGGTGTTATGTGGCCAAAAGTTCTGTTCAACGAATGTTACTTTTCCAATTGTTCCAGACCTACCTGTAATCACTCCAGGACCCTGTACCTTATAATCTAAATGATACTTTAGTATCCCATTTGAGAAGACAACTGGATACCTTCCTTCTTTTATAGCAGTGACTGGCAAATCAAATCCTCTTTGAAGCGGAGCAATGTTTTCAATTGCTCTTTTCTCCCACTCCTCAAACTCCTTCCCTTCCTCATCCCGAAACCGCACCCGCTGCGAAAAGATCGTCTGCATCGCCCCGCGCTTGTACCGCTCCAGCGCTTCCTTCTTCCGGCGTAGCAAAGTCAACTTGCGGTCGATAGCGATGAAGAAGGATGCAATCTTTTGTTGCTCGGGGAGTGAGGGAATGGTAATCTTTATTTTCTCAAACTCTGCCTGCCCTAAGGTTTTGTTTCTTCCCGCGCCTCCCGGAGATGCAAGCTCCAAAAGCATTCTTCCTTTAGGTGTCAATAACAAATTAAGAAGAAAGTGAATATCTGCTTGGGTTTCATCTGCCAAATACATCGGAAAACGATGTGACGCTATCATACCTTTCTCTTTGTCTGATGTTATCGCGATCGCCTGCTCCCAAGCAAAAACAATATTCACAGTCAAAGCGTTTTCGACAACCCAGAAAACTCGCTTATTCCCGAGTTCTGTGCCGCTCACTGGCTCTTTGTGAAAAATGCCTTTTCCGTGCGAGCGAATACCTATTTGAGTATATGATTCATCTGCTTGAACCTTTACAGGATTTGATGCGCGTGTTAGCAAATCCTTCATTCTGAATTCTTCCCAAGCTCCGCGGGCTTTGAATCGCAGGCTTGGCTGTTTAGCTGTTTCCATTCATCAAGCTTAAAAAGGTGCGGCTATCCCAAGTTCTTTGCAGTATTCAGCTAGTTGTTTGTCTGTATCACCCATGCATCTATCCAATTCTCGAATCTCACTTGCAATTGCATCCAGATCAATCGCATCTTCGGCTTCGAAAGTGTCGACGTATCGCGGAATGTTTAGGTTAAAGTCATTCTCCTTCAAAAGCTTTATGCTAGCGCGAACACTATATCGGCTTTCCTCCTTACGTTCTCGATAATTGTTGATGATTCTCTCTATATCAGAGCTTCTTAAAAAGCTCTGATTTGTTGCTTTCTCGAACTCGCGGCTCGCATCAATGAACAGGATGTCCTCCGGGTTCTCCCGGCACTTCTTGAACACCATGATGCACGTCGGGATCGACGTACCGTAAAAGATATTCGCCGGCAGCCCGATCACCGCGTCGAGGTAGTTCTTCTCTTCAATAAGATACCGGCGGATGTGCTGCTCGGCACCGCCGCGGAAGAGGGCGCCGTGGGGCAGCACGAGCGCCATCGTGCCATTGTCGGCCAGGTGGTGGATCATGTGCTGCACAAAGGCATAATCGGCTTTCGACGACGGGGCGAGGCGGCCGTATTGGCTGAAGCGGTCGTCGGTGCTGAAGAGGGCATTGGCGCTCCACTGCGCCGAAAAGGGCGGATTCGCCACGATCGCCTCGAAGGTCATCCCGAGGTGCTGCGGGTGCTCGAGGGTGTCTTCCTGCCGGATGTCGAAGCGACGGTAATGCACCCCATGCAGGATCATGTTCATCCGCGCCAGGTTGTAGGTGGTGCGGTTCAGCTCCTGCCCGTAAAAGGCGCCCACTTCCTTCACCTCTTTTGCCACGCGCAGCAGCAGCGAGCCGGAGCCGCAGGTGGGGTCGTACACTGACTTCAGCTTTTTCTTGCCCGTGGTCACGAGGCGGGCCAACACCGTGCTTACGGCCTGCGGGGTATAGAACTCGCCCGCCTTCTTGCCCGCGCCCGAGGCAAACTGCCCGATCAGGTATTCGTAGGCGTCGCCGAGTACGTCGCGCTCGGTCTGCTCCAGCGCAAAGTCGATCTTGTCGAGATGCCCCAGCACTTTTGAAATCACCGCATTGCGCGCAGCGGGCGTTTTGCCCAGCTTGGTGCTATTGAGGTCCATGTCCTCGAAGAGGTTGTCGAAGTCTTCCTCGCTCTCGGTGCCCATGGTGGAGAGCTGGATGTTGGTCAGGATCTTCTGCAGGTCTTCGAGGATGAAGTTGGAGCCTTCGCCTTCGTCGGTGCCCGCGCCGCGCTTCGCCACTTCGCTGAACAGCTCGGAAGGCTTCAAAAAGTAGCCCAGCTTCTCGAGCGCTTCCTCGCGGATGGCGGCAATGTATTCCTTCCCTTCCTTCGTCCGTTCTCTGATGGCGCGGAACGTGATCTTGTCGGCCTTCAGGATGCCGTTGGCATAAAGCTCCATCCGCTCCGAGAGGTACTTGTAAAATATGAACCCGAGGATATAATCGCGGAACTCGTCGGCGTCCATCTTTCCGCGGAGGGTATTGGCGATGTTCCAGAGCTGCTGCTCCAGCACGCGTTTTTGGTCTTCAGACATTTTATGGAATTGCTTCGAAGGTTTATAGTGAATCAGGCGGTTTGCATCCGCTCGCTTTCGATCTCTTTAAAGGTTTTGCCGGCTTTATTTTTCCAGAGGGTCGTGCCGTTAGTAGGGTAGCCAAGGATCACGCAGGACGCGGCGGACGGTGAATTGAAAAGTGTATCGTCCTGGAACACCAGCTTTTCTTCGCTTCCCGCAAGTATCCCATTTTGAACAAGCCGCTCGCGCATTTCTTTATAGCCGGGACTAATGCTCGCGGTCGGATTTCGCGTGGCTTCCGAACCTTTCAGCACTACAATGCCTTCGTCCGTTTGCAGGGCACTGGCCCGTACTCCACCAACCGTAAGAAACAGCTGCGCATTCGGGTTGTTGGAAGCTGTTGATCCCGGCAGCGTGTTAACCGGACCCATCGCGTCCTCCTTCCGGGCGCCCGGAAACGTCGTGACCTCTTCCAGCAACTTATGTCCCATTACGCCGATGAGCAGCTTTATATAAGTGAGGAATTCCTCCATGGCATCGCGGTCGGCAAGAGGGAGTGAGCTGAGTTGCGGCTTCTTATCGTTCTCAGTTTTGTATCGCCTTGTTTGAAACGCAATCTGGATTAAGCGGCTTTCCAAGTATTTGACATGGCTCTTCGTCAGGTTCTCATCTTTACTCACGAAAAAGATTACCTCGTTCCAGAAGTCCTTTTTGTATACATGGTCCTGTAGCCGAACCCGCACGTTTTCTGCCTCACCGATGTACGCCTTTGCCTCACCTGTTTCCTCGTCTTCACCAAAAAGGAAGTATACCCCGGGCCGGTTCGCTTCAGGCAAATCAACCAGTTCGCCAACGCGAAGGCGCGGACAAGAAATACTCTGGATGGTCTGGTTCACGACCTCACCGAACTTGATGCCGGTTACGGTGCCGTCTTTGAGATAGATACGGATGCTCTTGCCAAAAGTGCTCATAAACAGAAGATTACAGCTAGTTTGGAATCCGCTAAAGATCGGGAAAGGCGCAGACCTGGCAAAACCACGTCGGCAAGTCAGATTCCCGGTAGCGGAGCGCTCTTAATCCAAATCTTGGCTTCAATTATTCCCTAACGCCCCCTCCGTGTTGCAAAATGCCGGCTCCCTGTTGCAAAATCCAATCTCCGCAGTCCAAAATCCCATCTCCGACCCCCAAAATCCCATCCCGTTGTTGCAAAATGCGCGCTCCCTGTTGCAAAATTGCTTCTCCCTGTTGCAAAATCACTCCTCCTTGTTGCAAAAAGCAATCTCCGCCCGCCAAAATTGCAACTCCGCCTGCCAAAACTGCAATTCCAAATCCCATTAAGCCTTCTCCGCTCCGATAACTGCTTTTCCGAAATAAAAAAAGCCCGAAAAGCGGCTAAAGTACCCCGTTAGAAAAAATCTGGCGCAGGAGCTCCGGGTTGAAACCGCACTTTTTAGATTAGGGGCACACTAAAACCTTTCCCCATGAATCAAGAGCAAAAGAATTTCTCGGAGATGCTGGGTGAACTGCAGCAGCATTTCGACGCCCATCGGCCGTTCTGGTCCTCCGTCGGCCCCGTGGCCGATTCGATCGATCGATTGGCCAACACCCGCCGCGAGCTCGCGCTGGGCGCACTCGTACAGAACGACGGCAGCGGCACGAAAGAAGCCAAGGACCTCGCCCTCGGGCTGGCCGCCGAAAAGAGCTACCTCATGGGCCGCCGCGTGCTGGCCTGGGCCAAGAAGAACGCCCGCGCCGACATCGCCACGGCCGTAGACCTCAACCGGGCCGAGCTGGCGCAAGGCGCCGAAGCGACGCTCCTCGAACGGCAGCGCCGCATCTTCCAGTACGCGAAAGACAACAGGGACCAACTGGCCGATTACAAAGTGACGGACGAGTCGCTCGACGCACTCGACAGCGCCCTCAACACTTTTGCCGCCCTTCGTGCCGGTCATAAAGAGAAAGAGAACCACCGCATCTACAGCACGGCCCGCATCGAGGAGCTCATCGACAAGGCCCGCGCCATCATCGACATTCTCGACGACGAGGTCGAAGGCCTCATCGACAACCGCGAATTCATCGACACCTACTTCATCGCCCGCCGCAAAACCGACCGCCGCGCCACCCGCGCCGCCATGTCCGACACTGCGGCACCAAGCGCCTGATCGTTCCATCGAAGAAGTTTTGTTACCGCCGGGAGTGTAGACTTCCGGCTTTTTTGTGGGAGCGGGTGAGCGGGAGAGTGAGCGGGTGCGTGAGCGGGTGAGCAAGTGAGCGGGTCAACGGGTGAGCGAGTCAGCGGGTGAGCGGGTCAGCCGGGTCAACGGGTCGGCCGGTTCAATGGCTCACATGCTCACTCGCTCACTTACTCACCTGTTCACCTCCTCACTTGCTCACCCGCCCGCCCCCGCCCGGAAATCCCCGCCCTGCCGCCGGGGGAAATGCCGTACTTTTATCCTTTGTTTCGCCATTAACCCCCCTATTTTCCCAACCATGCGCTATATCGATCTCAGTGCGATCACTCAGGAACACGTCCGGGGCTGCTGGGAGGTGGAAAGCCGTATGGTCAATCCAGGCAGCCAGCAGAACCTCTTCGCCGACGTCCGGATCATCGAGATCAAGCCCGACCACTACCGGTCGGTGAACGGAAAAGAGCGGCGCGGCCTCTGGCAGGTAGTGCGCGAAGAAGAGCTCATCTACAACCCGCAGCTGAAATTCTTCATCGAAGGCAACGAGGTCGGCAACGCCATCATCACCCGCCTCCGCGTAGACGAGGCCGGGCAAAGCGAGCTCTACAAGCTGACCCTCTACTTCCACACCGGGCTCGAGCTCACCCTTCAGAAAAACAGCCCCCTCCCCATCTAACCACCAGCGCCCTTCTCCATGAACCAGATACCTTTCGATTTCGAGCAGGCCCGGGCCAAGCATCTCCTCTTCAAATCCCGGCTGCGCTCCCTCCTCTATGGCCTGCCGGCCGACGTCACACCGGTGATCTCGCACACGGAGTGCCAGGTGGGCCAATGGATCTACAGCGAGGCACTGCCTGCGTATGGCCACATCCCCGAAATGCAGGACCTCGAGCGCGTACACCGCGACATCCACACCGTGGCCCGCACGCTCGTAGCGCTTTATAACGACGGCAAGGTGGAAGAAGCACGGGCAGGCCTCGAAGAAGTAGAGAAGACCGCGCAGCAGCTCACGACCCTGCTCTCGGCCGTGGAAGCGAAGCTGGGCGCCGGCGAAGGAACGGCCGGCGACAAGGCCGTGGATGCGCACATCAGCGAACTCACCAGCCTGGCGCGGGCCAACGAGAAGCTCGAAGAGGTCATCCGCAGCCACTCCGGCCGGCTCTCGGCCGAACGCCAAACCCTCTACGACGCGCTCATGCAGCTGCCGGCCACCATCGCGGTGCTCAAGGGCCCCGACCATGTGTTCGAGCTCGCCAACCCCGCCTTCCTGGCCGGCTTCCCCAACCCCGACATCCTCGGCAAGCCAGTGCGCGAAGTGCTCCCCAGCCTCGAGGGCCAGGGCTTTTTCGAGCTGATCAACCACGTGTACCGCACGGGCGAGCCCTTCACCGGCAACGAAATGAAGATCATCGTCAGCCTTGAAGACGGAACGAGGGCCGAAGCCTATATCAACCTCAATTACCAGGCGCTGCGCAACGCGCTCGGCGAGATCGATGGCGTCATCTCCTTCTCCTACAACGTGAGCGAAGCCGTGCTGGCCCGGAAGCAGGCAGAGGAAAGCGAGAAGCGCTTCCGCTTCCTGTCGAACGCCATGCCGGTGCAAACCTGGACCGCCGACGCCGCCGGCACACTCCAATACGTGAACGAAGGCTGGAGATCCTATTTCGGCAAGGACGCAGACGCATTGCAGGCCGAGGGCTGGAACCGCATCGTTCACCCCGACGACCTGGCCCAGGTGCGGGAAAAATGGGCCGCCGCGGCCGGCAGCCACAGCATCTTCGAGGCCGAAGTGCGGCTCCGGCAGCACACGGGCAACTACCGCTGGCACCTCGTACGGGCCGTCCCCTACACCAGCGATGACGTACTCACCTGGTACGGCACCAGCACCGACATCCACGACATGAAATCCCTGCAGGACCAACTCCGTCAATCCTACGAGGACCTGGAGGTGAAGGTGAAATTCCGCAACATCGAGCTGGAGCGCGCCCTTCGCGAGCTGCAGAAAGAAGTGGAGACGCTGCGGGCCGCGTCGACCCCGTAACCCGCCGGCCGCTCCAGCTGGCCGTGCGCTCCATTCAGCCATGAGGATGTACGGGCAGTAGCCCGGGCAGGGACGGCGGATGTTCATACCGAACATAGCTTCCGCAAGAGGCTGTTTGAGTTAAATGATCATCAGAAAGGGGGAAAAGGTCGGCCGCACGACGTCGCTCCCGAAGCGTCGGGAGGCACAACGGCGCGAGGTTGAAGAACAATCTGTTCTTTCCGTTTTCCGTCGTGCCTTCGTGCCATCGTGTCTTCGTGAAAAAGGGCGCCAGCCCCACTCTCCGCGCTTGCGCGGTCCGATGAACAGTGATCGAATAGTTCAAACAGCCTTTAAAGAGACGACTGTCCATACCAGTGGCCGCAACACCCCATCAGAACGATGCTGACCCGCTCACCCGCTCACCCGTTCACCTGCTGACCCGCTCACCCGCCCCCTAAACCTTTCTCCCGTACATTCGTTATTCATCCCCCGCTATGGACCCCTTGACCCTCGCCCCTGACTCTATCGACCTGCGCGTATTCCGGGCCGTGCCGGGCAACAGCATCGTGCTCCGCCCCGACGCGCCCGGCTTCACCATCGTTACCGCTACGGAAGACTACTGCCGCACCTCCGGGCGCAGCGCCGCCGAGCTCGCCGGCAAAGGCATGTTCGAAGCCTTTCCCGCACCACCCGACGACCCCGGGCACAACGGCACCCGCCAGCTCCGCGCCTCCCTCGACACCGTGCTCCGCGAGCGCGCCCCCGACCGCATGCCCCTCGTGCGCTACGACATCGAAAACGCCGACGGCAGCTTCGACGAGCGCTGGTGGTCGGCCGTCAACACCCCCGTGCTCGATGACGCGGGCGACGTGCGCTATATCATCCATACCGCCGAGGAAATGACCGAGAAGGTCAGGGCGGAGGAAACGGCCAACCGCATCCGCGACCTCGAGCAATCGCAGCAGCTGTTCCTGCAGGCGCCCGTGGCCATCGGTATCGTTAAGGGTCCCGACTACATCATCGAGCTCGCCAACGACAGCCTCCTCGAGGTCTGGGGCCGCACCGCCGCCGACGTGCTGGGGCGACCGGTGTTCGAAGCCTTGCCTGACCTGCAGGGACAGGGCTACCGCGAGCTGCTCGACGCCGTGCGCGTTTCGGGTGAGCCTTATTACGGCTACGAGTACCCGCTCCACATCACCCGCAACGGGCAGGAGGAGCTGGAGTATTACGATTTCGTATACAAGCCCTACTACGAGGAGGCGGCAACCGGGGCCGCCGGCGTGTTCACCATCGGCCACAACGTTACAGAGCGCGTGCTGGCCCGTAAGCGGCTCGAAGAGAGCGAGGCCGAGGCCGTGCGCACGGCGCGCCGGCTCGAGGAAAGCGAAGGCCGCTTCCGCCTCCTTGCCGACGCCTCGCCCATCCTCATCTGGATGCTCCGCCCCAACGGGGACTACGCCTATGTCAATAAAACGACCCTCGCCTTCCTGGGCGTCGCCCAGGAAGACATCGCCCGCGAAGGCTGGGAGCCCTACCAGCACCCCGACGACCTCGCGGAAGCCCGGCGCGTGCTCGGCGAGGCCATCGCCGCCCGCAAGCCCTACGTGCTGGAGCACCGCCTCCGCCACCACGACGGCGGCTACCGCTGGGTGCTCTCGCAGGCCACGCCGGCACTCGACTCCGGGGGCGAGGTGATCGCCTATGTCGGGTCGAGCATCGACATCCACGAGGCGCGGAAAAGCCGGCAGCAGCTCGAAACGGCGCTCGAGCAGGTACGCCTCTCGAAAGAGGCCGCCGAGCTGGGCACCTTCGACATGGACCTCAAGAAAGGCACCATGCACTGGGACGCCCGCTGCCGTACCCTCTTCGGCATCAGCCACGACGGGCCCGTCTCCTACGAGCACGACTTCCTGCATGGGCTGCACCCCGACGACCGCGACCGCATCACGGGGGTCATCGACGGCCTGTTCAACCACTCCCTCCCGGGCGGCGACTACGACGTGGAGTACCGCACCGTGGGCGCCACCGACGGCGTCGTGCGCTGGGTGCGGGCCAAGGGCAAGGTGTATTTCAACGCGCAGGATGCGCCCGTGCGCTTCATCGGGTCGGTGCTCGACATCACGCCCCAGAAAACGGCGCTCCAGCGCATCGAGCAGCTCGTGGACGAGCGCACCCGCGACCTCGCCGCTGCCAACGAGGCCCTTACCAAAAGCAACAGGGAGCTGAAGCGCTCCAACACCAACCTGGAGGAGTTTGCCCACGCCGCCTCCCACGACCTGAAGGAGCCCGTGCGCAAGATCCACTTCTTCACCAACCAGCTGCGCGACCAGCTGGGCAACCGGCTCAGCGAAAGCGAGCACCGCTCGCTGACCCGCATCCAGGGAGCCACCCAGCGCATGGGCAGCCTCATCGACGACCTGCTGCTCTACTCCCACGTCAGCCAGCGCCCCCTCGAGCGCGAGGCAGTAGACCTCAACACCCGGCTGCAACAGGTGCTCGAAGACCTCGACCTCGAGATCGAGGAAAAGGGCGCCACGATCCGCGTGGGTACGCTCCCCGTGCTGCCGGGCTACGGCCGCCAGCTGCAGCAGCTGTTCCAGAACCTGGTCAGCAATGCCCTCAAGTACAGCAAGGCCGGCGTGCCCCCCGTTATCGACGTAAGCGCCAGCGCAGCGGAACAGGCGGGCAGGCGCTACCAGGTGGTCACGGTCCGCGACAACGGCATCGGCTTCGCGCCCGAGTATGCCGACAAGATCTTCCAGATGTTCGCGCGCCTCCACGGCAAGGCGGAATACAGCGGCACCGGGGTGGGCCTCTCCATCGTGAAGAAAGTAGTGGAGAACCACGAGGGCCTCATCGAGGCCAACGGCACGCCGGGAGAAGGGGCGGAGTTCCGGGTGTGGCTGCCGGTGGGGTGAACGGGTGAACGGGTGAGCAGGTGAGCAGGTGAGCAGGTGAGCGTGCCTCCACAAGCCCGGGATGAATGGCGCCGAAGCTTTGACGCAGGCCGCAAGCGGCCTGTTTCACACGGCGGCACAGCGGCGCGGCGGCGCGGCGATACGAAGGGGAGATCATCTACACGAGGTAATTTCGACCGGATGCCCCATCACTTCCAAAAGCGACGAAGCAGGGCGCCGGTAGAGCAGGCCGCCCCGGCGGCCTTCCGCGTTTTATGGAACTGCTTCAAACTAAAGAAAACCCCGCACCGGGGAGCGGCCCCGCATCACGATCTCCAGCAAGAAAGAACGTAGCGGAATCAGTCTGAAATAATTTCCGCGCTTTCCGCGCATTCCGCGTGCCCTATTGTAACCGCGGCCGACCATTTGTTTTCGGGGGCTCATGTACGCAAACAGCCCCTAAGCAATCCCGTTCCGGCCGGTTCTCTCCAACAACGGCTAAAGGCCGAGCCGGGCCACCGCCGTATCCGCCAACGGGCGCCTTCCCACGGAGCGGGTGGGCAGGGCTAAATAAACCGGCCCATCCGGCCTGAAAAGCGTACCTTGAAAGATAGCTGCCCCAAGCGCCGCTACACTTCCGCCGCGCTCCCGGCACCTCCACTCTTAATCAGAAAAATGATCCCAACAGAAAATACGCACCGGCTACCGGCCGCCGCGCCCGAAGCGGCGCACCCTGAAAACGGCGCAGGTGCCGCCGCACTTGCCGCTGCCAGCGCCGAGATCGCGTTTCTCCGCAAGGAGCACGACAAGCGGGCCGCCGAGCTCGAACTCGCCCGGCTCGAGCTATCCTTCCAAAGCAAGCAGATGCAAAAGCGCGCCAATGAGCTGCGGCTCGCCAACCGAGAGCTCGTGCTGCAAAACCGTACGAAGGAGGCACGCGCCGCCGAGCTGATCATCGCCAACGAGGAGCTTGCCTACGAGAACGAAGAAAAAGAGCGGCGGGCAGCGGAGCTCGTGGTGGCCAACGAGGAGCTGGTACTCCAGAACCACGAGAAAGAAAAGCGGGCCGCAGAACTACGGATCGCCAACATCGACCTTGCCTGGGAAAACTCGGAGAAAGAGGCGCGGGCCGCCGAGCTCCACCTGGCCAACGAGGAGCTCGCCTTCCAGAACCAGGAAAAGGAGAAACGGGCAGCGGAGCTCGTACAGGCCGTAGCGGAGCTCGAAGCCTTCGCCTACGTGTCGAGCCACGACCTCCAGGAGCCCCTGCGCAAGATCCTGCTCTGGATCGACCAGGTAGACCCCCGGGCCGGAGAGGCCGGGATCGAAAAGAACGAGCGCCTCATGGGGCGTATCGCCCGGGCCGCCGGACATATGCGCCAGCTCATCCTGGACCTTTATACCTATTCACGCCTGAATGTCGGCGCCCTGCACTTTGAGCCTACCGGGATCGAATCGCTGCTCGGCGACGTGCAATCCGAGCTGGCCGGCGCCATCGCGGCCTCCGGGGCGGTCATCGAAACCGGTCCTATGTGCACCGCCGATATCGTGCGGCCGCAGTTCCGGCAGCTCCTCCACCGGCTCCTGTCCAACGCGCTGCTCTTTACCACTCCGGAACGAACGCCCCTTATCCGCGTCAGCTCCGTCATCGAGGGCGGGGAAGCGGCAGGTGCCGACGGGCCGGGGGGCCGCTGCATCCTCACGGTCAGCGACAACGGCATCGGCTTCGATTCCAGCCAGGCCGACCGCATCTTCAAGGTATTCCAGCGGCTGCATAGCGCGGACGCCTATGCCGGCACGGGCATCGGGCTGGCCATCGTGAAAAAGGTGGCGGAAGCGCACGGCGGCACCGTACAGGCAGCCGGAACACCGGGCGAAGGCGCTGTGTTCACGGTCTCCTTCCCGGCGACGCGGGGCGGCCTTTCAGCTGGCGGCCAACAGCTGTCCCTGAACGCTGAAGCCCGGCTTCCGTGAGGCGTCAGGCGTGAAGCGTCAGAAGAAAGCGCGCCACGTTCGGGGTGTTCCACCTCACGCCTGACGCTTCACGCCACACGATAGAAAGCAGGGCGCCCCATTGGGAACGACTTCTGACCTTACTTGTTGAAATTGTTGGGCGAGGAGCACTTTTTCCAGTAGCGCATGATGAGGTCGATGGTCTCCTTGAGTGCATCCATCGAATTCTCCTTTACAAAAAAGCCCTGCACCGACATGCTGTAGGCATCGATCACCGCCTGTTGCGAAGCCGAAGTCGTAAAGAACAGGTAGGGGATGCACTTCACCTGGAGCTTGGCGTCCATCTTCACCTTTTCGCGCAGCGCAAAGCCATCGATCTTCGGCATGTTCACATCGGAGAGGATCAGGAAGGGGATGACGTCGGTGCGGTTGAGGTAGTCGAGCGCCGCGTTCCCGTCGTGGAAGAAGCGCACTTCGTTGGGGTAGCCGAGCGCCTGGAATACCTCGGCCAGCACTTCCTGGTCGTCAATATCGTCTTCGATGATGATCACAGGACCGTTGCTGTTCATGATACCGGGCTTGAAGGTAAGCGGCTAAGCTACGCGATCGCGACTACACCCCCATAGATATTCCGGGCTACCTCGATCTCCCGCTTCGAGAAGGCAGCCGTAACGGTGATGTGGCTGGTATCAATGAGAAAGCCGGAGAGCAGGCGGCGCGTAAAGGCGGCAAGCTCGTGGAGGCTTCTGAACTGGAGGTGAGAGCGATTGGGAAGCATAAAAGGCATTTGAATGTTGGGCCGGGGCCCGTGGACAAGGTAGGTGGCGGGAGCACGCCCAATAACCGGGAGCGCCCCACCTATGGTAGTGAGACAAGAACCAGGCCTGTTTGACGAAGAAACCAACCGGAGCGTAACAGGAGCCCCCCAAAACCTCCAAAACCTCCAAAACCCCTTAAAACCCTCCCGACGCTTCCGCCCTACCTTTGGCCCGCCACCAAAACAGACCTTATGTACGTCGGTAAAGTCTTTACCCCGCGGCTGCTCTGGCACTTCGCCCGCCGCAACCTCCTGCGCAGCCTGCTCATCTCCGTGCTCGCCTGCGTGCTCCACCAGTATGCCGGCTGGCGCTGGCTCGGCATCTCCTTCATCCCCATCGCCACCATCGGCACCGCCGTGGCCTTCTACGTGGGCTTCAAGAACAACCAGGCCTACGACCGCCTCTGGGAGGCACGGCGCCTCTGGGGCGGCATCACCAACAACAGCCGCACCTTCGCCGCCCTGTTCATCTCGCTCGTGCCCGACAAGGCCCTGCAGCGCGAGTTCCTCTACCGCCACATCGCCTGGGTCAACGTGCTGCGCCTGCAGCTGCGCAAGACCATCCCCTGGGCCACGGGGCGCGAGCACCTGCACCAGACCTTCCTGGGCGAAAAGCACGAGCTCGAGCAGTTCGAGGCGGGCCTTAAAAAGATCTTCGGCGACGCGGGCACCGACGAGTATTTCGTGATGCTCCGCCAGCGCACCAACATCGCCAACCACCTGCTCAAGAAGCAGATCCACGAGCTCGGGCGCCTCAAGCGCGCCGGCCGCCTCGACGCCATCGAGCACAGCGACCTAGTGAAGCAGATCGGCGAATTCATCAACCACCAGGGCGGCTGCGAGCGCATCAAGAGCACCCCGCTCTACCGGCAATACAGCATCTTCAGCCGCGTGTTCGTGGTGCTCTTCATCTGCCTCCTGCCCTTCGGGCTGATCAACGAGATGTCGAAAATCGGCGCACACGGCGTATGGCTTACCGTGCCCTTCTCGATGCTCATCTCCTGGGTGTTCTACACGATGGAGCAGATCGGCGAGTTCAGCGAGAACCCCTTCGACAACAGCATGAACGACGTGCCGCTCAGCGCCATCTGCACCACCATCGAAACCGATATGCGCGAGTTCGTGGGCGATACGGAGATGCCGGCAAAGGCCGCACCGCTCGAGGATGTGCTGCTATAAGAACACGGATGGAACGGATCGGTGCGGATCTGACCCATCCGCCCCCTGCGCGTGCCCCTGGCGGCCGTATTTTTAACGCACGATGAAATCGATACTCGCCCTCTTCCTTCTCGCCACGAGTTCGCTGTCGCTCCAGGCCCAGGAGCAGCGCCCGATCTGGCCTGCGGGCAAGATGCCCAACACCCGCGGCCTCGTGATGCGCGACAGCATCGTGGACGGGTATGCGTACCTGCTGAAGGAGCCGCGCCTCGGCATCTATCCCGCCCCTAAAGAAAAGAATACCGGCACCGCCGTCCTCATCATCCCCGGCGGCGGCTACGCCCGCACCCAATTCGACCCGGACAAGATCGGGCTCGCGAAATACTTCCAGTCGGTGGGCATCAACGCCTTCGTGGTCTGGTACCGCCTGCCTGCCTCCGCCGACCTGCTGCAGCCCGAACTAGCGCCGCTGCAGGACATCCAGCGCGCGATGCGTATGATCAGGGCGGGTGCCAAAGAATGGGGTATCGATACGGCGCGCGTAGGCGTTTTCGGCACCTCCGCCGGCGGCCACGGGGCCACTACACTCGCCACGCATACGGCCGATCTGAGCGCCATCGGCGACGCAGCCGACCCGTATTCCTACAAGCCGGCGTTTACGATCCTCCTCTCCCCCGTCATTTCCTTTCGCGACGACATTGCGCACAAGGGCAGCCGCACCCGCCTGCTCGGTAAGCAGCCGCCGGCGGAACTGATCGCAGCTTACTCAAACGAAACGCGCGTCACCCGGGAAACCCCGCCGGCCCTGCTGCTGCATGCACAAGACGACAAGTCGGTATCGCCAGCCAACAGCATCGTGTATTATGAGGCGCTGCACAAGGCGGGTGTGCCGGCGTCGCTGCACATCTTTCCTTCCGGCGGACACCGGCTCAGCATCGAGTACCATCCCGGCTCCGCTGCCCTGTGGCCGGCGCTGATGCTGGAGTGGCTGCGGGAGTTGAAGTTCCTTCCCTGAAAGGCTGGTTGAGGTATTCTATGGACTAACAAGGCCGCACGCCGTCGGCCGAAGCCTATGGCGCGGCGGCCGCCAGCGGCCTGTTTCACGCAGCGCCACAGCGCCACGGCGGCGCGGCGATACGGGGCGAGCTTCACTTCCTGCAGCTCGCATCCAACGAACGCCCGGCGACGGTATCGCAGGCCGCCTGCGGCCTTCCGCGTTTTATCAAACTGCTTCTGGCTTGGGGAATCCCCCGCACCAGGGAGCGGCGCTTCCTCCAATTCAAAAAAGGAGCTTCCAAACAAGCGCTGAGTAGCTTCCGCGTGTTCCGCGCATTCCGCGTGCCCCTGTTGCTACTTCCGCGCGCGGCTGCCCACGATCTGCGCCGAATTGTTGCAGGCCCATTGCATCAGTTTCGTCAGGTGCCCGTGAAACTCGTGGCCCAGCGGCGTTAGGGCATACTCCACCCGCGGCGGTATCTGCGGGAATACCGTGCGCCGCACCATGCCGTTCTGCTCCAGCTTGCGCATCGTGGTGGTGAGCATCTTCTGAGAGATGCCCGGCACCGCCCCCTTCAGCTCGTTGAAGCGCAGCACGGGCTGCGTGCCCAGCTCGCGGATCACGAGCATGCTCCATTTGTCGGACAGGTGGTGCAGCACGTCGCGCACCGGGCAATAGGCCGCGGCGGCAGATTTTTTTTCAGATTTTTTTTTCGGCTGCGTTGCAGCACGGGCGGCAATGGTTTCCATGTGGTGACTGTGTTACGGTTTGGTGCCCTCTTTTCCGGCAGTTGTCCCGGTCGTTGCTTTACGGTCACTAAAGGTAACTAAAACACCTTTTGATACTTAGTATGGAAAAGAAAGTCATCCTGGTCACCGGTACCAACAGCGGCTTCGGCCGCCGCTATGCCGCCACCCTGAGCGCGGCGGGCCACCTCGTTTATGCCACCATGCGCGACGCCGACGGGCGCAACGCCGAAGCCGCGGCCGACCTGCGGCAGCTGCCCGGCGTGCGGGTGCTGGAGCTCGAGCTCGCCGACGCCGCCTCCGTGCAGCGCGCCGTGCACACCGTGGTGGAAGAGCAGGGCCGCATCGACGTGCTGATCAACAATGCCGGCACCTTCAGCGGCGGCCTCGCCGAAACCTTCACCGACGCCGACGTGGAGCGCCTCTTCGACGTACACCTCAAAGGCACCTGGCGTGCCATCCGCGAAGTGCTCCCGCACATGCGCCGGCAGGGCGAAGGCCTCATCATCAACACCTCGAGCGTGCTCGGCCGCTTCTCCTCGCCCTTCATGGCCTTTTACAACTCGGCCAAGTTCGCCGTGGAAGGCCTCACCGAAAGCCTGCACTACGAGGTGCGCCCCCTCGGCGTAGACGTGGTGCTCCTGCAGCCGGGCGCTTTCCCAACCGACATCTTCTCCAAGGCCGGCAAGGGCTCCGACGAAAGCGTGGCGGCCGCCTATGGCGCCCTGGCCGACGTGCCGGCACAGATCGGCGCGGGCATCGCGCAGCTCTTCGAAACCGTGAAGCCCGACCCGCAGGAGGTGGCCGACGCCGTGCTCCGCCTCGTGGAAACGCCCAAAGGCAAGCGCCCGCTGCGCACCGTTGTCGACCGCGTCACCGGCGCCCACGTGGAGGCCGCCAACGAAAAAGTGAGCGAGGGCTACCGGGAGTTCGTGTCGGCCTTCGGATTGGGGGCGCTGCTGCAATAGGCTCCCCGGGGAGAGAAGGAACGCAGATGTCTATGATTTGTTAGGATATCCGCCGATAGCGCCACCTCCAGCATCAATATCAATAGCATCAATAAACAGCCCCCGCTTATAGCAGGGGCTGTTTAGTTATAACAATCATCATTCCAGCGCGGTCGATCCAACCGATCGTACCGGCAGTCATACCTTCCGTAGATATACAATCGCTGTTACCAACCGTAAAAAAGATCCGCGCTGATCGTATTGATCATAAAAAATCTGCGTTCCTTCTCTCATTTCATCGCCTTCACCGGGAAGGTCGGCTGCGCCACTTTCTTCGGCGGGTTCGTCTTCAGCTGCTCCAGCACGATCTGGATCGCCTTCTCGAGCTGCGGGTCCTTGCCGGCGATGACCTCGGCGGGCCACTGCTCCACCTCCACGTCGGGCGGCGTGCCCTCGTTCTCGATGCCGAAGCCCTTCTCGTCGTAAAAGGCCAGGTTGGGCGCCGTTACCACGCCGCCGTCGATGAATTCGGGGAAGCCGAGGATGCCCACGAGGCCGCCCCAGGTGGTCTTGCCCACCAGGGTGCCCAGCTTCGCCTGGCGGAACAGGTAGGGCAGGTAGTCGCCGCCCGAGCCCGCGGTCTCGTCGATCAGCATCACCTTCGGTCCCTGGATCGACGCGTTGGGCGCCTTCTGGTCCTTGCCGTAGCGGTAGCGCCAGTAGCTCTGTGCCGGCCGCTTCAGCAGGTCGATGTAGTAGTCGGCGAGCTGCCCGCCGCCGTTGAAGCGCTCGTCTACGATGATGGCCGCCTTGTTGGCCTGCGGGAAGAAGTAGCGCTTGAAGTATTCGTGGCCGAGGGCCGCCGTATTGGGCACATACACGTAGGCCACCTGTCCTTTCGTGGCCTCGTGCACCTTGCGGATATTGCCTTCTACCCAGTCGCGGTTGCGGAGCGCCACCTCGGAGGCCACGGGCACCACCTTCACCGTGCGCGTGTCGGTGCCGGCCGTGTTGGCAGCTACCGTCAGCGTCACGATCCTTTCGGCCGTGTTCTCGAAATAGCTGTAGAAGTTCTTGTCGGCCGTAACGTCGGCGCCGTTCACCTTCAGGATGATGTCGCCGGCCTTTACGTTCACGCCGGGCTCGGTGAGCGGCGCGCGGAGCTCCGGCGTCCAGTTGAGGCCGCCGTAGATCTTCGTGATGCGGTAGCGGTTGCCCACGGTATCGTAGTCGGCGCCAAGGAGGCCACCGGGCACGGTCTCCAGGTTGGTGCGGCGGTCGCCCGGGGAGCTGAAGCGGTGGTGGCCCACGGAGAGCTCGGAGAACATCCATTGCATCATGCGGTAGAGATCGCCTGTGCTCGCCACGTCGGGCAGCAGCGCCTCATACTTCTTCTTCATGGCGGCCCAGTCCACGCCGTGCATGCCGGGGTCGTAGAAGTAGTCGCGGTTCACGCGCCAGGCCTCGTTGAAGATATTGGTCCACTCCTCTTTCGGGTTGATCTTGACCTGGATGTTGGCCGTGTTGATCATCGACTCCGGCGTCGGCTTCTGGCCGGTGGGCACGATGCCCCACTTGCCCTTGCTCATGAAAAGCGTCTTCTCTCCTTTCGCGGCGATGCGGAAGGCGTCGGCGGGCATGATGGGCTCCTCCTTCCGCTTTTTGAGGCTATAGAGGTGCAACATGGTGGGCGTAGCGTTGCGCGGCGCAGCGGCGAGGTAGAACAGCTCGCCTTCCTTCACCACCGCAAGCGAGCGGTAGCGGCCCCGCGCAATGGGTAGCGGCACCACGCGCTGCAGCAGTCCGTCCCAGTCGATCCACAGCTTCCGGCTGTTGGAGTCGGCCTTGTAGGGCCCGCGCGCCGTTGTGTCCGAACCCTCCATCTCGTTCTCCCGCGCAAAGGGCGAGGGCACGCTCTTCTGCAGCGTTACGAGGTAGATGGCGTTGGTGGACTCCATGTCGTTGGCCGACTGGTCGAACCAGTTGAGTACGGGCCCGGCGTCGGTGCTGGCGAGGAGGTAGAGGTATTTCCCCGAGGGGTCGAAGGTGGGGTCGGTGACGTTGGAGAGGGCGTCGCTCACGGGTCGCGACGTACCGTCGGCCACCGAGTAGATCCAGGCGCGCTGGAAGTTGGTCTCCGAAATGGTGGTATAGGCGAGGTGCGTACCGTCGTGCGACCAGGAGCCGAAAAGGTCGCGGAAGGCGCCGGGGATGTAGTGCTCGTCTTCGGCGATGCGTGTTACCGCGCCGGTGGCGATGTCGGCCACGTAGAGCCGGCGGGCATTGTCCACGAAGGCGAGCTTCCGGCTGTCGGGCGACCAGTGGGGATGGGCATAGAAGCCCGCGCCCTTGAGCGCGATCGGCCGGGCGGCGCCGCTGCCGTCGCTGTTGCGGATGTGGAGCGCGTACTCGCCCGAGGCGTCACTGAAGTAGGCTACGTGCTTCCCGTTGGGCGACCAGGCCGGGTCTTTCTCGTGCACGCCGGGTGTATGGGTGAGGTTCATCACGTCGCCTTTCTGCGCGGGCAGCGTGAGGATCTCGCCGCGGTAGTCCATCAGCACGCGGGCGCCGGAGGGTGAGATGTCGCCGCTACGGATGTATTGGTCGCCCTTCACGTAGCGCTCGCGCTGATCCAGCAGGTCGGCGGCGATGCCCACGGTGAGCTTCGCGGTGCTGCCGGAAGCGGGGTTGTAGAAATGCAGGTAGCCGGCCTGTGAAAATACGATGCCGTCGGTGCTGCCTTCGAGGCTCGAAATCGGAAAGCCCTTGAAAGAGGTGAGCGCCTTCACGGACTTACCGGCCACGTCGTAGGCATAGAGGTTGAATTCGCCGTCGCGGTCGGAGCGGAAGTAGACGGTGCCGCCGCGCCATACCGGCTTCGTGTCGTTGGCGCCGCTCTTCGGCCTGGGAATCTCGGTGACGGCATGCGTCCTCGTGTCATAAAACCAGATGCGCGACATGGTGCCGCCGCGGTACCCTTTCCACTGCTCGAAGGCATCGGGGATGGGTGTGTAGGCGATGCTCCTGCCGTCGGGGCTGTAGGAGGCCCAGAAAGCATTGGGCACCGGCAGCTGGTGCTCGGCGCCCGACCGTACATCTACGGTAAACAGCTTGTAGTAGCGGGTGGTGAAGGAGGTGCGTTGCGACGCGAAGAGCACGCGGGTGCCATCGGGCGAGAAGTCGCGCACGAGGTCGGTGCCGGGGTGCCAGGTGAGCCGCTTCGGAACGCCGCCGCGCGCGGGCACCACAAACACGTCGGTGTTGCCGTCGTACTGTCCTGTGAAGGCGATCATCGACCCGTCGGGCGAGAACACGGGGTTCGACTCGGTGCCTTCGCTCACGGTGAGGCGGCGCGGGTTGGAGCCGTCGCGGGCCGCTACCCAGAGGTCTTCGGCGTAGATGAAGGCAATGGCGTCTTTGGAGACGGCGGGCTGCCAGAGAAGGCGGGTGTCGGTGCTGTTCTGGGCAGCAGCGGTGGTGGCGCCCAGCAGGAAGAGCAATGCGGCAAGCAGGTGCGGGTGGGGTTTGTGCATATGGGTAACGATTGAAGTGATAGGTAAAGGATCCGCGGGCAGCGTGGCTGCGCGGGCCGTTAAATTAGTCGCTAGCCACCGAAACGCCAAGTGTCGCTCTGACGTTGCTCGCACTTCAACGACGCTCGTGTTGCCGGGATCGGTAACAAAGACTGCGCAGGCGCAGTCGACGGGGCTTGCGCCCCTTTTTCACGCGACGACGCGGCGGCGCAACGACGCTACGTTTCCGGCATCGACAAAAGAGCAAGCAATATTTCTGCGTCGGGCTACCGCACCGGCACACTCCTGCCAACAGCTTTGGGGAAAAGTTGTATTGTATTTCTCGTTGCGCCGCCGCGTCGTCGCGTGAAAAGGCTGCTTGCAGCCTGCACCAAAGTTTCAACGCACGGAGTGCGGTCGGCGCTTACGCGCCTGCGGGTGCGGGGAAATAAACCCGGAAGAGCGCGCCCTCGCCCGGCCTTCCTTCGGCCACGATATAGCCGTTGTGGTTGGTCACCACCTTGCGCACGATGGCCAGGCCCACACCGGAGCCGCTGTATTCGGCGTTGCCGTGCAGCCGGGTGAACACGTTGAAGATCCGCTCGGCGTCGTGCTGCTCGAAGCCGATGCCGTTGTCCTGCACGCGGAGCTCCCAGAAGCGCGCCCCCTGTTGCTCGGCCGTCAGGGGCAGCCCGGTGGCCGATCCCGGCACGAGGTCGGAGGAGATGCGGACCCGCGGCGCCACGTTGGCCTTCCGGTATTTGAGCGCATTGCCCACCAGGTTCTGGAGCAGCTGCTGAAACTGGCGCCGGTCGCCCTGGAGCACCGGCAGCTCGCCCACCTCCACGGTGGCGCCGCTCTCGCGGATCTCGAGCTCGAGGTCTTCGAGCACCGCCTGCAGCTTCTTATTGAGGTCGATGGCTTCCGCCGACACCGTGCCCTTCGTGGCCTGGGCATAGGCCAGCAGGTCGTCGATGAGGAGCTGCATCCGCCGGTTGGCGCGCTCCATCCGGTCGAACTGGCGGCGCTGCCCCTCGGTGAGCGTGCCTTCGAGCTGCTGCCGCAGCATATCGGAGAAATACTGGACCTTCCGGATCGGCTCCTTCAGGTCGTGCGAGGCCGCGTAGGCAAACTCCTCGAGGTTTCGGTTCGAGCGCGTGAGCTCGTCGATCATCAGCTGCAGCCGCTCCTGGCTTTCCTTTACGGGCGTGATGTCGGTGAATACGTTGATGAAGTGGTCGTCGTCCATCTTCGCCACGGCGAGCTCCAGCCAGCGGCCGCTCGGCGGAAGGTAGTATTCGGTGCGGAAGGTGTCGCCGATCTGCAGGCCTTTCGCTGCCTGGAACAGCGGGCTCTCGAGGATGCCGGGGTCGAGGGTGCCCATGGTGCTGCCCATGATGACATCGTTGGGCACGCCGTTGAAGCGCTCGCACGCATCGTTCATCATCACGGCGATGGCATCCACCATCTCGCCCTGCTCGTTGCGGATCGCCCGGGTGATGGAGAGGCCGTTGGGCGACTGCTTCATGATGGAGGCCAGCACGTTCTTCTGCCGCCCGATCTCGTTGAGCGCCAGCTTGTGTTCCGTTACGTCGTTCACGTTCACAAGCAGCGTTCGGGCATCCAGCTTCACGATGGAGAGGTCGTACCAGCGCTCCGGGTCGGTATAATGCAGCGTCTGGGCGCCAGGCACGCCGGTGTCGAGCACCTCCTGCGCGTACTGCAGGAAAGCACCCGGGTCGTCGTTGCCGGTAATGGTGCGGAGCGACTTGCCGATGATCTGCTCCGGTGTGGTGGCGAAGATCCGGTAGAAGCTGCCGTTGGCCCGTAGAAATACGAGGTCGGTAAGGCGGCCGCGGTCGTCGGTCACGGCCTGTACGGTATAGACGCCGCTGAGCGATCCTTCGAAAATGGCGCTCAGCTCGAGCGCGTTCTGCGCGTTCTGCTGCTCCAGCTCCTTCAGGTTGGTGATGTCCATGCAGCTGAGCAGGTGCCCGTCGTTGAACTTGACCACCGAGATCGATAGCCAGCGGCCTTTCGCTTCCGAGTAGTGCTCCAGGTGCAGCGGCCGGTTCTCGTACACCACCTGCTTGCAGCGCTCGAAATAATCGAGGCGCCCGTTTTCTTCCGCTAGGCTGCGCACCGAGCCGGCAGCGCCAGGGTCGATGCCGGTGAGCAGCACGCTCTGCTGGTTGGCCCGTTGCAGGCGGAAGTCGACGATCTCCCCGGCGGCGTCGCGCACCGATTCGTAGAGGCTCACGCCGTAGGGCAGGCTGTCGATCATGTGCTGAAGCATCAGGGTCTGCTGCTCCAGCTGCAGGTGGCTCTCGTATTCCTGCGTGCGGTTGTACACCGTGGTGAGCACCCCGCCGGAGGTTTTCACCCGTTTCAGCGACAGGTACTTCTTCAGGTTGGGACTGTAGTACGTATAGCTGACGGGAGCGCCTTCCTCGTATACCCGGACGCATTGCTCGAAGGTTACCCGGTAATGCTCGGGGTCGGGGAGGTGATCGGCCAGCACCTGCTTGCCCTCGAAGAAGGAAACCTCCCTTCCGGTGAGCTGGGTGATGACGGCATTGCAATAGGCAATCCGGAAATCGGTGATGGTGGGGCTTCCACCCGCGGTGTCGGACCACAGGGGCTCCAGGTAGAGGAAGGCGATGTCCTGGTCCTGGCCAATCATACGGATAAGGTCAAGTTCGATGGTCGGGTGGGCCATAAGGGATCTTTTTAGCCGGGCTTGTGCCGTAAAGATAGCCTACGGTTGTATCACCGCACGTTACTCCGGCCGGCGGCCACCCGTTCGTTTAAAACCCTGCACCAACGGCAACGCGGGAGTTCAACATGTATAAGTACAAGTGATTAGGCCCCTGAAAAAGACGCGGGGCACGATCGTACATTCCCGATCCTGGCGCAACTTGTAGCCCCTTTCAACCAGATGATCCCATGAACCAGCAAACGCTCCAAGAACAGCTCAGCCTCCTGGAAAGCCAATTTGCCGAATTGCTCACCGAAGGAGCCACCCCGCCCGTACTGCGGGCCACCTGGGCCCTCATCCGCCAGCAGCGCAGGCTCCTCGCCACTACGCAAGACCCGGCGGCATCGCCCGAAAACGCAGTCGCCAACACGCCGGTTTGCGGCCAGGCCTGCCCGTAAGCCGGTGCTTGGGGGTCGGTATGGTCACCCCGTGGCTGTCTATCGGTCTAGTGGTGACCGGGTTGCGGCGCGGCGCGTTGTCCGTTGCCGGTAGTTGCCTGCTACGACAAGACCACGCTCACCCATTCACGATTCACGACCAGGCGCGGAGGAATAGGTGCGGCAACAACCGCCGGTTGTTTCTTTGCAGCATCACCGCCGCGAAAGCCTACATTTGCCTGCACCCATCTTCTTTCAACCGCCTTCCATGCACTACATCGACCTGAACAGCATCACCGAGGAGCACGTTTGCGGCCATTGGGAGGTATTCAGCCGGGCCCTGGGCGGCACAGCTGCCAGTGTATTCTCCGACATCCGCATCATCGAGATCCGGCCGGGACACTACCGCTCCGTGAACGGTAAGGAACGCACCGGCGAGTGGCAGGTGGTGCGCGAAGACCGGATCATCTACAACCCCCAGCTCAAATTCTTTATCGACGGGCAGCAGGTAGGCAACGCCATCATCACCCGCCTGCTCTCCGAGCGCAGCGCCGGCGGCTGCGTCCATAAGCTCACGCTCTACTTCAGCACCGGCCTCGAGCTGCTGCTCCATAAAAAAGACAACTCCTAACCAGACGCTGCTTTTATGAACACGAACGATACCCGTCTTTACTTCGAGCAGGCCCGTGCCCATCACCTCGCCTTCAAGGCCCGGCTGCGCGCCTACCTCTACGGCAGCCCCGCCGACGATACCGCGCTCCGCGCCCCCCGGCAGTGCAGCCTGGGCAAGTGGATCTACGGGCATGCGTTACCGTTATACGGCGACCTGCCGGGCATGAAGGCCCTCGAGTCCGTACACAACCGCATCCACGAACAGGCCACGGAACTCATCGACCTCTATAACTCCGGCAACAAGGACCGCGCCCGCGCCGGCCTTGCAGACATCGAGCCCACTGCCGCGGAACTGGTGGACCTGCTCACGCAGGTGGAGCGGCAGGTAGCGGGCGACGCCGCACCGGGCCATTCCGAAACCTTCCGGGCATTCGGCGAGCTGATGCAGGCCAACCAGGAGCTGGAGCGTACCGTCCGCGCCTATTCCGACGCGGCCGTGAGCGAGCAGAAGACGCTGTACGAGGTGCTGATGCAGCTGCCCGCGCACATCTCGCTGCTGATGGGCGATACATTCGTTTTCGAGCTCGTGAATCCGCCCGCCCTCGCCGTGATCGGCGGCCGCGACGTGATCGGCAAACGATTGGGGGAAGCCTTCCCCGAGCTCGAGGAGCAGGGCTTCGGCGATCTCCTCATGCAGGTATACCGCAGCGGCGAACCCTATCTCGCCAAGGAGCTCCCGGCACGACTGAACTTTCCCGACGGCTCCACCCAGGAATACTTCGTGGACGTCACCTACCTGCCCTTCCGCGACTCGGCCGGCAGCATCGTGGGCGTCATTTCCTTCTCCTACGACGTAACCGACGCCGTGCGGGCACGCCGCCGGATCCAGGAAAGCGAGGAGCGCTTCCGCTTTATGTCGGACGCCCTGCCCAACCAGGCCTGGACCGCCCGCGCCGACGGATCCCTCGACTACGTGAACGAGCGCACCTGCCGGTATTTCAACCGGAGCGAGGAGGAGATCACCGGCGCCGGCTGGCAGCACGTGGTGCACCCCGACGACCTGCCCGGTGTGATCGAACAGTGGACCCGCAGCCTGCAAACCCTCGAGCCCTACCGCGTGGAGTTCCGGCTGCTTTGCCACAACGGCGAATACCGCTGGCACCTCGGCCAGGCCAATGCCTTCACCAGCAGCTCCGGCGAAGTGAAATGGTACGGCAGCAATACCGATATCCACGACCTCAAAACGCTCCAGGACCGCCTTCAGCAGGCCTACGACGACCTGGAGGTGAAGGTGCGGTTCCGCAACATCGAGCTCGAGCGGCTCAACCTGGAACTGCGCGAGAAGCTTGACGGGAAATAGCAGGACATCGCGTCCGTTCTGATCAACTTTTCCGCCGCCCGGGTCCGAAGCCCGGGCGGCGCCCGTTAACCCCTTCCCGGCGCCCCGGCACGAAGCGACCCGTTTTGCCCTATGAATCGGGCTATGCGATGCGCCGTCGGCGCGGATGATCCGGTGAGACTTTTCGTGAAGTATCTGGCACGGGCTCGCTCCTGCTGACGCGGCACGCTTCACGAATTTTCAGGGAGCGCCTGTTCTAGCGACAGCTTCTAACAACTCTTTTTGATTCGCTGAACTGGCCGCTGTTTAACTTTAACCCGTTTTATCAGCCCTTATTCCATACAACCCTTACCTATTATCGTGAATCCATCGCACCTGCTCCAACACATGCCGGAGGCCGTGCTGCAATTGGATGCAGACGGCTTTATCGGGTATGCCAACCCGATGGCGACCACCCTTACCGGCTATCCCCCGCAGGAATTGCTTAACGGCTCCCGTGTGCTCCTGTACGCCGGGCCCGAAGACAGTATCCGCGCCGAATACGAGTTCGGCATCGCCGCGCGTACCGGCCAGTACACCTCCGAAGGCTGGCGCCTCCGCAAAGACGGCTCCCGCTTCTGGGGGGAGCTGCTCATCTCCGCCCTCCGGAACGACGACGGGAGCACCTCGGCGTTCACCGTGCTGCTCCGCGACACCAGCGCCCGCAAGGAGGCCGAAGTGGAGCTGCGCAAGAGCGAGGAGCGCTTCCGCATCATGGTAGAGGGCGTGAGCGAGTATGGTATCTTCCTCCTCGACACCACCGGCCACATCCTGACCTGGAACGATGGCGCCGCCCGCATCAAGGGCTACTCGCCGAGCGAGATCATCGGCAAGCACTTCTCCACCTTCTACACCACCGAGGACCTCCAGGACGGAAAGCCCGCCCGCGAGATCCGCATCGCCGCCGAAACCGGCAAGTACGAGGAGGAAGGCTGGCGCGTGCGCAAGAACGGCTCCGTGTTCTGGGCCAACATCGTGATCACGGCACTGCTCAACGAGCAGAACAAGCTCGTGGGCTTCTCCAAGGTGACCCGCGACCTCACCGATCGCCGCTTCAATGAAGAGACGCTGCGCCAGAGCGAGGAGCGCTACCGCTCGCTCGTGGAGCAGGTGATCGACTACGGCATCTTCCTGATGGACGAAAAAGGCCGCATCGTTTCCTGGAACGAGGGCGCCCGCCGCATCTCCGGCTATGGCCCCGACGAGATCATCGGCAAGTACTTTTCCATCTTCTACCCCGAGGAAGACCTCCTCAACGGCAAGCCCGCCCACGAGCTCAAGGTGGCCCGCGCCGAGGGCAAGTACGAGGAGGAAGGCTGGCGCCTCCGCAAGGACGGCTCCCGCTTCTGGGCCTCCGTGCTCATCACCGCGGTATTCAACAACGACGGCACCCTCATCGGCTTCTCGAAGGTGACGCGCGACCTCACCGAGCGTAAGGAGTCGGAGCGCGCGCTGCGCGACTCCTTCGAGCGCTACCGCCGCCTGGCCGAGGAGCTGAAACTCACCAACCGCGAGCTGGTGGAAGCCAACGGCGAGCTCGAGCAGTTCACCTCCATCGTATCGCACGACCTGCAGGAGCCGATCCGCAGTATCAAAGGCTTTCTCCAGCTCATCGAAATGAAGCTGACGGAGGGCGCCACCGCCGACCTCGGCACCTATATCCGCAAGTCGATCGGCGCGGCCGACCGGATGCGGGAGCTCATCCAGAACCTGCTGCAATATGCCCAGCTGGGAAAAAGCGAGCTGGCGCCACAACCCGTAGACCTCAACGCCCTCCTCAACGAGTCGCTCCAGAACCTGCGGGAGGTGATCGAGCGGAGCAAGGCGCAGATCACGATCGAGAACGAGGTGGACTCCGTGCCCGGCGACCGGGTGCAGCTCGGACAGCTCATCCAGAACCTGCTCAGCAACGCCCTCAAGTTTACCGAAACCGAGTTCCCGAAGATCCGCATCCGCATCCGCCGCGCCGGCGACGAGGCGCACTTCAGTGTGTCCGACAACGGCATCGGCATCTCGCAGGGCGACCTCCTGAAGGTGTTCGAGATCTTCCGGCGCCTCCATACCAACAAGCCGTACCCGGGCACGGGCATCGGCCTTGCCATCTGCAAGAAGATCGTGGACCGCCACGGCGGGCGCATCTGGCCCGAGTCGGAGCCCGGAAAAGGCACCACCTTCCACTTTACCCTCAACGAAGCGATACAAGAGAAAATCCTGACCCCATGAAGACCTACAGAATCATACTGGTGGAGAACGACGAAGACGAGCAATTCTTTATGCGGGAAGCCTTCGAGGCGTCGGGACGCTTCGAAGTGCTGGCGCAGGCATCTAACGGCGACGAGCTGGTGACCTGGCTCCGCGAGCACCCGGGGCAGCTGCCCGACCTCATCCTCTCCGACCTCAACATGCCCGGCATGAACGGCATGGAGCTGCTGCATGCCCTGCGCGCCGACGCCCGCTACGCGGCGCTGCCGGTGGTGATCACGTCCACCTCCTCCACGCAATCCATCATCGACCGGGCGCTCGCGGCGGGCGCCAGCTGGTACCGCGTCAAGCCCGAGACCTTCATCTCCTACGGACCCTTCGCGGAGACGCTGTACCAGGAGCTGCAGGCGCGCCTGGCCGTTGGTTAAGGAGCGGGTATGTAGTGAGTAAGACAGACGGCCGCAGGCGGCCTCGCTTTTTCTAAAGCGGTACGAGGGTTTCACGCAGAGACGCAAAGACACGGAGCATGCCAAGAGTAAGGCCTGCCGTCGGCCGGGCGTTCTGACACGACGGCGCAGCACAAAGCGCTGCCCGTCATTGCGAACGAAGTGAAGCAATCTCCTCCGCCCCGAAGCTTCGGGGCGCGGAGTGTCCTTTAAAGCCGCAACCATAGCCCCCCATAGGTTATGGCGATTGCTAGCTGAATCATGCAAACAGCCCCTTCACGACCAATAAAGCCGTGAGTTGCACCTCATTTTCAACGCAGGTCTTCCTGGTAGCGCTTCATCTTGTTGGCCGGCCGGATGATAAGGCGCAGCGTAGGGTCGTTGGTGAGGAAGGACCAGAGCCAGGAGAAGGCGAGCTTTACCTTGTTGCGGAAGCCGATGAGCGGGATGATGTGGATGAAGAGCCAGATGAGCCAGGCGAAGAAGCCCCCGAACGACACCTTGGGAAGGTCCGCCACGGCCTTGTACTTGGAGATGATGGCCATCGAGCCCTTGTCGTTGTAGGCGAAGGGTTTTATCTCTCCGCCGGAGGCCAGCTGCCGCAGGTTCTTGCCGAGGAGCTCGCCCTGCTGGATCGCCACCTGCGCTACCTGGGGATGTCCTTTCGGGAAGGCCGGGTCGGTGGTCTGCAGGCACTGGTCGCCGAGCACGAACACGTTTTGCAGGCCCTGCACGCGGTTGTATTCGTCCACCAGCACGCGCCGTCCGCGGCCGATGGCCTCGGCCGGCAGTCCGGGCGCCTCACGGGCAATGACCCCCGAGGCCCAGATGACGGAGGCCGTGGGGATGGTGCGCCCGTCGGCCAGCAGCACGGAGCCGTTCGCGTAATCCTTTACCGCCATATTGGTAATGATGTTGACGCCCAGCTTCTGGAGCACGGAGCAGGCCTCGTCCTGCGCCTTCTTGCTCATAGGCCCCAGCAGCACCGGGCCCGCGTCGATGAGGTAGATGTGGCGCCCGAAGTCGGGGATCTCGGGATACTCCTTGGTGGCCACGTGCTGCCCCAGCTCGGCGAGCATGCCCGCCAGCTCCACGCCCGTGGGGCCGCCGCCCGCGATCACGATATTGAGGTATCGGTCGCGCTCGGCCTCGGTCTTGGCGCGGGCCGCCTCCTCCATGTTGAGCAGGAGGTGGTTGCGGAGGTTGAGCGCCTCGTCGATGGTCTTCATCGGCAGGGCGTCGCGCTTCACGTTCTCCATCCCGAAGAAGTTGGTCTCGGTGCCGAGGCCGAGCACGAGGTAGTCGTAGGGCAGGGTGCCGGTGTCGGTCTCCACGGTATTGGCCGCGGTATCGATCCGTACGAGGGCGCCCATATGGAAGCGGAGGTTTTCCTTTTCCTGGAAGAGGCGTCGGAACGGATAGGAGATGTTGGAGGGCTCGATAAAGGCCGTAGACACCTGGTAGAGCAGGGGCGGGAAGAAATGATAGTTGTTGCGGTCGACGAGGGTGATGTGGAACCGGTCGTCCTTCTGGAGCTTCTTGATCAGGTTGATACCGGCGAACCCGCCGCCTACCACCACTACTTTAATACTTCCGTTCTTCATGGGGATGTTTCTTCTGGGAGATGATAAACGCTTGCTACCGTGCAAAACTAATTCCAGACCAGAGGCAGGCACGGATAAGATTCAACGCAACTGCTCCGGGAATGGGCGAAGGCCGCAAGCGGCCTCGTTTCACACGGCGGCACAGCGGCACGGCGGCACCGCGTTTCCTGACAGGGAGGGCACGCCCCTGCTGTCTCGGCTGTTCGGTGCCGGCACATGACACGAGGTAACAGGGCGGGAAGAATGATTTGCTGCGTCCGTTCGATTTTTCTGCCGGTATGGTCGCCGTGGCTCCGTGTCGTCCTTCGACAAGCGCTGGACGCCGCCGTGTGCAACCCTCGTGCGCCCGGCCCGCGCCTGCGCGGGATTACCACACTGCCGGCCCGGCCGTACCTTCGCCACCGGTATTGAAAACCCTTTCGGTATTTAAAACGTTGTGTGGCTATGGGGTATCGTTCGTTGAGAGAATGCCTGACCGACCTGGAAAAACACGGGCACCTGGTGCGTATCAAAGAAGAAGTGGATCCGCATCTTGAAATGGCGGCCATCCACCTGCGGGTGTACGAAGCCGGCGGACCGGCGCTGTTGTTCGAAAACGTCAAAGGGGCCCGCTTCCCCGCGGCCTCCAACATCTTCGGCACGCTCGACCGCAGCAAGTTTCTCTTCCGCGACACGCTCGACAAAGTGCAGCGCCTCATCGCCCACCGCTCCGATCCCATCAAGGCCCTGAAAGCGCCGGTCAAGAACTTCTCGCTCGGCCTCGCCGCCCTCAAGGCGCTGCCGCTCAAAAATCCCTCCGACAAGCCGGTGCTGCAGCAGCGCATCCGCATCTCGGACCTGCCCCTTATCCAACACTGGCCCATGGACGGCGGCGCCTTCGTGACGCTGCCGCAGGTGTATACCGAGGACTTCGACAACCCCGGGATCATGAAGGCCAACCTGGGCATGTACCGCATCCAGCTCACGGGCAACGAGTACGAGCGCGACAAAGAGATCGGGCTGCATTACCAGCTCCACCGCGGCATCGGCGTGCACCAGACGAAGGCTAATAAACGCGGCGAGCCCCTGAAGGTGAGCTGCTTCGTGGGCGGGCCGCCCGCGCATACCCTGGCGGCCGTGATGCCCCTCCCGGAAGGCATCTCCGAGATGACCTTTGCCGGACTGCTGGGCGGGCGCCGCTTCCGGTATTTCTACGAGGACGGCTTCTGCCTCTCCGCCGACGCCGACTTCGTGATCACCGGCACCGTGCATCCCGGCGACAACAAGCCCGAAGGCCCGTTCGGCGACCACCTCGGCTACTACAGCCTCACCCATCCCTTCCCGCTCATGAAGGTGCACGGGGTGTATGCCCGCAAGGACGCGGTGTGGCCCTTTACCGTGGTAGGCCGGCCGCCGCAGGAAGACACCTCCTTCGGTGCGCTGATCCACGAGATCACGGGCGACGCGCTGAAGGACGAGATCCCCGGCCTCAAGGAAGTCAATGCCGTAGACGCCGCCGGTGTGCACCCGCTGCTGCTGGCCGTGGGCTCCGAGCGCTATACGCCTTATATGCCGGCCAAGCAGCCCTCCGAGCTGCTCACGATCGCCAACCACGTGCTCGGCACCGGGCAGCTGAGCCTCGCCAAGTTCCTCTTCATCACCGCCGACGACAACAATGCCGTGTCGGCCCATCATATCGAACCCTACTTCCGCTACGTGCTCGAGCGCCTTCACCTCGACCGCGACGTGCACTTCTACACGCATACGACCATCGATACGCTCGACTACTCCGGGCAGGGACTCAACAGCGGCAGCAAGGTGGTGTTTGCCGCCTATGGCGCGCCGGTGCGCGCGCTGTGCACCGAGGTGCCGGAAGCGCTGAAGGAGCTGCAAGGCTTCGTGAACCCGCAGCTGTGCCTGCCGGGCGTGATCGCATTGCAGGCCGCGCCCTTTACGGCGTACGATCAGGTGCCGGGCGAGATCAAAGCACTCGACGAGCAATTGCTGGAAAAAGTGGATGCGTTAGGATCGGCTCCCGTAATCATACTGTGCGACGATGCCTCCTTCACCGCCGCTACGGTCAACAACTTCCTCTGGGTAGCCTTCACCCGTTGCAATCCCTCGCACGACATCCACGGTATCGGCGCCTTCGTGCAGCACAAGCACTGGGGCTGCCGCGGCCCGCTGCTGATCGACGCGCGCGTGAAGCCGCACCATGCGCCGCCGCTTATCAAGGACCCTGCGGTGGAAAAGCGGGTGGACCAACTGGCGGCAAAGGGCGGCAGCCTGCACGGGATCCTGTAACGGCCGCATCGGTGTATTTGGTGCTGACCGGTGCGCTGGCAACCGATCGGAAGGGTTGCTGAAGTCTCCATGTACGTTCCCGGCAACCCGCTTCGGGCAGCCGGCACGCGGGCAGCCCCCGCTGCGCTTTCTTCGTGCGGCGGTATGCAAAAGTGCCCGCTGCTGCATCCCTGGTCAGATGACCCTGACCTCCCCCCTCCTGCGCCCCCTTCTGTGCCTCCTGCTCCTGGCCCCCTTGTGCGCCGGTGCCCAATTCAAGCCCTTCACGCTAACCGTCCGCACCGACCATTACGAGGGCGACTGGCTCCGGACGATCCGGAAATTCGGGCTCCCCTGGCCACAGTACCGCGACGTGGGCGGCAGCGAGGCCGCGCGCCTCAACATCGTCAGCTTCCCTTCCAACTTCCTCCTTGACGCGCAAGGCAACATCCTGAAAAAAGACCTTTCACCCACGGAGCTGGCAGTCTTCCTGAACGCGCAGGAACCGGACTGAATGAAGGGGCCGCGTTGCGGCGGGGAGATAGGCTTTTTATTTCCGGTTTTGCAACAGGGCAGGAAGCCCGTGCCGATCTTTCCACCCGCAAACCCCTCCCCGATTGATCACCGTCATCATTCCCACCTATAACGAAGCCGGACACATTGGCGCCACGGTCCGCACGGTGCAGCAGCGCGACCGCGCCGGCCTGGTACGCGCCATCGTTGTGGTGGACGGCGGAAGCACGGATGCCACGATGGAGCTCGCCCGGGCCGCCGGGGCCGAAGTGCTCCGGAGTCCGCGCAAGGGACGGGCCGCGCAGATGAATTACGGGGCAGCGGCCGCCCGGGAAGAAGTGCTGTATTTCCTCCATGCCGATACGCTCCCGCCGCCCGGCTTTTCCGAAGCGATCCGCGACGCCGTGGCAGCGGGTGCCGCCGCCGGCTGCTTCCTCCTCTCCTTCGACCACCCGCACTGGTTCCTGCGCGCCAATGCCTGGTGCACGCGCTTCGACGTGGACGCCTTCCGCTACGGCGACCAGAGCCTCTTTGTAACGAGGGAACTCTTTATGCGCGCGGGCGGATTTTCCGAGGCGCACATCGTTTTCGAAGACTACGCCCTCATCCGGAAGCTGAAGCGGCTCTCGCCCTTCCGCATCATCAAAAAGCCCGTGCTGACCTCCGCCCGTAAATACGTGGAGAACGGCCCCATCCGGATGCAGGCGATCTTTTACCTGATGTATTTTCTGTACCGCTCCGGAACGGGGCAGGCACGGCTCGTGCGCATCTACCGGCGGCTGATCCGGCAGGAAAAGATCTAATGGAGGTGAAGGGAGTACAGGGGGGCCGGCTGCTCCCGTTTGCGGGTTGCCGGTGGAGCAGGGCTGCCTCAGGTAACGCTGACGCACGGGTGCCGGCTATGGCCACGTCGCAAAAATGATCACGGTAAACAGTCTGGGATCAGCGTGCCGGCTTCTTGCGCCGCCCCCGGCGCTTCCGGTACCAGAGCACGAAGCCGGTGATGGCCAGCACGGAACCGCTGAGGGCAAAAAAGGAGTAGAGCAACTTGATACCGGTGCCGCCGTATTGCCCGTAATGCAGGGTATAGAGCGCATACCCGGCCTTCTCCCCGGCGCTCATATCACCCTGCCGGAACACGCGGCCTGCGACGCCGCTGCCGCTGTTGAATTCCACCTTGTTGGTAAGATCCCCCCAGAGCCAAAAGCCACCGTCGGTATACACCGTGAGCGGCTCGCCGGCCCGACGCGGGAAGTCGAGGTAGTGAAAGCGCCCTTCTCTCAGCAGGCCCGTCGCTTCCCGGATCAGCGTATCCACGTTGACTGAGACCGTCGGGGGCGGCTCTATCGCGGTGGACGCATTGCTGCCGAATTGCGCCTTCAGGTCGAAGGCATAGAGCATCATGTAAAAGCCGCTGCCGGCCAGCACGAGGTTAAAAAGGAGCGACCACACCCCGATCACCCGGTGCAGGTTCGACGAGATCATCCGCCAGTTGCGCCATTGCATCTTCATCCGGAACGTCAGGACCTTTACCAGATGGCGGCGATACACGATGAGCCCCGTGATCACCGAGCCGAGCAAGGCCAGCGCGAAAACGCCTGCCATCAGCTCACCTACCTTTCCGAGGAAGAACGTGAAGTGCATCGTCAGCAGCAGGTCGTACAGGCTGTTGTTCCAGGTGGTTCCCAGCACGGCACCGCTGTAAGGATTCAGGTACAGCAGTCCGTACTCCTTTTTCGCCGGGTCGTAAACCCGCATTTCTACGGTCTCGCCGGGGGCCTTGGGCACCTTCCGGAACGTATAGAGATACAGTTGGGGCGCCCTCCGCAGCGCACTGCGGTACAATGAATCGAACGGGAGCCGCGCGCCGGTATCCGTCACCGTATGCAGCTCCGGGTGTTGCCAGCGGTTCAGCTCCTTATTGAACACGATGACACTCCCGGTAAGGAAGAACGAGAGGATG
This sequence comes from Flaviaestuariibacter amylovorans, assembly GCF_039541815.1. NCBI lineage: Bacteria > Pseudomonadati > Bacteroidota > Chitinophagia > Chitinophagales > Chitinophagaceae > Flaviaestuariibacter > Flaviaestuariibacter amylovorans. Next base: position 155,500 of record NZ_BAABGY010000016.1, read on the forward strand.
AAGATCCCCGCAATCAGTCCCAGCCAGGAGTGCACGGAAAAAAGGAGTCGGCTTGCGCGGCTCATTACAGCTTGTACGATAAGGTCAGCACGGTGCGGCGGGTCCATTGCGGCTCCCAGCTGCCGAAGGCGCCCAGGTAGCTCACGCGGTCCGTAAGGTTGCTCACGTTGACCTGCGCGCTCCACTGCTTCCAGCTATAGCCGACAGAAGCATCCATCGTGTAGTTCGCCGGCACCTTGCCGCCGGCGGCGTTGGACGCATCGGCGAAGAAGGCTCCCTTGTAAAAGGCGCCGTAGCCGAGCGAGAGGCCTTTCAGCGCGCGGGAGAAGGTATAGTTGGCCCAGAGGCTGAACATCTCCCGGGGCTGGTTCGCGAGCCGGTTGCCCTTCTGGTACACAATGTCGTCCACGATCTCCGCCCTGATGTAGGAGCCGGTGGCGAGGATGTTGAGGTTGTCGTTGACCCTGCCGTTGATGTCGAGCTCGATACCGCGGCTGCGGTGCCGCTTGGCGAGGTAGGTATAATAGCCTTCCTGCGCCGACCAGGACACGTAGTCGATGCTGGGCGCGGTGGCCGACTCGGCCCAGCTGTATACGTTCTCCTTCTCGATGTTGAAGACGGAGAGCGTGACGCCGAGTCGCTTCTGCAGGAGGTCGGCCTTGATGCCCGCCTCGTACTGCGTGCCGAAGGTGGGCGGCACCTGCTTGCGCGCGTCGATCCAGTCGAAGCCGTTTACCTCGTAGCTCTCGGCGTAAGACGTGTATACCGACAGATAGGGCAGCGGCTTGTACACAACGCCGAGGCGCGGCACCAGGGGCTTCTCCACCACCTCCGTATAATCGGCCGGCTTGTCGGCCTTGTTGTCGTAGCGCGTGCCGCTTACGTAGCGGTTGTAGCGGACGCCCAGCAGCACCTGCAGCTTGTCGTTGAGGAAAGAAAGCTGGTCCTGCGCATACAGCCCGATGCGGCGCGTAAAGCCCGCGTTGTTGTCCCACACTAATGGCAGCGCCTTCAGCGATGCCTTGCCCTGCTCGGGTCGATAGAGGTTGATCGTGCCGGCGATATCGTCCTGCAGGAACCCGCCCATGCGGATGCCGTCGTCCATGAAGTCGGCGCCGACGAGCAGCTTGTGCCGGATGGGACCCGTCGCTACCTCGCCCACGGCGTCGAGCATGGCGGTCCTGGTGTTGAACTTCTGGCGGAAGAAGTACTGGTAACGCGTCACGTTGCCGGCGGCATCGGCGTCGTTGTTCACGTATACGTTGAGCGGGGTGCGGAGGGTCTGCATCACGCTGCTTGTTTGCTGGAGGTACCACTGCTTGCCGAGGTAGACCTTGAAGGTGGAGATCAGCGACGTGTTCTTGTAGCCGTAAGTGGCTTCGCGCTCGCCGAGGAAAGTCTTTTCGGAGATGCGGCGCAGGCCTTCGAAGGTGCCGTCGGGCGACACGAGGCCCGGGTCGCCAACGCGCTCGTCGTTCTTGTAATTGAGCTCCACGTTCCAGGAGGCCTTCGGCGAGATGTTCCAGGTGAGTGCGGGCGCCATCATCACCGTTTCGTTCTCCACCACATCGCGGAAACTCTTCGAGCGCTCGTACGAGGTATTGAGGCGATAGAGCACCTTGCCTTTGGCATCGAGGGGGCCGGCCAGGTCCACCGCGGGGCGTACCAGCCCGTATTCACCAACGCGCAGGTCGATGCGGCCGTAGTTATACGGGAGGGGCTTCTTGGTCACGAAGTTGATGACGCCGCCGGGCGCCACGTCGCCGTAGAGGATGGCGGAGGGACCTTTGAGGAACTCGACGCTTTCGTAGAAGTCGGCGTAGTGGTTGCCCATGTTCCAGAGCAGGGTGCCGTTGCGGCGGAAGTTGGTCCAGTTGTTCATGTCGAAGCCGCGGCTGTTGAAGAACTGGTAGCCGCCGTTGTAGGAGCCGGTCTGGTTAACGCCGCTCACGTTGCGCACGATGTCTTTTAGGTCGAAGGCGGCCTGCTGGCGGATGATCTGCTGGTCGATGACCTGGATCGACATCGGCAGGTCGAGCAGCGGGATATTGGTTTTGGTCACCGTCGACGTGCGGCGCTTCTGGCCGGTCACCACCACCTGTGCCAGCTGGCGGGCCGACTGCGCGAGCCGGAGCTCGAGCTGCAGGGTATTATCGGCGGCAACAGTCACGATTTGCTCGAGGGGCTCGAAGCCGATAGCGGTAAGCTGCAGGGTGTAGTTGCCCGGCGCTACCTGGAAAAGATGGAACACGCCGTCCTCGTTGGTGGCCGTGCTTTGCTTCGTTTCTTTTACCTGCACCGTCACGAAGGCGGCGGGGAGTCCTTCGGCGCTGCGCACCGTGCCGCTGATCTTACCGGGCGCCTCGGAGGCGGCGGCGGTCAGCAACACGAGGCAAGAGGAAAGGAAGAACAGGAAGCGGCGTGCGGTGGTACCCATGAGACGAGCAATTTTTTGCAAAAAGAGGGCATCCGGCCGGGCTCGTGCTTACGACATCCGTAAAACGCCTTACGGAGATGGGAAAACGTAAACCTCTGTTTTATAAACAAGGAGAACCGGGACACAACCGCTAAACAATAAGGACTGCAAGCGCAGTCGCGGGCTGATGCCCGTATTTCACCCGGCGGCACAGCGGCACGGTGGCAAGGAGATGCGGAGCCACGCTTCTTCCCGAGCCTTTAACGAGGTGATCGTTTTCTTGAACCTCGTTGTTCCAAGGGCTACCTAACGTCGCCGCAGCATACAATCCTTTCGCCGTGTCGTTGTGCCGCCGTGCCGCCGGGTGAAGTCCGAAGAGGCCGCTTGCGGCCGCTACCCAATCCTCAAGTCTCTGTTGGCGGAACAGGCCAGGCCAAGGCGCGAAGACGCAAAGGCGCAAGGAAAAAAAGCAGCGCTGTGCCGCCGTGTGAAATAGGGCCGCTTGCGGCCGTCCCAAAAGCACTACCGATCGCCCACCGGCAGCAGGAGTTCGAAGGTGGCGCCTGCGCCCTCGGTGCTGTGCGCTCGGATGCAGCCACCGTGGTTCTCGGCCACCTTGCGGACGATGGAGAGGCCCACGCCGGTGCCGGCATATTCGTTGAGCCCGTGGAGGCGCACGAACATCCCGAAGATCTTGTCCTTGTATTCCTCCGGGAACCCGATGCCGTTGTCGGCCACTGAAAGCAGGTGCCAGCGCTGCCCGTTCTCCTCGGTCATGGTGGCGGATATCCGCACCTCCGGTGCGGTGCCGGGCCTGCTGTATTTGAGGGCATTGCTCACGAGGTTCTGAAAGAGCTGCTGCAGCTGGCGGCGGTGGCCCTGCAGCACCGGCAGCGGACCGACCTCCACCCGCGCGCCCTTTTGGGTGATGTCGAGCTCGAGGTCGTCGAGCACACGCGCCACGGTCTGCGCCAGGTCCACTTCTTCGGGCTCCGGTGCCCGCTGGCTTACGTGCGAATATTGCAGCAGGTCGTCGATGAGGCTGCCCATCCGCTTCGCGGCCTTCTCCACCCGCTCGAAGGCGCGGCGCTGCGCGTCGTCGAGCCCGTCGGCGAGTCCATCTTTGAGCTGCGCGGTGAAGTAGTGGATCTTGCGGATCGGCTCCTTGAGGTCGTGCGAGGCGGCGTGGGCGAACTCCTCGAGGCGGTCGTTGGAGCGCTTCAATTCCTCGATGCGGCGCTCGAGCTCGAGCTGCAGGCGCTTGAGGCCCGTATAGTCGTTGAGGTGCACCACCACGTTGCCGTTCAGCAGCACCGCGCCCATCTCGTTGTAGATGTCGAGCCCGTCGGCGGAATAATGGTTCTGCCAGATTTGCTCCTTGCCGCTCAACGCCACTTCGCGGATGTTGCGGAACGTGTCGGTGCCGAAGTAGCCGGGGAAGAACTCGCTCACGCGGCGCCCCTCGAGCTGCGCGGGCGAAACGCCGGCATAGGCCGCATAAGCCTCGTTGGTGAGCTGGTAGGTAAAGTCGACCACGTCGCCCCCTTCCCACACGGGCTGCAGCACCTGCAGCGGCGAGTTGAAGATGTTGATGATCTGCTGCAGGTAGCGGTTGGAGGTCAGGAGGCGCTCATGGGTTTCCTCCAGCTCGCGGGTGCGGGCGCGCACCTGCCGCGACAACTCGGCGGAGAAGGCCTTTTGGGCCGTGATGTCCTGTACCACGGCGATCATGCGCTGGGGGGTGCCGGCATCGTCGAAGGTGAGGCTGCCCTTGAGGCGGATCCAGCGCTCCGGGCCCTGCGGGTGGTACACGCGCGACTCGTATTCGAGTTTGCCGCTGGCGGAGGCACGCTCGTAGGCTGCCTGGCGGAGCAGCACGTCGTCGGGGTGCATGCGCTCGAGGAAGGCGCCGCGGGCGCTGCCCGAGGGGAGCCCGAAGAGCTCCTCGATGCGGTGCGAGATGCGCACGTCCTCGGTGAGCAGGTCCACCTCCACCACGCCGAGGTCGGCCGACTCGATGGCGAGGCGGGCCTTTTCATTGGTGAGCTGCAGCTCCTGGATCAGGCTAACCGTCTTGGTGGTTTCGACGCAGGTCACGAACACTCCCCTGGGCTTGCCCGATTCGTCGAATACGGGGCTGTAGCTGTAGGTCCAGTACACGTCTTCGAGCGCGCCGTTGCGGTAGATCGGGAGGAGCTGGTCTTCGTGCCAGGTGGCGATGCCTTGTGTGAGGATGCCTTCGATCTGCGGGTATACGTCGGGCCATACTTCGGGCCACACGGTGGCGCCCCGCTGGCCAAGGGCGCCGGGGTGTTTGCCGTCTGCGCCGAGGCTCGGGCGGAAGGCGTCGTTATAAAAGAAGGTCAGGTCGGCACCCCAGAACAGGCACATCGGGAAGCGGGAGTGCAACAGGATGCCGAGGGTGGTGCGCAGGCTTTGCGGCCAGGCATCGGGCGGGCCGAGCGGGGTGGCGGCCCAGTCGTAGCTGCGGGTGAGGGCGCCCATTTCGCCGCCGCCCTGCAGAAAGGAGGGGACGGGGGATGTACGGAGGTGGTTCACGAAGATGATTAAGGTTCGGGTAGCTAATGTAGGCATTCCCGCACACCCTGGTATGGCTGAGGTGCGTACCGGCAGCGAGGGCGCTTCCGGAGCGCCGACGGGGCGTTCGGCGAATCCTTGTACCTTTCCACTCCACTCCCCCTGTGTTTATGCACGCCCCTCACTACGAACCCACCCCGCCCGGCAGCCCGGACACGGACAAACTGCGCAGCCTCTTCCAGCAAGCGCCCGCCGCCATCGCCCTGCTCGAAGGCCCGGCGCTCGTATACCGCTTCGCCAACCCCCTCTACCAGCAGATCTTCAGCCGCAGCGAAGCCGAGCTCCTCGGCCGAACGCCCCGCACCGTATTTCCCGAGATGGACGGGCAAGGAGTTTATGAGCTGTTCGACCGCGTGTACCAAAGCGGCGAGCCTTTTGTGGCCACCGAGTTTCCCGTCACCTTCCACGACGGCGCCGGGCAGCGCAGCGGCTACTACAACTTCGTGGTGCAACCCATCCGCAACGATGCCGGCACCATCACCGACCTGATGGTGCATGCGTACGAGGTGACCGCCCAGGTGGAAGCCCGCCGGCAGGTGACCGAAAGCGACAGCAAATACCGCAGCCTTTTCAACAGCATGGAGCAGGGCTTTTGCGTGATCGAGATGATCTTCGACGCGGCCGGCGAGCCGGTCGATTACCGGTTCGTGGAAGCCAACCCCGTGTTTGCGGCGCAGACCGGCCTCACCGATGCGGTGGGGAAAACGGCGCGTGCGCTCGTGCCGGCACTCGAGGCGCGCTGGTTCCGGATCTATGGCGACGTGGCGCGCACCGGCCGATCCGTGAAGCTGGTGGAGGGCTCCGAGGCCATGGGCCGCTGGTTCGAGGTGAACGCCTTCCGGGTGGCATCCGGCGGCAGCAACAAAGTGGCGATCCTCTTCACCGATATCACCGAGCAGCGCGCCGCCGAGCGGGCCCTGCGGGAGCAGCGGCAATTGCTCCAGGCCGTTTTCGACGCCTCGCCCAACTCGCTGGTGGTGCTCGCTCCCGTATACAACGCCGGAGGCGCCATCGAAGATTTTGAATACGTGATGGCCAATGCCGTCACCGCGCAGACCACCGGCCGCACCGACCTGGCCGGGAAGCGCCTGGCCGAAAGCTTCCCGAACGCGCGGACCACCGGCCTGCTGGAGCGCTTCATCCGCGTGGCGGAGACCGGCACAACGGAGGAATTCGAGCAGTGGTACGAGGGCGAAGGAAGGCACCAGTGGTTCCGGCTCACCGTGAGCCCGGTGGGCACGCTGCTCGTGGTTACTACCGAAGACATTACGGCGCGCAGGGAGTCGGAAGAAGGGCTCCGCAAAAGCGAACACTACTTCCGTCAGCTCACCGACACGGTGCCGGCCATCATCTGGATCACCCGCCCCGATGGCTACTGCACCTACCTGAACAAGAACTGGTATGCCTACACCGGGCAGACGGCCGGCGAGGCCGAGGGCTTCGGCTGGCTGGAGGCCACCCACCCCGACGATGCGGCCGAGGCCGGCCGCCGCTTTATCGAAGCCTCCGAGAAGCAGGTCCCCTACCACGTCCTGTACCGCCTGCGGCACCATAGCGGGGAGTACCGGTGGGCCATCGACAGCGGGCAGCCCAAATTCGGCGAGGACGGATCCTTCGAGGGCATGGTCGGCACCGTGATCGACGTGCACGAGCAGAAGCTGGCCGAAGACAAGATCCGCGAAAGCGAGCAGCGCTTCCGCTCCATGGCCGACGCCTCGCCCGTAATGATCTGGACCCTCGACGAGCAGGGCAACTCCACTTACTACAACCGCCAGGCCCGCGCCTTCACGGGCCATACTGAGCAGGACCTCGAAGAAGGGAAAAGCTGGCAGGTGGCCATCCATCCCGACGACATCGGCGACGCCGCCGCCGTGGTCGGCGATGCGGTGCAGCGCCGCGTTCCCTACGAGTTCGAGTGCCGGATGCAGAACGCCCGGGGCGAGTGGCGGTGGCTGCTCAACCACGGCACCCCGCGCTTCGGAAACGAGGGCGAATACTTCGGGTTCGTCGGCTCCTCCATCGACATCACCGCGCGCAAGGAGGCCGAGGCCGCCCTCGCCGGGAGCGAAGACCGCTTCCGGAGCATCTTCAATACGGCCGGTGTTTCGATCTGGGAAGAAGACTTCACGGCGGCCCACGCCGCCATCACCGGGCTGAAGGCGGGCGGCGTTACCGACGTTCCGGCCTATATGGCGGCGCACCCGGAGTTCGTGCAGCACTGCATCGGGCTCGTGCGCGTACTCGACGTCAACGACGCTACGATCGAAATGTTCGAGGCGCCCAACAAGGAGGCAGTGCTGGAGAACCTGGGAAATATCTTCCTGCCCGAAACGGTGCCGGTATTTGTGACCGAGCTGCTCCACCTCACCGAGGGGGCCACCAGCTATGCCTCCGAATGCCGCCTGCGGACGCTGAAAGGCAACTCCCTATATGTGCTCTTCAGCATGAGGCTCACGACGCCGGGGGCCTTCGACCGGGTGCTGTTCACCCTGCAGGACATCACCGAGCGCAAGGCGGCCGAAGAGACGATCCGGGAAAGCGAGCACCGCTTCCGCCTGCTGGTGGAAGCCTTCCCGCACCTGGCCTGGACGGCCTCTCCCGAGGGCAAGACCCTCTACTTCAACCAGCGCTGGTATACCTACACCGGGCTGCCGGAAACAGCGGCGATGGACAGCGGGAGCGGCGACGTGCTGCACCCGGCCGACCGCCCGCGTGCCACTGCCCTCTGGGAAGCCCACCTGCGCAGCGGCGCCCCCGCCGAGCTGGAGCTGCGCTACCGCGAGGGCGCCACGGGCGACTACCGCTGGTTCCTGGTGAAGACGGTGCCCGTGAAAAAGGACGACGGCTCCGTGCTGCTCTGGATCGGCACGGCCACCGACATCCACGAGCAGAAAATAGCCATGGAAGGCCTCGAGAGCCTCGTGGAGGAGCGTACGAAGGAGCTGCAGCGCTCCAACGACGACCTGCAGCAGTTTGCCCACGTGGCCTCCCACGACCTCAAGGAGCCGGTGCGCAAGGTGAAGACCTTCCTGAACCGCCTCGAGCAGCACCTCGAAGGCCGCCTCGACGAGACCGGGACGAGATACATCGAACGCATCCACAGCGCTGCCAGCCGCATGTCGACCATGATCGACGGGGTGCTGAAATATTCCACCTTCAACGCCGCCGTGGAGCTCGCGCAGCCGGTGGCCTTGTCGGAGGTGATCGCGAGCATCGAGACCGACCTGGAGGTGGCGATCCAGCGCACGGGTACCCGGATCGAGTACGCCGGCCTGCCCACCATCGAGGGTGCGCCGGTGCTGCTGTACCAGGTGTTCTATAACCTGGTCAACAACTCCATCAAGTTTGCGAAGGCGGGCGTAGCGCCGGTGATCAAGATCCGTTCGGAGCGCCTGCAGCAGGGCGACCGCTCCTTTGAAAAGATCGTACTGTCCGACAACGGCATCGGCTTCGAGGAGGAGCAGGCTTCGGCCATCTTCGACACCTTCAAGCGGCTGCACCCGAAAGACAAGTACGAGGGCACCGGTTTGGGCCTCGCCCTTTGCAAGAAGATCGTGGAGCGCCACGGCGGCTCCATCGTGGCGCATGGGGCACCGGGGGTGGGCGCCTCGTTCACCATCCTGCTGCCGTCGATCTCAGATCTCAGATCTGGGATCTGAGATCGACGGCGCCTGGCCGCTACAGCCTTGCCGGGAAAAGAATGGCTACCGCGCATCCGTTGCCGCTCGACGACTCGATGCGGAGAACACCCTTATAGGCATCGGCCCGGTTGCGGATGTTATTCAGCCCGATGCCGTTCCGGGCCGCCGAAGGGTCGAAGCCGCAGCCATTGTCCCTGAACTGCAGCACCACCTGGTCGTCCGTGCTCAGGATGCGGAGCTCCACGAGCGACGCCCCTGCGTACTTGACCGTATTGTTGAACAACTCCTGCAGGATCCGGTAGACGGCCAGCTTCAGGTCCTTGTCCATCAGCTCCTCGTTGGCCTCGTAGCGGAACTGCACCTCGAAGGTATTCAGTGCCTCGTAGTGCGCGATGAGCTCGTGGATCGTGGCCTCGAACCCGATATCGTGCAGCACCGGCGTCACCAGCTGCTTCGAAAGAAAGCGGATCTCGTTGATCGCCTGCTGCACGATCCGGATGCCCCGGTCGGCAAATTCGTCTTTGCGGTCGCCTAAGTATTTGATGTTCTCGAGGTACAGCTTCGCGGTGGTGAGCAGTTGGCACACGTTGTCGTGCAGCTCCTTGCCGACCTCGCTCCGCTCCTTCTCCTGCGTGTTGATGATGGCCCGCGACACTTCCTGCTGAGCCGCGATCTTCTGGGCGATGATCTCCTGCTCGAGCCCGATCTTCTCGGTCATGTCGATACCGGAGCAGATGATGTAGCAGCCGGTGGACATGGGCAGCAGGCGGCTCGTGACGTCGATCAGGAAGATGGTACCGTTTTTCTTTACGTGCCGGAGCAGCCCGTGGTACACCGGTGTGCGGCCGCTCCTGAGCTCCTCTACTACTTCCCGGAGCTTCGCCCCTGTCCCGGCCTCCTTGATGTCGGGCACGGTCAGCTCCAGGAACTCGGCGCGGCTGTACCCGTACAGCTCCACCGCCGCCTCGTTGACCTCCACGATCCGGAAGGTCTCCGCATCGAAGGTCCACTTGGGTTGCGGGCTTCCGTAGAACAGCTGCTTGTATTTCTCCTCCGACGAGCGGATGAGGGCCTCGGCCTCTTTGCGGCGGGTGATGTCGGTCTGGATGGCGAAGAATTGCTTCACGCCTCCCTCCTCGTTGAAGATCGGCTGACCCTTGATCTCGATCCAGTATGCGCGGCCGGATTTCGAATAGTTGACGAGCTCGCAATTGAACGGGACCTTTTCCGCGATGCGGGCGCGCAGATTGGCTACCGTTGCGCGACAGGTACGCTCACCCTGCAGCAGGTCGCCGGGCTTGCGGCCGATCGATTCCGCGAAGCCGAATTCCGTGATGTCGGTAAAGGCCTTGTTGACCCAGGTGATGCGCCCCTGCGGGTCGGTGATCACCACGGCATTGACCGTTTCCTTGGCTACCAGCGAAAGCCGCTCGAGCTCCTCGCTGGCCTCCTTCAGGCGCGTGATGTCCTGTATCGAGCCCACCATCCGCACGGCAGCACCGTTCTCCTCGCGGATGATAAAGCCGCGGTCGAGGATATGGGCGATGGCGCGGTCGGATTTGTAGAAGCGGTACTCTCCTTCCCACTGGGTCACGGCGGTATCGAGCAGGGCGTTGTCGACGGATTCGGTGACGCCGAGGATGTCGTCTTCATGAATGTTGCCCATCCAGTTGCGGTACACCACGTCCTGTGCATTCTCGTGGCCGAAGCACCGCGTAAACGAGGAGTTGAAATAACAGGTGCCCGACACGAGGTCCCAGTCCCAGAGTACGTCGCTGGTGGCCTGCGCGGCCAGCGTAAAACGCTCGTTGGCGAGCTTCAGCAAGGCTTCCTGCTGCTTACGGTCGGTAATGTCCTGGAAATAGATGTGCAGCCCGTCGATGGTGGGATACGCGCTGACCTGGTACCAGGCGCCCTGCGAGGGCAGGTATTCGTCGAAGTGGACGGAGGTATTCTCGGCAAGGGCCCGGTGGTACTCGGTGTAGAACTTCAGCGGCACCGCCTCCGACCACAGGGACCAGAGGTTCTTGCCGATCACGTCTTCCTTGCGCACGCCGAGGACTGCTTCGGCCCGGCGGTTCCAGAAGGTGATGGTGAAGTTCTTGTCTGCGGAGAAGAAGCAGTCCTGGATGCTGTTGTAAATGGCGTCCATCCGCTGCTGCTCCTGGTGCTCGGCGGCTCGCCTGTCGGTGAGGTCCTTGGCCACGCAATACATCAGCGCCTCATCGGCGTTCCAGCGGGCCGACCAGAGCACGGGCACCACCGCGCCGTCTTTACGCACATAGCGGTTCTCGAAGGTGGTGACGTTGACGCCCGCCGTGATCGCACCCGCCACGGTAATGGTCTTCGGGTGGTCGTCGGGATGTACGAGGCTCATATAGGGGATGCCGGCGAGCTCTTCGGGCGCGTAGCCCCACAGTGTTGCGGAGGCGGCCGACACATAGCGGAAGCGCCCGGCCGCATCGATCGAGCAGATCACGTCCAGCGAAGAGTCGAGCAATTTCTGAAGCTGGGCCAGCTTTTCCGAGTCGGAATGACCGGACCCGTAAGGAGATCCCTCCTGTTCCACGTGCACACCATGTTCCTTCATTGGATCTTGTTTAATTCTTGGCGCGCGGAAAGGGTAAAGATGTTCAACTAAAGATAGGCTTTATTTGCCCCCTAACCGCTTGATTGCTAATTCTTCGTACCTTTTTAGGTGTTTCTCCCGGAGGCAAGACTAATGGTTTTAGCGGACGGGGTGCCCCCTGGCGGCGTGCTTGCAGGCTCAGGGGCCGGCTGGCGGCCTGGCGCCCCGGGCCGATGCCGGTTCGCGGCAAGGTGCAGCCGGACCTTCTGCCGCCCGCTTCGGCTTACCTTTACTGGTTACCGGAAGGCCACTTCCCCGGGCGCGGCATTCTGCAACACTCCCGATTATGAAAGCGAACGAGGTACCGCAGTTCTATCCCAAAACGAAAAAAGCGTGGCGGCAGTGGCTGCAGCAGCATCATGACCGGGCCAACGCCGTGTGGCTCGTGCAGTACAAGAAGAGCGCAGGCATACCCACCATCTCCTGGAGCGACGCGGTAGACGAGGCGCTTTGCTTCGGGTGGATCGACAGTGTCAAGAAGAAGCTCGACGAGGAGCGCTCGATCCAATACTTTACGAAGCGCAAGCCCAACAGCACCTGGTCGAAGATCAACAAGGAAAAGGTGGCGCGGCTCATCACCGAAGGCAGGATGACGCCCGCCGGCCTCGCGCCCATCGAGGCGGCGCAGCGCAACGGCTCCTGGGAGCTCCTCGACAGCGTGGACCGGCTCGAGGTGCCCGAAGACCTCGCCACAGCATTGGACGCGGTACCCGGCGCCCGCGCGTTCTTCGAAGGCTGTTCGCCCTCCAACCGGAAGGCCCTCCTGCAATGGCTCGTGCTGGCCAAGAGCGCCGCCACGCGGCAAAAGCGGATCGACAGCATCGCGCAGCTGGCGGGGCAGGGATTGAAGCCCGCCTTCCTCACCGGGGGCGCCGCGCGCCCGAAGAAAAGCTGAGCGCCCCCAACTACAACCTTCAAACAGCTCCCGATGTCCGAACAGCACAAAGCCCTCCTGCTCGCCGGCAACGACGCGATCCGCGCCGGCAACTACGATGCCTTTGCCGACCAATGCACCGAGGATACCGAATGGGTCATCGTGGGCGACCGCACCCTGCGCGGCCCGGAAGCAGTACGCGCCTATATGCGAACGGCCTACGCCGTGCCCCCGGTGTTCACCGTAGATCTGCTGATCGCCGAAGGCGAACACCTGACGGCCCTCGGCCACATCACCCTCACCGACGAAAAGGGCAGCGCCACAAGCTATGCCTATTGCGACGTCTGGCGCTTCCGCGACGGAAAGATCGCTGGCTTGAAGGCCTTCGTGCTGCCGGCCGGCGGGTGAGGGGAAGATGACTGATGCAATCGAAAAAACCCGGGCAGCGCAACAGGAGCGCGGTGGCGAAGAAGCAGTTCCGCGCAACTCCCTTATCCTGGGCAGGGAACAAAAAGCCCGGCACCGGTGTTCTCTGCATTGCGACCGCGATCAGGGGCCGCTGTAAAGCACGCAAATCATAACTTGATGCATGTTTGAGTCCGTAAGAGCCTATTACCAGAAGTTGATCCCGCAGCTGCAAGACCACGAGTGGAGCGCCATCGAGTCGCGCTTTACCGTGCAGCACCTCAAAAAAGGCGAATTGCTGACCCGCCAGGGCGAGATCTGCCGGCAGGTGAGCTTCATCAACAAGGGACTGCTCCGGTTCTTCTACAACGTCGATGGCAGGTCGGTCAGCATCGGCTTCATGCCCGAGGGCGAATACATCGCGCAGTACGACAGCTTCCTGGTGCAGGCGCCCTCCAAGGGCAATATCGACGTGCTCGAGGATGCGGAGCTCGTGAACCTGTCGTACACCGACGTGCAGGAGTTGTACGCGGCCTACCCGGTGTTCCAGGTCTTCGGACGGAAGATCGCGGAGATGCTGTTCATGATGGTGGTGAGCCAGACCACCAGCCTGCTCACCCTGAGCCCCGAGGAGCGCTACCTCGCCGTGGCCGAAGAGGAACCCTACATCATCCGGCGCGTGCCCCAGTACCTGATCGCCTCCTACATCGGCATCACGCCCGAGCACCTGAGCCGCCTGCGCCGGAAGCTCGCCAGAAAGGCGGGCGTCGCATAGAAGTTGTTTGAGTTGTTGGGCAGGCTGCTTATCCAGCCGTGCAAGCACGGTACGGGGCTTCCGCCCCTTTGCACGACGGAGCAACGATCGAAATGAATCGTTTCCTTGTTTTTCGTCGTGCCTTCGTGTCGTCGTGCCATCGCGCAGGGGCCGCTTGCGGCCGACCTTCTCAGCGATTCCGGAAGACATATTTGCGCAAACGGCCCCTTAACAATTATCAAGAAAATAGACGGGGCACTTCATCTTAACAAAAGTCAACCGATAGCGGGAGCGTGCGCGCCAGCTTTGCCGGTATAAATCAACGGTAATGCGTAACCTGTTTTTGCTACTCCTGCTTCTTTCCGCGGGCCTGCGGGCGCCCGCGCAAACGCTGACGCAGACCCTGCGCGGCAGCATCACCGATAAGATCAGCGAACAGCCCCTTGCCGGGGCTACCGTGTCCGTGGAAGGCACCGGCCTCTCGGCCCTCTCCGACAGCCGCGGCGTCTTTGTACTCCCCGGCGTGCCGGTGGGACGCGTACGGGTAACCGTCTCCTACGCCGGCTACAGCGGCGTCTCGGTGCCGGAGGTGCTCGTGACGGCGGGCAAGGAAGTGGTGCTCGACGTATCGCTGGAGCAGTACAGCCGCGCGCTCAGCGAGGTGGTGGTGCAGGGCACCCGTACGAAGAAGGGCAACGTGGCCAACGAGTACGCCGGCAGCAGCGCGCGCAGCTTCAACATCGACGAGGTGAACCGCTACGCCGGCGGCCGCAACGACCCGAGCAAGCTGGTGAGCAACTACTCGGGCGTGATCTCCAACAACGACAGCCGCAACGACATCGTGGTGCGCGGCAATTCGCCCGCGGGCGTGCTCTGGCGCATCGAAGGGCTGCCGGCGCCGAGCCCGAACCACTATTCCACCCTCGGCACCACCGGCGGCCCCATCTCGGCGCTCAACACCAACGCGCTCAAGACCTCCGACTTCTATACCGGCGCCTTCCCCGCCGAATACGGTAACGCGCTGGCGGCGGTGTTCGACATCAACCTGCGCAGCGGCAATACGGCCCGGCACGAGCGCACCCTGCAGCTCAACCTGTTCAGCGGGCTCGAGGCGATGCTCGAAGGCCCCGTGGGCAAGAAGGGCGCCTCCTACCTCGCGGGCTACCGCTACTCCTTTGTGCAGATCGGGCAGGCGCTGGGGCTCGACGTGGGCACGCAGGCCGTACCCAAATACCAGGACTGGGTCTACCACCTGCAACTCGCCAAAACGAAGGCCGGGCGGCTGTCGCTCTATGGCATGGGAGGCACCAGCAGCATCGACTTCCTTGGCAGGGAGATCGACACCACCGACTTCTACAGCCGCAAAGACCAGGATGCCTATGTGCGGAGCAACTTCTACCTCGTCGGAGCGAAGCATACCATCGACCTCAATGCCAACACCTACCTGCGCACGTCGGTATCGTACAGCCGCACGAGCGCGACCTTCGAGAGCTACCAATACCCGATGCCGCTGCCGCCCTACAAGAACCGCTGGCAGGTGTCGGGGATCGACGACCGGCAGTCGGTGCTCCGCTTCGCCACGCTGCTCAACGCGAAAAGCAGCGCCCGCTTCTCGTGGCGCGCGGGTATTACCGGCGAGCGCTACGGGCTGCGCTCCTTCGTGCAGGACCGCGAGGGCAAGCCGGAGACGGAGCCCTTCGCCGTCAACCGCGACTACGACGATGCCTTCCTGCTGATGCAGTATTTCGGGCAGGCCCGCTACAAGCCCACCGGGCGCTGGACGGTGATCGCCGGGTTGCACGGCATGCACCTCACGTTCAACAACAGCGGCATGCTGGCCCCGCGGGCATCGGTGGCTTATACGCTCAACCCGAAGAGCAGCCTGACCCTGAGCTATGGCCTGCACGGGCAGCTGCAGCCCCTCCCGGTGTATTTATACAAGGGAACCGGCAGCAACCGCGACCTCGATTTTACGAAGGCGCACCACATGGTGCTGGGCTACGAAAACCGCTTTGCCGCCAACTGGCGCGTGAAGGCGGAGCTGTACCGGCAGCAGCTGTTCGACGTGCCCGTGGAGGCGGCGCCCTCCGGCTTCTCGATGCTCAACGCCGGCAGTGATTTCACCTTCCCGGAAAAGGGCGGGCTGGTGAACGCCGGCACGGGCACCAACAGCGGCGTGGAGCTGACGATCGAGAAGTTCCTGAGCGGCGGCTTCTACCTGCTCGGCACGGGCTCCGTGTTCGACAGCAAGTACAAAGGCAGCGACGGCGTGGAGCGCAACAGTACGTATAACTACGGGTATGCGGCCAACCTGCTGGGCGGGCGCGAATGGAAGCTCGGGAAAGGGTGCCGCAGCGTGTTCACGTTCGACCTGCGGCTGTCGACGATCGGCGGGCGCTATGCCACCCCGGTAGACCTGGAAGCTTCGCGCGCCGCCGGCAAGGAGGTGTTCGATGAGGCGCGGTACAACAGCGAGCGGCTCGGCAGCTACTTCCGGCTCGATACGAAGTTCGGGCTGCGCGTCAACTCGAAGCGGCGCAAGCTGAGCCAGACCTTCTACCTCGACCTGCAGAACGTGACGAACCGCGAGAACATCTTCCTCCGGCGCTTCAACCCGCTCTACGGCACCACGGGCAACGTGAACCAGATCGGCTTCTTCCCCGACATCCTCTACCGCGTGCAGTTCTGACCCCCGCGACTTTCTTCCCAAAAATGACAACCCGATACCCCATGCAACTACCCGCAACCGAAAGAGCCCGTCTCCTGCGCGGCTATGGTCCCTGGGCCCTGGTTACCGGCGCCTCTTCCGGCATCGGCCGGGAGCTCGCTACGCAGCTCGCGGTGGCCGGCCTGCACCTGGTGCTCTGCGCGCGCAGCGGCGCTGCGCTCGAGGCATTCAGCGAGGAGCTCCGGGCCCGTTACCGGATCGAGGTGGCCGTGCTTGCGGTGGACCTCGGCACCGACGAAGGGCCCGAAGCCGTGGTGGCCGCCACCCGCGACCGCGACATCGGCCTGCTGGTGTGCGCGGCCGGCTTCGGCACCTCGGGGCGCTTTACCGACACCGCGCTTTCCGACGAGCTCGACCTGCTCCGGTTGAATTGCCTGGCCTTGCTCCACCTCACCCATCATTTCAGCAGGCGCTTCGCCGCGCAGCGGCGCGGCGGCATCATTCTGCTCAGCTCCATCGTGGCCTTCCAGGGTGTGCCTTACGCCGCCAACTATGCCGCGAGCAAGGCCTATGTGCAATCGCTGGCCGAGGCGCTCGCCGTGGAGCTGAGGCCCGCAGGCGTGGCGGTGCTGGCGGCCGCGCCGGGGCCGGTGCGGAGTGGCTTCGGGGAGCGGGCCCATATGCAGATGGGCGCCGCGCTGTTGCCGAACGAAGTGGCCGTGCCTATACTACAGGCCCTTGGCCGTAGGACTACGGTACTGCCCGGCTTCCTCAGCAAGCTGCTCACCTGGGCGCTCCGCACGGTGCCGCGAGCAGGCAAGGTGCGGATCATGGCGATGGTGATGGGCGGCATGACGCGGCACCAGCGCTCCTGAGGCGGCCGCGGAACCCTTTTTGCAGCCCGTTTGTTTTTCACATCATGCAGACTACCAACAATACCGTGCTCATCACCGGCGGCAGCTCGGGCATCGGGCTCGCGCTGGCGGCAGCCCTGCTCGAAGCCGGCAACGGGGTACTCATCTGTGGCCGCGACGAAGGCCGGCTGGCCGAAGCAAAACGACAGTTGCCGCGCGTGCATACGCGGGTGTGCGACGTATCCAACAAAGCCGGGCGCGAAGCCCTGGCCGACTGGGCCACCGGCTCCTACCCGGCGATCAATATGCTGGTGAACAATGCCGGGATCCAGCGCGAGCTCGACTTCCTGGCCGGCGCGGCCGACTTCAACGACAGCGAGAGCGAGATCGAGACCAACCTCACGGCGGGCATCCACCTGTCGGCCCTCTTCCTCCCGCACTTCCTGCGGCAGGAGCGGGAGTGCGCCATCGTCAACGTCACTTCGGGGCTTGCGTTCATCCCGCTCAAGATCGTACCGGTGTATTGCGCCACGAAGGCGGCGCTGCACTCGTTTTCCATGTCGCTGCGCTCACAGCTGGCCGGCACCAACACGCGGGTATTCGAGATCGCGCCGCCCATCGTAAAAACGGGGCTGCACCGCGAGGCGAAGGCGCGCCGGCAGGCGGAGCGGGGCATCGCGCCCGAAGTGGTGGCACGCGAAACGCTTAAGGCCCTCGCCAAAGACCGCTACCAATGCATCGTCGGGCAGGCAAAGTCGCTCAAGGGCGCCGCGCGGATCGCGCCGCTGTTCTTTCACCGGTTGCTGAATAAGCTGGCGACGCGGTGAGCAGAACAGCCTGAAATTTCCGGATGATGCTTTAAGGGGCAGGTTCGGTGGGCCGCAGGGCACGACGGCACGACGAAAAGTAAAACCGATGTCTTGAGCGCTTTACCCAAGGAGGTTGTGCCGTTGCGCCGTGGCCCCCCTTCACTCCTTCACCGACACAAAAAAGTCGCGGATCCAGGCACCGAACTTTCCTTCCTTGTAGCCATAGCCTACATGGCTCATCTTTTCAAACACCGGTGCATACTTGCTGATGTCGATTACTTCTACCACGGTACCATTGATCAGCAGCTTCACCTGGTTGCCGTTCCGCTCGAACCCGATCTCGTTGGAACTGTAAAAGACGGAATTTACAGGGTTGATCGCTGTTGAATAGCCGTTGCCCATGTACTGTTTGGGCTTGTGGTAAGGTTCATACAACCGCCCATTGCCGCCTGCCCCGAAATAGTACTCCCGCCGGGCCGGGTTGATCATAAAGAATACGATCGGCACATCATTGGTGGGGCCGTGCCACGACAGGCCGAAGAAGCCGTCGGGCGACGGGTTTTGCACCATGCTGAAATTCATCTTGAAGGTATAGGCGCCCACCTTTGGATCGGGCAGTTGCAGGTCGCCCCAGCGGGCCCCGATCTGGAGGGTGCGGGGATAAACCACGAACGCTTCCTTATGCGGAAAGGAAATATCGGTTTTGGAGTCCAGGTATTCGTAGGTCAGCGACTTAAAGTTCGGAAGGGCAGTTACGGCAGCAGGCCAGCTGGTGAAGAGCGTGCGCTGTCCCGGCACCACGAGGCCCTCATATTTTCTACCCCAGTCTTTTTCCTCCACGATACCGGGCGTCATGGCAAGGTCCACCCAATCGGGCCGCAGGTTCAACGCCTGGCCGGCGGTATGCCCGCCATCGGCGGCCCATAGCGCCAGCGTTTTGGCCAGGTACACGTGTTTTTTATCGATGGACTTGTCTTCAAGCCGGGCTTTCAACTCCGCGGCCACCAGGTACTGGTAGTGGGCGGAAGCCCTTTCGAGCCTGCGCCGCACGTCCGCATAGGCAGAATCCGGATGGGGGGCTCCTTCTTTCTCCATTTCGGCAAGAAACAACAGGTTCAGCGGCGCCCACAGCACACCGGAATCCACGGCCTGCTGCAGGTAGGTAAACCCGCGTTTCCGCTCCTTCCCGGAACTCTTGCCATCACTGGCCAGCAAAAAGCCATAGGCGTTCATACACGAGGGCTCACCGGCCGCGGCGAGGTCGGCAATTTCCTTCCAGAGAAAACCGTAGGCATCCTGGAACTGGTTGTTGGTACGGGGGAGGCCTTTCTGGCCGGCTCCCAGCGCCAGCCTGTT
Source organism: Flaviaestuariibacter amylovorans (assembly GCF_039541815.1). Classification (NCBI taxonomy): domain Bacteria; kingdom Pseudomonadati; phylum Bacteroidota; class Chitinophagia; order Chitinophagales; family Chitinophagaceae; genus Flaviaestuariibacter; species Flaviaestuariibacter amylovorans. The sequence goes on from NZ_BAABGY010000016.1 coordinate 174,504, forward strand.
TCGGGGCACGCCGGCCAGGCGCTCGAACACGGCGATCTGCGGGAGGTTCGCCATATCGGCAAGCGCTTCCCAATCCGCGTTGGTTTTTTTCTTCCAGTAATCCACCGACCAGCCCGATTCGAACATGACCTTCCGCCATTCGTTGCGGCGGTTGTACGGGCTGTTGTTGGTCGTTCCCAGCAGCAGCACCTCTGCCCAGCGCCGTCCTTCCTCCGTTTCCATTTTGTTGTAGATGGCCCCCATGTACAGCGGATGGTAGTAATCTACCGTAAATGCCCCCACCGACTCGATGGCGGCCGCAGGCTCCCGGGCAAAGAGCTCAAAGAACCGCCCGGTCGCTTTTTGCTGGAGGCCAGCCACATCCGGGTGCTCGCTGGGATGGCGGTCGAAGAGGGCGGCCATCGCCCAGAATTCCCACCGCTCGGTCTCCGACTTTTTTTCCGGGAAGCGCCGGGCCAGGTCCTGCCAGGCCTGCATGGACGTGGTGGAGGCGGCATGCATCGCAGGGATCAAGCTTGCCAGCTCTTCGTAGGTAGCGGTGTTCTTAACGGCGTTGTATTTTTTACGGGCCGCCTCCGCTTTTCGCGCCGCCACCCGATCGGCTTCCAGATACTTCGAATTCCTGCCGTCGGGGTAATTGGTGACCGCCTCGGCAAAACGGCGGGCTTCCTGGCCATGAAAGCCCAGGCCAACGTATTCAGCCACCTTTTTTTCGACCAGCGGCTTCCGGGCGGCTTCCTGGGCCTCCAGCCGGGCGGCCTCCTGCCTGGCGCGTTCCGCCGCTGCCGGGTCCACTTTCATCGACGCCAGTTTTCGTTCCCGTTCTTCGGCTTCCATCCGCTTCCGGTATTCCTCCCGGGCGGTAGCGCCGGCTTCCCATGCCCGCTGCTCCGCCTCGGTGCGGCGCCCGCTGTTGCGGCGCCACTGGTCGGCCAGTTGTTGCGCTGCGTCGCCGCTCCCGGAGCTGCTGCTGCTGCGGCTGGAGCTGTTCCGGTTATAGCGGGTTCCATCGATATAATCGCTCTGGTATTTCTTCGCATCCTGCTCCCGTTTCGTCTCCGCATAGGTCTTCCCGGTGGCTGGTTGCGCCAAGGCGCTATTGCAGATACCGACCAGACACAGCAGCAGGGGGGCGCACAAACGCATATTCGTTTTTTTAATGGGATGAAGGTAGGCAACCGGGGGCATCGGCCGATACCCCGGGGAGGGTATTTTGCCGCCCACGGGGCGCAGAAGCGGCGCCCTTATTCGACCCGTTTCATGCGCGAGAAGGGGTAGCCGTTGCAGCCTTTACGGGGGGCCGCGCGGTCGGCGGCAGCGGCCTGCCGGGCGGCGGCGAGGTCCTTTGCGTTGAACACCGTCAGGCAATAGCCCCAGAGGTAGGGCTCCATGCCGCGGAAGGGCATATAGTCGATCCGGGTGAACAGGCCCCCGTCGGTCTTGTTGGCGGGGTCGTTCTGCGCGAGCAGGTATTGCTCCTTTTCGTTCCATTCGAGGATGCGGTACCGTGCCGGGCCGTTCATGACGAAGAGGCTGTCGCTGATAGTGTAGCGGATGCCGTAGTCGTCGGTGAACGCGCCGGTCATCCATTCGGGCAGGCGCTGCCGGGCGGCTTTGGGGACGGTAGCGCAGGAGGCGATGCAGAGGGCCAGGAAGAGGAAGCGGTACATGGGTGCCCCGGTTGAAGGGGCTGCAAACATAGGCGCTCCCCACCCGGTGGCGCGCATAAAAACAGCCGCCCGTTTGGGGCGGCTTTTTGATGGGAATGGGGGGGCGGCGTTACCCGGCTACGGCTGCGGTAGTGGCTGCGGGCACGGCTCCGGCGGGCACGTCGGCCTCGGCCTTTTTGCGGCGGCGGGCCAGGAGCAGCGAGGGCTGGAAGAAGCTCAGGCCCTTTTTCGGATCGGACTTGTATTTCTTGGCCATGTCGTGCAGGGCGTCGATGAGGGCGAACTCGAGGGCGATGCGGGCGGCGTCGCGCTCGTTGCGGGTGGCGTCAAGCCCTTCTAAGGTGGACTGCTGCCCGCCGCGTACGGCAAACCAACCGGGCTCGAGGTCGGCCAGGCCGCGGCGCACGGGCTCGGCGATGCCGGCGCCGTACTTGGCCAGGGCCTCTTTGATGGACTTGAACGTTTCGGGCGCTTCGGTCTTGCTGAGCCGGAGGTAGCCGGAGAGCCCTTTCGGGAAGAAGGCGCGGTAGCCTTCGGAGTCTTCGCCGCCGGTGCCCACGGCGATGGCGGCCGCGTGCTTTTTCATGAAGGCGTGGGTGCTTTTTAGGTAGGCGTCCACCTTTTTGGTGTCGGAGCCGCCCTCGGTGCGGGTGAAGGCCACCTTACCGAGCGTGACGAGCACCGTTTCGATGTGGTCGTTGATGGTCACCGCCAGGTCCCGCGACTCGGTCTTGAGCGCCTCGGCGGCGTTCTACGCAAAGATGACGAGGCGGAGGGAGGTGATGCGCTTGTCGTCGAAGGGATTGCCGAAGAGAAACTGGATCGTTTTCATAACCGATTGATTTTTATGGTTAATAGAAAAAAAAGACAGTCGCTTGCGGTGTTGGGCACAGGTCGCTATGGTTACTCTTTTATTTCTGAACTGGATTCGGATGCCCTTCCATCCGGTGGAATAGGGTCTGAATCGGATTCGGATGCTATTCCATCACGTAGATAGGCATTTGAGTTTGATTCGGATGCTATTCCATCACGTGGAATCCGGTCCGAATCGGATTCAGAAAGTATTCCATCACGTAGGTATCGATCTGAATTCGATTCGGATGGTTTTCCACCGGGTGAAATAGGGTTGGAATCATATTCGGATCGGCTTCGCCATTAGGGACAGACGTTCAGTAAAAGATCGGGTTGCGGGCCTTGGGGAAGTCTGCTTTAGGAGTACTAGGCAGCGCAATTTACCGGAGGCGCGGGTGTTTGGCAGTTAGATGTTTTGGTTTTCCGAGGATGAGTGCATTTGTGTAAATCTAATTTACGAACGTGGACTAAGAAAACATCTTCATACCCACAATAATCAGCATTTGCGTTAAGTGCTAACACCAAAATACTATTCCTTCATTTCTTCTTTCTGATGATTCTCTATTTCTCGTAATATATCAGAAAGGGTTGCTCAGCAAAGTGTCTTTAAGTGCTTGTTGAGGCCCATCATCCAGACTTTTGCCTATATACTGCTCACCTACGAATATTCACCTTTTAGATAATTTGGCATATTTTTTTATTCACATTTATGTGAATTTATTATCTTTGAATTCCAATTATGAGAAATGGACATAGAGTTTGCTACCCAGATGTTAGCCGATTTGTATGCTGGTAAAGTTGAAAATTATAACGAGTTCAGGTCCAATCCAACCCTCGTCAAGCAATATATAAAAGCCATCACAATGTTGAGAGCGGCGCTAAGAATTGAGCAGCTCTTTCAATTTAATGGCTTAAGATATAAGAAATTATCAGGTGATCTCAAAGGCTATAGTTCAGTTAGGATTAATAAGCAGTATCGAATATTATTTACGGAAGTTGTTTCTGAAACAGACGCACCACAAATTAATTTAATAAGGCTCGAAGAAATAAATAAGCATTACGAATAGAGTTTTACTTATTACTCATCTGTCCTGGAGGAGCAACCAGATTCAAAAAGGGCTCAAAATATTATGGCAACGAAGATTGCAAATATAGTCCCCGCTCATGCGATCCACCCTGGGGAAGTTCTTAAAGATGAACTATATGCACGTGATATCAAACAAAAGGACTTTGCGGAATTGACAGGAATTCAACCTTCTCAATTGAATGAGATAATAAATAAGAAAAGGGGAATTAACGCAGAGCATGCACTATTAATTGGTAAGGCGCTTGAAATGGATTCACAACTTTGGTTAAATCTGCAAACGAACTACGATTTAGACTTAGCTAGAGTAAATGAAAAAATTCAAGCCAAGCTATCTGATATTGAAATGTGGCAGCAGATTCGCGCATTTGTACCTGAGAAATATTTACGGAGACTTGGATACTTTCATGGGAATCTGCGAGAGGATGTTAACATTCTAAAATCAATATATCACATCGATAATCTAGGTCAGTTGCAAGGAGCACTTGTTGCAATGAACCATGCACGTCTTAGGAAGTCACAGAACTTAGACTTTGACCCCAAAAACTTGTTTGCATGGCTTAAGATCCTAGATTTCGAGGCCGGTCAGATAGAAGTACCTCCGTTTAAAAAAGAGAGCGAAAGTCAATTGATTGACCTTCTACGTGATGCCATCTGGAAAAATAAAGATACAGTCCAGACAGTAAAACAGATACTTGAGAGCCATGGCATAAAAATGATAATATTGGAAAATCCAGAGAAATGCCCCATCGATGGTTGTGCATTTTGGAACGGTGAAAGCCCAGCGATTGGACTTACTATGCGTCACAATCGGATTGATAATTTCGCATTCACATTATTCCACGAGTTAGGTCATATCTTTTTACATCTCGCCAATAATAGACTGGCTGAATTTGTTGATTTTGATTTAGACTCAACCGCCGATCAAGGTTTAGAAGAGGAGCGGCAAGCTGACAACTTCGCTAAGGATATTTTGATAAATCCAGAACTATGGCTAGCTTTTTTAAAAAGCCCGGACAAGTTTCAGGAGAAAGCAATGATAAATATGGCGCGAAAAGCAAAGACTCATCCAGCTATCATCAAGGGAAGATTATCACATGAATTGCAGAATTACCGAATAAAAACCCGCTTCAACCACAATTTGAATTAAATTCAACCTACCAAAACTAACATCCATGAAGTTCGAAGATTATCAACAAAGCGCAAGTCAAACTATTCAACAATATATCAACGATGATCGTATAAATGAATTTATCCCGTTCCTTGGAATCATTGGTGAAGCCGGTTCAGTTTTGACTGAACTTAAAAAGAAACTTAGGGATGGGGATGGATATGGCGCTTTCAACGAAAAACTGAAAGAAGAACTTGGAGATGTACTATGGTATATCTCAACTATTGCTACACAACATCAAATCTCACTAGAAGAAATAGCAGCCAAAAATATCAGAAAGATTACGGATCGGTTTTCAGATGGAAACACTGAAAACTTTTACATATACGATGAGGCCTTCGCTTCAAATGAGCAGTTTCCAAGGGAATTCGAGGTGAGATTTGTCCCATTCATTGAGGATGGAAAAAATAAAATGAAGATTCTACATTCTGATGGTTCCCCAATTGGAGATCCTCTCACTGATAATGCCCACGAAGATGATGGGTACCGATTTCATGATATTTTTCACTTCGGTTATGTCGCCTACTTAGGCTGGTCACCAGTTATTAGAAAACTACTTGGATTGAAAAGAAAAAGCACGGCGACAATTGATGAAGTTGAAGATGGTGCAAGGGCTGCAATTACTGAGGAGTTAGTTACCCTCTATATTTATAATCATGCTCAAAATCACCGGCTGTTTAAATATAGTGATAGAGTAGACACCGATGTATTGAATACCGTACAAAAGCTTGTTAGCAAGATTGAAGTAAAAAATTGCACAGCCAAACAATGGGAGGTATGTATTATTTCTTCTTATAAGGTCTTTGACGAGTTAATGAAGAATGATGGAGGAAGGGTTTTGATTAGCATAAAAAATCGAAAGATGCTATACCTCGGCAAAAACTGACATATGGCAAATATTATCCGATCAGACACTTGCTTTTCAGCTTGGGTGGATGTGTTCGAACACCTCTCGCTCCAAGAAAATAAGGATGACACAAACCTTTTGGTTCAAATCAATGACCCAACGGACTTCTCAGGTATAGATACTTGGCTCACCGATTATGATCCCGAAAAATACGCACCTGGGAAGGGGAAAGTAAGGCACGTTGTAAATACAATCTTTCCTTTCAGACTAAAAAGTTACTTTCCGAACCGGGAAGATTTCTATAGAAAGTATGTTAGCATATTCAATAGTTCGACAGCCTACAAGAATTGGGGCACTTATTTTCAACGGCTGATTTCATTCGGCAGAGAATGCCAACCACAAGGAATAAATCAACTCGAAAGAGCTATTCAAGCTCTTCAAGGAGGTAGTCCTCAAAAATACTTCATTACATTCCATATTACGGCAGCAAACATTGAAAGTAATGTGAGACCTTTGGGCGGACCTTGTTGGCAATATGGTGAATTGATAATTAATGAATTGGGCGCTCTTGACCTTGTTGCAGTTTACCGAAACCATGATTATTACTGCAAAGCATTAGGAAACTTCATTGGTTTAGCCAAACTCTTGAACTTTATTTGCACTGAGAGTGGGAAGCGACCGGGAAGATTAATAATTCACGCAATTCACGCTTATTCTAGTCAACCAATGTCAAAACTTACGCGTTTAATAAATAGGTGAAAAACAGAACAGTGTCAGAAGTTAGCTATATAGAATTTGCAAACTTGTGCAAAGAGGTGAAAGAATGTTTACGTTGTCCTAGAATGGCTAACTCTTTAAGAGTTTTGAACAGTTCTTCAGGCTCAATTACATCAAGAGTTTTATTCATCGGCGAAGCACCCGGGCGCCTAGGGGCGGATGGATCCGGAATACCTTTTCATGGCGATAAGTCTGGGCACAACTTTGAAGCGTTACTAAGCGGAGCTGGACTGAGTAGATCAATTATCTTTGTAACCAATGCAGTTTTATGCAATCCTAAGGATGAAAAAGGCAACAACTCCACGCCTACGAAGCTTGAAACGGCAAATTGCGCTACATTCTTAAAAAAACAAATAGAGTTAGTCGATCCTACAGTTATCGTGACTCTAGGAGCAAGTGCCCTCAAAGCACTGGCAAATATTGTTGAACATAACTTTACCCTTAAGGATTCAGTCCGAAATGCCCTGTCATGGAATAGCCGAATCTTAGTACCGTTATACCATCCGGGCCAACGAGCTATGATGAGCAGGCCATTTGAGATTCAGCAAGAAGACTACAGATTTGTAGTTGAATGTTTAAAAGAAAATTTACAAGGGTTTCTTCCAACATCCAATGAAGAACACGTCGATTTGATGTTACTTGTCGATTATGTATTGAGCAAGGTAAGCACGGTAACGTATCAAGTTTTACATAAACTGATTTATCTCGTTGATTACAAGGCAATTTCAAAGATAGGACGTCGCCTTACATCGTCTCATATTGTTAAACAAAAAGAAGGACCATACTGCACTGATTTGCATTTATATAAAATACATCGCTCTCTTCCCTATATCAAATCACGAGTACTATCAAAAAACAATATAGTCCTATACGCTCCGTCGAATTCTCTTTTTGAGGACAGACTAATTGATCAATTTGAAATCTCGGACGACGCTAAGGGAATTGTTGACGATGTACTATCTACTTACAGCCAAAAATCGAATACAGCACTACGTAGGACAACGTTGTATACAAGGCCTATGCGTAAGGTGATTTATAGAGAGCTAAACGAGAACATTGATCTTAACAATAGCGTACTTTTTTGAATCAAGGCTTTCGATACCACTTTTCGACGCCGACACTCACCACTGGCTTCGATGTACAAACTACATCCTGCTCAGCATTTTTTTGTAGCCCCGCCAAGAATCGAACTTGGATCTAGAGTTTAGGAAACTCCTATTCTATCCATTGAACTACGGGGCCAATAAAACCGGGAACTAAATGAGCAGAATCCCGGCGGGCCCGCAAATTAGCCCGTTTTTGTAATTTAGACGTACCGAATTCAAAAACACCCCCTGCTCCTCCCCGCCCGATACCGCGCCCGCCTCCTGCCCGCCGCCCTGCTGGCCGTGTATGCCGCCCTTTGCGTGCCCATGACGGCCATCGTGCTCCAGTACCTCCCCGCCGGCACCGACACGGCCTTTCTCGGCATCAAGCAGGACTATATCGCCATCCCCGGCTACCTCGCCGCCTTTTACGTGCACGTGTTCACGGGGATCCTGGCCCTGCCGGCGGGGCTCACGCAGTTCTCCGGAACGCTGCGCAAAAGCTACCCCGGCCTCCACCGCGCGCAGGGCAAGTTCTATGTAGCCGCCATCCTCGGCCTTGCCGCGCCCTCGGGGCTTTATATCGGGATCTTCGCCAACGGAGGCCCCGCCTCGCAGCTCGCCTTCGTGCTCCTCGCCCTTCTTTGGTTCTGGACCACGCTGAAGGCCTATACCACCATCCGCGCCGGCAACGTCCGCGCCCACGAGGCCTGGATGCTCCGCTCCTTCGCCCTCACGCTGTCGGCCCTCACGCTCCGCGCCTGGAAGTGGGCGATCGTGGGCCTCTTCCACCCGCCCCCGATGGACGTGTACCGCATCGTGGCCTGGCTCGGGTGGACACTCAACCTCGCCATCGCCGAATACCTCATCTTCAAAAAGCAACGCCCATGACCCGTATTTCCACCGTCCTGCTCCTGAGCATCGGACTCGCCGCCTGCGGCGGCAACGCCTCGAAGCCCCTTGTGCAGGGCGCCAGCACCGAGAAGAAGCCCAGCAAACCAAAGGGGCCCTACATCCCCGAAGTGCGCGCAGGCTACGAAGGCTACTATACCGGCCTATTCGAAGCCGCCGATGGCAGCGGCGGGCACGACAACAACCGCATCTCGGTGCGCATCGACTCGGCCCGCGACGGGAAGGTCTGGGGCACCTCCATCGTAGCCGGCAACGAGCGCCCCTTTACCGGCAAAGCGGAGGACGTCGGGGGACGCATCTCCATCACGGCGCAGGAGCCCGGCACCGACAAATGGGACGGCACGTTCTTAATGGCCCTCGACGGCGACACCCTCTCCGGGCGCTGGGATGCGTTCGACAAGGGCCTCCCGGTGCCCGCCCGTACCTACCGACTCGCGAAGCGCGCCTTCCGCTACGACCCGTCGGCAACCTTCAACGACGAGGTGTTCGAGGGCTTCATGATCGCCACCTACGCCGAAAGCACCGACAAGGGCGAGCGCCTGTCTGAAAAGGTCCTTGAACTGAACCCCTCGAAGGTGCTCCTGAAAAGCAGGGACGTAGAGAACCTGTATAAATCCGACCTCGAGCTCCTGCGCAACTCCATCTACGCCCGCCACGGCTACTCGTTCCGCAACGTGCGGATGCGCCGCTTCTTCGACCATTACGTGGACTGGTACATGCCGGTAAGCACCGACGTCACCGCGCAGCTCACGCCCATCGAGCAAAAGAACATCGCGCTGCTGAAGCGGTATGAGGGGCATGCGACGAAGTACTATGACTCGTTTGGGCGATGACCCACCCCCGGCCCCTCCCAAAGGGAGGGAGTCGTGAGCCGTGAGGCGTGAGGCGTGAACGGGTGAGCATGTGAGCGGAGCGAACCTGTCATTGCGAGGCAGATGGACGCCAGGGGCGGACATCAACGAAGCAATCTCCCCCGTTACGCGTGAAGCCGAAAAGAGCGCACAATACGCTGACGCCTATACTGAATCTACGTTCCAGGCTTTGACACACTCCGCGTAGCGCGGATTTACGATCACTCCGCGTAGCGCGGATTTACGATCACTCCGCGTAACGCAGGAGATTGCTTCGCTGCGCTCGCAATGACGGCGTAGCTCCGCTGCTCACCCGCTCACCTGCTCACTCGCTGACCCATCGACCCGCTCACTTGCTCACCCGCTCACGCACTCACCTGCTCACCCGCTCACCCGCTCACCTGCTCACCCCATTCACGATTGACGATTCACGATTCACGATACCGTACCTTCACCCCCTGCGAAATCCCCCTACATGAAGCCCCTGATCAACATCATCAACCAGCTGCACGAGATCGAGAAAAAGCTTCCGGACGGCGGCAGCATCGGACGCCACCTCGAGCGGATCCGCCATGAGCTCGAAGCCCTCGGCTACTCCTGGCACGCGCCCACCGGCGAAAAATGGGACGCCACGCGCACCGACTGCGAAGCGTCCATCACCGGCACCCTCCGCGACCGCATGGTCATCACCGATGTCATCAAGCCCGTGATCCACCAGGAGCAGGAAGGCACCCGCAGGATCGTGCAAAAGGCCGTGGTGGTGGTAGCGTAAAGGCAAGAACACGGGTTGTACGGATGCCACGGATAAGCACCGATCATCCGTATCCGTCCGTACCACCCGTAACATCCGTAACATCCGTAACATCCGCGTTCCTTATCTCCCTCAGCGGCAAACACTCAAACGCTCAAAACACCGAACCCTATAGCCCCCATGCATTTCATCAACTTCGGTATCGACCTCGGCACCACCAACTCGCTCATCGCCCGCTTCGAGGGCGGCTCCGTGCAGGTATTCAAGAACCCGCGCGCCCACCGCGAAACGCTGCCCTCCGTGGTGGCCTTCCGCGGCGACCGCACCCTCGTGGGCGACAAGGCGCAGGAGCTCATCGCCAAGGACCCCGCCAACGTCATCGGCTCCTTCAAGCGCAAGATGGGCACCGACGAATCCTACTTCGTGCCGGCCACCGTGTCGTTCGTAACGCCCATCGAGCTCTCCGCCGCCGTGCTCAAGGAACTCAAAAGCTTCGTGCACACCGGCGAAGCCGTGGAGCGCGCCGTCATTACCATCCCCGCCTCCTTCGATACCATCCAATCCAACGCCACCAAAAAAGCCGGCTACGCCGCCGGCTTCACGGAGGTTGTATTACTACAGGAGCCTATTGCGGCGGCCCTCGCCTACTTCAACGAAAGCAAACGCGAACTCCCCGAGAGCGGCAACTGGCTCGTGTACGACCTCGGCGGCGGCACCTTCGACGTGGCGCTCGTGTCGATCGTGAACGGCGAGCTCCGCGTGGTAGACCACGAGGGCAACAACTTCCTCGGCGGCATCGACTTCGACCACCTCCTCATCGAGGAGCTCATCGTACCCGAGCTGGTGCGCCTTACCGGCAATGCCGCCATCGGCGAAGAGCTCCGCAACCGCGACGGCGCCCTCGAGAAGCTGTTCTACATCCTGCTCTATAAGGCCGAGGCCGCCAAGAAAGAACTCTCCACCGCCGACAGCACCGAGATCGAGTTCAATATTCCCGGGCAGGAAGAGGAAGTGGTGCTCACCCTGCGCCGCGCCGACCTGGAGCGCCTCCTCCACGACCGCATCGCCGGCACCACCGACCTCATCGCGGCCATCCTGAAGCGCAACGCACTCGCACCCGCCCAGGTGGAGCGCATCATCCTCGTGGGAGGCTCCACCTATATTCCCTACGTGCGGCGCCTCGTGGCCGAGCGCACCGGCATCACACCCGCCTTCGACGCCGACCCCACCACCGCCATCGCCGTCGGCGCCGCGTACTATGCCGGCTCGCGCCTCGCCGCTGCCGGTAGTGCTACGGCGACTGCCCCCGACGTTGCGACTCCGTCCGCCGAAGCCCCCGAAGGGGCGAAGGCGAGACGCATCAAGTCGGTGTTCCCGACCGTAAGCTCCGAAGAGGAAGAGCTCTTCATGGCAATGCCCGAGGAGGGCGACTTCAGCGGCCTCTCCTACCGCATCACCCGCAACGACGGCGGCTTCGACTCCGGGCTGCGCCCCGTGGGCACCCGCATCTCCGAGTTCCTGCCCCTGCAGAAAGGCGCGCCCAACAGCTTCACGCTCACCTTCACCGACGCCAGTGGAAATACGGTGCCGGTGGCGCACGGTCCCATCGAGATCATGCAGGGCAAGTTCAACGTGGCGGGGCAGCCGCTGCCCAACGACATCTGCCTCGAGGTCGACGATATCGAGAACAACCGCACGAAGCTGCAGGTGCTCTTCGAGCGCAACGCGCTGCTGCCGCTCAAGAAAACGATCTATAAGGAGATCACCCGCACCATCCCCAAAGGCTCGCCCGAGGTGCTGGTGATCAACGTGCTCGAGGGCACGCGCCACAGCCGCCCGCACTCCAACCTCGTCATCGGCGTCATCGAAATAAAAGGGGCCGACCTGAAGTCGGACCTCGTCAAAGGCTCCGACGTAGAAATACGGGTGGAGATGAACGAGTCGCGCGACCTCAGCATCAGCGCCTTCCTGGCCATGAGCGAGCAGGAGTTCAAGAACGTGTTCAGCACCTCCGAAAAGCAGGTGAGCCTTGCCCGCCTCCACGAAGACCTGCACGCCCTCCTCCGCGAGATGAAGCTGGAGCTCCGCGACGAGCGCGAGCGCGACGACGAAAGCGCCTGGACGAGCGAGTTGCGGCAATGCATCAGGGATGCCGAGCGCCTGCAGGCCCGCCTGCAGAAGCTCTCCGAAAAAGACCTGACCGACGCCAAGTGGGAGATCTCCGAGGAGCGCCGCCGCATCTCCGTCCGGTACGATGCCCTCGGCTCCGAGCAGCGCCTCGCCAACCTGCAGGAGGAGTACCTCGGGCACAAGCACTTCATCGAGGAGCAGCTTCCGTTCGTGGACCTCGACCAGGATAAGCTGCTTGCCGAATTCGACCGCATCACGCAAGACGAGCGGCACTTCCTCCGCGCCCAAAGCCCCGCCATCCTCCGGGCCAAGATCGAGGCGCTCGACAGCCTCCGGCGCAAGCTGCTCTCCAACACGAAGCACTGGATCACGCGCATCTTCCTGCAGCTCTCGAACCTGCCGCCTGACGCCTATACGAAACCGGCCGCCGCGAAGGCGCTCATCAGGCAGGGCGAGGAAGCACTCGAACGCGAGCACTTCGAAGGTCTGCGCAGCGCCGCCATCCAGCTGTCGCACCTCGTGCACGGCGCCTCCGACGAGCTCGACGCGGTGAAGATCAAGGGAACGGGGATCGGATAGGGTGAGCAAGTGAGCAGGTGAGCGGAGAGAAGGAACGCGGATGATGCGGATGCCGCGGATTTGAGCGGATGCAGTGATCCGTGTTTTATCCGCCCAAGCCGTGCCATCAGTGTTCCTGCTCTTTTTTCCGATCTTCGTGATCTCCGACGCAAGGAACCTGTGTAGCATGGAAACACCCCTCACAAAGACCCGCCTCATTCCCTACCGCTCGCCGGTGCGGCCCGTGCTGCATGCGGGCGAGCCCCTGGCACCCTTCTCCCAGCAGACGCTGCAGCGCGCCCGCAAGAAGCTCCTCGCCGAGCTTGCCCTCAGCAACGACGAATTGCAGCTCGACGGCCTTACCTATACACGCAACGACCTCACCGTGCTGTTCCAGGATATGACTGAAAGCGAATGGAGCGGGCACTGCCTCCTGTATTCGATCCCGGGCCTCCTGCAGTTCCTCGAGGAAAGCCGCTTCGACGCCGAGGCGATGGCTCCCGCGCGGCAGTATCACTATAAGCCCGGGTTCACCGCCTTCGTATCGGCCTGGTTTGCGCCGGCCTTCCGCGACGCGAGCGGCCGCTTCATCCGCGACTCGGCGCCCCGCCCGCTCGTGGAGCTGTTCCGCTTCGCCGACTTCATCGCCCCGGAAGACAGCACCGAGGCCTATGAGCGCCTCCGCATCTATTTCGAGGAGCTCGGCTTCCTGCTCCGCAACTGGACCTGGGAAAAGATGCAGGAAGACCCGAGCCGCATCGGCTGCCTTTTCGACCCCGACTGGATCGCTTTTCTCAATGCGCTGCCCGAGCCGCTGGCACCCGCGCGCGATGCGGTGGTGGAGCAGTTCCTCGGCATCGTGTACCGCCTGCAGCACAAAGCCACGTGGAAGCTGCTCCAGAAGATGTGCGCCCAGTTGCAGCAGGTGCGCTGCAACCCCGAGCTCCGCACGCAGGTAGACGAATACGAGTCGATCATGCGCGGCAACATGACGACCATCGCCACCCGGAACAGTAAGAGCAGCGGCGGCGGCTGGAGCCTCGGCCGCGGTGCCTGGGCCATTGGCTGGATCCTGCTGATGGTGATCCGCGCGCTCACGAGCGACTCCTGCAACCGCCCGAAGAGCTACCATAACCTGGAGTATGTGCCGCGGACGACCATCGTTCCCGCACCTGCAAGCGAAAGCGACCGGCCAGCCGGTAACAACGAGCGGCTCCGCCTCGCGCTTGCCGACCTCGTATCGGTGAAGGAGCACGCCGGCACCAGCCAAAAAATCGCTACCGGCACCGCGCCCTTCAATGGCATCAGCACACTCCCCACAGATTCCGGCGCGGCCACCCTGGCGGTGCACAATAAAACCGGCTACGACATGGTACTGCTGGTGATGAGCCCCAGGCGCCCGCTCCGCGACCGCTATGGCGGCCTGCAGGCCGTATATCTACGGAGCGGGGCCATGCATACGATATCGCTCAACCCGGAGGAGGACCTGCTGAAGGCGGTATTCGGCACCGGTTGGGTGCGCCTCGAGCTGCCGCGTCGCGTATTCCTGGTGAATGAGGAAGGTACCGGCTCGGCGCGCACGATCATGCCCATGTTCCCGATCAGTGAGTTTTTCCGCAAGCCGCTCGACGAGCGCCGGTTCCTGTCGGCCGACATCCTGCTGCACAAGGAGCCGGGGATCGGCGACCCGGCGAGCGTGCCCTTTCACACCCCCTCCCGAAAAGGCAAAGCGCCCAATGCGCTCACGTTCGTCAAGAAGGGAAGCCGCATCGACGTCCGCGGTGAAGGCACGTATTATATGTCGGTGAGCAAAACGCAAGACTAGGGAGGATTTCAGATCTGGGATCTCAGATTTCAGATGTATTGCTGACGCACGCTGGAAAGAGCTCAGATCTTTTGCTGCCGGGTGGCCCAAGATTATTCCTGTATTCTTGCTGGAAAGGGAGGATAAAACCCGGCCGCGTGGACCTGTAGATCTCAGATCCGAGATCACCGATCTGAGATCTCCCCCGGTTCGCTTATCTTTGCCGGCCTTTCGCCCCATTATGAAATATTATAATACCCTCATCAAATACCGTCTCCCGCTCGGCCTGCTGCTGATCGCCGGGGGCATCGCCCTCAATGTGACCATCAGCGGCTTCTGGCCGGTGTTCCCCCTTTACTTCGTGGGCGCCATCCTCATCTTCGGCCACTTCTTCTTCGGCCCGCTGCGCCTTATCCAGGAGCATATGGAAAGCGGCAACATGGAGGAAGCTCAGAAGGTGATCGACTCGGTGAAGTACCCCAACCTGCTCTACAAGCCGATCCGCTCGGTGTATTACACGCTGAAGGGCAACATCGACATGATGAACCAGAAGTTCGACTCGGCTGAGATCAACATGAAGAAAGGCCTCGACCTGGGCAGCCCCATGAAGGAAGCCGAAGGCGCCAGCCTGCTGCAGATGGGGATGCTGTCGCTCCAGAAGAACGACCTCCGCACCGGCGAGCGCTACATCCGCGAAGCGCTCCGCAAGGGCCTCCACGACAAAGACAGCCAGGCGGCCGCCTACCTGCAAATGAGCTCGCTGATGATGAACAAGCGCGAGTTCCGCGCCGCCAAGGACTTCTTCCGCAAGGCAAAAGCCCTGAAGCCCTCCAACCCCCAGATCGTAGACCAGATCAAGCAGGTGGAGAAATACATCGCCCGCATGCCGGGATAAGGTTTATTGGTCTATTAGTCTATTTGTTTATTAGTAAGGGTCGTCTTAGGACGACCCTTCTTTATTGCCTGGAAGATGCGGGTTATCTACGATGCCGCTCAAGGCTCACGGAACATAATGGTGGTAACTGAGGACCAGCGTCACCTCCGATTCCCACTGAAAAATCCGCAGGCTTGTAATAATTGAGGTCCCGGGTCACTCTGCGGACTCGGGGATGGCCGGTATAGGTACGTGAAACCAACCCCACAAAACCACCCAAAACCTCCCAAACCCTTCAAAACCTTAAACTGCCTCCACCTTCACTACCGCATCCAGGTTGAGTGGACCGTAGATATGCGGGAACTCTTCGCTGACGGAGGTGGCTACTTCCCATTTGAGCTCGTGCTCCAGCTTGTCGGGGTCGATGGAAAGCTTGACCAGATCGGTCTGGCCGGCGAAGTAGCGCTCAAGGACGCCGCGCACCTGGCGCTCGTCGGCCGAGGCATGGATAAAGCCTTCCACCGGCAGCGAGGCAGCCTCGTATTGTCCTTTCTCCTGTGCTGCCTTCCATTCAGCGGCCGTGGTCACGTGGTAGATCATGAGTGGTGTATTTGTGCAAAGATGCAGCCGGGCCCCAAGCCGCTACAGATAGGCAACAAAAGAATTTTCGTTTACAACTAAATTTTTAGTTGGTTAACTAAAATATTAGTTATAGGTTAGCGTTAGAGAAAAGGGTTTAGATAGGTTCAGAAGGGTTCAGAAGGGTATTGATAGGCAGGTAGTTCCTTACCAATAAACAAATAGACCAATAGACCAATAAACAAATAAACATGAAAACGTTGACGAAAGCCGAAGAGCAGGTGATGCAGGCGCTCTGGAAGATCGGCGAGGGGTTCATCCGCGATCTGCTCGACATCCTGCCGGAGCCGAAGCCGCACCAGAATACGGTGGCCACGCTCCTGAAGATCCTCGTGGAAAAGGGCTTCGCCGCCATCCGCGTGGTGGGCCGCCAGCACCAGTACTACCCGCTCGTTACGAAGGAAGCCTACTCGAAAGCCTCGCTCAAAACGATGGTCAAGAATTACTTCAGCGGCTCCTATACCGACGCCGTATCGTTCAT
Source organism: Flaviaestuariibacter amylovorans (assembly GCF_039541815.1). Lineage (NCBI taxonomy): Bacteria > Pseudomonadati > Bacteroidota > Chitinophagia > Chitinophagales > Chitinophagaceae > Flaviaestuariibacter > Flaviaestuariibacter amylovorans. Next base: position 190,990 of record NZ_BAABGY010000016.1, read on the forward strand.
GGTGGAAGAGAACGGCCTTTCGCTCGAAGACCTCGAAGCCCTTATCAAACAGATCAAAAAAGGAAAGAAATGAACGCGCTGCTCCCCTACCTGCTGAAGTCGGTGCTCTGCGCCGCGCTACTTTACGCCTATTACTACGCAGCCCTGCGCAACCGTGCCTTTCACCAGTGGAACCGGTTTTACCTCCTGCTCATCGTGCCGCTGTCGCTGCTGCTGCCCCTGGCACGCATCGAATGGCAGCGCCCGCAAGCCGTGGCCGACGGGCCGGTGCGCCTGCTCGAGGTCGTGAGCGGCGGCAACGAGCTGATGGATGCCGCCGAGCTCCCCGGCCAAGCGCCCTTCGACTGGACCCTGCTGCTCTACTGTATTTATACGATCGTGGGCGCCGTGCTGCTCGTTCGCCTCGCCCGCGCCCTCTGGCAGCTGCACCGCCTGTCGGTGCGCTTCCCCGCGCGACCCGTGGAGGGCATCCGCTTCATCGAGGCGCCGGTGCCGGGCACGCCCTTCTCGTTCTTCCGCACCATCTTCTGGAACCCCGCCATCGACCCCGCGTCGGGCAGCGGCCGGCAGATCCTGCAGCACGAGCTGGTGCACGTGCGCGAAGGCCACTCCTTCGACAAAGTATTTCTACAGGTGACCCTCGTGCTCTGCTGGTTCAACCCGGTATTCTGGCTCGTGCGCCGCGAGCTCGACCTCGTGCACGAGTTCATCGCCGACCGTAAGGCCGTGGCCGACGGCGACGCGTCCACGCTCGCGCGCCTCATCCTGCAGGTGGCCTCACCGCAACACTATGCGGGACTCGCCAACCCCTTTTTTCATAACGCCATCAAACGAAGGATCCATATGCTGAACAACACCCAGCGCGCCCGCATGCAGTATGCCGGCCGCATCCTTGCCCTGCCCCTGCTCGCCCTCGTGGGCTTTGCCTTTGCGCTGCGCAGCCCCTCCCACGCGCAGGCACCCATCAAAGGACCCGACAAAAAATTCGTCGTCGTGATCGATGCCGGCCACGGAAAGAACGCCAACGGCAGCTGGAACGGCGCCCGCGGCGGCGAGCTGTACGAAGACCAGGTGGCGCTCCAAATGGCACAGAAGATCCAGGCAGCCAACAGCGATCCCAACCTGCAGATCGTGCTGACACGCAGCAGCGACGCGATGGTGCCTCTGCGTGAACGCACCGGGCTCGCGCAGCAAGCAGGCGCCGACCTGTTTATCTCCGTGCATATGGCCGCCGTCACGGACCCTGCGTCTGCCACGGCCACCAAGAAGGGCGGCATCGAGGTCTATATCTCCGGGAAAGACGTCGTGCAAGCGAAAGAAAGCCGCCTCTTCGGCTCCATCGTGAAAGAATCGCTCAGTACCGTATACGCCACAGCCCCGCAGCTCATTACCCCGCAAAGAGGCATTTGGGTAGTGGACCAGGGCATCTGCCCCGCGGTACTGCTCGAACTCGGCTACATCACCAATGAGCGCGACCGCAACTTCTTTACGAATGTCGCCAACCAGGAGCAGGTGGCCCGCGCCATCCTGTCGGCCATTGCGCGCTACCGGAACGAAAGGGAAAAATCGACCGGCGCCGCGGGCATCGTGCCGCAGCAGACTTCCGGCATGGCCTTTACCCCGAATACCATTCACCTGAAAGGTGCGGTATCGCTCGAAGGGGAATTCCCGCTTATCGCAGTCAACGGCAAATTGTACCGCAGCAAGCAGGAATTGCGGAACGATCTGGTCCAGCGCTTCCCCGGTGTGCGCCCCGCCGATAACCTGGACCTCGAGCTCGAAGCCACCACGCTTACCGGAGCGGAAGCGGCCGCCAAATACGGGAAGGACGCTACGGGTGGCCTGATGGAGATCGTGATGACCGAAACGCAATTGAAAAAGTTCCTGGCGCAGCTCCTGCGGGCCGAAGGAGGCGAAACACCGGCGCAGGCAACCTCGGGCGGTGATGCTCCCGCGGCTGCCACTCCGGCGCGGACAGCCCTCCGCACGCAAGCATCCGCTTCGGCAACTACCCTGGATACCGTTCCGGCGAAAAAGCAAACCGTGGCGCTCACGGCACGGACCTACACCGCCGAAGAATTGCAACAAATCCCGCTGCAGCAGTAGCTGAAACCCGAAGGGCACGATCAAATCGACGCCTATGCCATCAACGCGGAGGACCGCAACGGCGACATTGTAGAATTACGGGGCACGGTATCACCCGGCACGTCCCTGGCAAACGACCTCTTTGCGAAGGCGAAACCCGGCAGCAGCGTCATCATCGATCAGCGAAAAGAAGGCAGAAAGGGAGAAAGCGTGCGGCTTCCCTCGCTCGTGTACCCCGTGAAGTGACCGGCCTTCAGGCACCGAACAGCTCCGTGATCTTCTTGCGCCGGTAGGCAAAGAGGTTCCGGAGCTCTTTTTTTACAAACCCGTGGCCGATGTTGCCGAGCGGCCCGAAGGGAAGCTTGTAGTGAATGATGTCGGTCATCTCCACGCCGCCGTTCTGCTCCACGAAGTGGTGCTCATGGTGCCAGATCGAGTACGGGCCCTGCCGCTGCTCGTCCACGAAAAAGCGGAGGCGCTCCACATGCGTGATCTCGGTCATCCAGAACATCGGGATCCCAAGCAGCGGCTTTACTTTATAGGTGATGATCTGCCCGGGGTAGATCTCTTCGCCGTGCAGCTCGTTGGTGAACTTCAGGTTCAGGTGCTCCGGTGTGATCACCGCAAGGTTCTTCGGGTGGGAAAAGAAGGCCCAGGCTTCCTCGAGGGAAAGCGGCAACTGCTGGACCTGCTTCAGTACATGTACGCTCATGACGCAATAACAAACGGTGCGGTGTAAAGTTCCGGGGCGTAAAGAGAAAGAACACGGATGTTACGGATCGAACGGATGCATACGAATCTTACCCGTGCTTATCCGTCCAACCTGTACCATCCGTGTTCCTGTTGTTTCCCGCCGCGATCAGGAATCCAGCTCTTCGAGGTCGATGGGCTCCAGGTTCTTGCGGGCGGGGCCCGTGAGCACGTCGCCGTTCACGTCGTAGCGCGCGCCGTGGCAGGGGCAATCCCAGCTCCGCTCGGCCGAGTTCCAGTCTACCACGCACTTCGCATGCGTGCATACCGGGTTCAGGGCGTAGAGCTTGCCGCCCGCGTCTTTATACAACGCGATGCTGGTGCCCTCGTACTTCACGAGCCGGCCTTCGCCGGGTGCGAGGTCGGCCAACTCTTTCAGCGTCGATGCCTTGAGGCGCTTGCCCACGAACTGGGCCACCACGTCGGCGTTCTCCTTTACAAAGTCCATAAAGCCGGCCACCGGCTTCACGCGGCCCGGCGCGAGGAGCTTCGCGTACCCGCTTTCGCCCTTCACGATGAGGTCGCTGAGGGTCATGGCGGCGATATGGCTGTAGGTCATGCCGTTGCCGCTGTAGCCGGTAGCCACGAGCACGTTGTCGGGATTACCCGGCAGGTGCCCGATGTAGGGCAGCCCGTCGGACGGCTCGAAGTATTGCGACGACCAGCGGAACGCTACCTCGGCCACGGGGAAGTGGTTGCGCACGTGAGCCTCGAGCTTGGCAAAGCAACCCTCCGTGTTCGTTTCGTGTGCCGTCTTGTGGTCTTCGCCGCCTGCGATGAGGTAGCGCTCGCCGTCCACTTCCTGCGTACGGTAGTAGTGATACGGGTCGTATAGATCGTAGGCGAGGCCTTCGGGGTAAGCCGCTTCGTCGGAGAGCTTCGCGGCGATGGCGTAGCTGCGGTAGGGCGCGTTGCGGAAGTGCAGGAGGTTGATGCCGGGCGGGATATGCGTGGCCCAGATGAGCCAGCGGGCAGTGATGCGGGTGAAGCTGGTGTTCACGTGCAACAGGTCGCCCTCGGATTCGAAGTCCTGTACGCGGCAGCCCTGCACGATGCGGCCGCCGAGGCTTTCAAAGGCTTTGGCGAGCGCCAGCACGTAGCGCGTGGGGTGAAACTGGGCCTGCCGGCGGTACACGATGGCCTTGCGGAAGGGCAGCGGCACCGGGATCGTGTCGGTATACTCCACCTCGGCGCCGGCATTCACGGACGACTGAAAGGTCTTGTCCAGTTGCTGCTCCTGCTTTTCCGTTTGCGCATATACATAACCGTCACGGTCGGAGTGGCCGCAGTCGATGCCGAACTCGGCGATGTTGCGCTTCACGAGGTCGAGGGCGGAGCGGGCGGCGGTGTGCAGGAGGCGTGCGCCTTCCTCGCCGAAGTCCGACTCCACCATATCGTAGGTGGTATCGAAGAAGGTGTTGAGGTGGGCCGTGGTGCCGCCGGTGGTGCCGTAGCACAGCGTATGCGCCTCGGCCACGAGGCATTGCTTACCCGATTGCTGCAGCAGCAGGGCCGTGGCAAGGCCGGTAATGCCGCCGCCCACGATCAGCACATCCACCGTGCCGGGCAGCGTTGCGCCGCCAGCGTTATGATCCGATACATTATGTTGCCAGAGGGAGGTAGTAGCGCCGTCGCGTTGCATAAGTTCCGTTTTGCCCGAACGCGCAAAAAACTCATACCAGAGGAGGAATGTGCTGATGGGGTAATGGGGGAATGGGGGAATAGGGGGCGTGTTGTGCGAAGGGTGTTTACTGTGATGCGACCTGCGTTCAACAACGGAGTGAATCGAAAATGCAGCGGATCAAAAGATGCCCCGCAGAACGAGGCAACGAACCAAGAGCAACAGGTGCGACCGCGCAAGGACCACCCCAAAATCAAAGCAGCCCCAGGTATGCGCGTTTGTTTCTCCATTACCCCATTCCCCCATTACCCCATTCGATTACCAGCGATCCTCCTCCGGGATGTCTTCATCCGGCATCCGGTAGCGGGCGCGGGAGGCGGCCTTCTCGCGCTCGCGCTCGAGGAGGAGCCGGGCGAGGATGGTGCCGGCATCGCCGCCGCCGGCAGCGAGGGCGGCGCGCACGCGCTTTTCCGGAACGTCCACGCGGTAGAGCAGGCGCACCACGGAGTCGAAGTCTTCCACGATACGCTCGTTGAGGCTAGCCGCGAGCCGCACGAAATGCGCGTCTTCCTCCGTCATAAGGGCGTTGAGCCCGCGGAGCTGCTGGTCGAGGGAGTCTGCCATATGGGGTAAGTTAAAACCGTTCTTCGGCACCGAGGCTGAAAAGCGCGAAATCGTATCTCACCGGGTCGTCCGGGTCGAAGCTCCTGAGTCGGTCGGTGAGCTCCACAGCTGCCTTCCAGTCGGTGGCGGGCCGCCCGAGGAGGCCGAGCTTGCGGGCTACGCGCGCCACGTGCAGGTCCACCGGGATCACGAGGGCCGAGGGCCGCACCGCCCGCCAGAGCCCGAAGTCGACGCCCTGCCGGTCGCGGCGCACCATCCAGCGGAGGTACATGTTGAGCCGCTTGCAGGTTGCGCCTTTGAACGGAGCAGCAATGTGCTTGCGGCTACGGGGCGGCGCATCGGGCAAGCTGAACACATACCCGTAGAAATGGTCAAGCGCCGCTTCCATCCCGATAAATTTCCCGCCGGGCAGGAAGGCCGTCTCCAGCGAATCGTGCTGCGCATAATGCTGCCGGAGAAAAGCGATGAGGTAGAGGACGTCGGTGGGGTTGAAGGTGCGGTGCTTGAAGCCGAGGAAGCGCCGGAGGTCGGTGTCGGCATGCTGCGTCACGAACTGGTGCGGCGCGTCGTCCATCAGCCGCATCAGCTCGCCCGACTTGCGGAGGATGGTAGTGCGGTTGCCCCACGCAAACAGTGCGGCAAAGAAACCGGCGATCTCGATATCGGCCGGTTGGGTAAAGCGGTGCGGGATCGATACAGGATCGGCGGCGATGAAGGCGGGCGTGTTGTATTCGCGCACCTTGCGGTCGAGGAAGGCCTTGAGGTCGGCAGGCACGGCAACGCTTATTTTGGAATGGTGTCGAGGAACTGCTCCCAGTGGGATAGATAGAAGAGGTGGCCCGCGCCCGGCACGGTGTGCCATGCGGAGCCCGGCAGGCGATCGCGGAGCCAGGCCGCGGTGGCCGGCGGCCACACGTTGTCGGCATCGCCGCTCCAGATCCGCACCGGCGCTTTGATGGCGCTCCAGTTGATGAGCGCCGTATCGAGTGCGGCACGGTCGGCCTGCACGCCGGCGCCCTGGTGGCTGTAGCCCTCGGAGGCCGAGCGGAGCAGCAGGTCGCGCCACTCGAGCGAGAGGGCGATGCGCTGGTCGGGCTCCGGCATACCGGCGGCGCGGTGCCGCAGCACCCGGTCGGGGTCGGCAGCGAGCGCGCGGGCGGCGCTGCGGAAGCGCCAGCGGCCAGCGGCCGGCAGCAGGCGCTCGAGGTGGCCCACTACGGAGCGCGTGCCGGGGAGCAGCGCCTGCGCCGCGGGGTCGCCGCCGGGCAAGGCGGGAGCAAGCAGGTGGATCCCGGTAACGAGCTGTGGGAAGGCGGCGGCAAAGCCGAGGGCATAAACGGCGCCCGCGGCCCATCCGGCCACTTCCACGCGGTCGACCAATAGCTGCTCCAGCACCCAGCGGGCATCCGCGGCAATGCCGGCGACGCTGAACGGCTTGGGAGTGGACGCGCCGGTACCCGGCCGGTTGAGCACGATGAGCCGCACGCCTGCCCCCTTCAGCGACTCGGTGGGGAAGGCACTCGCCGAGCCCCCGAAGCCATGGAAGAGCAGCAGGGGCCGTCCTTCCTTCGGACCGGCGTCCTTCACTTCCAGCGTTCGTTGTTCAGGGGTGCGCAGCAGGTGATACATGGATGTGGTTAGGTCAAGTAAGAAGCCAAAAGTAAAAAGTCAAAATCCAAAAGCCCGGGATACCTTTTTGACTTTTGAATTTTGACTTCCGGAAAATCGAAAAACCGTGTCTCTAAGGCTGATTGAATTAGCGAATGCGCTGTCAAGGCCGCAAGCGGCTTGTTTTACGCGGCGGCGCGGCGAGAGGCGGCGCAACGAAGCAGCATGTGCCAATAACTTCACCGTGTATTTCTTCGTCGCGCCGTCGTGCCGTTGCGCCGCTGCGCGCAGAGGCCGCTTGCGGCCGACCATTTCTGCGCTTCCGATAAGCACACTAGTTGACACCGTCGCTTAGCCGATGGCTTGCTGCAGGTCTTCGATGATGTCTTCCACGTCTTCGATGCCCACGCTGAGGCGGATGAGCGAGTCGTTGAGGCCGTTCCGGAGCCGCTCCTCGCGGGGGATGGAGGCGTGGGTCATGGACGCGGGGTGGTTGATGAGCGACTCAACGCCGCCGAGGCTCTCGGCAAGGGCGAACACCTTGGTGGAGGAAAGCACGCGCTTCACTTCGTCCAGCGAATCGTTGACCAGCTCAAAGGAGATCATGCCGCCGAAGTCGCGCATCTGCTTTTTGGCGATGGCGTAGCCCGGGTGGTCTTCGAAGCCGGGCCAGTACACCCTGGCCACCTTCGGGTGGTTGCGCAGCCAGTGGGCTACCTTGGCGCCGTTCTCGCAGTGGCGCTGCAGGCGCACGTGCAGCGTCTTGATGCCGCGGAGCACAAGGAAGCAATCCTGCGGGCCGGGTACGGCGCCACAGCTTTTCTGGATGAAGTAGAGCTCGTCGCGGAGCTTCTGGTCGTTCATCATCAGCGCTCCCTGGATCACGTCGCTGTGGCCGCCGAGGTATTTCGTGGCCGAGTGCATCACGATGTCGGCGCCCAGGTCGAGCGGGTTCTGCAGGTACGGAGAGGCGAAGGTGTTGTCGACGCAGAGCAGTACGTTCTTCTCTTTGGCGATGGCTGCCAGTGCCGCGATGTCGGTGATGTTCATCAGCGGGTTGGTAGGCGTCTCGGCCCAGATCAGCCTGGTTTTCTCGTTGATGAGCGGGCGGATGCTTTCCGCGTCCTGCATGTTCACAAAGTGAAATACGATGCCGAAGCGGGCGAATACCTTGGTGAACAGGCGGTACGTGCCTCCATAGAGGTCATTGCCGGTGATGACCTCGTCGCCGGGCTGCAGCAGCTTGATCACCGCGTCGGTGGCGGCCACGCCGGAGCCGAAGGCCAATCCGAACCTGCCGTTCTCGATGGCGGCGTAGGCGGCTTCGAGCGCGGTGCGGGTGGGGTTCTGGCTGCGGGCGTATTCGTAGCCCTTGTGCTCGGCGGGCGCCGACTGCACATAAGTAGAGGTCTGGTAGATCGGGGTCATGATGGCGCCGGTAGTAGGGTCAGGCTCTACGCCGGCGTGGATGAACTTGGTGCCAATACGCATATATATTTCTGTTTATCTCAGATGTCAGATCTGAGATCTGAGATCACACATCTGAGATCAACAAAGATGGCGATTTCCCATATACCCGCACCAGCGCTTTGCCGCTGCTCCCAATTAACGGCCGGTTAATGGGGCTTAACGAAATCTGGCACAACAACTCATACGCGCATTTTTCCGGTCATCCCCCGTTTTACACGCTTCAACGACAGTCTTCGTATATGCGCCGGCTGTTAAGGTCTTTTAACACACCGGTCGTGTAGGACCACTTGCCACCGGCCCTCAACACGAATAGTTTCGTATCAACAAATCGCACTTTTTAAAACCTAAAAAACCATAGTTATGAAAAAAGTTCTCCTCGCCGCCCTCCTCGTAGGTGCCCAGCTGCTCGCCTTTGCCAATACAACGCCGGCCGTCAGCGAAAAGGTGCTCAAGTCCTTTCAGCAGACCTTCCAGAGCGTATCCGACGTTACCTGGTCGGAGCTCGACCACGGCTACGAGGCCCGCTTCACCTTCAACGACATCCTGACCCGCGTGGTGTACGACCGCGACGGTGTTGCCGTGAAGACGATCCGCTACTACTACGAGCAGCAGCTTCCGCTCAACCTCCTCACCAAGGTGAAATCGAGCTACAGCAGCCACAAGATCCACAGCATCACCGAGGTGACTACGGGCGATGCCACCGACTACCACATCACGCTGGAGACCGAGAAGACCTGGACGATGCTCCTGGCCGACCAGAGCGGCAGCATGAGCGTACAGCAGCGCTTCACGAAAGCCTGATCAGGGATTGTCTTTTAAGTGGATCACTCCGCAGTTCGTCGTGAGGCGTGAATCGTGAGCAGCAAGCTGTTGCTATTGGAAGCTTTCCCTGGCGCCTCACGCCTCACGAGCTTTAGTAGAGATACGATAAGGACCAGTACCGCCAGTGCTGGGATACAGCCGCATATGCACTATGCGGCTGTATCTTTTTTTGCAGCACCGGGCCGTCGAGCACCCCGTGTGCAACCAGCTTCTCCATACCGGCGCGGATCGCCTCCTGCACCGCGGACGTTTCCATCCATTGCGCCTGCGGCGGCTCGAAGCCGGTTTTGCCGGCTTGCCAGGCAATGGGCGCGGGCAGCAGGTCGCGGACCGACTCGCGGAGGAGCCACTTCGTCCAGCCGCCGCGGATCTTGAATTGCGGCGGGAGGCGAAACAGGTATTCCACGAGCTCATGGCTTAAGAAGGGAAGCCGTACTTCTACGGAGTGCGCCATGCTGTTGCGGTCGGCGGTGCGCAGCAGCTCCTCGAGCCCGTACTGGAAGGTGTTGTAGGATAAGGCGCCGTTGAGCGTGAACTGCGCCGGTACGGTGTAATAGGATTCGCCCCGGTAGCGGGCCGCCCATTCGGGGTGGAGGCCCGGGGTGCGGGCGGCGGCCTTTCCCTTGCGCCCTTCGAGCAGGGAGGATGCAAGGTCGGGGAAGAGCGCGGCCACGCGGTGGATGCTTTCGAACGGCTCGGTGACGCCGTTGCGGCGCGCGGCTTCGAGCTCGCCGCTGGCGCCAAGGCGCCGCGCGCGGTACAGCTCCTGCCAGTACCAGCGGTAATACTTGTTGTAGCCTGCCAGGATCTCGTCGGCGCCCTGCCCGTCGAGGAGCACCGTGACGCCGCTGCGCTTCGCTGCCTCGTATACTTTGAACTGCGCCAGTGCGCTCCCCGACCCGATGGGCTCTTCCTGGTGGTGCATCACGCGGTCCATCAGCGCCGGCACCTCGCCTTCGTGAATGCGCACGAACTCCTGCTGCAGGCCCAGGTGCTGTGCCACGAGCCGGGAGCGTTCTTCTTCGTCCTTTTCGAAGCCCGGGAAGATCGCGGTGAAGGCCTTATGGGTGTAGGTGCCGCCGGCCTGTGTGCAGAGCGCGGCCACCGCGGCGCTGTCGATGCCGCCGCTGAGGCTGGTGCCTACCGGCACGTCGGAGCGGAGGCGGCGCGTTACCGAGGCGCTGAGCAGGGAGCGGAATTCTTGCACCGCCCGGTTGTCGTCCACCTGTATTTCCACGGTATCCGCTTCCGAGTATCGCTCCACGAGCGCGCCTTCGTCGCCGGGAGCGAAGTGGAGGCAGTGGCCGGCGGGCAGCTTCCACACATCCTGGTAAAAGGTTTCTTTCCCGTCGCGGGGGTTGCCGGTATAGCCGAGGGTCAGGAAGTTGAAGGCCATGGCGCTGTTGACCGTCTTCGGCACACCGAGGGTCCAGAGGGCTTTGAGCTCGGAGGCGAAGCGGAGCGCTTCCCCGTCGAACGCAAAGAAGAAGGGCTTTTCGCCGAAGCGGTCGCGGGAGGCAAAGAGTTGCTGCCTGCCTTCATCCCAGAGGGCGAAGGCAAACATGCCGTCGAAACGCTGTACGCAGCCGGCGCCCCAGGCGGCCCACGCGGCCAGCAGCACCTCGGTGTCGGAGCCGGTGCTGAAGGCATGGCCCAGCGCGCGGAGCTCGTCGCGGAGCTCTACGTAGTTATACAGCTCGCCGTTGTAGACGAGCGTGTAGCCCTTGCCGTAATGAAAAGGCTGCAGCGAGCGCGGGTCGGGATCGATGATCGAGAGGCGGTTGTGGGCGAGGGCGCAGCGTCCGGATGGGCCCTGCCAGCCGCGTCCGCCTTCGGGGCCGCGGTGCTGCAGGCAGCCGATCGCAGCCGTGAGCGGCGCTTCCGCCACGAGGCGGGTATTGGAGGAAACGATGCCTGCCAGTCCGCACATACCGGGTCAGAATTTAAACGGAAGGCGCGTCAGCACATCGTCCCAGGCCATCACGAGCTCGGCGCCGTCGTTGACAGGCTCAAACACCATCGTGAAGAACTCGAACGGCTCCGGCGCTTTCTGCACGGGGATGGGAAAGCGGTGCACGTCTTTGGCCGGATCGAACTTCAGTCCCCACGCGTAGAGGCCTTTGTTGAAGACGATGGTCCACTCGGTGGGCGTGGGAATGCAGTACAGCACGTAGCGCCCGGCGGGTACGCGCACGCCCTGGATGGTGGCGGGACTGAACAGCTCGAGCTCGGTGGCTTCGTTGGCGCCGAGGCGCCAGGGCTCGTTGTAGCGGAGCAGTGCGCCGAAGAGGGCGCGTCCGCCCTTATGGGGGCGGCTGTAGAGGACGCGCGCGAGGGGCACGTCGGGCGCCTGTCCCGAGGCGCGTACCTGCGGATGATCGATCGGGTAGTAGCTGACGTCCATGGGTGAAAGGTCCACCGGCGAGAGGCGGTTGGCGAACACGCTCTTGGGCAGGGGCGCGGTATCGCGCTGCACGAGGGAGTCGCTGGCCGGCACGCCCGGCGCCCGTTCGTTGGTACACGCAGCCATCAGCAGGATCAGTCCACAAAGCGCAGCGGCTGTTTTCATGGGGAAAAATTAAGGGATAAAAGCCAATCGGAAGGCGAGAGAAGGAAAAGAAGGGATTTTCACCGCTAAGCAGCGAAGGGGCTAAGGTATTCGCTAAGGAGAACGCGTTTATTGGTCTATTAGTTTCTTGGTAAGGGTCGCTTCGGTGCAGCATTCCTTAAAATAGCAGAAATCATCATGATGCCACGCAGATTTGGTCGCAGCCACTTCGATATTCGATATACCCTGTTTTCCCAAGGTTAAAGCCATGGGCTGGCTCAAATCGAAAACCCATAGCAAAGACTATGGGCTCGTAGGGCGAACCGTACCTTTTTCCTTTTTCAATTGTTCTCCCAACCGTAGGACGCACCCGGCATCGCTACCCGGAAATCAGAAATCTGAAATCACAGATCTGAAATCAAAAAGGCCGCGCGTCAGCGCAGCCTTTCACTTAGCGAATACCTTCGCCTCTTAGCGGTAAAAAAACGCTTATGCTCCTTTACCTTCTTACTTGAGCGAGATCGGCACGCTCACCCGGGCGGTATCCCAGGCGATGACGAGCGCGGGGCCGGCGGCGGTCTTTTCGAAGAGGAGCGTGAAGGGCTCTACGGGCTCCGACAGTCGCTCTACCGGCACGGTGATGCGGGCGGCGTCCTTTTTCTCGTCGTATTTAAAAGCGCCCCAGGTGTCGGTCTCCTTGTTGAAGATGACGGTCCACTGGTTGTTGTTGACGATGGCGTAGATGGTGTATTTGCCCTTGGCCAGCTTGCGGCCGCCAATGCGCACCTCGCGGAAGAACTCGATCTCCGAGGCTTCGTTGGCGCCGAGGCGCCAGACCTCGTTGAGCGGCACGAGCTCGCCGAACACTACGCGGCCGGACTTCAGCGGGCGGCTGTAAATGGCCCGGGCCAGCAGCGGCTCGGAGGCCTTGTCCTGGATCTTGAGCACCGGGTAGTTGGCCGGGTAATAGGCCATGTCCATGGGCGACTTATCGATCGGCGGGGGCGTCAGCTTGATGGGAGCGCTGGTTTGGGCACCGGCGGAAAGGGCGAGGCAGCAACATGCGAGGAAGGCGAGCAGGCGATTCATGAAAAAAAGCATTAGGGCACAAAAGTAAAAACGGGCGCCCCAAATAGATGCGCCGCTCAGCCAATAAGTTGCTCCAGCTGCCTTTTTGCGTAGTCTTTAACATCGGGTGCCAGCGCGGCATAGCAGGTGCCCAGGTGGTCGTAGTGCTCGTTGAAGAGGCGGAAGGCCGTTTCGGAGTCGGTGAGGTAGGCGGCACGGCGCACGAGTCCGCCGAGGCTCCGGGCGATCCCCTCGCGGAGCCGGTAGCCGTAGAGCCAGTTTTGTCCTTCCATATAAGGAAGCAGGGCGGCAAAGCGCGGGGGCAGCCCTTCGGCATGCTGTTGCAGCACGCGGTAGACGCTTTGGGCGAAGGGGGCGAGGGCGCCTTCGGTAAACTGCGCGGGGTCGTTGGCGAGAAAATGATCGTAAACGACATCCACGATGGGCCCGCTGTAGAGGCGGTAGTGGGCGCGGAACGGCTCTTTGGCGGCGGCGGTGGCGGGATGGGCGTCGGTAAAGGCGTCGATGCGGCGGTGCAGCTCCATGCCGGCCTGGACGCGCTCAGGGTAATCGTACCGGGTCCGGCCCTTCACGAAGTCGGCGATCATATTGCCCACGAGCACCTCGGGATGCCCAAAGGAGAAATACGCGTGGGCCAGGTAGTTCATGCCGTCAAGATACGGCGCGAAGCGCCGATTGCGCTTCGCGGATCTCAGATGGGGGATCTCGGATCTAAGATCTGGGCTGGCGCACGCTGGGGGATCTCAGATGTGTGATCTCAGATCTCAGATTTATTGCTGCCGCACGCCGGGAATCTCAGATGTGTGATCTCAGATCTCGGATGTATTGCGGACACGCGACAGGAAGATCAGCTGATCGGTAGGTCCAGGCGTGGTAGAATGCATACCTATATAGTAGGAGACGCGCTATGTCACCCAAATAAACCGGTTGGTAAGCGATAGGAACAGATCCAACTGGAACAGATCTCAGATCACCGATCCGAGATCTGAAATCCTCTTTGCCGTTTATCCCTAAAATCCGGCCTTTCTTACCGGAATTTTTCCGTTTTGCCTTCCGGAGGGTCGGGCCGGGCATTGGGGTGTTCATCAAAAAGCCGGGGGTATTCATACGGGCAATCCGGCAATTCATCCGCCTTAACAAATCAGCAAGCCCCGCGAGCGGGCGTTCTTACCGGTTCCGCTCCTACCAATTGGCTTGTGCCCCCCTGTAACGAAATCTACTTTTGACCCGTCAAACGAAGCAACGTAATTACAAAAAACTAAATAGAACCGTTATGAAATTTCTCTTTATCCTCCTCCTCGCCTCCCTGACCACTCTGGTGAGTAGCGCCCGTACCGTTACCGATGATGTGACTCCCGCTGTACTCGAATCCTTCAAGAGCACCTTCGGCGCCGCCAAGGAAGTGGGCTGGAGCACCTCGAGCCAGTACATCAAAGCCCAGTTCACGCTCGACGGCCAGCACATCAACGCCTTCTACAACCCCGCTGGCGAGCTCATCGCCCTCACCCGTAATATTACGGTGAGCCAGCTGCCCGTGATGCTCCAGGCCGCCCTGAAAAAGGAAGCCGCCGGCGCCTGGATCTCCGATCTCTGCGAGTACTCCACCGACGAGGGTACCGCCTACTATGTAACCTTGGAAAATGCCGATATGAAAATCACCCTGCGCTCCAGCTCCAACAGCAGCTGGACCAGCTTCCAAAAGATCCGCAAGATCTGAACGACGTTTTAGTGTGTGTTTTGGCGGCCCCGGTCTTTACCGGGGCTTCTCTTTGCCCCTGCTGCGCGGGGCAAAGGGAACAAGGAACAGGGGATGTGGGAAGGGATTTCGATGGGCGAGGCGGTATGCTGCCAGGGTCCGGTGAGAGAAGGAACGCAGATTATACGGATTGGATACGATGGGCACCGATGCGCTGGCCACAGCCGTTTCGCCACTACGGCCTTTAGATATGATCAGGTGGTACGATGGAGAAAGATAGCCTTGAAGCGACCAGCCGCATGCCGACAGGCTTCACCTGGCGAAAACCTTAGCCTCTTTCCCTGCCCGCCTTTGCTAAAGCCATGGCGGGCTATCTGAATGCTTAAAACACCTCCTTCACTTCACCCGCCTTCCGTTCCGTGTTCCCTGTTCCTTATTCCCTGTTCCATTGTTGTTCTTCTCCGGACCCTGGAGCAACCCGTATTTCTACATTCCTTGTTCAATATTGGATATTCCTCACGTATTCCGCCATCGTCACAAACTGCCCTTCCTTCCCGAGGTCCTTCACGAGGCGCTCCAGCTTCTGCACGAGCGCGGGGCCACAATCGCGGCGCACATAGCCCGGAAGCTGGTACCTGCGGATGTCGGTAAATTCCCAGGGATGGAAGTACAGGCACACGTAGCCTTCCTGCCGGAGTGTGTGCCGCACGAGGCGGAGGAAATACGCGTAGGGAAAGTTCTTGAAGGCCAGCCAGAACAGCGGGATGCGCCATTTCGGCGTTACCGACACCGGGAACTCCAGCAGCCCCTCTTCCCGGAACGGGCGCCGGGGCACCCGCAGGTTGTTGTACCGGCCCGGGATCCAGGTCGGGTTCACCGACGAATTGTACGTGTAGCCCGCTTCCAGCACCGCCGCCGGCCGCACGTCGCGCATCCGCGGCATCCGGAGCCCCGTTACTTCCTGCCCGCTCACCTCTTGCAGCAGCTGCCGCGACGCCAGCAAGTGACTTTCCTCAAAACGCGTATGGTAATACGTATGCGAGGCGATCTCGTGCCGCTCCGAAAGCCCACGCAAAGCCGGCGCATATTGGGAGGCAAAGTACGCCGTGGTGAACAGCGTCGCCCGCACTTCCTGCAGCAGAGGCTCCAGCGCCACCAGTCCCGCATAGCCCACACGCAACTGCTCCCCGATCGGGATCGACTGTCCGTATTCCAGCGGCAGGTCGAATTCTTCTACGTCGAACGAGAGCAGGATCTGGGGGGACAACAAGGGGGGAATGTTTTGGAGGTTTTGGAGGTTTTAAATGGTTCTAGGGGTGCGGTTGCGCGACGGGCGCCGGAACCACAATTGGCGCTTTGCTTTCGTCGGCAAAGGGCATGCGGGCTCTGAGAAACTGCCGGCGGTGGATCTGCACGAGGATGATGAACCAGGTAATGGTGGACGGGAGCGCCTTCAGCGAATAGGGCCGCAGCACGTGCACGCGCAGCCACGGAGTAAAGAGGTCGCTGTACGAAAACGTGGTGAGAAAGAGCGCGAACACGAAATAGGCGGTCGTCCATTTGTTGCGCGGCTGCAGCAGGTACCAGATGCAGATGCCCGGCAGCGCAATGATATAGGTGGGCGACTCTGCGCCGGAGCTGTAGATGACGGTGAACAGCAGCAGCGAGCAAAGCAGGTAGAGCCGGTAGCGCACATCGCTCCAATAGCGGAACGGCGCGTACTGGCTGAGGAATAGCAGGGCGGCGGGCGCCATCACCCAGAGGCTGTCGAAGCGCAGCCCGAAGATGCGCCGGATCATACCCATCACGGAGATGTCCTGGTACAGGTTGCCGATATTCAGGTTCACGTTCTTCAACTCCTTCAGGCGGATGGCTGTGCCCCAGTCGCGGTAACACTGCAGCAGGTATGGCCAGGAGATCAGGATCAGCGGGGAGACGAACAGCACCACGCTCCAGAGCGCGGCCCACCCGATGAAGGCGAGCTTGCGGCGGCTGAAAAAGAAAAACGCAAAGCCCACGATCCCGTAGATCTTGAAAAACGTAGCCGTCATGATGAAGAAGAGCGCGCGTCCTTCCTTGCCTTCGTGGATATACGAAAACCCGAAGATGATGCAGGCGCAGATAAGCGCGTTGATCTGCAGCCACGAAGAGGCGTTCATCAGCTCGTGGCTGCAGAAGATCAGCATGGCGTACTGCCACTTCGCGGGTATCGGTAACTTCCGGATCGCGGCAAAGAGCGCCGTGACGTTGAGCAACACCCAGCACACCGCCCCGATCTTGTCGGGCAGCCACGAGAACGGCAGCATCAGCACGGCGAACGCCGGACCGTACATATACTGGTCGTCGTACAGCTGCGGGTAAAAAAGATAGAGATTCTTTTCGTCGTGCATGTTCTGGATCACATACCGGTACAGCACATAAATATTGATTTCGTTGCGCGCCACCACGCGGAGCACCGCGAAGATCGAAAGCCCGAACCAGGCGAGCAGGGCAAAACGGCGGTCGTACAGAAAGCTCCCTGAGCGGAAGTAGTGAAGCGGGCGGATGGCGGTCATAAGCTGCGGTTCAGAGGAACGGGTAGCCCGGCCTCGCCCGCAAAACTATCGAAAACCTCTTTCACCGGCCATGACGCCCGGCTCGCTCGCAAGTTCAGCGTTCCCGTACCGGTAGCGGCGGTGCAGCTCGCGGTTGAGGCGAACGAGGCGCCACAGGTTGCGGGTCTCGGCGCGAAGCACCTTCCAGCCGAAGTTGGAGAAGGTGACGTGCGGGCGCAGATGCACCTCGATGACGCCCACGCGGAGCCGCTGCCGGGCGGCGCGGAGCAGGAACTCGGTATCGATCAGGAAGCGGTCGATGACGGTCTGCAGGAATACGGCGCGCCCGCTTCGGTTGAAGCCCTTGAGGCCGGATTGGGTATCGTACACCGGCAACTGGAACAGGAGCTGGTTGGCAAGGGAGTAGCCCCTCGAGATGAGCTTGCGCTTCAGCGGCAGGTTGCTGAAGTAATCGCTGCTGCGACGGCCTACCACCACGTCGGTTCCCAGCTGCAGGTCGGCCAGCACCGTCAGGATATTCTCCAGCGCGTAGGGGAAGTCGAAGTCGACCATGATGGTGTACTCCGTTTGCGACGCGCGCACGCCGTGGCGCAGCGCGAAGCCTTTGCCGCGGTTGGCGTGGTACTGGCAAAAATGCACCTCGGGCAGCACCTCGGCAATCACCTCGAAGGTGGAAACGACGTGCGGCGCCGCCGGACCATCATGCACCACGATATAGCGGATCCGTTCGGCCGGCAGGGCGGCATTGAGGTTGCGGACATGCTGTACAAAGCCTTCCGCCCAGGTCCCTTTCGGGTTATAGAGGGGCAGAACGACGGATACAGTATACGGGTTCATCGGGCAGCGCTAGTTGGTTGTGTTGAATAAATTTGGCGAATGGGCATACAAAGATGGAACAGCCCGGTAGCTTATGCAAGAGCTTTCGGCAGGAACTGCCGAAAAGCCGGCTAAAGGCCATAGTATGCAGTATAAGGCCGCAAGCGGAAGCGCGGCCGCGGGCCGGAGCGCCGCAAAAGCCTACTTTTGCCGTCTAAATTTTGCGCAGACCATGAACAAAGGACCCGTTTCGCAATTCATCACGCACCATTACCGCCATTTCAACGCGGCCGCCCTCGTGGATGCCGCCAAAGGATACGAGACCCACCTCCTGGAAGGGGGCAAAATGATGGTGACCCTCGCCGGCGCCATGAGCACCGCCGAGCTCGGCATCTCCCTCGCCGAAATGATCCGCCAGGATAAGATCCACATCATCTCCTGCACCGGCGCCAACCTCGAGGAAGACATCATGAACCTCGTGGCCCACGACCACTACGAGCGTCTGCCCAACTGGCGCGACCTCACCCCGCAAGAGGAGTGGGACCTGCTGGAGCGTGGCCTCAACCGCGTTACCGATACCTGCATCCCGGAGGAAGAGGCGTTCCGCCGCATCCAGAAGCACATCCACCAGGCCTGGAAAGACGCCGAGGCGAAGGGCGAGCGCTACTACCCGCACGAGTACATGTACCAGATCCTCAACAGCGGGGTAATGAAGGAATACTACCAGATCGACCCGAAGAACTCGTGGATGATCGCTGCGGCCGAGAAGAACCTGCCCATCGTGGTGGGCGGCTGGGAAGACAGCACCATGGGCAACATCTTTGCCTCCTACGTATACAAGGGAGAGCTGCAGGCGTCGACCATGAAGAGCGGCATCGAGTACATGGTGTGGCTCGCCAACTATTACAAGGAGAACAGTGCCGGCAAAGGCATCGGCTTCTTCCAGATCGGCGGCGGCATCGCCGGCGACTTCCCGATCTGCGTAGTGCCGATGATGTACCAGGACCTGGAGATGCACGAAATCCCGTTCTGGAGCTACTTCGCACAGATTTCCGATTCCACTACCTCTTACGGCTCCTATTCCGGCGCTACCCCCAACGAAAAGATCACCTGGGGCAAGCTCGACATCCATACGCCGAAATACATCATCGAGAGCGATGCGACCATCGTAGCTCCGCTGGTATTCGCGTACGTGCTCGGCTGGTGACGTTATGCGTCGTCTCCGACTACGCATACGGCGCCTGGCCAGCGCTTCGCGCGCAACCTTCGCCTCTGGCTCGGTTGTCCGAAGGAAAGGAGAGCAACAAGCACCTATTATGGAAGCCCCTCGGTACACGAGGGGCTTTTTTATGGAACCAACCAGCCCACGACTTTTGTCGTGGGGATCCAGGATCGCATCACCAGCATCATGGAAACGGCGAGGTACGCTGCAAACCGTGGACGATTGGGATGCGCTTGCAGGATGCAAAAACATCCGCCAACTGCTTATCTTGTATACAGAACACCTTTTTCACCAAAACGATAACTTAAGAACGCACAACTGTCTGAGCTGTACCTGGAGGCCGAGAACGACGTGAAGCAGAATAACTACACCGAGGCCTTCCGCAAATACGAGAGCATCCTCTTCGAAGAGCCGACGCACGCCGCCACCCACAACTCGCTGGGCTGGATCTACAAGACGCAGCTCGACGATTTCCGCAAGGCCGAAAGCCACTTCACCGCCGCCATCCGTAGCGAGCCCCACTACCCGCATGCCTACCTCAACTTCGCCGTGCTGCTGATGGACCTGGAGCGCTACGACGAGCTCGAGGCCCTCGTGCAAAAGGCCCTCGACGTGCCCGCCATCGAGAAGTCCTGGCTCTACCACCGCCTCGGCCTCGCCCGCGAGCTCCAGCTCCGCTTCGACGAAGCCGTGACCTATTACGAAAAGGCCATCCTCATGACCCTCAACGATGACAAGATCAAAGCCTACCGGCCCCCTGCCCCCCGTAGGGGGAACTTAGGACGAAGCTGTCCTTACCGTAGCTGTCATTCTTCAAATCAAAAAATGCCTGATGTCTTTTGCTCCGTTTTCAATGTTCGAATGAAACCATCTTCAGCAGTGGCTTTTGAATACTGAGTAGGGAACGTTCAAAGTAGAAAGCCCCCGCGATGCGGGGGCTTTCGTATATAGTGCTTTAAGAAAAGGCCTTAACCAATAAAGTATGCCCGACTTAAGTTCCCCCTTTGGGGGACAGGGGGCCGGGCGACAGGGGGCCGGGACAGGGGCCTTTATCTCTGTGATTTCGGAATACCGAGGTCGCGCTTCAGCATAGCATTGCGGTTGGCCATTTCCCAGGCGGTGTAGAACACCAGCTGGGCGCGCCTGGCAGCGAGCGGGTAGTTGATCTTGTCGGGCGTGTCGGTGGGCTTGTGGTAGTCGGCGCCGAGCATGCCGTCGTAATAGAAGATGATGGGCACGCCTTTACGGGCGAAGTTGTAGTGGTCGGAGCGGAAGTAGATGCGGTTGGGGTCGGCTGGGTCGTTGAACTTGTAGTCGAGCTCCAGCTTCGTATACTGGTTGTTGGCCGCTTCGGAGATCGGCTTCAGCTCGGAGCTCACCTTGTCGTCGCCCACGATGTAGATGTAGTTGGTGGTGTCGCCGGGACGCTTCTCGTCGGAGCGGCCGATCATGTCGATGTTGAGGTCGGCGGTCGTTTTCTCGAGCGGGAACAGCGGGTGTTCGGAATAATACTCGGAGCCCCACAGCCCTTTTTCTTCACCGCTTACGGCCATGAACACGATGCTGCGGCGCGGGCCGCGGCCAGCCTTCTTCGCGAGCATGAAGGCCTCGGCCATCTCCAGCACGCCTACGGTGCCGGAGCCGTCGTCGTCGGCGCCGTAATAGATCACCGAGTCGCCGCGCTTGCCGAGGTGGTCGTAGTGGGCGGTCACGAAGAGGTATTCATCCTTCAGGTCGGAGCCGGACACCACGCCGAGCACGTTGGTGGAAGGGAGCGCGCGGGTCGACTTCTGGGTCTCCAGCAGCACATTGGCCATCACGACTTTCGGCGCCGTCAGGCTATTGGCCTTGAGTGAATCGAAATCGGCACCGGTGATCGCGCGGGCCACGCCTTCCGACACCGCGTATTGCTGCGGGGCTATAGTGCGGCGGAAGCTGTAGATCGACTGGGCCCCGGTACGGTTGCCGGCATTGCGCGGGAAGTTGCCGGCCGTGGTCAGCACGGCGGCCACGCCTTTGGCGCGCAGGGTGTTGATGAGGGTGCTGCTGACGATGCGGCCCATGTTGGCGGGTCCGTACATGATCACGAGGCGGCCGGTGAGGTCGGCGTTCTTGACCACGGTGGTGTCGGAAGGAAGCAGCACTACTTCGCTGAAGCGGAAGGTACCCGAGATGTTGGCGGAGGTCACCGGGCTGAATTCCTTATCGATGGCGAAGGACTGGCCGTTCACTTCGAGGCGGGCGCCGGTGAGCGAATCCTGGTATACCTGGAACTCCTGCTGGTAGGAGCCGCCCGGTGCCGGCTCGAGGCCCAGCTGGCGGAAGTGGTTCTCGATATAGGCCGCAGCCTTGCGCTGGCCGGCTGTAGCGGTCTCGCGGCCTTCCATCTCGGGACCGGCAATGATGTAGAGGTGCTTCTTCAGGTCGGCCGCCGTGATGGTGGCCGCGAAGAGCTTCGGGTTGTTGGCCGCTTTCTTCTGCGCTCCCCCGGCAAGGGAAGCGAGCAGCGCGGTGGCAAGAAATAGTCGTTTC
The DNA here is from genome assembly GCF_039541815.1 of Flaviaestuariibacter amylovorans. NCBI lineage: Bacteria > Pseudomonadati > Bacteroidota > Chitinophagia > Chitinophagales > Chitinophagaceae > Flaviaestuariibacter > Flaviaestuariibacter amylovorans. Next base: position 212,428 of record NZ_BAABGY010000016.1, read on the forward strand.
ATATAGCGGAAATATAAGTGTTAATGGGAGAATGGGATGATAGGAGAATGGGGTAATGCAAGAAAGCCGGGATAAGCGTGCCTGATAATCCGGGAAGTATATCATTTACGACCTGCCTATATTCTATTTATAAAAAGCAGTTGAACGTCAGCGCGTATTATCCCATTACCCGATTACCCCATCACCCCATTCCTTCAGCAAGCCATCTTATCGACCCTATTCGCATGGCGTCCGCCTTCGAAGGGCGTTTCGAGAAAAAGGCCGGCCATGTTGCGGGCAGTATCGAAGTCTACGAAGCGGGCGGGAATGCAGAGGATGTTGGCGTTGTTGTGCTGGCGTGCGAGGGCCGCGAGCTCGTCCTGCCACGCGATGGCCGCGCGTACGCCGGCGTGCTTGTTGGCCGTGATGGCTACACCGTTGGCCGAGCCGCACACGAGGAAGCCGGCGCCGGCTTCACCGCTTTCCACGGCCGCTGCCACGGGGTGGGCAAAATCGGGGTAGTCCACGGAATCGGCGCTGTGCGTGCCGTAGTCTTTTACCTCGAGCCCCTTCTCTTTCAGGAAGGCTACGAGGCGCTGCTTGTATTCAAATCCGGCGTGATCGGCGCCGACGGCCACCGGCTTCGTAAGGTCGAACATGGGAGCGTGCATGGAGGGATGATTTGTGCAAAGATAGAAGGGTGAAGAAGATTACTTGATTACGCGAATACATGAGCAGTCGAATATGCGAGGGGAAGGAGACAACAGGGGAAGATCAGCAAAAGCAACAAAAGAAGTGATCGTACCGGATATCGTACGCGCAGCGCGCGAAGCTCCGGCAGCTACCCGCGCTCATCGTATCTGATCCGTGTCATCTGCGTTCCTTTTCTCGCCGCCCCAATCCGATCGCCATTGCCCATGAAAAAGGAGGAGCTCATCGCCCCTCCCGCACTTCTAAATTCGATATTCCTTGTTCCTGTTCTTCTGTTCCCTAGCTCCACTCCTCGATCTCTTCCTTCTTCTTTTCCTTCTCCACGCGGCGCGAGAGCAGGATCGAGATCTCGTACAGCAGGAAGAGCGGCAGGGCTACGGTCATCTGCGAGATGATGTCCGGCCCCGGGGTGATGATGGCCGCAATGATGAAGATGACCACGATGGAGTACTTGCGCACGCGGGCGAGGTAGGAGGCGGTCACGATACCCACTTTGGCCAGGAAGAAGATCACGAGCGGCAGCTGGAAGGCCAGGCCGGCGCCAAGTACGAGCGGGATGATGGTGTCGACGTAGCTCGAGATGGTCCAGATGTTCTCGATGTTCTCGTCGAGCTGGAAGCCGGCGAAGAACTTGATGGTATACGGTGCGATCACGAAGTAGCCGAAGGCAACGCCGAGGAAGAAAAGGAAGGACACCCAGAACACGGCGCCCCGTGTTTTTTTCTGCTCCTTGGGCGTGAGGGCCGGCTTCACGAAGCTCCAGAACTCATAGAAGATATACGGGAAGGCGATGATGATGCCGCCGATGAAGACGATGGTAAAGAACATGCTGAACTGCGCCCCTACCTGCGTGCTCTGCATCTTGATGCCGAGCCCTTCCATGCATAGCGAGTTGCCCAGGTTCAGCGCCTTGCCCACGCGGCAGAGCACGCCGTAGGTCGGGAAATCGGAATGCGTGGGCCCGAGCAGCACCTGCTTGATGAAGAACTTGTTGAATACACCCACGATCACCGACCCCACCAGGATGGCGATGACGGCACGGAACAGGTGGCCGCGCATCACGTCGAGGTGATCGATGAACGACATCTCGGCCCGCTCCCCGTTTCCACCCCTGCGAAAAAGTCCTCCCAACAACGCCATAGCTGTGTTTAAAAAGTGCGACAAAGATAGTCCCCGACGGCAACCGCGCTGAGGGGAAATTCCGGGCTATATACGGGGCAGGAAGGATTCGGGATGTTTAAGACAGCAGTGTATTTCCGGGTAGTTTTCTTGAGCAGTTGGGAACAAGAAGGCAAATTGAGGTGAATAAGGGTTTCTTACAGCTAAGAAAAGAAGGGGCAAAGGTTATCGCTAAGAGGGAGCGTTTATTAGTCTACTGGTCTATTAGTTTATTGGTCCCGGCGAAGCGAAGCTTGCCGGGATGCCGGCCGGAGTGCCGGCAGCTATTGGTAAAGGGTCGTTTCTGTGCCACATACCGGATCGTACAAACAGATCGTACAGGCGAAAGCGGATTACGGATGCGGGGGCTGAAGCCCTGAAAGCAACCATCCGCGGTCATCGTATCAAATCCGTATCCCCCGAAGCTTCAGGGTGCGCTCTTGCTCTCATCCCTGTCCATCGGCGCCACAATGCCGATAATAAAGAGATGGACTTGCCGCGTCTCTACCCATCGTATCCCCTGCCCAAAAATCCGAAATCGCACATCTGAAAGGAAAAGGCCGCGCGTCAGCGCAGCCTCTCACTCAGAGGCTGTTTGAATTATTCGATCACTGCTCATCGCACCGCGCAAGCGCGGGGAGCGGGGCTGACGCCCCTGTCACAACGACACGACGGCGCAAAGGCACGACGAAAAGTAAAAAGAACAGATTGTTTTCCTATGTCGCGCCGTCGCGCCTCCCGAGGCTTCGGGAGCGCCGTCGTGCATCGAGGCCGCTTGCGGCCGACCTTTTCACCCTTTCCTGATGATCATTTAACTCAAACAGGCTCTTAGCGAATACCTTAGCGACTTAGCTTCTTAGTGGTAAGAATCCCTTATTTCTCTTCCAGTGCCTTTCGAATCTGGTACACCAGGCTCGCGCGGTGCGCCTTTGTTTCGGCGTTCGGCGACGGCGCCACCGACTGCTCGCGGCGGATCTGCTGCACGGCCTCCAGGGCGGCCGCGCCGGCCACGGCATCGTACTGACCGTATTTATCCTGTACGATTTCGAGCAGGAAGCGCAGGTACTCGGTCTGCAGGTTCTGGCGGAACACATTTACGGCGCCCGCCTTGTCGGCTCCAAAGATGCCGGCGTGCAGGTCCTGGAGCAGGTCAGCTACCGCGTAGCGGTTGCCGTAGAGGCGGCTGTTGCTCATGCGCAGCAGCGTTGCCGGGTGCAGCAGGTGGGCCAGCGCGCCGTTCACCTGCTGGGCCAGCGCCGCATTGGTGGCCTTGTAATCATCGCCCCAGGCATTCTGGTTGAAGCCGCGGCGCTGCGGCTGCAGGTAGGGAAGCACGGCCGCATCGCCGGCGAAGGCGTCGGGCGCGAACACGTATTTATTCAGTACGCTCACGGCGCGCTTCTGCTCCGAAAGCGGCACCGGCGTAAACGGCTTTGTCTTCGCAGTGCCGCCCGGGAAGGAGCGATCTACGTACACGCCGCCCACGTAGCGGCTCACGGCACCGATCATCTGCTGGCGCTGCACCTGCAGCGATCCATAGCGGGCGCGCAGCTCGGCCCAGCTCTGGCCCGGCTTCGTATAGCGTTGTACAAGCTTCGGCAGCAGCCCGTTCACCAGCTGCAGGCGCGCGGCTGCGTAGCCGATGGCATCGGAGCTCATGTCGTTGGTATTGGCGCGGGGGTCCATGCCTTTGCCCGGCACGCGCATATCGTCGGCGTCGTTGCCGAAGGCGAGGCGCGGGTCGGAGGAGCGCGCCAGGATCTTCGCAAGCTCCGTCGCCTCACTGCTGTCGGGGAACGGCGTGTAGCCGAAGGCGATGGCCCAGTCGTCGTAGGGGCCTTCCTTCGTCGTATAGTAATCGCCCTGCTGCTTCGGGTCGGCGGCGATGTTGATGGCGGGATAATCCATCACGGAGCCCATGAGGCCATGACGGTGGGTGAGCTCGGTGTTGTGCAACTCCTTCGGCGACCAGAGCTGGCTGCCTTTCATATTGTGATTGAGCCCGAGCGTATGTCCCACCTCGTGCATGATGAGGTAAGTCAGGAACTGGCGGTGCACCTCACCCAGCACTTTGGGCGGGGCGCCGGCGGCCTCGAGCGCTGTGGCGCCGGCCATGTAGCCGGCCTTCAACTCACCGGCGAGGCTGCACAGCATATAATTGCCGCCTTCGGCAGGAGCGGCCGCCCGCGCGCCGGCACGTCCCAGCAGCAGCTCCTCCAGCACCGGCGCGGCCGAGCCGGTATACCACTCGATGGTGACGTCGGCGCCGAGGATCTCGCCCGTGCGCGGGTTGGTGGTGTATTGCCCGATGGCACCATAGGGCGGCGCGGCCGACGATACCCAGCGCACCACGTTATAGCGGAGGTCGGCGGGATCCCAGGTGGCGGTATCGGGCATCTGCTCCACGCGGATCGCATTGCGGAAGCCTGCCCCTTCGAAGGCCGTGTTCCATTGCAGGATGGCGGCCCTTACGGTTTCGCGGTATTCCAGCGGAGTCGTGTTCTCAATCCAGAAAGTAAGGGGCGTTTCGGGCTCGCTGACCGCGGCCGTGGAATCCTTCTTCACGAGGTGCCAGCGGTGGATGACGTCGCGCCAGGGCGTGGCCGAGATCGATGTCTGGTCGTTGACGGCGTGCATGAAGTAGCCGACGCGCGGGTCGTCGCGGCGCGGCCTGAAGTTGTTTTGCGGCAGCTCGATGAACGAGTGCTGCAGGCGCACGCGCACATAGCGCGGATCGGTGATGTCGCTGCCACCCGACACCGCGGCGTTCGGATTGTCGTAGGCGAGGTCCACCACCACGTCGGTATTGGCCGGGAAGGTCTTCACCGCCACGTACTTCGACTTGAAGGGGTTGAGGCTGCCCAGCGAAAAAGAGGGCAGGCTGAAAAACGACGGCACCGTCGGCGGCTTCACCGGGTCGAAGCGCTCGGAAAGAAAGAGGCCGTCGGCGCTTACCAGGTAGCCGCTGCTGTCTTCGCCCAGGATGCGCTCCGAAGAAACCACCGCCTCGGGCTTGTCGATATCGCGGGTGCGGCTCACCGGGCTTTCCGGGTCGTACCAGAAGGCGGTATTGACGCGGCTGAACTCCAGGCGATCGAAGGCCTTCGTGACGCGGAAGATGAAGTTGGAGCGGTAGATGCTTTGATTGAGCAGGAGGGCGGTGGGGCCGCTGAGCGCGTAGCTCTGGTAGATGTATTCTTTGGACAGCTGGTCTTTGCGGATATACAGCTGCAGGCCGCCGCTGGTGGTGTCCTGGTAAAGGGTGAAGAGGCCGTCGGTGCGGCGGCTGCCCTTCGTTTTGTCGGCAAGGGGCCACACAGGCTTTTTCGGCTTTGTGGTATCGGAGGCGCTCACGAGCTTCTGGAGGGCAGGCGGCAGCGCCGGCGTCTTCTGGGCACCGGCAGGCAGGGCGAGGGCAAGCAGCAGCGAAAAAGCAGCAAGGTGGCGGACGTTCAGTTGCATAGGATGACGCCGGTTGAGGCGGTCAATAAAATTACGACGCCCACGGCTGCGGGAATACCGGAAAAGGACAGACGGAGCACGTTTTAACAAAAGGGTACTGAGGGTGGCACGCAGAACACGCGGAAGACGCTGAAAGTACTTTGACCTAAGTGCGACGTTACTCTACACTTACACGTTGTCGTTCGGGGCGGGTGCTTCAGGTGGAACGTTCCTCTAAAATTACCGGCACTCCGACGGTGCAGGCTTTAGGGATAAAACGCGGAAGAGGGAGGATCTCCCCATCCATGTATGGACCAACCAGGATTAAGGTAATAACGTCTCCTTTGCCATCATCTGGAAACAACAATTCCGCGTTTTATCGCTACTGGTCAAGCGTTAGTGATGTTACCTACTTTATAGGAAACTCGCACCTTCAGCCGCCACAACAAGTAGGAGCGCCGGAACAGTAGTGAGTTTACCTTTGTAAAAGAAAAAGCATTTCCGCGTGTTCCGCGTGTTCTGCGTGCCCCTCCCTACTTCAAAATTTTCAGCTTTACCATCTCGATGCGCGTGTCGCCTACGTTGAGGATATCGAACTCGTAGTTGCCGATGATGATGCGCTCCTTTTGCTTCGGGATCGTTTCGTGGTGGTTGATGATATAGCCGGAGAGTGTTTCCGACTCTTCATCCTCAGGAAAGGAGAGCTCGTACTTGTCGCAGAGATAATCGAGCTCGAGGCGGCCGGAGAACATGTATTCGTTCTCGGCAAGGCGCTTCTCCACGAACTCCTCCATGTCGTACTCGTCCTGGATCTCGCCGAAGATCTCCTCGAGCACGTCTTCCATCGTTACGATGCCGGCGGTGCCGCCGAACTCATCCACCACCCAGGCAATGCTCTTGCCCTCGCGGGTGAACTTGTTGATGAGGTCGGTGGCGCTCATGCTCTCGGGCACGGCGGGGATGGGCAGCAGGATCTCCTGCACGGTGACGGGGTTCTTAAACAGGTCAAGCTGGTGCACATAGCCCACGATGTGGTCGATATTGCCTTCGAACACCACGAGCTTGCTGAGCTTCGTGTCCACGAGCTTGTTGCGTACCTCTTCCACCGACGCCCGTATATCTACGGCAATGATCTCCTTGCGCGGCACGAGGCACTGGCGGATCTTGGTCTTGGGCAGCTCCAGCGCATTTTCGAAGAGCTCCGTGTTGACGTCCTCGGGCTCGTACTCGTCGCTGTTGCTTTGCTGGAAGAGCGTGTCGAAGTCGGTGCTGCGGAAGAGGCCCTTCTTCTCGTCGAAGCGCACGCTGAAGACGTATTTGAGCACCCAGTTCGAAAGCCCGATGAAGGCGGTGGCGAGGGGCTGGAGGAGCCAGTAGAAGGGGCTGATGAGCCACACGAGGCGCGAGAGCAGCACGTTGCTCTTGGCGCGGAAGAACGCTTTCGGAATGAACTCGCCGAGCACCAGCACGAGGAAGGTAGCAAGAATGATGTCGAGGAAGAGGCGCACGGAATCGTACTTCTCGTGGCCGAGGCCGGTGAGGCGCCAGATGGGCTCGGTAACGGCGCCGAAGAGCAGCACGAAGTACACGAGGCATACCGTGAAGCCGAGGAGCATGACGCTCACGAAGGTTTCCGGGCTCTGGATGAACCGTGCCAGGGTATGGGCGCCGGGGCGGCCCTGCTTTTTCTTCAGCTCCACGCCAAAGCGGTTCACGCTGTAGAAGGCCATCTCGAGTCCCGAGAAGAAAGCCATCATCAGGAGGCTCACGAAAAACCAGATAATGACGGAAGATGCGATCATGGAACTAAGGTAAGGAGAATGCGGAATGTGGAGGGAAAGAGGGAGGAGGGGGATTACTTGAGTAATAGAGTACATGAGTACTCGATCAACTGAGGGGAGGTGCGAGCCTTTAAGGAAGAGGAAAAGAAGGATGGGGCGGATTCCGCTGCATTTCTTCCCTTTTCCCTGTCTCCCTTACCTCGCGTATTCGAGTACTCATGTACTCAATTATTCACGTATTCTGCCTCAGCCCTCCACCTTCCTGCCCTCGCCAATAAAGTCGAGTACGGCGCGCTCCGCGTCGGCACAGGCCGCCTCGAGGTTTTCGTTCACGATCACCTTGTGGAAGTGATCCTTGAACGAGATCTCGTAGGCCGCTTTGTTGATGCGGGCCTGCAGCGAGTCGGGGCTCTCGGTGCCGCGGCCGTCGAGGCGGCGCTTCAGCTCGTCGATGGAGGGAGGCTCGATGAAGAGCGACAGGATGTTCTCGGGGTACTGCTGCTGGATGTGAATGGCGCCCTTCACGTCGATGTCGAGCACCGGCACACGGCCTTCGGCCCAGATCCGGCGCATCTCCGACTTAAGCGTGCCGTAGTACTTGCCTTCGTACACCATCTCCCACTCCATGAACTCGTGCTCGTGGATCCGGCGCCGGAATTCCTCTACGCTCATGAAATGGTAGTCAACCCCGTCCTTCTCGCTGCCCCGGGGCGACCGCGTGGCCGCCGAGATGGAGAAAGCGAGCCGGTCGGGGTACTTGCCCAGCAGGTAGCGCGTAATGCTGGTCTTGCCCGCACCGGAGGGCGCGGTGAGGATGATGATCTTGCCGTATTCGGATGCCATGAGCTGCGGTTGAGTGCGGCGAAGATAGCGCCTGCGGCAGTATGACGTGCCCGGTCAGCAGCCGATCGGCCGGCCGTAGAGGTCTAGCTGCCGCCCGGTAGAGTCCTTCGTGCGGAAGTGGTTGAGCGGGAAGGGCAAGGGGGCGGGCTTCGGGGCCGCGGCCGGCAACACCCGGATCGCTTTGGGCGTTGTGGTATCCGCCGGCACACAGGTCGGTACGGAAGGCGGGGCCGGAGGCCGGTTGAAGGAAAGGAGGAACGAGGCGGCGGGAATGGCGAGGAGGGCGATCGAGCCGATCGCGGCTTTTTGCAGGGAGTGCATAAAATTCGTTTGGCGTCAAGGTAGGCCGGCCGGCGCCCGGCAAGCGTAAAGTGCCTGTAAAAAGAGCGTAAACAAGTGTAAATATTGCGGCGGCGGGTACGCCGAGCGGCCAGGAGGGCTACCTTTAACACATGAAACGAACCCCGCTTCTGCTGGCCGCTGTGGCGCTCCTGTCGGCGGTGCTGCTCGGTGTGCTCAGCTCTGCTGCCCGCCCCAAAACCGGGTTTGCCGACGCCGAAGCGCACATCGTGCTCCGCAGGGTAGGGCATGCCGTGCTCCGCAGCGTTGGCGACAGCAGCTCACCCCTGCCGCCGGTGGAGCAGCCGGAAGGGGGTAATTATGTAATCAGCTTTCCCCGGAGCTTCTCCTTTAGTCCCGATTCCCTGGTCGCCGTCATCAACCGGCACCTGGCTGCCGGCCTGCCGGGCTCCGATTATATCGTGAACGTCATCGAGCGGCCGGGTGAGCAGGTCGTGTTCGGCTATTCGGTGCTGCACCGCCAGAAGGACTCGCCCGTGCCCTGCCTGGGCCGTGTGCAGCCGGAGCGGTCCTATTCCATCAGCATCCGGTTTCGCGAGCCGTCGTTCCAGAGTGCGGGCTTTATCGGCGCGCTCGCCGCGGGAGGGCTGTCGATCGCACTGCTGGTGGCTGGTTTGCGCCGCTCCCGCCCGGCACTGCCGTCCGGCCCCCGCGAAGAACCCCCGGAAGTGGCCCCGGAAGAATCCCCGGCAGCGCACGCAGGCATCCCGCTGGGCCGCTACCTGTTCGTGCCGGCACAGCAATGCCTGCTTTTTGCCGGCCAGCGGATCGCCCTTACCGGTAAGGAATCCGCGTTGCTGCACCTCTTTGCCGCGCAGCCCAACCACATCCTCGACCGGGCACAATTGCAAAAGATCTGGGAAGACGAAGGCGTCATCGTAGGCCGCAGCCTCGACGTGTTCGTATCCCGGCTGCGCAGGAAGCTGGAGCAGGACCCGGCACTTTCGATCGTCAACATTCACGGGAAAGGCTACAAGCTGGAGATCGTCGCATCTCCCTCTACCAACGCTTCGGCGTAACTTGGCGCGGGGAAGGAGTATAGTACCTTCTGCAGCCATTCATGAAAAAGATCAGCACCTTATTCAAAAAGAACCCGGAACAGCTTGGCCGGATCATCCATGAGCCCGCCCCCGAGAACGAGTGGGTATTTCGCGGTGAAGGCATTGCCACCCGCAAATTCGACGGCACGGCGGCGGCCATTATCGGCGGCGCACTGTACAAGCGTTACGATGTGAAGAAAGGCCGTCCGGTTCCACCCGGCGCCCTACCCTGCCAAGAGCCCGACGCCATCTCCGGCCACCACCCGCATTGGGTCGAGTGTGTGCGCGGCACTCCCGAAGACCGGTATTTCTACGAAGCTTTCGATGCATTGGCGGATCCTGCCGATGGCACCTACGAGCTCTGTGGCAAAAAGGTGCAGGGCAATCCTGAAGGCATCGAAGGCCACCGGCCCATTCCGCATGGCAGCGAGGTACTGTCCCTGCCCGACCTCAGCTACGAGGGCCTGCGGCAATACCTGGAGCAACACGACATCGAAGGCATCGTGTTCCACCACGTGTCCGACGGGCGGATGTGCAAGATCCGGAAAAGTGATTTCGGTATCCGGCGCTGACCTCCGCGCGTACCCGTATAATTACGGATCCGCGCGAAGACCGCAGCGCCTATGCGCGTGCGCTGTCGAACTCCTTCAGCTGCTTCCTGCCGGCGAGCCCGCGCCAGCTGTGCTCGAGCACTTCGGCCAGCAGCGCCTTGTCGCGGCAATGAACCCAAAGACACACGTACGGATAGTTCCGGAAATGCTCCGGCAGGTGAAACACGTCGGGGTAGCGTTCCAGGTAGTCATCGCGCAGCGCAAAGTCGAGCCGGATCGGGATGAAGGCACCGCTGTCGTGCAGCCGGCACATCAGCTTTCCGCGCACGGTAACGGAGGGAGTGCCGGCGTGCGAGACGCCTTCCTCGGTGCCGGGAAAGCGCAGCGCGAGCCCTTTCACGAGGTCGAAGTCGTGGTAATTGAATGCGGGTGACTGCTCGTTTTTCCTGGGGGTCATCGCCATAATGTCTATCCGGTCTGGCACAGAGGCTGCTGCCGGTGCCTCAGCTTACTTTTCTGTACGCGAATTCGGTTGCCCGCGATTCCTCCCCTTCAGGAGAGATGTTGTAGGCCGTGATCAGGAGCTCCTCGCCGCGGAATTCGAGTTCCGTACGCCAGCCCCAGTGCTGCTCGGTTTCGGGCGTTACGTAGGCATAGGATCCGAGCACTCTCATGTCGGCGTCGGCCTTGGCGCTCTCGGAGAACAGGATGAAGGAGCCGCTGTGGAAGGAGTCGATCCAGGCACTCTGGAACTTTTGCGTGTCGAGGTTATAGGCATACAACGCCATCCCGGTAACGGGCTTTCCCTTGAAGGCTGTCTCGTATTCGTGCAGGATGTACTTGCCGTTCATCAGCGGCCGCATCGTACCGCGCACGGGCGATTCGTCTTCGAGTTCCGCGGGATCGAACCACACGCGGGAAGTGCCTTCCCAGGTGCCGGTCATCTTGTTCAGGAATGCGTGGGGGCCGGAGGCTTTGGATTGTTCGAGTTTGGAGCTCATGGCAGTTGGCTTTTGATGAAGGTAGGGAAACCCGTTGATGATGCCGGTGCGGGCCGCAACATCATTGCAGCGAGCGGGCCATCCAGGTGATCCGCCCGAGCTCGTACCAATGATGTGGCGTTCCATCATACACAAAAGTTTCGGTGCAGCGCAGGCCCACCTTCGTCAGCACCCCGTGTGAGCCACTGTTGGCGCAGTCGGCAATGGCGTATACGGCGGGCGCCTGCAACTCGTTAAAAGCATAGGCCACCCACGCGCACGCGGCTTCGGTGGCGAAGCCTTTTCCCCAGTGCTCCCGGAGGATCCGGTAGCCGAGGTCGTAATAATGGACCCGCCCGTTCACGGGTTCCGTGATCCATTTGAGGCCGGCCCAGCCCAGAAAGGCGCCGGAGGTACGCTCCATCACGGCCCAGCGCCCGATGCCGTGGTCCGCGTACTGGTTCCGGATAAAAGCGATCGCATCCCGTATTTCTTCGGTTCCCCGCACCGGGCGGCCGCCCAGGTAGCGATGCACCTCCGGGTCGGAGTCGAGCGCAAACAGGCCCGCCTCGTCGTCGGGCTGCAGCTCGCGGAGCAGGAGCCGGTCGGTATACAGGACTGCAGCCATGGGGTGGATGTTATCGGGCTGCCGCCAGGCGGACCCGGCAGCTAATTTAGGCTACCCCGGGTAAAAAACCCCTGACAGCGTCGGCCACCGCGACCACCGCAACCGGACCAACAATTCAAAGCCTGTTCGCTACGGTTGAACCCCGCTTTCATCCGGCCGGTACAGGTGTTTTGGATATGGCGCGCCTGATGATGCAGCAGGTGCCCGTCTTTTCGTCTCTTTGTAATGTGCAGCATGTAGAATTCTTCCACCGCGATCACTTCGAGCACCGCTACCTCCGGCGCCCCGCCGGCAGGTCACTGTCGTACTTTATCGACTTCTTCTGGGAAACCGATTTCGAGGAACTCTGGGCGCAACACCCCGAGGGGTTCTCCGACGCGCTCTTTCCCAACGTGGGCTACACCTATATGCTCAACCTCGGTACGCCCTTCGCCATGCAGCTCGGGAGCAGCCACTACCCGGTGAAGCTCGATATCTTCCTGCCTCGCCAGCAGTATATGATCTGCCACCATGGGGCCGGCAACCACATCTTCGGCATCAAGTTCCGCGTGTCGCCCATCGTGCTGGAGAAGAAGGTCAACTTTTCCGAATACCGCGAGTCGGTGCATCCCCTCTCCTACCTCATCGACCGCGAGGTGCTGCAGGCCGTCAAAGGAGCGGCCTCCTTCAATGAGCGCGTAGGGCTCATCAGCCAGTATTACCAGCGCATCATCGAGCAGCACAGCCAGGCGCGCGACCACGTAGCCCTCGTTACCGGCCTGCTGAAGCGCGCCACCGACGAGCAGGAGTTCTCCGTACCCATCGCGGACCTCGCGGCACGCCACGGCATCTCGCCACGCACGCTGCAGCGCTACTTCCTGGCCACCACCGGCGTCCCGGGCAAGCAGGCACTCCAGCTCCTCCGCATCCGGACGGCCGTAGAACTACTGGTAGCCCGCCCCGGCCGGTTCCGCTTCGAAGACTTCGGCTACTACGACTACAGTCATTTCCACAAACACCTCCGCGCCTTCCTGGGCCGGCACAGCATCAACATGATGCAGCCGCACCTGGAGTTGCTGAAACCCAACTCCCGGCCCTTTCCCGAGAGGAAGGGGTGACTCTGTGGCGCAGTCTTGTACGGTTGCTGTCTTTCGCTCTGTTTCAACGGCGTTATGTGCGCATGCCTTCGGCATGCGCACTCTCTTTCTGAACGCGCACAATAGCGATGCACAGGAATCAATGGAAACTGCCCGGGAGTCACCCCTTCCCTTGGGACAACCGAGCGAAGCGAAGGTTGCGCGCGTAGCGCAGGCCGGGGGATGGGCTGGAGAGGGGCCGGGGGAGAGGCAAAAAGCCCGCTGTAAACACAGCGGGCGTCGCACATATATGCACTGAGAAAGAGTTGGTCCGTATTTCTTCGACCCCTCCCCGGCCCTCCCCAAGAGGGAGGGGGAGGGCTTACCCGCCAGCGCGGCGGCGCTCTTCTTCGGAGGCGGTGCTGCGGCGGCGGGCGGCGGCCACCTTGTTGTTGCCGAAGCGGTAGTTGAAGCTCAGGGTACCCACGCGGCTGTCGCGCACGGCATTCCAGTGCTCGATATAGCGGCCTTCGTAGGTTACGGTGGCGCGCGGCAGGTTGGTAAGGAAGATGTCGTTCACGTTGAGGCGCACGGTGCCCCGGCCCTGCAGCACCGACTTCTGCACGCCGGCCGAGAGGCTCCACTGCGGCTGCATCACCATGTAGTCGGTACGGCCGCCGGTATTGACGAAGCCATTAACCTCCGCGCCCCAGCCCTTCGGCAGCGTGAGCGTATTGTTGATGCGGATGTTGGCGGCCGGTGCGCCGTTGGAGAGCTGCGCCCCGCCGATATTGCCGTTGAAGTGGGTGTAGTAGACGTTCACGTTGCCCATCAGGTTCCACCAGGGACGCACGCGCCAGGGCAGCGTCGCGGTCAGTCCTACGTAGTCTGACGAAACGAGGTTGACCGGTATTTGTACGGTAATGTTGGAATCCTTGCCCGCCTCGATCTCGAAGGTGGGGATCACGTCGAGGATGGGCGAGAGCACGGTCGACTGCGGGTTCTTCGTGCGGCTGTAGCCCAGGGTAAAGTTCAGGCCCTTTACGGTATAGCTCGCCTCGTACGACCAGGTGAACTGCGGCAGCAGCTGTGGCGCACCGGTGGAGTAGATGGTGGCATCGATCTGGAACAGGAAGGGATTCAGCTGGGAATAGCCCGGCCGGTCGATGCGGCGGCTCACGGATACACCGATCGTCTTATCGTCGGATACCTTGTAGTTCAGGAAGGCCGAGGGGAACAGCTGGAAATAGTCGTTGCGGAAGCGGCGCCCATCCTTGGCCTGGCGCGTGCGCACATTGGTCTGCTCGCCGCGGAGCCCCACCTGCAGCGACCACTTCTTCCATTCCTTGCTGCCATTGAGGTAGGCGGCGTTGTTGTATTCCTCGTAAAAGAAGCGGTTCGTTTTGGTAGTGTCCACCGGCCGGCTCGTACCATATACGTTGTAGAAGCGCGCATCATTATCCGACGATACGTAGGAGGTCTTGAGGCCCGCCTCGAGGCGCGCGCCTTTGCCCAGCGGGTGCGTATAATCCACCTTGGCGGTTGCCAGCCGCAGCGTTCCCTGCTGGTCGCCGTCGAGGATGTCGGGGGCGCGCTTCGGCGTGCCGTCGAGGTTGTAGAAGTTGCTGCCGGTGCGGGTGATCGAGCTCGTGCGGAAGGAGCCATAGTCGATGTCGGCGGTGAGCTCGCGGCCGTTGGAGTCGAGCTTCGTCTTCAGGTTGATGTTGCCGACGGCGTTGTCGTTGTGGTCGTTGTTGGTGCCCAGCGACAGGAAGTTGAAGTCGGGGCGGCCCAGCGAATCGAACACATTGGTCTTGATGTCGGCGCGGCGGCGGAAGTGCGTGAAGTTGGAGTTGACCACGAACCCGATGATGGTGTTCTTCGACGGGAAGAAGTCGGCACCCACGCGAACCGTGTGGTTGCTCACCGGCATCTTCGCGTAATTATCCTTTTTGTCGGAGCCTCTGGCCACACCCTCCTCGAAGAAGCGGCGGTGGATGAACAGGTGGTTGAGGTGCTCGCGGTACGCGAAATTGTAGTTGGCGAACAGGTTAACGGCCTTGTTGCGGTAGTTGAGCGAGCCGCCGGCTGCGGTCTTCGGGAGAAAGCCTTGCCCGTAGGAGGCAGTGAGGGTGCCGTTGGTGCCGAGGCGCTGGTCTTTGCGGAGGCGGATGTCGATGATGCCGGAGTTGCCGGCGGCGTCGTATTTCGCCGAAGGGTTGGTGATGATGTCGATCCGCTCGATGGCGCTGGAGGGCAGGCCTTTCAGGTAGTTGGCGAGGTCGGAGCCCGTCATGGGCGTCGGCTTGCCGTCGATCATGATGATGACGCCGCTGCGGCCGCGGAGGGAGATGGCGTCGTTCTGGTCGAGCGTAACGCCGGGTGCGCGCTCGAGCACCTCGAGGGCCGAGGCACCGGCGCTCAGGATGCTGTTCTCCACGTTCACCACGATGCGGTCGGAGAGTTTCTGGATAAAGGGTTTGCGCGCTGCCACCGTAACGCCCTGCAGCTCCTTGGCGGCACCGGCGGCGAGGCGCAGTGCGGGCACCGTGGTGTTGCCGCCTTCGGAAACAGAGAACAGGGGCGACCAGGCCGGTGCGTGGCCGGTCATCGACACGCGGAGCAGGTAGGTGCCGGCGGCGAGGCGCTCCACGGAAGCAGCCCCCGAGCGGTCAGTGAGGGCGGTCTTCACGAGCGCGGAGTCTTTCGATTTACGTATTTCTACGGTAGCGCCTTCGAGGGCGCTGCCGGCTTCATTGGTGACGGTCACAGACAGGTTGCCGCCCGGCGCCTGGGCAACGGCGGCGATCGCGGCTGCCTGCAGCACAAAGACCAGGGTCATCTTCTTCATCGCTTCGATTTGAGACAAAGCAACGCAGGCCGGTTACGGCCCCCTAGTTAATTGGTAGTCAAAGGCCACGGCTACCCACCAGCGGGCTTCTACGAAAAACATCGTGTCCGCTTTTTACATGAAGGGCACGCAGAAAGCGCGGAAAGCGCTGAAAAATTTTTTGCCGTAGCGCAGCAGTACCAAAGGGTTGTCGCGGCCCTGATGCGCAGGGCCTCAGTCCAATCATTTCGTATAAAGGCGGTAGCATCATGATGGAGCCCGTTTTTTTGATAAAACGCGGAAAAGCCGCCGCGAGGGCGGCGGGGTAAACGATTGCTGATCGCCCATCGGGAGGGTAGTCCTTTCTGAACCAGAACCGGCCATCTCTCTTTCCGCGTTTTATAATTAGAGCGGCCACCCTCGAACTGCTTCCATTTTTAGCGGAACTAATCGACCTAAAGCTGTCGGCGACGAAAGGCTGTACGAACAAAAAAGACAACTCCGAAAACAAATCAAACGTCTTCCGCGTTTTCCGCGTTTTCTGCGCGCCCCACCCGACCTTCGCGGCAAAACAAAACCCATGTCATTTCCCATCGACGATATCAACCGCCTCATCCGCGAGCGCCGCTCGGTGTTCCCGAAGCAATATGATCCCAACACATCCGTAGACGAGGCCGTCATTAAGCAGGTACTCGAGAACGCCACCTGGGCGCCGAGCCACGGCAACCTGCAGCCCTGGAAGTTCGTGGTGTTCACAGGCGACGGCCGCCAGAAGCTCGCGGAGTTCCAATCGGAGCTGTATAAGACTGAAGCCGGCGACAACTGCAAGCCCGCTACCTACGAGGGACTGCGTGCCAACCCGCTGAAAGCGGCTGCGGTGATCGCCCTTTGCCTGAAGCGCGACCCGAACAAGAAATTCCCGGAGATCGAGGAGATCGCCGCTGTGTCGGCCGCGGTGCAGAACATGTACCTCACCGTAACGGCCTACGGCCTCGGCGGCTACTGGACCACCGGCGGCGTCACGTACAAGGAAAGCGCGAAGTCGTTCTTCGGCCTCGGCCCCGACGACACCCTGATGGGCTTCTTCTACATCGGCGCCGTAGCGGCACCCTCTCCCGCCAAGGAGCGCGCTCCGCTGGAAGAGAAGATCGAGTGGGTGCGGTGATGTTTATTGGTCTATCCGTTTATTAGTAAATTAGTAAGGGTCGTCTCTGTGCGGCCCTTACTAATTATTCCTGCCGGCCTTCACAACGCACGGTACCTGCGGACAAAAAAGGGCCGCTTCGAAATGAAGCAGCCCTTTTGACCTTTTACTTTTGAATTTTGACTCACAGCCTCCGGATCTCGGCGCCCAGCGCGTTGAGGCGCGTGTCGATGTACTGGTAGCCGCGGTCGATCTGCTCGATGTTCTGGATCACGCTCGTGCCTTCGGCGGAGAGGGCCGCGATGAGGAGCGACACGCCGGCGCGGATGTCGGGCGAGCTCATGCTGATGCCCCGGAGGCGGTGCTGGCGGCCGAGGCCGATCACGGTGGCGCGGTGCGGGTCGCAGAGGATGATCCGGGCACCCATGTCGATCAGCTTGTCCACGAAGAAGAGGCGGCTCTCGAACATCTTCTGGTGCACGAGGAGCGAGCCCTTAGCCTGCGTGGCCACTACCAGGATGATGGAGAGCAGGTCGGGGGTGAGGCCGGGCCAGGGATGGTCGTACATGGTGAGCACGCCGCCGTCCATATAGGTCACGATCTCGTAGAGGTCCTGCGCGGGAATGTGGATGTCGTCGCCCACAAAATTCATCTGGATCCCGAGCTGCTGAAAGCGGTCGGGGATGACGCCAAGCTGGTCGAGACGCACATCCTTGATGGTGAGCTCGCTCTGCGTCATGGCCGCAAGGCCGATGAAGGAGCCGATCTCGATCATGTCGGGGAGCATCCGGTGCTCGGTGCCGTGCAGTGCTTCCACACCGTCGATCGTGAGCAGGTTGGAGCCGATGCCCGAGATCTTGCCGCCCATATTGTTGATCATGAGACAGAGCTGCTGGATATAAGGCTCGCAGGCGGCATTGTAGATGGTGGTGGTGCCTTCGGCGAGGGCGGCGGCCATGATGATGTTGGCGGTGCCGGTGACGGAGGGCTCGTCGAGCAGCAGGTAGGTGCCCTTGAGGCCTTCGGTGGTGAAGTAGAAGAAGCCGTCTTCGGGAAAGTAAGAGAATTCGGCGCCCAGCTTTTCGAAGCCGAGGATATGCGTGTCGAGGCGGCGGCGGCCGATCTTGTCGCCGCCGGGCTTCGGGATGAAAGCTTTCTTCCAGCGGCCCAGCATCGGCCCGGCAAACATCACCGATCCGCGCAGGTGTCCGCTCTTGCTCTTGAACTCGTCGCGCCGCAGGTAGTTGAGGTCCACGTCGTCGGCCTGGAAGGTGCAGGTCTGGCGGTCGATCCGGTTCACCTTCACCCCCATGCCTGCCAGCAGGTCGATGAGGTTATTGACGTCGAGGATATCGGGAATGTTGCTGATCGTGACGAGCTCGGGTGTCAGCAGCACGGCGCTGATGATCTGCAGCGCCTCGTTCTTGGCGCCCTGCGGGATGATGGAGCCCTGGAGGCGGCGGCCGCCTTGTACTTCGAATGAAGCCATGTGGAAGTGTGGTTTTGTGCGGGGGCAATATACGGCGGGAGCAGGGATCGTGAATCGTCAATCGTCAATCGTCAATCGTGAATCCGCGATGCGCGGTAACGAAGAACGGATGCCGGTGGCATCCGTTCTTCGTTATCAGGCGTAAGCTTTCACGATTGACGATTCACGTCCTGCGTCAGCCATTCACGATTGACGCTTCACGCTTCACGATCAGTAGCGCTTCTTGCCGTACTTGTTGTTGTTCCGCTTTCCGCCGCCGCCGCCGCTGTTCTGGCCCGGCTGCTGGGGAGGCTGCTGGTTGTTGCGCTTGAAGCCGCCGCGGTTCTGCTTGCCGTAGCGTTGCGGGGGCCGCTGCTCGCGGTCCTGCGAGGGATGGTATTGCTTTACGTAGCCCGAGTTGTTGAACTCCAGCTGGCCTTTCGTGATGTTGGCGAGCTCCTGCTGGATGGCGTCGTCGTGCACCGCGTCTTTGTGCCAGGTGTTGTAGGCGAGCTTCATGTAATAAGCGATGGCGTTGGCGAAGCCCTGACGCTTGTTCGGCTCTTCTTCGGCGAGGGCCTTGTCGATCACGAGCTCGATGTTCTTACCGAGGTGCGAGTAGCGCGGGTGGCGCTTCGGGTAAGGCAGGGGGTCAGGGCGGGCCATGAGCTCTTCGCGCGTCGGGATCGGGTAGGGAGAATCCACGTCGAGCTTGAAATCGGAAATGAGGAACAGGTGGTCCCAGAGCTTATGACGAAAGTCTTCGATGTTCTTCAGGTGCGGGTTCAGGAAACCCATGAGCTCGATCACCACGTTGGCCTGGCGCTGGCGGCGCTCGCGGTCCTCAATGGTCAGGAGATGGTCCACCATCTTCTGGATGTGGCGGCCATATTCACGGATGATCAGCGGTACTCTTCCGGTGTTATATTCCATGGTAGGGATAAAAGAATTTGGGAGTGTCGTCCGTTCGTGATCGTCGGCCTGCAGTTGTTAAAGATGGCCGCGAAAATAAAGTGGTACTGGAACGGTGTGCGGGCAAATGTAAGTAAATGTTGGTTTGTAGCGTCAAGATCTACAGATCGGCTTGCAGGAACAGAAAAAAGAAAGGGGCCCCGAACCAAGGCCCCTTTTACAAGCCACCATCCTCTTCCACCTAAGAGGCTCTTTATTACAAGGTTTGTAAGATTAAGGGTGAAGCACCAAAACTTCTGCAAGGGATAAAACAAACCCGGTGCCAATTTGTTAAAACGGGTTTTGCCCCTTCTGAAACCGGCAAGCTCAGCCATAAATGGGGAATTTATGGGACAACACGGCCTTAAAGAGGGATAATTTCCCCAAAATCAGCCCGTTACGCAACAGGGAGCGCCTGTGGATAACCCGTTTTTGGCACGGTGCCGATCGCCAAGTTCCGGTACCGCGGGAGGAGGGCCGCTTTATCTTTGCGCCCCGATGATCATTGCCGTCAATACCCGTACGCTGCTGGCCGACCACCTCGAGGGCGTCGGTTACTTCGTGCAGGAAGTGTTCCGCCGCATCGCTGCCGCCCACCCGGAGCACCGGTTCTATTTCCTGTTCGACCGCCCGTACGACCCGCGCTTTGTGTTCGGCCCCAATATCACCCCCATCGTGGTGTCGCCGCCGGCCCGCCACCCGATCCTCTGGCGCCTCTGGTTCGACCTGAAGGTGCCGCTGCTGCTGCGCCGCATCAAGGCAGACGTGTTTGTATCGCCCGACGGCTACGCCTCCCTCACCACCAAAGTGCCGCAATGCCTCGTGGTGCACGACCTTGGCTTCCTGCACCAGCCTGAGGCCTACAAACGCATCCACCTCGGCTACCTGCGCCGCCGCCTCCCGCGCTTCGTGCGCCGCGCCCGGCAGGTGGCCACCGTATCCGAGTTCTCCCGCCGCGACCTGCAGCAGCAATACGGGGTGCCCGATGAAAAGCTGACCGTCGTCTACAGCGCCGTCAAGGAAAGCTTCCGCCCCCTGCCCTATGAAGCGCAGGAGGCCGTGAAGGCACAGTACACCGAAGGCCGCGAATACTTCATCTATGCCGGCGCCCTGCAGCCGCGCAAGAACATCGTCAACCTGCTGAAGGCCTTCTCGCTCTTTAAAAAGCGGCAGCGCAGCAACTGGAAGCTCGTACTCGCCGGTCGCATGGCCTGGAAGAACGACGAGCTGATGAAGCTGCTCGCGACGTACAAATTCCGCGACGACGTGGTGCTTACCGGCTACGTGGACGAGGCCGAGCTCGTGCGCCTCATCGGAGCGGCCTATGCACTCGTATACCCGTCGTTCTTCGAGGGCTTCGGAGTGCCGGTGCTCGAAGCCATGAAATGCGGCGTGCCCGCGCTCACCTCGCAACACACGTCGATGAGCGAGATCGGCGGCGACGCTGCCCTCTACTTCGACCCTAAGGAGCCGGCCTCCATCGCGGAAATGATGATGTACATCTACAAGGACGAGGACGGCCGCGCCCGCCTCGTGCAGGAGGGCTTCCGCCAGGCGGAGCAGTTTACGTGGGAGCGAACGGCGGAAGGCGTCTGGAGCGCGATCGAAAAAACAATCGAACAGGGAACAAGGAACAGGGAATAGCGAACGAAAGGCGGGAAAAGGAGAAGAAGTGTTTTTTCACC
The DNA here is from genome assembly GCF_039541815.1 of Flaviaestuariibacter amylovorans. NCBI lineage: Bacteria > Pseudomonadati > Bacteroidota > Chitinophagia > Chitinophagales > Chitinophagaceae > Flaviaestuariibacter > Flaviaestuariibacter amylovorans. The sequence goes on from NZ_BAABGY010000016.1 coordinate 233,033, forward strand.
GCTAAGACCCGCCTTCGCTAAGGCTACGGCGGACGGGGAAAGGGGCTAAGGAGACAGTGTCTATTCGTCTATTTTTCTATTTGTAATAGAAGTCGTTTCAGTCCAGCCTGCCTCATCGTACTAAAAAATCTTACAGGCGAAAAAGCTCGAGAGAGAAAGCGTTAAGCTATAGGAACGAATATCCGCGATCATCGTATCAATCATATATAATCTGCGTTCATTCGCTCCTGCCCGCCTATCATCGTCACAGTGCCTTCAATAGAATAGGGCTACTTAATGCGGGGCTTTCGCACAAAACCACTTTAGGAAAAGGTGTAGAAAGAAAAGACTGATCTACCTAAGTGCCCCCTTGGGGGGACAGGGGGCCTAGTCCAATTTGATCTTCAGCCCAAACGCCTCTTTCATCGCCAGCAGCGCCTCGGCATTGCCGGTGGCATCGTTCACGGGATGATGGTCGTGCACGGTGCGACGCAGGTGCTTGAAGTTCTTAAAGGTGTCGTGCACACAGCCTTTATAAAGCGAGCCGAGGTTCATGGAGGAATGCCCGAACGGGTTGCTGCCGGTGAAGCGGTGGAAGTACCAGCACATGAACATCCAGTCGAAGCCATTGTCGGACACGAAGCGCGGGCGGCCTTTCGGCGCCACTTCCTTTACCCAGGCCGCGAAGCGCGTCATCACATCCTGTGGGTCGTCGAAGCGGAGGGTCTCTTCGCGCGTGTGGCGCGATACGGCAAGGGCTTCCGGTATGTACTGGTCGGAAACCGGACGCAGCTGCCCGTAGAATTTTTTGTCGAGGGGGGCCTGCACCAGCACGGCGCCGAAGGAGATCATCGAGTAAGGTCCGGGGATGGGGCCATCGGCCTCCACGTCCACCATGATATAGGCCATGGGTATGAGGGTTCAGGGCGGAGAAGTGCTTATCGCTGCGCGGGCTTGTTGTTCAGGACTGCCTTGGGCCGCGCGGGCACTGCCGTAAATTTCGACGTGCGCAGTGCCGCCTCGATCTTCTGGCGGGCCGCTTCTTCCAGGGTCAGGTAGGTAATGCCCATATCGTAGCCGAGGTGCAGGCGCGAGTACACCACCATGTGCATCTTCTTGCCTTCCGTCATATGCACTACCACCGCATACCGGTCGAAGGGGAGGCCACCCACGAGCACCTGCGTCGTCGACGAATCGATCCGGACATCCGGGACCTGGTCGCGCAGGGTCTTGTAGAGCAGTGGCTTCATCTCGGCGGTAGCCTGCGGGTAGGGGCCTTCCGTAGTGGAGTCGAAAGGACGGATCGTCACGTTAAAGGAATTGTACTCATCGCGCGCTACGCTCAGCAGCGTCTTCATTTCCGAGTCGTCCAGCGTCAGTCCCGTCGATTCTTTGATCAGCGCAGCGCCTTCGCGTCCGTCGGCCTCTTGCTGCGCAACGCTCTCCGGCTTGAAGCCGGCGGGCACGCGCAGTGTCCAGCCGATCTCCTTGAGCACGTAGGTGCTGTCCTGGGCAGTTGCGGCAAAGGCGAGAAAACTGGCGAGGCAGGAGGCGAGCAAGCGGCGCATCGGGTCGGTTTAGGGTTAAAGATAGGACGGATGCCGCATGCAGGCGGCCCCATAGTTGCACACACCGGCTTATGGAGAAAAAGCCCTTCGACCTGAAGGTCATGTTGCAGCGCATCGAAAAGGCTATTGCGCCCTACCCGAAGGCGGCGATGTTCGCCCTCTACGAGCGCGGCTATACCACAGTCTTCGAGCAGCTGCTCTCCTGCCTCATCTCCATCCGTACCCTCGACGAGACCACCATCCCCCTTTCCGAGAAGCTCTACGCAAACGCCCGCACGCCGAAAGAGCTGCTGCGGCTGACACACGGCGAACTTGCAGACCTGCTCTACGGCACGCAGTTTCCCGGACAAAAAGCGGCAACGATGCTGGAGATCGCGCGCGTGGCCGAGGAACAATACGGAGGAGCGCTGCCCGCGGATTACCACGTGCTTACCTCGCTGAAAGGCGTCGGCCCCAAGTGCGCCAACCTGGCCATCGGCGTGTCTACCGGCAAGGGCGGCATCTCCGTAGATATACATGTGCACCGCGTGGTCAACCGCTGGGGTTATGTGCAGACGAAGACCCCGGAGAAAACGATGATCGCCCTGGAGGCACTCGTACCCGAGGCGCGCCGGGTCGACATCAACCGCCTGCTCATGCCCTTCGGCAAGCATATCTGCAAGGCGATCCCGCTCTGCTCCACCTGCCCCGTGCTGGAGTATTGCCGGCAGGTGGGCGTCGCGAAGCATAAGTGAGTGTATCGCTTCTGGCTGGGTCGAATAGGTCATTGAGAGCGCAGCGTCCCGAAGCTTCGGGACAATCTTCACAACTTGCGGTGTGTTCCATAGCGGTAGCACTAGGGAGCACTCTGCGTAACGGAGGAGATTGCTTCTCCGCCAGCTGGCGGATCGCAATGACGTCAAAGGCCGCCTCTTACGAGACGGCCTTTGACCAGTAAACTAATAAACCAATAAACTTTACCTGATCGGCTCATACTCTTTGAAGAGATTGACCTGCGTTGCCTCGTACTGCTTGCGGTACGTTTTCCAGTGCATGGCATAGAACGCGTTGACGCGCTCCACGGCGGCGTCGATCAGCTTGCCGGCGTTGGCCACGAGGGCGTGCTCCTGCTCGCCGGGCGCGGCGCTCTTGCTCATGATATAGCCTTGTGCCAGCTGGATGCCGGCAAGTACCGTCATATCGTTGTCGCGGGAAAGTCCCTGCTTCTCGTTCTTCTTGCCGCCGATGTATTCGCGCAGCACCTTGATGGAGTCCTGCATGCGCGTAGTGGCCTTGCGCAGCGAGTCGGTTTCCTTGCCTTCGAGGCCGCGGAGGCTGCTGCTGATCTTGCCCAGTGCCTCCTCCGACTCGGCGAGGCGGTCCATGGCCTCGGTAAGGCGATCCGTAGTTTTACGGAGCTCCTCCATCAGGCGGCGCTGAGACGCACGTGCGGTGGCGGGCTTGTTGAGCCGCGGGTCGTCGCGCAGCGTCACCATCGTGGAATCGGATTCCTTGCCCAGCGTCAGCACTACCTTATAGGTGCCGGGCATTGCCTGCAGGCCGGGGATCTCCGGCGCATTCGGGCGCGGCTTCTGCGAGCCCGGCGAGCGGTAGCCTTTTTCTTCCATGAACCAGGTACGGCGGTTGAAGCCGCTGTCGGCCTTCCACTTGAGGCTGCGCACAAGCTCGTTGCGGTCGTTGTAGATGCGCACGTTCAAGCTGTCCGAAACTTTCACGGCCGTGTCACGCGACGGGGTGACCCAGTAGGAAATTTGCGCGCCGCGCGGGCGGTTGGGTGCGTCGTAGATGCCGTAGGTGCTCCATTCGTAGCCGGGCGCGAGGCGGTACTGTGCCTGGATGGCGTCGGGCGCCGCATAGGCCATCAGCCGCTTCGGAGCCACGGTGCCATTGGCTGCGGCCAGCTGGCGCAGCGGACGGATATCATCGAGCACCCAGAGCGAGCGGCCGAAGGTGGCGATCACGAGGTCGGCCTCACGCTCCTGGATGGCGAGGTCGTAAGTAGACACGCTCGGGTAGCCGTTCTTCCATTGCTGGAAGTTGGCGCCGTTGTCGAGCGATACCCAGAGGCCGTGCTCGGTGCCTACGAAGATCAGGTTGGGCTGCGCCGGGTCCTGGATCATGCACAGCGCATAGCCGCGTACTTTCTTTTCGTCCACGAGTCTCGTCCACGTCTTTCCGTAATCGGTGGTCCGGAAAATATACGGCTTGAAGTCGCCGCGGCGGTAGTCGTTGGCCACCACGAACACTTCGCCGGCATTGTAGCGCGAGGCGCGTACCTGCGGGATCCAGGCGCCCACGGGCATACCGGGGATCTTGCCGCGGAAGTTGGTCCAGGTCTTGCCGCCGTCGCGCGTGAGCTGCACGTTACCGTCGTCGGTGCCCACCCACAGCACGTTGCGGTCGAGGCGCGAGGGCTCGATGGCGAGGATGGTGTTGTAGTTCTCCGCACCGGTCACGTCGAGCGTGAGGCCGCCGTTCTCGTCCTGGTTCTGCTGCGCGGGCACGTTGGTGGTGAGGTCGGGCGAGATGATCGTCCAGCTCGCGCCCTTGTTGGTGCTCTTGTGCACGTACTGTGAGGCGAAGTAGATCGTGTTCTTGTCGAAGGGATCCTGCGCGATGCCGGCGTTCCAGTTGAAGCGGAACTTCTGGCTGAGGTCCGTGGTGGGCGGGCGGAGGAACCAGCGCTCGCCGGTCTTCCAGTTCATGCGGTTGAGGTAGCCCTGCTGGCTCATGCTGTATACCCAGTCGGCGTTCTCGGGGTCGGGCATCACGTCGAAGCCGTCGCCGCCGCCCACGTTGTTCCAGTAGTAGTTGCGGATGCCGCCGTTGGTCCAGGTGTAGGCGGGGCCGTGCCAGGAGCCGTTGTCCTGCAGGCCGCCCATGGCATTGTACGGCATTTCGTTGTCGACGTTGACGTGGTAGAACTGCCCGAGCGGCAGGCCTTCGGGGAAGGTCCAGCTGCGGCCGCGGTCGCGGGTGATGCCCATGCCGCCGTCGTTGCCGTCGAGGATGAAGTTGGGGTCCTCGGGCGAGATCCACCAGGCGTGGTGGTCGGGGTGGATGCCGGAGTAGGGCAGCAGCGTGCGGAAGCTGCGGCCGCCGTCCTCGCTCACTTCCACGATGTCGTGTATCGAATAAATACGGTTCTCGTTCTTCGTGTCCACGGCGATGTCCTGGAAGTAGAAGGGACGGTTGGTAACGATGCGCGGCTCGGCGGTGATGAGCTCCCACTTGAAGCCGCCGTCGTCGCTTTTATACAGGCCGTTCTTTTCGGCTTCAACGAGGGCATACACGCGCGTGGGCTGCGAGCGGGCAAAGGCGAGGCCGCAGCGACCAAGGTTGCCGCCCGGGAGGCCGTCTTCCTTGCCGAGCTTCTTCCAGGTGGTGCCGCCATCCATGGTAAGGTAGAGTCCCGAGCCGGGGCCACCGCTCTTGAAGGAGTGCGGCGTGCGGCGGTGCTGCCACATGTTGACGAGGATCTTGTTGGGGTTGGAGGGGTCCATCACCATATCGCCGACGCCCGACGTGTCGTTGGTGTAGAGCACCTGCTTCCAGCTGTTGCCGCCGTCGGTGGTCTTGTACACACCGCGCTCGGGGTGCTCGGCGTAGGGGTTGCCGATGACGCCGGCATATACCACGTCGGGGTTGGTGGGGTCGATGAGGATGCGGTGGATGTTGCGGGTCTTCTCGAGGCCCATGCGCTTCCAGGTGCGGCCGCCGTCAAGGGTCTTGTAGATGCCTTCACCGATGTTGATGGAGTTGCGCGGGTTGCCTTCGCCGGTGCCTACCCACACGATGTTGGGGTTGGACTGCTGGATGGCGAGGGAGCCGATGTTGAGGGTGGGCTGCTCGTCGAAGAGGGGCGTCCAGGAGCCGCCGGCATTGGAGGTCTTCCACACGCCGCCCGAGGCCGCGCCGATATACCAGGTGTTGGGATCGCTGAGCACGACGTCGATGGTGGTGACGCGGCCGCTCATGGAGGAGGGACCGAAGTTGCGGGGCTTCCAGTTCTTGAACTGGTCGAGCGAGACGCGTTGTTGCGCGTGTGCCCCCAGGCAGGTGATCAGGGCAAGGAATGCGTACAGGATGCGGGTCATAGCAGAAGAGGGATTAGGGCATCTAACATACGGCATATGCGGGAATCGGCAATCGGGAATCGGCAATCGTGAATGGAGCGGTGAAGCGATGAGCAGCGATGGGCGTATCGGGAGTCGTGAAGCGTGAAGCGTGAGCGGGTGAGCAAGTGAGCGGGTGAGCGAGTGAGCGGGTGAGGCGTGAGAACGTCAGCCATGTGGGTTCAATCGCCCAGAGCATGGGCAAGGGAAGCGGCGGCAACAGTACGGATAGCGGCCAGACAGGGTGCGCATACCGGTGCGGAGATGGGATTGGTGGAAGACGTCGCGAATACAGCTATTCGAGACCGTGTTTCCCATCCCCGGCCCTGTCGTCCGGTTTCGAAGCAATCGCCGTAAGACGTACGAGGCCATACGCATAGCTGCCATCAGCACACCGCTCCCGATCGCCATAGGGACGCATTGCCGATTCCCGATTGCCGATTCCCGCTCTCACTGCCCTTTCTTCTCGTCGAAGGCCTTCGCGGCTGCTTCGGCCTTCTTGAAATCCAGCACCACGCCGTTGATGCAATAGCGCAGGCCGGTGGGCGGCGGGCCGTCGTCGAACACGTGGCCGAGGTGGGCCTTGCAGCGGCCGCACTGCACCTCGGTGCGCTCCATGCCGTGCGAGCGGTCGGGGGTATAGATGATGCTGCCCTTGCTCACGGGCTGGTAAAACGAAGGCCATCCGCAGCCGCTGTCGAACTTGGTATCGCTCACGAAGAGCGCGTTGCCGCAGGCGGCGCAGTAGTAATTGCCCTTCTCCTTGTTGCCTTCCAGCGGCGAGCTCCACGGCCGCTCGGTGCCTTTTTCCCGCGCTACGGCATAGGCGTCGGGCGAGAGGTACTTGCGCCAGTCCGCGTCTGGCAGCTGCACTTTCGACGTGTCGGTATTCGAGTATACCGGCGCTTTCTTTTCGGTAGACATGGCTTCTTTATTGCGTTTTTGCGAGTAGCTGCATTGCTGCATGAAGGTCGACAACAGCAGGAGGACAAGGATCCGTTTCATGGTATTCGTGTTCCCTAAAGATACGGCGCGTACGGCCCGGCAGATTGCTGTTGATGTGTTAATGTGCTGATGGGGTAATGGGGTAATGGGGTAATGCGCAAGGAGAGAAAGCACGCGGATCTATATGATCGATACGATCAGCGCGGATGCCGTGGCGACAGACCCACTACCGCCGTGATACGATCCGATTGGTACGATCATGAGGAGACGATGGACTACACTGGAGTGATGCTGGACATCGTAGGGCGCGCCAGGCGTGTTTTCTGAAAGAATGATCCCGCGGCGAACAGCTTGCAAACCGTAGTGAAGTACCACAGAGTCACCCCTTCCCTTTGGGAAGGGGCCGGGGAAGGGGCCGGGGGATGGGTCACCCGATGGTAACGCCGAACTGCCGCAAGTGGTGCGTGGCGTGCTTGTAGAGCAACTGCACGTTCTGCTGGAAGTTGAGGTCGCCGAAAAAGGGATTGAGCGTAGTGAGGTGGGGATTGGCCGCGAAGGTGGCGTCGAACTGATCGAGCGCGCCCTGGAGCTCGGCGAAGGCCTCTGCTATGGAGCGGTTGCGGACCGGGGCGGGCACTTCGGGCATCAGCGGGTTGGGGGTGTTCTCGCGGAAAGGCTTCTCGCTTTCCAGGAAGGCCAGCATCTGCGGCAACTGGGACGGCGGCGTCACCATTTCCTTCGGCACGATCTTGCCCGCGGCCAGCCGCACGTAATCGGAAAAATGCTCGGTCATCTGCTGCAGGGTCATCTTGCCCCAGTGCGGAAGCGTATCGGAAGGGATCTGTTGCAGCAGGGGCACGAACTGCCCGAGTAAAAACGTGCGCTTATTGGCGTGGTCCATCGAGGGAGTTTGATGTTTGATGTGTGGGGTTTGAAGTCAGGTGCCGCCCGCTAAATGGGTGCGGCAACATCAAACTTCAAACCCCAACCTTCAAACGTATTTATTCTTCCACCCGCACTGCTTCCATATACGGAACGATGCGCTGGCTGATGGCGGCGAAGATCTCCTCGACGGATCCCTCTCCCTGGATGTGCTCGAGCTTGCCGGCCTTGGCATAGTAAGAGGCCACCGGCTCGGTCTCGCTGCGGTACACGTTGAGGCGGTTCATCACGGTCTCGCGGGTATCGTCGGAGCGGCCACGGCTCAGCAGGCGCTGCACGAGCTCGCCTTCCGACACATCGAGGGCAAGGAGCTTGCTGATGGCGGTCTTACGCACGGAGAGCAGCTTGTCGAGGGCTTCGGCCTGCGCTACGGTGCGCGGAAAGCCGTCGAACAGAAACCCCTTCGCATCGGCGTGCTTCTCGAGGCAGGAATCGATCATCGCGATCACGACCTCGTCGGGTACGAGGTGGCCGCGTGCCATGATGCTTTGCGCCTCGAGGCCAAGCGGTGTCTTGTCTGCGATCTCCTGGCGAAGGAGGTTGCCGGTGGAGAGGTGCACGAGCCCGAACTTCTCTACGAGGCGCTCAGATTGCGTACCTTTTCCACTCCCCGGAGGGCCAAAAAGTATAATGTTAACCATGTTTGCTTGCTAAATGACTTCTAAACCGAAAGGACAAATATAATCAAAACCGGCGAAGAACCGGCTCCCGGAGCCACTTTTAGGCCCCTTCTCCCCTTACAAAAACACAAGTGCACCCCGGGCGCCGGGGCAGGCCACCGGGTAGCCCTGGAGGGGATCCGCGCACAGAAAAGGGCCCGGCCGGCGTTCTTTCCCGCCGTAAATTGCGCGCACTCATCACTCACGCTATATGAAAAAGCTCGAAAACTATGTCTCCGGACGCTGGATCACCGGCGACGGCGACGGACAGATACTCCTCGATGCCGTAACCGGCGCCCCCATCTACGCCGCCACTACCGAGGGCCTCGACTTTGCCGGCGCCCTCGAATACGGCCGCACCGTGGGCAACCCCGCCCTCCGCAAGCTGACCTTCCACGAGCGGGGCCGCCGCCTCCGCGCCCTCGCCACCTACCTCATGGGCCGCAAGGAAGAGTTCTACGCCATCTCCTACCACTCCGGCGCCACCCGCGCCGACGCCTGGATCGACATCGAAGGCGGCATCGGCAACCTCTTCGCCAACGCCTCGCTCCGCCGCAAGTTCCCCGACCTCCCCTGGTGCACCGACGGCGACCCCATCGGCCTCTCGAAGGGAGGCACCTTCATGGGCCACCACATCCTCGTGCCGAAGGAAGGCGTGGCCGTGCACATCAACGCCTACAACTTCCCCGTGTGGGGCATGCTCGAGAAGTGCGCCGTCAACTGGCTCGCCGGGATGCCCGCCATCGTGAAGCCCGCGCAGATGACCGCCTACCTCACCGAGGCCGTGGCCCGCGCCATCATCGAAAGCGGTATCCTGCCCGAAGGATCCCTGCAGGTGCTCTGCGGCGGCGCCGGCGACCTGCTCGACCACGTCACGAGCCAGGACGTAGTGACCTTCACCGGCTCCAAGAAAACGGGGCTCATGCTGAAGGCACACAAGCGCATCCACGAAGAGAGCGTCCCGTTCAACATGGAGGCCGACTCGCTCAACTGCATCGTGCTCGGCACCGACGTGGCGCCCGGCTCGCCCGAGTGGGACCTCTTCATCAAGGAAGTACGCAAGGAGATCACCGTCAAGGCCGGGCAGAAGTGTACGGCCGTGCGCCGCATCTTCGCCCCCGAGAACGTGCTCGAAGACGTGTATATCGCGCTTGGTAAGGCACTCGGGCAAACCGCCATCGGCAACCCGCTCAACGAGAAGGTGCGCATGGGCGCCCTCGCCTCCACGGGCCAGCGCGACGACGTGCGGAAGAACGTGCAGCAGCTGCTCGCCACCGCGCAGCTCGTGTACGGCTCGCTCGACTCCGTAGAAGTACTGGACGCCGACGCGCAGAAGGGCGCCTTCCTCTCCCCGCTCCTCCTGCTCGAAAGCGATCCCTTCCGCAACGAGGCCGTGCACGACATCGAGTGCTTCGGTCCCGTGAGCACCGTGATGCCTTATAAAGACGTCGACGACGCCATCCTGCTTTCGAAGAAAGGCAAGGGCTCGCTCTGCTGCTCCATCGTGACCGCCGACGCCCGCATCGCCACCGACTTCGTGGTGGGCGCGGCCACGCACCACGGCCGCATCCTCGTGCTCAACCAGGAGTGCGCGAAGGAAAGCACCGGCCACGGCTCCCCCCTGCCCCTGCTCGTGCACGGCGGCCCCGGGCGCGCCGGCGGCGGCGAAGAGATGGGCGGTACCCGCGGCGTGAAGCACTACCTGCAGCGCACCGCCGTGCAGGGATCGCCCACGATGCTCACCGCCATCACCGGCACCTACCAGGCCGGCGGCAAGGGTAAGGACCCCGGTGTGCACCCCTTCCGCAAATACTACGAGGAGCTCGAGGTGGGCGACCAGATCGTGACGGAAAAGCGCGTCATTACCGCCGACGATATCGACGCCTTCGCCGACCTCAGCGGGGACCACTTTTACGCGCATAAAAAAGACACCGACTTCAGCGGCACCATGTTCGAAGGACAGGTGGCGCATGGCTACTTCGTGCTTTCGGCCGCCGCAGGCCTGTTTGTGGACGGCTCCGACCTCGGTCCCGTGCTGCTCAACTACGGCATCGACGAGCTGCGCTTCACCAAGCCCGTGTACCCCGGCGCCGAGCTCACCATCCGCTTTACCTGCAAGGAGAAGATCCCGCAGGACCAGCGCGAGGCCACCGACATCCCGAAGGGCATCGTGAAATGGCTCGTGGAGATGCTCGACGAAACCGGCGAGCACACGGGCGTGGCGACCATCCTCACGATGGTGAAACGGCGCGAGGGGTAGCAAATTCAAAAGTCAAAATTAAAAAGTCAAAAACGGTTGCTGCAGCAGGCCCTACGAAACGGGACAGCCGCTTACCACCCGGAAGCTTTTTTGATTTTTGACTTTTGAATTTTGACTTCCCCAAAACGAGACGGGCCGCAACTAATTTTTAACTTCGAATCAAAGACTCCCTACCATGAGCAAGGACATCATCAACGGCTATGTGCACGTAGAGACACACAAGGGTATTACGACGATCGAGTTCTTTCATCCCCAGAGCAATTCGCTGCCGCGCCGCATCCTGTCGGCACTCGCCCACGAGATCCACGACGCGGGCCTGGATCCTGAAACCCGCGTCATCGTGCTGCGCTCGGCCGGCGAGCGGGCCTTCTGCGCCGGCGCCTCCTTCGACGAGCTCACGCAGATCCAGGACGAGAAAGCGGGCTTTACCTTTTTCAGCGGCTTTGCCGAGGTCATCAACGCTATCCGCAAGTGCCCGAAGCTCGTCATCGGCCGCATCCAGGGCAAGTGCGTGGGCGGCGGTGTAGGTCTTGCATCGGCGGTCGATTATGCCATCGCGCTCGAAGGCGCCGAGGTGAAGCTCAGCGAGCTCGCCGTAGGCATCGGCCCCTTCGTGGTGGGCCCGGCCGTGGAGCGCAAGATCGGCACCTCGGCCTTCAGCCAGCTCGCCATCGATGCCTCCATGTGGCGCAACGCCGAATGGGCCAAGCGCAAGGGCCTTTTTGCGGAGGTACACCCCACCGCCGAAGGCATGGACGAATCCATCGCCCGCCTCGCCAACCAGCTTGCACACTCCTCTCCCGAGGCCATGCGGGAGCTCAAGGGCATCTTCTGGAAAGGCACCGAGCATTGGGACGAGCTCCTCTCTTCCCGCGCCGAGATCTCCGGCCGCCTCGTGCTGAGCAGCTTTACGAAAGAGGCCATCGCCAAATTCAAAGCCAAGGCGTAGCGCTGCGCGCGTTTATTGGTTTATTAGTCTATTGGTTTATTGGCTCCGCCCGCAGAAGCGCAGCGGAGGCGGGTAAAGGGTCGTTTAAAGACGACCTTTTCTTTTGTTCGTCGGTTATACTAAAGGTGCCACCTCAAATGTCAGGATGGAGTTGCTTCCGCCGCCAACCTTCCTAAACCCTTCTGAACTTTTCTGAACCCTTCTGAACCGCTCAAACCTTCAAAACCTTAAGAACTTAACAACCTTAAAACCTTTCAAAACCAACCCCCTAAACCTTCTAAACCCCCTAAACCCCCTAAACCCCCTAAACCTCCTAAACCCTTGAACTCGTTCAACGCCGAAAACTTCCACCAACTCTGTGATGCCGTTGCGGAGCGCGATGCCGACCTGAAGACGGTGATCGACACCCATGGTTACCCGCCGCTTTGGACGCGGCCAAACCGATTTGCGACGCTCGTACTTACGATCCTGGAGCAGCAGGTGTCGCTGCAATCGGCCTATGCCGCCTTCAAGCGGCTGGAGGAAAAGATCGGGTTGCCGACACCCGTAAAACTACTGGCGCTCACCGACGAAGAGCTGCGCGCCTGCTCCTTCACCCGGCAGAAGATGGCCTACGTGCGCGGGCTCGCCGAGGCGCTGCAAAAACGGACGATCGTACTCAAAGACATGGAAGCCCTGCCCGACGACGAAGTGCGCCGCCGCCTCACGGCCCTTAAAGGCATCGGCGACTGGACCGTCGACATCTACCTGCTCCACTCCCTCGGACGCACCGACCTCTTCCCCACAGGCGACCTCGCGCTCATGAACGGGATCAAAATGGTGAAGGGCTGGGATACGATCAGCAAAGAGCGCGCACTGGAATGGGCAGCACCGCTCCGGCCCTGGCGCTCCATCGCCACCATGATCGTGTGGCATCATTATATCAGGAAGCGAAACATCCGGATCGTTCACTGAGCTCGTACCCAAATAATTGAGCGAAACGCCCGTCCGTGTTGTATTTTCGACTCCCCTTAATCAAACGAAAACGTGGAATCCCTCATCAAGTCGCTTATACCCGTTAACGACCCTGAGCGCCTCGAAGCCCTGCGTCGGTATCAGATCCTCGACACGCCGCCGGAGGCGGTGTTCGACAAGATCACGGAGATGATGGCCCAGGTATTCGACATGCCGCTCGCCTTTCTTTCCATCGTGGGCCAGGAGCGGGTGCACTTCAAGTCGCGCTATGGCGGGTTCCCGCTCCCGGAGGTCCTCCGCGAAGACAGCCTCTGCTCCCACACGATCCTCAGCCCGAGCCCCCTGGTGATCGAAGATGCACACGCCGACGCCTGCTTTGCCAACGGCACCTACGTAGCCACCGAAGGCGGGATCCGCTTTTATGCCGGCGCCCCGCTCATCACTCCCGATGGCCACCAGATCGGCACCGTTTGCCTCGTAGACACAAAGCCGCGCACGTTCTCGGAAGCCAACACCCGCCTGCTCGAGCAGTTTGCGTGGATGACGATGCACCAGATCGAAATGCGCGAAGCCCTGCTGCGGCAGGGGGCCATCGAAACGCAGCTGCAGGAGGCCAACCGCGAGCTGCGCTTCGTGACCGATATGATGCCCCAGCTCGTATGGGCCACCGAGTCCGACGGCTATGCCTCCTATTTCAACCGCATGTGGACCGAATACACCGGCGTGCCCTTCGGGGAGCTCACCGGCGAAGGATGGATCAGGACACTCCACCCCGACGACGTTGCCGATACCGCCACAGCCTGGCAAAACGCGTTGCGGCAGCAGGCCAGCTACGACGTGGAATACCGCGTACGCCGCCACGACGGCACCTACCGCTGGTTCGTGGCCCGCGGCACACCCATGAAAGACGCGTACGGCAACATCCTGCGCTGGTACGGGACCACCACCGACATCGACGAGCAGAAGCGCGCCGAGGAGCGCCTCGAGGAAAAGGTGGCCGAACGCACACAGCAGCTCACCGAGGCCCGGAACCAGATCCGCGGCGTCGTCGACAGCGCGCCCATCGGCATGATGGTGTACACCTCCATCCGCGACGAGGCGGGCCGCATCGTAGACTTCGGCATGCTCTACTACAACGCGCAGGTGACCGAGCTCACCGGTATTACTACGGAACAGCGCGAAAGCCTCCGCCTCACCGAGCTGCTCGGGCTGTACGGGCTGGAAGATGACTTCGGCCGCTACGTGGACGTGGTGGAGCAGGGACGCTCCGAAGCCTGGCAGCAACATGTGCCGGCCACCGGCAAATGGCTTTGGGTAACGGTGACGCCACTGCAGGATGGCTTTCTGCGCACGCTCTCCGACATCACGGAGCTGAAGGAATCGCAGGAAGCCGTGGAAAAACAATCCGAATTCGCCAACAGCATACTGGACGCCTCCATCAACGCCGTGATGGCCCTCGATGCGGTGCCGGGTCCGGCCGGAACGGTGTCCGACTTCCGCATCGTCAAGATCAACAAGGCCTTTACCACCATCGTGGGGCTCGACGAAAGCATCGTCGGGAAAAACTACCGGAGCTATTTCCCGGGCACCGACAAGAGCGGCGTTTTTGACCTGTACCGGCGCGTGCTCCAGACCGGGCAACCCGAGCGCAAAGAGATCTATTCGGCCGACCAGGATCTGAACTCCTGGTTCGATATATCGGCCGTAAAACGCGGCGATAACGGCGTCGTGGTCACGTTCAACAATATCTCCCCGCAGCGCCAGGCTGCCATCCGGATCGAGCAGCAGAAGAACATGCTCGACAACATCCTGCGGCATTCGCCGAGCGGTATTTCGGTAACCGAAATGATCCGCGACGCGGCCGGCACCATCGTGGACGCGCGCACGGTAATGGCCAACGAGATCTCAGCGAAGCACACCGGGCTGCCCCTTGAGCTGGCGCTCTCCCGCACCGTTTCGGAAAACCTGCCGGGCATTCTCGAAAGCCCGCTATTCGTGCAGGCACTCGAAACCCTGCGCACCGGCACGCCCTTCATCACCCAGTACTTCGTGGAGCCCACGGGCCGCTGGATCGAGCTCGCCGTGGCCAAGATGGACGAGGACCGCCTCATCAACGTATTTACAGACGTTACGCCGATCAAGGAGGCCCAGCTGCGGCAGGAGGAGCTGGTGGCCCGCCTGAAGCGCTCGAACGAGGAGCTGGAGCAGTTCACCTACGTGTCGCACCACGACCTGCAGGAGCCGCTGCGGAAGATCCTCATCTTCACCGACATGGTAAAGTCCGACACCCACACGCAGCTCTCGGAAGCGGCGGCGGCGCGCCTCGAGAAGGTGAGCGCCTCGGCCCGCCGCATGAGCGCCGCCCTGCGCGACGTGCTCAACTACGCCTCGCTCAACAAGGCCGAGCAGTTTACCGAGGTGGACCTCGACGAGGTGCTGGCCGCCGTGCAGTCGGACCTCGAGCTCGTGATCCAGGAAAAGGGCGCGCGGGTGAGCTCCGATGCGCTGCCCACGATGCGGGCCGTGCCGCACCAGATGCACCAGCTGTTTTACAACCTGATGAACAACGCGCTCAAGTTCGTGCTGCCCGGGGCCACGCCCGAGATCCGCGTCCGCTGCCGCATCCTCACCGATGCCGACCGCGCCGCGCACCCGGAGCTCGACGCGCACCGCACCTGGTACGGCATCTCGTTCAGCGACAACGGCATCGGCTTCAGCCCCGAATCCGCGGAGCGCATCTTCCTGATGTTCCAGCGCCTGCACCAGCGCGAAGCCTACGGCGGCACCGGCATCGGCCTCGCCCTCTGCCGCAAGGTGGTGCAGAACCACGGCGGCAGCATCTGGGCGGAGAGCAAGCCCGGCGAAGGCGCCACGTTTCACATATTACTGCCCGGCCCCGGCCCCCTGTCCCCCGAAGGGGGCACTTAGATCGATCCTTTTCTTACGAAGGGAGACTGTCTTAAAGCAGGAACTTGAATATATGACTACATGACCGACTTATTATATGGGGTAGATCCGCAGCCGGCGTCAGCCCCCTCATTTATTCAAATGCTCATGTATTCGAATGCTCTCTTGCTCCACCTCAATCCTTCCTCCGCTCCACCCTCTTTACGTAGAAAGCCCCGACGGTGTCGGGGCTTTCGTATAAACGTGCTTTGAGAAAAGGTCTAGTTCGAAAAGTATCTCCGGGCTAAGTTCCGCTTACCGGGGGACAGGGGGCCGGGGCCGGGTCAGAGCTTAATAACCTTTCGCTGTACCGAGCTTCCGCTCCGCTGGTCGGCAACCTGCACGAGGTAGGTGCCGGCAGGCAGGTGGCTCAGGTCGAGGGTATGGCTGCTGCCCGTGAACGGGAGCGCGTTGCCCAGCGCCTGGCCATACTGGTCGAGCAGGCGCAGTGTGTAGCTGCCCGGCTGCCCGAGGTAGATCGTCACGCGGCCGTTGGTCGGGTTGGGCCCGACGGTAAGGCCGGTGATGGAGTCCTCCGCGGCTGCCGGCTCCTTTTTCGGGATACCGATCCGCACGATGCAGCGGTTGATCACATAGCTGAACGTGACCGGGGTGGCCGGGCACTTGTTGGCCAGCGCCTGTACCGTTACCTGGGAAGTGAGCGTACCGGCCGTTGCATTCTGCGTTACGAACGACGGGATGCTGCCGGAACCCGTCGTGGCCGGAAGCCCGATGGCCGCTGTGGTGCGGGTCCATGAATAGGTGACACCCGTGGCCAGGTTCGCAGTAAAGCCGACCGGCGAAGCGCTTACACCCGGGCAATAGACCTGGTCCGCAACCGGCGTGATCACCACGTTCGGGTACACCGTGATGCGGAAGGTGATGGGCTTGCCCGACGGGCAGCCGCCGCTTCCGAGCGGCGTGACGGTAACCGAAGCCACGATACTCGCAGTGCCGTTGTTTACGGTAGTGAACGAAGGAATCGAAGTACCCGTGCCGGACGCCGCCAGCCCGATCGCCGGGTGGCTGTTGGTCCACGAATAGCCTGCAGCCGTGCCGGTAAAGGGCAGCACGGGAGTAGTCACACCGGCACAATACACCTTGTTGGGCATGGCCTCTACGGCTGACGCGGGAAGGATCGTGATCGAAGTGGTTGCCGTGCCCGGGCAACCGCTACTGCCGCTGCTTCCCGATACATAAGAAACCGTGTAGGTGCCGGGCGCAGAAAGGGCCAGGTTGACGGCGCCGCTGCTGCTGTCGATCACCAGGCCTGCCGGTGCTGCCGTGAACGTACCGCCCGCGTTTCCGGCACGTTGCACATAGGCCCAGCCGCTGGGGCAATAGGGCGAGCCGGTATAGGCGATCGTTCCCCCCGAAGGCGTCACGGTCAGTGTATAGAACAGGGGGGTGCCGGCGCAGCCGTTGGCCGATGGTGTGACGCGGATCGTAGCCACCTGGACCAGGCCCGTGCTGTTCACCGCGGTAAAGGAAGGAACGGATCCCGTACCCGAGGCGGCGAGCCCGATGGCGGGATTGGAGTTGGTCCAGGCGAAGGCCGCACCCGTGATGGCGCTGGAGAGCGTGACCGGCGGGACCGTGGTACCCGAGCACACGGTGCTGCTTGCCGGCACCGTAGCTACCGGCACGGGCTTCACCGTGATGGAGAAGGTGACGCGCTTGCCCGTGCATCCGCCAGCGCTGACGGGTGTGACGGCAATGGAAGCCACCAGGTTGGCGGAAGTAGTGTTCCGGGCCACGAAGGACGGAAGGTTGCCCGTGCCCGAGGCCGCGAGGCCGATAGCCGGGTTCGAGTTCGTCCAGGTATAACTGGCCGCACCGCTGAACGACGTCGCTGGTAGCGTGACCCCGGCGCACACGACCTTGTTGCCGCCACCGGTCATGGTGGTTGCCGGCTGCACCGTTACGGTAGTGCTGGTGGAGAACGCCGCGCAGCCGCCTGCAGGCGGCACCGAGTAGGTCACGGTGTAAGTGCCCGGGGTGGACGCCGCAGGATTGATACTGCCGCTTGCCGTATTGATACTGAGGCCGGCCGGCGCAGCCGAGTAGGTGCCGCCGCTCGCACCAGTGCGCGTAACAGAGGCCACGCTGCCGTTAGAGCAGAATGGCGAAGCCGCATAGCTGATCGAGGCCGAAGGCATCGGGTTCACCGTCAGCTGGAAGGTCTTCGGTGTGCTGCACAGGGGCGCCTGGCTCACCTGCGCGGTAAATCCGGCGGACCAGTAGAAGGGACTATAGAACGCGAGCAGCACCGTTTCACCGGGCGCTACTGTCACGGCAAAGCTACGGGTGCTGAAGTTGGCGGCTTCGCCACCGTCGCCCATATAATTCTCTTCGGGATTCAACGGGTTCATGCTTCCACGATAGGCAGCAACAAATACGTCGTAATACGTTGACGTATACGTGATCGTGGCACAGGTGGGCGTGGAAGAAGTGTTCGTGAAGCTTCGCGCCTCGTAAGGCCCATATCCATAGCCGGCGTAATAGCCGGCAAAGGTGCCGGGATAGGTCTTCCTGGAGCCACAGGAAGAGGCAAGGCCGTTCTGGCTTGGCCCGTAAGGGACATGCGAGTCATAATAGTCGATGAATCCGCTGAAGCTAGTGTCGGGAATGGCGGGCAGAACCGTGATCGTGGAGGCCTTCGGTGCTCCCGTTGCATTGGTGGCGGTAAAGGCCGGCAGGGGGCCGGTTCCGCTCGCGGGCAGTCCGATGGACGTGTCGGAATTCGTCCACGCAAAGGCCGGCGCGCCGGTGAAGGCGACAGCGGGCACGCTGCTTCCGTTGCAGACGGTGACAGCGGAAGGCTGGTCGACCGTCATGGATGCAGCGATGACGAGGGTGGTGGTGGCGGACGGCAGGTTGCAGCTGTCAGCGCCTGCAGGCTTGTAGGAGACTGTATAATTACCGGGCAGGCTCGTACCGATATTCACCACCCCGGTGGATGCATTGATCGTCAGACCGGCGGGCAGCGCGGAATAGACACCGCCGCCGGAGCCTGTACGGGCGGGGGTTGTGGTGCCACCTGCACTCCTGCAATAATACGGTTGTGCATAGCTGATGGTATTGGGCGCGACAGGTGTGATCGTTATGGCGCCGTTGGAGCCGCCACCACCTTCCGTAACGCGGAACTCGACGCGGTCGTTGGCACCGAGGAAGCCACGCCAGGCATTGCCATGGCTGTCGCAGCAGGCGTTATGCTCCCACACTTTTACGCCGTTGACCCACAGCTGGCCGGCATCGTCGTGCCCGTTGACATCGATGCGGTAGTAGCCGCAGGGGAAGCCCTTCCGCTTGGCGCTCCAGGAGTGGTTGTCGGCACCGACGGGGCAGCCCTGGTAGCCGGCCGCGTCGGACGGTGAATTGCTCCAATGGGTGGTGAAGCTGAGGCCGGTAGCGGTATAGTAGCCGCTGTAGTTCTGCGTCCAGGCCTCCGGGGTCAACTCATACGAACCAGCATTCCAGGCATATACGTTCCAGACGCCACTGCCGAACACCGAGGGGTTACCCCCCGGCGCGGTGACGTGGATGCTGGTGGAATCCAGCACGGTGGTACCGCAGGGAGTGGTTACCCGGTACCGGACCGTATACGTGCCGGCCCGCGAGGTGGCCTTGTTGATGGCGCCGGAAGCAGCATTGATGGCGAGACCGGCAGGCGATGCGCTCCAGGTGCCGCCGGTGAGGCCGGTGACGGATGGTTGCAGGGTGCCCGTTCCCACACAGAACTGCGTCACGGGGTAGCTGATGGAAACTTCGGGAACGAGGTCGAACTGGAGCAGGCCATAGGAGCCGAAGTAGCTGGCGCTGCGCACGCGGAAGGTGACGCGGTCGGAACCCGAAAGGTAGCCGCGCCACACGTTGTAGTTGCCGGAGCTTTGCCCGTTCTCGTACACCAGCGAATCATTGATCCACAGCTGCGACCCGGATGCGTTCTGGGGGATGCTCAGGCTGTAATAGCCGCAGGGGAATCCCTGGCGCCTGGCGCTCCACGAATAACTGATCCCATTTACGGGACAGCCCTGGTAGCCCGCTGCCTGCGAGGGTGATCCGATGCTGTACCAATAATTCCAATGATCATGCGAATAGAAGTTCAACCCCTGTGCTACAAAGTAGCCGGCATAGTTGGTATTCCAGGAATTGGCCGGATCCACGTCCGATCCACCGTTCCAGGCGTATACATTCCAGGCACCGTTGCCGTAAACGGCCGGGTTGCCCACTGCCTGTGTGATTACGAGTTGCGTCTGCGCATGAAGCGTGTCGCCGCAGGACACGGGTAGCTTATAATAGATCGTGTAGGTGTTTGCGGCACTGCTCTGCGGTGTGACCACACCGGTTGTTGAATCGATCTGCAGTCCGGCAGGCGTTGCGGTGTAGTATCCGCCTGCAGCCGACGTTGTGGAAGGTGCCATTGCCGGTGCGGAAGTGCATACTGCTGCGGCGCCATACTGCAATACCATACCGGCGCTGGCAGCGATAAAATTGAGCGTGCCAAAAGATTGACCGTTACCGCCTGTTGCGCGGAACTCAACGCTGTCGGCCGCACCCAGGGTGCCCGTCCACACGGCGCTATGGCTATCGCAGCAGTCGTCGTGTGACCACACTCTTACACCGTTGATCCAAAGTTCGCCCCCGCGGCTGTGGGCAGGCACGTTGAGTGTATAAACGTCGCAGGGGAAACCGCGGCGCCTGGCACTCCAGGAGTGGGTGTCAATAGTTACCGGGCAACCCATGTAGCCGGCTGCCGCCGAAGGAACGCCGCCCGCGGACCAATGCGCGATTGTATTGAAGCTTAATCCGGAGGCGACGTAGTAGCCGCTGTAGTTGGTATCCCAGGCGCCGGTTGGCGCCGACTGGCCGCCGCTGTTAAAGGCATAAACGTTCCAGGCATTGCTGCCGTATTCGGAAGGCGAGCCCGACACCAGGGTGATCGTAAGCGTAGTGGTAGCGTTAATGGGCTCACCGCATGCATTCGTAGCCGTGTACGTGACGGTATAGGTGTTGAGCGCGCTTGCCTGCGTGTTCACGGTGCCGGTGGCCGCATCAATGACAAGGCCCGCCGGGGTGGCGCTGTAGCTGCCGCCGGAAGGGCCGGTCTGAGCCACCATAACGTTGCCGGAGCCCTGGCAATAATTCTGGCTGGCGTAGCTGATAGAAGCCGTAGAACTACTGACCTGCACGAAGCTTATTGCTCCGTGAGAGGCGCCGCCGCCCTCAGTCACCCGGAACTCCACGCGGTCGTTGCCTCCGAGCAGGCCCTGCCACACGCCGGTGTGGCTGTCGCAGCAGCCCACGTGCTGGAACACGCGGACATCATTGATCCAGAGCTCCACATTGTCATCATGACCCGGAATGTCGAGGCGGTAATAGCCACAGGGGAAGCCCTGGCGCTTGGCACTCCAGGAGTGGTTGTCGTTGCCCACCGTGCCGCAGCCCTGGAAGCCCGTTGCAGCCGAAGGGGAAGTTGCCGCCGACCATTGACTTTCCGTATTGAAGTTGAGGGTGGAATCCGTGTAATAACCGACATAGTTGCTGCTCCAGTTGCTGCTGTTCCAGGCATACACATTCCAGCTGTTGCTGCCGAATACCGACGGATCACCGCTGGAGGAGATGCGGACCTGCGTGCTGGCCTGGTGGTCACCGCTGCAGGGGGACGTCAGTGTATAGGTAACCGTGTAGGTGCCGGGGGTACTGAACGCCGGGCTGATCGTGCCGGTGGCAGCATCAATAGACAGACCCGAAGGCAAGGCGCTGTAGGTACCGCCGGCAGCGCCCGTTAATTGCACCGGTACGGACGTTACCTGATTGCAGTAGGCAGCGTCCAACGTGACAGGTACCAGACGGAATTCCGGCCGTGTCGTCAAAGGCCCGACACTCACCTCGGTGGCGCTGGCGGCTGCGGATGCAGTCACGTTGTCGGCCCGGTAAACGATCGTGCTGTTGAACGGTGTAGTGGTGGTATACTGGATCGCAGCATCAGGGAAATTTCCTACGAAATTATTGGAGAACGTGGTCTCAATAACCAGGTTGCTGGTACCATTCCAGGTAAACGGAACGTTAAACGTATGGGTGTTGTTGTAGCCAACCGTCGGCGTAAAGTTCGACGGGGCGATCACCTGCGTCAGGCCGGACTGGAAGCTGCTCAGCGCGGTCAGCGCGGTATGGCCGATGCTCATCTGGAAGTTTCGCAGGCCCGTCAGTGGGCCGCTCCAGTGGGAACCCAGCGACTGTACCGGGAAGCTGATCGCCTTGATCCTCGAACCTGCTCCATATCCCTGTGCCGTCAGTTCGCTGGCACGTATCAAGAACTGCATGCGCTGGCCACCATAGTATGCAGAGTAGGGAGCTGGGTAGGAAGTGCTGGTATTGGTAGCGGACTGGCTGCCGGACGTCCAGGTGGTACCCCCTCCGTATTGAAGCGACAAGGCAGGTGCGGCCACGATGGTGAAGGTAAGCTGGCCGTAAGAGGCTGCCGTGTTATCCATGGAGCGCAACTCGACTTTATCCGTCGAAGACAGGTAGCCGGTCCAGACGCCGCTGTGGCTGTCGCAACAACCGTTATGCTGGAAGACGCGTGTGCCGTTGATCCAAAGCTCCACGTCATCATTATGATCGGGAATGTCAAGCCGGTAATAACCGCAGGGGAAACCCTGGCGTTTCGCACTCCAGGAGTGGTTGTCGTTTCCGACGGCGCAGCCCTGGTAGCCGGGCGCATCCGAAGGGGAGCCGTTGGCACCCCATTGGGCCTGGGTATTGAAGTTGAGCCCCTGGGCTACGTAGTAACCCGAGTAGTTACTGCTCCAGCCCTGGGCGCCGAATGCATAAACATTCCAGGCGCCGTTTCCGAATTGCGCCGTATCGCCGGTTGCTTTGCTGGCAACCGTGACCGTCTGGGAAACAGTACCCGTGCAACCCGGGTTAGACCCGGTGACCGTATAAGTGACAGGGGTGGTGCCCGCAGCAGCAAACAGCTGGTTGGGTGCGACGTAATAGCTCCAGATACCGGTTTCGGCGCGGGTGCGATCGGCAACCGGGAGCACCTGGTTATATACGATCACGTCGAGGAACTCGCAGTCGGAGCGCTCACCGGTTCCGAAGAAGCCGTTGAGCTGGATGCCGTTCGGACCGGTGGATCCGCCGGTACCGGAGGCGAGCAGGATGCCGTTCTCATACAGCGAGCCCGTGCCTGCAGCGGAAGTGCCGCTGACCACGGCAAACGCATTATCGGCCGAAGGGCCGTTCTCGCGGACCCAGCCTTCGAAGAAGGCCACCTGCTTGCGGCCGTTCCACCAGCCGAGCAGCCAGTTGTTGTTCGCTCCAGCCAGAACGCGCGCGCGGGTGCCGCCCGTTTGGCGGGCGCCGGCAATAATGGTAAACGGCGCCGGGAAGTTGGTGCCGACCTGCATGAACTGCGCCGTATTGAAACGCAACACCGGGCGCCCGTTGGTGCCGCCCAGGACCAGCACCGGCTGGCTGGCTGCGGTTGCCTGCGTGATGTGGTTGCTTTGTCCCGACTGGTCGTATAGCGTGACGCAATACGCCGTGGCGCCGTTGAGCCAGGCATTGATGGCGGCTATGTCCAGATCATTACCCGAGGCACCAAAGTCCTGCTGGGCGCCGTCCGTAGAGCGGCGCAGGCGCAGGAGGGGTCCCGTATAAGTACTGCCCAGGCGGCGCAGGCCAACGGCCATGCGGGCAGCAGTGGGAGCAAGGTCCACGGGAAGTTGCTGACCGCTCCAGGTAATCACCGAAGCGCCTGTGGCGGTAAGCAAGGTGCGCTGGTTTCCGCACAACAGCGAGTCGCCGGTAACGGTTAGTGTCGGCGGCTGAACGGCTGCTATCGTAAACGAGGTATCGAAGGGGCCGCAGGGCAGCTCGAAGCGGGCATAGTAGGTGCCCGCGCCGGCCCCGGAAAGCGTGTTACCTGTACCCAGGAGCGTGCCCTGGCCGCCGGCTGCCGTAAACCACTGCACGGTGCCGCCACCGGATTGCTGCAGCGTGAGCGTGGTGGTATCCGTACCGCACACCACCGGCGCCGCAGCGGATATATATGCCGAAGGCACTACCGTGACCGTGAACGAGCACGACTTCGTGTTGCTGGAAATGTCGCGCGCCGTGAACGTAACCGTGGATACGCCGATCGGGAATACCGATCCGCTTGCGGGCCCGCCGGTTTGTTGCACCTCCGCGAAGCCGCAGGCATCGATGGCATCCGGAGTGGCGAAGGAAACTACGGTTCCGCAGGTGCCCGGCACCGCCGTCGCCCGGAGGCTCGTGGCACAGGTGATGACCGGGGCCACCGTGTCGCGAACGATGGGCATCATCATGACCTGGGTGCTGTTGCCCGCCGAGTCGCGCACGGTAAACCGGACCAGTTCCGCCACGTCGATAGCTATCGGGGTTCCCGGCGCCGGCGACTGCGTGATGATCAGCCCCGACGGGCTGGTGCAATTGTCTGTTGCCGACACAAGGGAGCGGTAGTCGGGCAGCGTCGCCGAGCAGGTGCTGTTGACATAGATCGTTTGCCGGGGCACCGGCGCCACTACCGGTGCCTGCGTTTCGAGTTGGAGCGTTATCGATGCCTGGTTGGTGCAGCCATGGGCACCGGTGCCCGTAACCAGGTAGGTAGAGGCACCGCCACCGGGCACCACCACTATCGAAGCGCCCGGAATACCTCCCACTACGCCGTAATACCCACCGGTGTTCCGCTCCATGGCTGTAAGGTCGGTTGCCGAAAGTACCCCGTTGAAGAGCAGCACGTCGGTAAAGTCGGCATCCGACAGCTCATGGGCGCCGCCGTACCAGCCGTTCATCTGTACACCGTTGATGGAGCCGCCGCCACTGGCGTTGCTATACAATTGAACCCCGTTTTCATAAACGGTGGAGACCCCCGCGCTGCGGGTAGCCGTGTAGGTGTACGTGCCGTTGTCGGCGGGAATGGCGCCGGAAGGCGACACCCAGCCATCGAAATGGGCCATGCGCTTATTGCCGTTATGCCAGCCGAGGAGCCAGTTGCTACTGACGGCCGAGAGCATCCGGCCACGTGCCGGGCCGTTCTGGCGCGCCGTATAAATGGCCGTGTACGGAACGGGGAAGTTGGTGCTGTTGGTCATGAAGCGGGCCGGGTTGCTGCTGAAGCGCAATGCGGGTTTCCCGTTAATTCCCTGCACTACAAACAGGGGCTGCTGCGCGGTATTGTCCTGCACGAGGTGATTACCATTGCCTGATTGGTCGTAAAGCCGGGAGCAATAGCCGTCGGAAGCCCCGAGGAATGCAGTGATCGCAGGCAGGTCGAGGCCGGCGCCGCTGAATCCGAAATCCATGCTGCTGTTGTCGGACGCGCGGCGGATGCGGAGGGCAGGGCCGCTGTAACCGGAGCTGAGGCGGTGCATGCCCACGGCCATCCGCGCGGAGGCGGGCAGCGATGGGGCCGGCAGCCAGCTATAATTGTCCGCGCCGCTGGCCGTAAGGCTGACCGGCGTATTGGGGCAAAGGATATCGGAGGTTGACGCGCTGATGCTGACCACCGGTGCCGGAAGCTGGGTCACGGTAACGGGTACGCGCGAAGGAGCGGAGCAGCTATCGTAATAGCTGATGATGAGTGCGCCCTGGTCCTGGTTCATTCCTTGAGTATGGACAACATTCTGGAAGTGCGCGGGATTGGTGTAGGAGGAGCCGCCGCCGCCGCCGGCGTTGTTGATGGTACCGCCGCCGCCGTACCAGCCGCCGCCGCCGCTGCCGCCGTGAGAGCTCAGGGTCGATCCGGCCCCCTCGCCGCCCTGCCCGAAGGAGCCCGGCTGCGACATACCTGCCGTGCCGGAGCCGCCGGCTGTTTGCGTGCCGCCGCCACCACCGGGATTATAACCAGAAAAAAGGCCGCCGTTGATGTAGCCGCCGGCGGCGCCCGTAAGTCCGCCGCCGCCACCGCCCGCACCTGCGTTGCTGTACGTGCCGCCCGCACCGCCGCCGCCGCCCGCCACCAGCACCCGGTCGGTGAGCGCCGTGCCGCCGAGGCGGATGTCGGTGGCGCCGCCGCCGCCGCCCGTCTGCGTGCCGCGGGCGGCCGCGCCGCCGTTAAAGGAGGGACCGTGCGGGCTGCAGCCCCACGCGCAGCCTGGGTCGCCATAGCCACGCTCGCCCACAAAGATGTTCAGTACCTGGCCCGGCGTCACGCTCATCGTGGCCTGCACGCGGCCTCCGCCGCCACCGGACACGAAGCCGCCGTTCTCGCTGCCGCGGCCCCCGCGGGCGCCGCGCGCATCAATGCTGATCGAGGTGACGCCCGCAGGCACCGTAAAGGTCTGCATGCCGCCGGTGTAGTTGAAGGTCTGCGTCACTTTCTGCACCTCGCTCTGCGCATAGTACGTCGTCGTAGCCGTCGGCGACACCATAAAGGGGGCACCGCTCGCCGAAGAACCCAATAAATTACCGCCCGAAGGAGCATCATACCAGTATACGCGGTGATTGGCGGTAGCATCCACCACTGCCGAGAGGTTACTGCTAAAACCCTGGCAGATGGCCGCCGGGGTCGCCGTTACCGAGGCCGGCGTGCTCAGGTTGGGAACCGGGGTCACCAGCACGTACACTTCGGTGCGCGGGCTGGCCGTTCCGTTCAGCACCTGCTCCACGTAAAAATGAGTGGTCGCCGTAAGGTTTCCGGTGCTGTACGCCGCCGTTGCGGCCAGCTGGCTGCCGCCGGTGGCGGCGCTGTACCATCCGAAACTGGCGCCGGCCGCGCCGCTGGCCGTGAGCGTGGTGCCGGAGCCGGAGCAGACAAAGCGAAGGCCGGATACGTCGGGAGCAGACGGGGTTTGGGCAAGCACGCAAAGGGAGCTGGCCACAGCCAGCACGGCAAGGAGGAACTTTCTCATAGCAGGTTTTTGGTAACCGTCGGCTACCAACTGGAATACGGGGAAACCGGAGTGCATTTCCGGGTAAGCAGCGGGGAGTTTTCGGAGTATACCAAATCTACTATTTCCGGCAATGGCCGGATATCACATAAATGGGGGATGCCTAAGGCGCAAAGGCAGGCCCGGCCCGGCCCCCTGTCCCCCGAAGGGGGAACTTAGGTCGAGGCTGTTCCTACGGTAGCAGTTACTCTGTAAGCTGATAAATGTGTAATCATCAATACTCGATCTTCAATGATCAAGTGATTTTTGCTTCAAAATTGATCGTCGATAATTTTAAAATAGAAAGCCCCGACTCTGTCAGGGCTTTCATATAAAACAGCTCTAAGAAAAGGTCCAAGTAAGAAAAGTAGGTTCCACAGAGTCACCCCTCTCTCCCGGAGAGGGGCAGGGGGTGAGGTCACATCAGCAGTCCGCCATCCACATTCAGCACCTGGCCGGTGACGTAGTTGGCCATATCGGAGGCGAGGAAAAGCGTGACGTTGGCTATGTCCTCTGCGGAGCCGAAGCGGCCGAGCGGTATGCCGGCCTTGTACTTATCTGCCTGCTCGCCTTCTTTCAGGTACGAGGTCATATCGGTCTCCACGAAGCCGGGAGCGATGACGTTGCAGCGGATGTTGCGTGAGCCGAGCTCCTTGGCCACCGACTTGGAAAAGCCGATGAGGCCGGCTTTGGAAGCTGCATAGGAGCTTTGCCCCGCGTTGCCCATGACGCCGATCACGGAGCCCATGTTGATGATGGAGCCGCTCTTGGCCTTCATCATGGGGCGGATCACCTGCTTGGTCATGTTGAACACGCTCTTGAGGTTGGTCTGCATCACGTCGTCCCACTGCTCGGGCGTCATGCGCAGCAGCAGGTTGTCTTTGGAAATGCCGGCGTTGTTGACGCAGATGTCGACGGAGCCGAACTCCTTCAGCACATCGTTCACGAGGGTTTCGCACTGCGCGAAGTCACCCGCATTACTACGGTAGGCCTTGGCGTTGACGCCGAAGCCTTTCAGCTTTTCCTCGAGCGCGGCCGCTTTCTCGGCGCTGCCTTCGGAGACATAGGTGAACGCGACGTGGGCACCCTGCTCGGCAAGCTTCAGGGCGATGCCTTCGCCGATGCCGCGGGCGGCGCCGGTAACGATGGCGACTTTATTGGCTACCAGTTTCATGGCGCAAGGATACGAAAAAGCCCGGAAGCGGCCCCCACAGGCCCCATCCGCCCGACTTCGATATATTTGACGCTCAGAACAGCCCATGAAACAACTGCTCAAGCGCCTCTACTTCGCCCTCAGGCCCCAGGACCGTGTGATCGTGATGGACTACTCCATCCCGCCGAAGGCCATCTATAACAAGGAACGCCCGCACCGCGCCCTCTTCGACATGATCGCGGCCAACGACGGACAGTACCGGGCGCTGATGGAAAAGGCGCTCTCGCTGCAGCAACACTTCGTAGGCATCAAAGAGCAGGCGCAGGAGACCGACGCGGCGCAGCCCGCCTGGAACAACAACTTCGTACCCGGCCTCGACATCATCCTGCTCTATACGCTGCTCACCGACCTGAAGCCGAAGCGCTACGTGGAGATCGGCTCCGGCACCACCACCAAAACGGCGCTCAAGGCCCGCACCGAGCAGAAGCTGGACTTCACGATCACCTGCGTGGACCCGAGCCCGCGGCGCGAGATCAAGGCCATCGCCGACACCTGGCACCCCTCCCTCGTGCAGCACCATACGCTGGAGACGTTCAAAGCACTCGAAGCGGGCGACATCCTCTTCTTCGACGGCACCCACACGCTCGTGCCCAATTCCGACGTGATGTGGTTCTTCATGGAAGTGCTGCCCGTACTCAAGCCGGGCGTCATCGTGCAGGTGCACGACATCTACCTGCCCTACGACTACCCGCAGTTCATGCTCGACCGCTATTATTCCGAGAACTATATCCTGGGTGCGCTGCTGCTCAACAACCCGGAGAAATACACCGTGATCGCTCCGAACTACTACATCTCCGAGCAAGCACAGCTGGCGAAGATCCTCGACCCGCTCTGGGCGGCGCCCAACCTCCGCAACGTAGAGCGCCACGGGGGCTCGTTCTGGTTCCGGATCAACTAAGCGGCACCGCCCTGCATGAACCCGAAGCAATTTCTCCGAGGCCTCTCCTGGCTGGTGGTGCTCAACCTCCTGGTAAAGCCGCTGTGGGTGTTCGGCATCGACCGCAAGGTGCAGAACGAGGTGGGCCACGAAGCCTACGGCACGTATTTCTCCATCCTCAACCTCGCCATCATCCTGGCCATCATTGCCGACGCCGGCCTCAGCAACCTGCTCAACCGGCAGTTGGCGCTGCAGGAGCGAATGGCCGTACGGAGTCTCCTGCGCCTGAAGGCCGGGCTCTCGGCGCTGTACCTGCTCGTCTTCTGCGGCATCTGCTGGATCACGGGCGTGACGCGCTGGGACCTCGTGCTGCTCGTGGGCACCCTGCAGGTGCTGTCGTCCTTCTTCGTCTTCTTCCGCAACATCCTCACCGGCTACCAGCAGTTCCGCGCCGATGCCTGGCTCTCGGTGACCGATAAGGCCCTCACCCTGCTCGTATGCGCGCCGCTGCTTTACCTGCCGTTTGGGGGCGGGCTCTCGCTCACCGGCTTCCTGTGGATCCAGGCCGGCAGCACGCTCGTGGCTCTGCTCGTGGCCCTCTTCCTGGCGCGAAGGCACCACGAGGGCCCGGCGCAGGGTGCAGGGCTTGGAGAGGTACTGCAACTCAGCGCGCCCTTCGTGCTCGTGATCCTGCTGCAGGGCGCCCACACCCGCCTCGACGCCTTCCTGCTCGAGCGCCTGCACCCGCAAGGTGCGCTCGAGGCCGGCATCTACGCCGCCGCCTACCGCCTCCTCGACGCGGCCAACACCTTGGGCTTCATGACGGCCTCCTTCCTCGTACCCTTCGTGGCCCGCCACCTCTCCGACGAGGCCCTCATCGACCGCACGGTGCTGCGCCTGCGGCATGCGCTGCTGGCTACGGGTGCACTCTTTGCGGGGGGCTGCGCGGCCGCCGCTCCCTTCGTGAACGAGCTGTTGTACCATACGTCGGCACCCTACCCGGCCCAGGTACTGGCGCTCTGTGTGGCCGTGCTGCCCGCCTACTACGGCATTCACCTCTATGGCTCCCTGCTCTCTGCCTCCGGGCGCCTCGGCTATTTTGCGGGCACCATGGGGGCTTGTGTGGCGCTCAACGCGGCGCTCAACGCGGCGCTGATCCCCCGCTACGGCGCGGCGGGCTGCTGCGTCGCCGCCCTGGCGAGCCAATACACGGCTGCCCTGCTCCTCTTCGCGGGCGCCCGCCGCCGCTTTTCCCTCAGGGTCCATCCGCTGTCGCTGGTGGCCTGCCTGGCCGCAGGGGCGGCAGCCTTCGGCGCAGGCTGGTGGCTGTTCCGCTAGGCTCCGCGCGGCCCGTTGCCCGGCTTTTTTACCTATGTTTGTGCCCCTGCGCTCGAAAAGAGACCGAAACGCACCAACTAAAAGCCTGCTTCTTCATGCCCGATTTCCTGAGTATCTTCTCCCGCTGGTGGAAAATGATCACCGGCTTCGTGCTGGCCATCGCCGTCATTACCGTGATCCTGCTGTTGCAGGTCGACAAGCAATACGTCTCTACCGTCACCGCGCTGCCCGCCACCACCGTCAACTTCGATAAGTCCAGGATCTTCGGCGAGAACATCCAGGGCCTCTACTCCCCGCTCGGCGGCCCCGAAGACATCGACCGCGTGCTCGGCACCGCCGGCCTCGACACCATCTTCCTGCAGATGATCCGCGAGAACGGGCTCATCAGGCACTACAAGATCAAGGAGAAGAAGATCCCCGAATACTATGCCCTCAAGGAGTTCAGCGAAAACGTAGAAGTACTGAAGGACGAATACGGGCAGCTGCGCATCAAGGTGTGGGATAAGGACAAGTACCTCGCATCCCGTATGGCCAACGCGCTGTACGCCAAGTACCAGGACCTGCACCAGCGCCTCCAGAGCGAGACCAACGAGCGCATCCTCGGCAACCTGCGCCAGCACCAGGGCCGCCTGCAACAGGAATACGTGCGCAACTACGACTCGATGACGGTGACCGGCGCGGCCCAGCGCGACCTGCTGCGCGTACGCAACGAGTCGCTCATCAAGGAGCTCGCCGACTACGAGCGCCTCATCAACGAGTATGCCCTCGTGAGCAACACCCGCCCGAACGTGCTGCTGCTCGTGGAGCCCGCCCGCCCGGCCTTCAAGACCGACCGGCCGCGCCTGCTGCCCACCTTCATCACGGTGTGCTTCGTGGCCCTCATCTTCGCCCTCCTGCTCTCTCTTTACCTCGACAGCCGAAAGAAAGACTGATGGACCGCCTGGCGCTGAACCGGTTCTGGGGCTTCGGAATACTCTTCGCCGCCTGCGCCATTGCCTCGGTGCTGCTGTACCAGCCCCTGGTGCTTGCGCTCCCCTTCGGGCTGCTGGCCGGCCTCTGGGTGGCGCACAAGCCCTTCGTCCTGTTCTACGCGCTCATCGCGGCCATCCCCTGGTCCATCGAATACAACTTCACGAGTTCGCTCGGCACCGACCTGCCCACCGAGCCGCTGATGCTGCTGGTATCGTTCTCGACGCTTTGCTACCTCGCCTACCATGCGCGCAGCCGCCCGATGGCCGGCTTCTTCCGCTCGCCGCTCACGGTGCTCCTGCTGCTGCAGGCCTTCTGGTGGCTCGTAACGGCTTACTTCTCCACCGACTTCACGCGGAGCATCAAGTTCTGCATCGCCAAGACCTGGTACCTCGGCGCGTTCATCATGGCGCCCTTCCTCCTCTTCCGCAACCCGAAGACGCTCGTGCGCACGGCGCAGGTGCTTTCGGTGTCGATGCTGCTGCTCGTGGGCCGCACCATGATCCGCCACGCCGGCTACCGCTTTACGTTCGAGCGCATCAACGACAGCCTCTGGCCCAACTTCCGCAACCACGTGAATTACTCCTCGGTGCTCGTATGCGTCATCCCGATCCTCGTGGCGGCCTATGTGCTCGCAAAGCCGGGCTGGTGGAAGAAGGCGCTCATCGGCATCCTGCTGCTGGCCGGCGTTGCCTTGGTGCTCTCCTATGCGCGGGGCGCCTGGCTGGCGCTCATCGCCGGCGGGGTGCTGTTCTGGATGCTGCGCCGGAAGATGCTGCTGCGCGGCTACCTGCTGGTGCTGCTCGCGGCGGGCTTAAGCCTCTTCCTGCTGATCGACAACGACCGCTACATGAAGTTCGCGCACGACCACGACACCACGACCTTCCATACCGACTTCAGCGATCACCTGCAGGCCACCTACCAGTTCAAGGACGTATCGACCGCCGAGCGCTTCTACCGCTGGATCGCGGGCGTACGCATGATCCGCCACAACTGGGCAACCGGCTGGGGGCCACAGACCTTTTCGCAGAACTACCAGCGCTATACGATACCGGCCTTCCGCACCTGGGTGAGCGACAACAAGGACCAGAGCACGGTGCACAACTACTACCTCACCACCATCATCGAGCAGGGCGCCGCGGGCCTGTTCATCCTGCTCGTGTTCATCGGCTACGGGCTGCATGCCGGCCAGCGGATCTACCACGAGTCGAAGGACCGGCTCTGGCGCGCGGCGGGCGCGGTGGCGGCCGTCGTGCTCGGCATGCAGTGCACGTTCAACGCCCTCAACGACCTCGTGGAGACCGACAAGCTCGGGAGCCTTTTTTACTTGGCGATCGCAGTGTTGATTGCGGGCGAGGTGCATTTGCGGAGACAGGGAGAGCAGGAAGTGACTACCGTTGCTCCATAATCTTTGGGGCGTGCTTTTTCTTAACGGTTGCACGGCCGCAAGCGGCCTTTCTTTTCCCAAAGCGGGACACGGGTTTCTCGCAAAGACGCCAAGACGCAAAGCACGCAAAGCACGCAAAGCTTTGTTTGCGGAGTTCACCCCGCCATCGGCGGGGCTCACGAATACCGATCACACGGCGGCACAACGATACTTGCTAAAGCGCACAATGGCCTGCCGGCATTACGCAGCTATACGTCAAACGTTCCCCGCACAGGTGTTGTTATTGGGAAAGCCCATGAGAAAGATCCTACGCGCCGTAAGTAATAATGCGCTGTGTCTCCGTGTCGCTGTGCCGCCGTGCCGCCGTGTGAAACATTCCTGTCGCACGCAGGAAATTAAATTTGCGTGCTTTGCGTCTTGGCGCCTTTGCGTGAAAACGGTGAGCGAAGCGAACCATCGTTACCGTCACCCACGCACATCCAGCGCATCGCGCAGCCCGTTCCCCAGCAGGTGAAAGGCCAGTACCAGCAACATGATAGCAAAGCCCGGTGCAAGTGCCAGCACAGGATTGTTGGTGATGATGAAATTGTAATTCTCCTTGATCATGAGTCCCCAGCTCGGCTGCGGGGGCTGCACGCCCACACCGAGGAAGGAAAGACCTGCTTCGATCACGATGGCGGAAGCGAAGTTCGAAGCGGCGATGACGAGGATAGGACCAAGAATGTTGGGGAGGATATGCCGGAACAGCGTACGGAAATGCGAGTAGCCGAGCGCGCGGGCAGCCTCCACGTACGACAGCTCGCGCGTGGCCAGCACCTGCCCGCGCACGAGGCGCGCCACGTTGACCCAGAGCGTGAGGCCCACCGCGATGAACACCTGCCAGAAGCCCTTGCCCAGCAGCAGCGTGATCGCGAATACGAGCAGCAGCGTCGGGATGCTCCAGAGCACGTTGATGAGCCACATCACCACGGCATCGGTCTTGCCGCCGAAGTAGCCGGCCAGCGCGCCCAGGAAGATGCCGATGGAGAGCGATATGAGTACCGTCACGAGGCCGACGGTGAGGCTCACACGGGTGCCGATGATGAGCCGGCTCAGGATGTCGCGCCCGTATTTATCGGTGCCCAGCAGGAAGCGTTGACGCACCGTTGCCGACTTGCCGGCGAGGTCTTCCGGAACGTAGGAGCGCCGCTCGGTAAGGCCTTCGTCCACGTATTTGTCGACCAGCAGGCTGTCGCCCTGGTAGCGCCACCAGGTTACCGGAATGTAGTCGGCCCGATCGGGGACGCCGTTGAGGAGGCGCTCGAAAAACCCCACAGGGGCAGGCTCCGGGTTCTTACGCAGCAGCAGGAACTCCTGGGTGTAGCCGGGCTTGTTGCCACCTATTTCGAGGATGATCCGGTTGGCGTTCGGCGAGGGATCCGGCGCGAGGAAATAACCAAATACCGCCACCAGCACGGCGAGCCCGATCAGCACCATGCCAAACAGCGCTCCCTTATTGCGCAGGAGGCGCCGCCGGAGTGCCTGGCTAAAGCTGACGGTGGAGTCGTTCATTGGTTTATTGGTCTATTGGTTTATTAGTCTATTGGTAAGGGTCGCTTAACGTGTCGATATTCCTAAAGGTAGCAGATTTGTGATGTGGCCGGTATAACCCTGCTCCTTTCCACATCGACTGATGCACGGCGCTATCCTTCGGAATTGTTCTCTCCATTCCCCCATTAGCACATTAACCCGCCTTCGACTCCGCTGCGCTCCGCTCAGGATGACAAGTGCCCTTTGTCAGGCTGAGCGAAGTCGAAGCCAGCCCATTACTTCACCCTTCTTCCTTTCCATTCATACGTACCAAACGAGCTGAGGGCGCCGACGGCTACGGTATATATAATGTGCAGCGGCTGCAGCAGCGGGAACCATTGCAACAGGTGTTGCTGTCCGAAGAACCGCGCAACGGGGGCAAGGAACCAAAGCTCCACGACGGTCTTCAACAGTAGTAATACAAGGGTGCCTGTCCAATTATCCGTATTCCAGAAGCCGGCTATGGCCAGCACCAAGAACCACAGGTTGAAGAAATACACGAGCGCCAGTGCGGCCGTGATGCGCCTGTCGGTATAGTGTGCCGACTTGGAAGCCCAGCGCACGCGCTGCTTCCAGAAGGCACGCCAGCCGGGAGCCGCATCGGTGTCCACGATGGCATCGCGGTGGCGGAGGTAGTGCACCCGGCCCGGGTAGCGCAGGGCGATCTTGTGCATCAGGAAGAGGTCGTCGCCGGAGGCCAGCCGGTCCACACCACGATAGCCATCCACGGCTTCGAAGGCCTCTTTGGTATAAGCCAGGTTGGCCCCGTTGCACATGCTGTGCACACCCGTGCTCACCGATGCGGCGGTGATCCCCTGCAATGTCATGAAATCGAGTGCCTGGAAAATGGAGGATACCGTTTGGGGATCGCGGTACCGCACCGGGGCGGCGATGAAAGCGCTGTAGCCGGCAGTATGCTGTGCCACGAGCAGGGGCAGCCAATGCGGGCCCGGGACGCAGTCGGCGTCGGTGGTAACGATCAGCGAGCCCGCTGCGGCCTTTACGCCGGCCTCGATTGCGCGCTTCTTGCCCTGGGCGGCGGCGTCGAGCGACAGCACGGAGACGTTGCCGCCGGCGTTCCGCGCAACGGCGGCCGTATTGTCGGTAGAGTGATCGTCGAGCACCAGCACCGAGAATAAACCCCGATCGTATTGCTGTGCGCTGAGGGCAGCCAGCAGGGCCGGGAGCCGCTCCGCCTCGTTGCGCGCCGGCACCAGTACGGTAACGGGTATCCCTGCCGCGGGCGCCATCGCCGTTGCCTCCGGGCTCCGCTGCCAGCCCCGCCGGTAGAACGCGATCAGGGCGGCGTAGGCCAGCCAGAGGCAGAAAGCAACGGTCAGAAGGATCATTAAAATATTTTTCTCCGCGCGCCAAATTATAGGAAAAGCGCTTATATTTACTTGGTTGCATAAACAACTGTATGCCAAACAACCAATTCCGCAAGGGCGAGCTCTATAGCTTCATTACCGGCAAGGCGTCGACGGCCATCGCCCGCCGCCTGCAAAAGAAGTTCAATGGGGCCGGGCTGCCGCTCACCATCGAGCAGTGGAGTGTGCTGTACCACCTGTGGAAGGAAGACGGCCTCAGCCAGCAGGAGCTGTGCAACGCCACCTTTCGCGACAAACCGAGTATCACGCGCCTCATCGACAACCTCGAAAAAAGCGGTCTCGTGAAGCGTGTGGGCGACGAGAACGACCGCCGCATCAACAAAGTATACGTGACGAAGGCGGCCGCGAAATTGCAGGACCAGACGATGCAGCTCGCCGAAGAAACCCTCAACGAAGCCCTCGAGGGCGTGCCGCCGGATCATATCGAAATCGCGAAGGCCGTACTGCAGAAGGTATACGACAACCTTTCGCAATAGGTTCAGAAGGGTTCAGAAGGGTTCAGGAGGGTTGGCTAAGGAAAGAGCCTGCTGCAGCAATGGCAACCGCTTTTGACTTTTGAATTTTGACTTTGGATAGAGAAGCGATCCAACCGGAATGAAAACTTCCTCTGTGAACGACCCTTTACCAATAGACCAATAAACAAATAGACTAATAAACACACTTACCATGGAAGCAACAACGAACACGGCACTGAAAGGCGGCGAGTGGCTGGTACGCGAGAGCGATCCGGCGGCTACTTTCATCCCCGAGCACTTCAACGAGGAGCAGCTGATGATCCGCGACATGTGCAACCAGTACCTTGACACCGAGGTGTTCCCCATCCTCGAGCGCATCGACGACATGGAGCCCGGGCTCATGAAGTCGCTCGTGCAGAAAGCGGGCGAGCAGGGCATGCTGGCCACCTCCTTCCCGGAGGAATACGGCGGCCTCGGTAAAGACTTTATCACCTCCACCATCGTCAACGAGTACCTCGGCGCGGGCCATTCCTTTTCGGTGGCCATTTCCGCACACACCGGCATCGGTACGCTCCCGATCCTGTACTTCGGCAACGACGAGCAAAAGCAGCAATACATTCCGAAGCTGATCTCCGGCGAATGGACGGGCGCCTACGGCCTTACCGAGCCCAACTCGGGTTCCGACGCGCTCGGTGCGAAAACAACCGCACGCCTCTCCGACGACGGCACCCACTACCTCCTCAACGGGCAGAAGGCCTGGATCACCAACGGCGGCTTCGCCGATGTGTACACCGTGTTCGCCAAGGTAGACGGCGACAAGTTCACCGGCTTTATCCTGGAGCGTGGCTACGAAGGCTTCACCCAGGGCCCCGAAGAGCACAAGATGGGCATCAAGGGCTCCTCCACGGTGCAGCTCTATTTCCAGGATTGCAAGGTGCCCGTTGCCAACGTCCTCGGCGATATCGGCAAGGGCCATAAGATCGCGTTCAACATCCTCAACATCGGCCGCCTGAAGCTGTGCGCAGCAACGGTAGGCGGTGCCAAGCGCGCCATCACCAACTCGATCGTGTACGCCATTACGCGCGAGCAGTTCAAGACGCCGATCGCCAACTTCGGCGCCATCAAGCACAAGCTCGCCGAGATGGCCATCCAAACCTACGCCTGCGAGAGCGCGCTCTATCGCACCGCGGCCTGGATCGAAGAAAAGGAGAAGGATGACCTCGCCGCCGGCAAGCCCTTCAACGACGCGCTGCTGGGTGCGGCCGAAGAATACGCCATCGAGTGCGCGCTGCTCAAGGTGCATGGCTCCGAAACGCTCGACTTCTGCGTCGACGAAGGCGTGCAGATCCACGGTGGCAACGGCTTCTCGGCCGAATACAACATCTCGCGCGCCTACCGCGACTCGCGCATCAACCGCATCTACGAAGGCACCAACGAGATCAACCGCCTGCTGTCGGTAGACATGACGCTGAAGCGTGCCATGCAGGGCCGCCTCAACATGCTGGGCCCCGCCATGAAGGTGGGCCAGGAGCT
This sequence comes from Flaviaestuariibacter amylovorans, assembly GCF_039541815.1. Lineage (NCBI taxonomy): Bacteria > Pseudomonadati > Bacteroidota > Chitinophagia > Chitinophagales > Chitinophagaceae > Flaviaestuariibacter > Flaviaestuariibacter amylovorans. The sequence continues at coordinate 269,980 of NZ_BAABGY010000016.1, forward strand.
CCTCGCCATCCCCGACTTCGGTAGCGAAGACGAAACGCCCTATGCCGCCGAGCGCAAGCTCGTGCAGGGCTTCAAAAAGGCGATCCTCCTCGCTGCCGGCGCTGCCGCGCAAAAGCTCATGATGGGCCTCGAGAAAGAGCAGGAGCTGCTGATGAACATCGCCGACATGACGATCGACACCTTCGTGGGCGAGAGCCTGCTGCTGCGCGTGATGCGCCTCGAGCAGGAAGGCAAGGCCACCCCGGTGCACCGCGACATCCTCGGCGCCTTCCTCTACGATGCCGCCGACCGCATCGCCAAGGCCGGTAAGGACGCGATCAACTCCTTCGCCGAGGGCGACGAGCAGCGCATGATGCTGATGGGCATCCGCCGCTTCACCAAGGCAGCCTCCTACAACGTGAAGGACGCCCGCCGCCGCATCGCCGACGCGCTGATCCAGGAACAGAAATACTTTCTTTAAAGAAAGGTTGGTATAGTTAGGAAAGGCCCGCTTCGGCGGGCTTTTTTCGTGTCCGAGGAGAACAGGGAACAGGGAATAAGGAACAAGGAACAGGGGAATGAAGGGCGGGGAAAGGAAAGAAGGGATTCTTACCGCTAAGAAAATAAGGGGCTAAGGTTTTCGCTAAGGTGAGGGAGCGTTTATTCGTCTATTGGTCTATTGGTAATGGGGTCGCTTTTGCGCGCCGAATACCTTATCGTACCGAACAATCATACCTGCCTGCGAATTGAGCTCGTGAAGAAAATAGTCCTGGTAATGATCATCTGCACTAATCGTATTAAATCCGTGTAATCCGCGTTCCTTCTCTTTTGGATGCCCCTCTTTACAGTGCAGCCTACAAAGAACAATCCATTACAGCGAGGTCACAACTGCATCACTCTATTGTTCAAGTGTTTCACCATTCGCGTCAGCATAATGCCACATGCGGTGATATCGCCGGATCGGGGGATGCTTTCGCTCCCCGTTACCGCCACAAGCGGACGCGGCACTACGTGTTTTGTCCTAAATTAGTGTTACCCCCGACAATCAAACCAAACACCATGACCCGGCAACTCGCATGTTTCAGTCTTCTTGTAGTACTCCTTTCTTTAAGCTGTCGTAAAAAGGGTGAAGAACCCGCTCCGCCCGCAACACCGACCCCAACCCCGACGGACACGCTTTCGAGCCAAAAAACGATTCTGCGCTTCGTACTGAAAGCGGCCGACAACGCCGGGTTGGCTGCGGACGACACCGCGCAGATGCTTGGCAACAACGAAATCCTGCTGACCCTGCCGTTTGGAACGAACGTAACCGCGCTGAAACCCACCATCACCCACACCGGCGCTTCCGTGACGCCAGGCTCAGGAGTGGCGCAGGACTTCTCGAGCCCTCGCCAATACGTTGTGACGGCGCAGGACGGAAGCCAGAATACCTATTCGGTATCGGTCCGCATCGCCGTCAACAGAACGGTGTACGCCGTCAACAGCGCCGGGAAGCTGTATGCCCTCAACGGCACCAACGGCACCGTGAAATGGCAGTATTCGGCCGGCGGCACCGTCGCGAGCGGTAGCCCTTGCTATCAGAACGGTACGGTTTACTTCGGGTCCTCGGACGGCTATATGAATGCGATCGACGCCAGCAACGGCGCGCTGAGGTGGCGCTTCCTGTCCGCAGGCAGTCTCGCCCACACAACACCGGTTGTCAGCAATGGCGTGCTGTACTTCGGCGGTCAGCGGGCCGGCGGCAGGGGCGCGCTCTACGCCCTCAACGCCAGCAGCGGGGCCCTCGTCTGGAACAACCTGCTCCCCCAGGCTCCCCTCGGCAATCCGACGGTGAGCAACGGCAAGGTGTTCGTATCGTACTTCTACGGGATGGTCAGCTTAGATGCCGCCACGGGGGCTTCCTTCCGCTCTTACAGCACGTCGATCTGCGGCATCAACCCACTCGTGGTAAATGGCTGGGTGTTTTCCGGCACCGAATCCACGGTCGTTTCGGCCTACAACGTCCAAACGGGAGCCAATGCTTGGCACTACCTCGACGTCCCCCCGGGAAGCCCGTCGGCCGGCGCGTCCTCCAGCCCGACGCTCCATAATGGTGTCATCTTCAACGCGGGCTACACCCGCTACCTCTACGCAATCGACAGCAGCAGCGGGGCGCTGAAATGGAAATACATCCTCGGCGGTGGTGCCAATACCGGCTATTTTTCCGCTCCCGTGGTGGGCAACGGGATTGTGTACGCCGGGAATACCGACAACAACGTTTACGCGATCGACGAACAAACCGGCGCGCTCCGGTGGCGTTTCAGCGACGCTCCGAACGTGGGCGGCACCCCCAACGTGGGCGGCATCAATTACTGTACGGTAAAAGGCACGATGCTTTATGTGGGCTATTCCAACGGCAAGGTTTACGCACTGAACGCCGTGACGGGCGGCACAATCTGGAGCTTCGACACGTCGGCGCCCATCTACGGAGGCATATGCGTCGAGGAAAACGGTAGTGTGGCCCATCCCGGCCACTCGGGCGAGCAGCAGTAAGGGCTCGCCGACGGCTCGACGTTCCTGTTGCGCGTGGCGCGATTGCACGGGCGACCCGAAGGAATGTGTAGCCTTCGCATTGAAGCCTGCCGGTGCGTCAGCGGAGATCCACATGCTGCGCGGAGACGGATTCCCCGAAGAAGATGCTGGCCTTGTTGTCGAAGTCGGCCGCTGCATCGGTCGTAAAAAACGTGCGGGCCTGCTCCTTCGAAAGCCTGGCCTCGATCTCGGGATGGCGCTGCAGGTAATCAGCAAGACTCTCAGCTACGATCTCGCCCTGGCCCAGCACCTGCACACCTTCGGGCAGCAGGGCCCTGATCTTGTCGCGCAGCAGCGGGTAGTGCGTGCAGGCTAGCAGCAAGGTATCTACGGACGGATGTTCCTGCAGCACCTTGTCTACATGGCGGCGTACGAAGTAATCGGCGCCCGGGCTTCCGTGCTCGTTGTTCTCGATGAGCGGCACCCACATCGGGCAGGCTTCCTGCACCACCTGCACCTGCGGAAAGAACTTCTCGATCTCCAGCAGGTAGGAGCCCGACTGCACGGTGCCATTGGTGGCGAGCACCGCGATGGCGCCGCTCTGCGAATGCTGCCCGATCACTTCGGCCGTGGGGCGGATGACGCCCAGCACGCGGGCCTTCGGGTCGAGGCGGGCGAGATCGTTCTGCTGGATGCTGCGGAGGGCCTTTGCGGAGGCCGTATTGCACGCAAGGATGATGAGCGGACAGCCTTGGCCGAGCAGCCATTCCACGCACTGCAGCGTATAGCGGTATACCGTATCGAAGGAGCGGTTTCCGTAAGGCGCGCGCGCATTGTCGCCCAGGTAGAGGTAATCGTACCCGGGCAGCCGGTCCACGAGCGAGCGCAGCACCGTAAGGCCGCCATAGCCGGAATCGAACACACCGATGGGAGCGGGAGTGGACATGGGGTAAAGATACGTCGCCGCTACGCGGCTGTTTATTGGTCTATTGGTTTATTAGTAATAGGTCGTTTACAGTGCAAAAGCCTTTGCGCATCGCGGTCATTGCGAACTTGGAAGTCATTGCGAGCCCCAGCCTTCTGCGGGGTAAATTCAGCGACGCAATCTCCACCGTTACGCAGAGTGTTCGCGGCTGGCCCAACGTTATCTTGACGTGTTCATCTTGGCTCACTTGCTCACTTGCTCACTTGCTCACTTGCTCACTTGCTCACTTGCTCACTTGCTCACTTGCTCACTTGCTCACTTGCTCACTTGCTCACCTGCTCACGAAAAAGCCCCGGCATTCAGCCAGGGCTCTTCTATGAACGGTGTTTTTACTGATTAATTTCTCGCGCCGGGACGGGGGGCAGGAGCACCGGTAGCCGGGGCATTCGGCAACTTGATACCGAGCTTCTTGGCTACGAGGGGCAGCAGGTCGTCGCCCTGGGGCGCCACGAGCAGCGTTTCCTTGTTTAGCACATAAGCATAGTTGTTCTCCTTGGCCACGGCGTTGAGGGCCGTTACCACGCGGCGGTAGATGGGCTCCAGCAGGGCCTGCTGCTTGGCCTGTACGGCCTGCTGCGACAGCTGCTGCCAGTTCTGGATCTCGTACACGAGCTGCTCGAGCTCGCCGCGGATGATGTTGCGCTGGGCGGCCGGCGTGCGCAGCGAGTCGCGGTAGAGGCTGTCCTTGCGCTGGTACTCAGCTACATTATACTGATAACGGGGAGCCAGCGAGTCGGTCTGGTAGCGCTCGATGAGGGAGTCCAGCTTACCGCTGTTCACCTCGGGAGTGAGGGCCACAACGTTATCGAGGCTGATGTAGCCGATCTTCTGGGCCTGGGCAGCCGATACGCTGAACAGCGCTACGAGGGCTACAACAAAAAATTTGATCTTGTTCATTGGGAGGTACTTGTATGTTTTGTTTTAGTTTGATGCGTCGTACCGCGGCATCGTTGGCAGGCGCCGCCGATTTCACGATTTCTTAATTCTTTACCCCGAGCTCCTTCAGGATGTCGTCGCTCTTTTCGAGTTTGGGGTCGGCAAAGATAACGGTTATTCCTTCGCTTTTATCGAGGATGAAGTCGTATCCACGAGTGGTAGCGAGGCGCTGCACCGCGTTGTAGACCTTGTCCTGAACGGGTTTCACGAGCTCCTGGCGCTTCTTGAAGAGGTCGCCCTCGAAGCCGAAGCGCTGGCGCTGGAGGTCGCGCAGGGTCTTCTCTTTTACGAGCAGCTGGTCTTCGCGCTTCTTGCGCAGGTCCTCGCTCAGCATCACCTGCTCGGCCTCGTAATCCTTGTACATCTTGTCGAGGTCGGCCTGCATCTTGTCGATCTCTTTCTGCCAGCCGGCCGCAACGTCGTCGAGGCTTTTCTGGGCCGACTTGTAGTCGGGCATCTTGTCGAGGATGTACTTGGTGTCGATGATGGCATAGCGCTGCGCCTGCACGGCCGCGCCCATAACGAGGCTGCAGACAGCCACCAGGAAGAATTTTTTCATATCGTGTCGGTTATACGAATGATGCGTACGGAAGGCAATGCGTTGCACCTCATTTTGTTATTCCGGCTCGAAACCGAGCATGAAGGTGAAGCGGCTCGCGTTCTTCAGGCTGCGGTCGGCGGGGCTCAGGCGGTCAAGCCCGATGCCGTAGTCGAAGCCCAGCATACCGAACATCGGCAGGAAGAAGCGCATACCGGCGCCCACGCTGCGGCGGAGGCGGAAGGGATTGTACTCCCCGAAGTTGCGCCAGCCGTTGGCCGCGTCGAAGAAGGTGAGTGCGTAGATGGTGCTGCTCGGGTTGCGCACGATGGGATAGCGCAGCTCGAGCTGGTACTTGTTGAAGATCGTGAAGTACTCGCTCACGCCCGAGATGTCGGGGTTGATCGACGGGTTCGGCTTGTCGAACACGGGGTAGCCGCGCAGAGCGATCACGTCGAAGCCGAGGATACCGAACGAGTTGGTAAGGCCGTCGCCACCGAGCTGGAAGCGCTCGAAGGGCGAGAAGTCGAGCTTCCGGTTGTAGCGGCCCATGAAGCCGTACTTGGCGGCGATCTTCAGCACGAGCTGGCGGTTGCGGTCGGCGCCGCCGGCACGGCCGATCGGCACGAACCACTCGGCGTTGAAGCGCCACTTGTGATATTCGGGGTTCTTATACGGGTAGGCAGAGGTCACGATGCTCTTGTCGATGAGCGAGTAGGGCGGCGTGAACTGCACCGAAGCCGTCATGTTGGAACCACCCGTAGGGTACTGCGGATCGAACACCGAGGAGCGCTGCAGGGCGATCTTGAGCGAGATGTTGTTGGACGTACCCGTCGTGAAGCCGAAGCCCTGGAACGCATAGTTCTTCAGCTTGTACTGCGTGTAGTTGAGCGAGTACAGGAGGCTGAAATAGTCGTCGGGCCACTTCAGCTGCTTGCCGAGCGAGATGCCCACGCCGATGGTGCGGAGGTACTGCTCTTTGGCCAGGCCCTTGTCGAAGGCGCCCGTGACGGGGTTATACAGGTTGGCGAACTTCGAGTTGAAGAACGAGATCGTGAAGGGATTGCGCTTGCGGCCGCCGAGCCAGGGCTCCGTGAAGGAGAAGTTGTAGGAGCGGTAGGCCGAGCCATTGCTCTGGATGCGGAGCGAGAGCTTCTGGCCGTCGCCGGAGGGCAGCGGGTCCCAGGTCGACTTCTTGAAGAAGTTCTTGATCGAGAAGTTGTTGAAGGTAACGCCGAGCGTACCGGTGAGGCCGATGCCACCACCCCAGCCGGCGGAGAGCTCGAGCTGGTCGGAGGATTTCTCCTCGAGCTGCCAGTTGATGTCCACGGTACCGTCGCTCTGGTCGGGTACCACGCCGGGGTTGATCTTTTCCTGGTTGAAGTACTGGAGCTGCGCCAGTTCGCGCTGGGAGCGAATGAGGTCGGAGCGGCTGAACTTCTCACCCGGCACCGTGCGCAGCTCGCGGCGGATGACGTAGTCTTTCGTCTTGTCGTTGCCGTAGATGTTCACGTTGCGGATGGTGGCCTGCGGGCCTTCCACGATGCGGATCTCGTGGTCGATGGTGTCGTTGTAGACGGCCGTCTCCACGGGGTCGGCGCGGAAGAAGAGGTAGCCGTCATCCATATAAAGGCCGGAGATGTCGGCGCCGCCTTCGGCAGAGAGGTTCTTGCCGAGGCGCTTGTTGAGCACGTCGAGGTTGTAGATGTCGCCCTTGTTGATGCGCACCACGGCACGCAGCAGGGAGTCGCTGTATTTGGTGTTACCGCGGAACACGAGGTTGCCGAAGTAGTAGCGGCGGCCTTCGTCTACCTTGATGGAGATGTCCACGTTGCCGTCGGGGCGGTTCACCACGGCGGTGTCCGTGATGCGGGCGTCGCGGTAACCGAGGGCGTTGTAATAATCTAGGATCTTCTCACGGTCTTCGTCGAACTTGTTCTGGTCGTACTTGGCGCCACCGAGCTTCACGCGCACAAACGGATCGAGGAAGGCGCGCGTCTTGGTGAGCGAGAGAAAGCCATAGTCCTTCACGTACTCTTTGAACGTGATGCGCTCGTTGGCGCCGAAGGGCGTGATGGGCGTGGTGGGGTGTACCGACAGGCGCATCATCTCCTTGGTGCCCTTCAGCTCTTTCTTGAGGCGGAGGTCGGTGGCGGCCTCGTTGCCGTAGAAGTTCACGGAGTTGACCTTTACCTTGGGGCCCTTGGTGATATGGAAAATGAGGTTGTTGGAATTGGCAGTACCGGGATCGGGCTTTTCCTCGAGGCGCACGCGCACGTTGCGGTAGCCTTTGCCGGCGAAGAACTTGCGGATCGCCTCGATGGCGTTGCGGCGGGTGTTCTCGGTGATGATGGTGGAGCGGGAAAGACCGACTTTCTCTTTGAGGTCTTCGCCCTCGGTCTTGCGTACGCCCTGGAAGCTGTAGTTGGACAGGCGCGGGCGCTCCTGCACGTTGAGCTCGAGGTGGATCACGTCGCCCTCGATGCGGGCGATGTAGATCTGCACGTTGGAGAAGAGGCGCTGGCGCCAGAGGTTCTGGATCGCCTTTGCAAATGCGTCGCTGCCGGGGATCTGCACCTTATCGCCCACCTGCAGGCCCGAGATCGAAGCCACGATCGCGGTATCGAGGTGGTTGGCGCCCGTGACGCGGATGGAGCCGATGGTATATTCCTTAGGCCGTCCGTCTTCGATGCCCTGGAGAGTGGGGTCCACGCCGGTTACCCGGGTGCTGTCCTGGGCGCTCACGGTCGAAACCAGGGCGCAGGAGCACAGGAGCACGAAGAAGAAACGGGAGCAAATTTGTCGCATAATGGATGGTTCAGTCAATCGGAAAGCAGCGTCGGTCAAAGCTTTGGGGAGGCAAATTAACGGTAAATTTCGTAGCTAATTGTTAAAACGACGCCCCGCGGAGGCGGGGCGGGTTTGGACTTTGGGGTTTCCAGTTTGAAGTCGGGAGCCGCTCACAGCGCAGGTTTCACTCACTTCCATCATCAGCGGCTACAGGACCCGGCATCGGGCGTTCGGCCTTCGAACCGGCCAGTCGGCCTTAATACCTCGCCGGAGCAAGTAGGGCATTAATAATCAAGGAGAAGCATCAAATTGAAACAGCCTGTCCCCGACAACTTCGAACCCGAACCTCAGCCTCACGAACTTTTGACCTGCTCCCCCGTCTTACCGAACCTGCGCTCGCGGCCCTGGTAGTCGATGAGGGCCTCGTAGAGGTTCTCCTTGCGGAAGTCGGGCCAGCGCACGTTGGTGAAATAGAGCTCGGCGTAGGCAAGCTGGTAGAGGAGGAAGTTGGAGATGCGGTATTCGCCCGAGGTGCGGATCATGAGCTCGGGGTCGGGGAAGGCGCTGGTGGTGAGGGCGGCCTGCAGGGTGCCCTGGTCGATGGCTTCCACGGCGAGGCGGCCCTGCTTCACATCCCAGGCGATGTTCTTGACGGCGTTGAGCAGCTCCCAGCGGCCGCTGTAGCTGAGGGCCATAATGAGGTGGAGGCCTGAGTTGTCCTTGGTAAAGTCGAGGGCTTCCTGAAGCTCCTTGCGGGCGTAGGCGGGCAGCATGCTGAGGTCGCCGATGACATTGAGCCGGATGTTGTTCTTGTGCAGGCTTTCCACCTCGTTGCGGATGGTGGTCACCAGCAGCTCCATGAGCCCGACCACCTCGTACTCGGGGCGGTCCCAGTTCTCGGTAGAGAAGGCATAGAGCGTCAGGAAGCCGACGCCGAGCTCGGCGCAGCCCTCCACGATGTCGCGTACGCTCTCCACGCCGTGGTAGTGGCCGAACAGCCGGTCCTTGCCCTGCTCCTTGGCCCAGCGGCCGTTACCGTCCATGATGATGGCGATATGCCGCGGCAGGCGGTCTTTGTCGATTTGGGTAAGGAGGTCGGACATAGGCGGCGAAAATACGATTCTGGGTTGAACGCCGCAAGCGGCGGGGAGGGCACGCGGAAAACGCGGAAAACGCTGAAGATACTTGGGGACAGTTCTTTTCATCTGCACCCTTTCTCACGGTACCGAGCCGCGGGTGCAACAGACTGCTAAAATAGAAGCTGCCCGCGGGTTGAATATTCCGGTTTAAAACGCAGAAAAGAAAAGGTTCCTGTAGAATTGCGGCGGCCGCCTGCGGCCGCTTCCGCGTTTTATCGGAACACTTCCACCTACAGCCGGCTTCGATATTTAGAGGAAATGACGCACCCGCAGCCCTACCAGTAAAATGAAACTTCCTCCTCCAAACGCAATCCCGCAGAGGAGAACAAGTATTTTCCGCGTTTTCTGCGTTTTCCGCGTGCCACAAAAAAAGCGCCCACCGGGCGCCTTCTCTATACGTTTGGATGGCCTCAATACGAGGGGCACTTATACGATTGCAGGTTGAACGACAGGTAGATGATGCCGGTCACGAACTGGTCTTTCTGCTTCGAATTGCCGCGCTGCACGCCCTTGGCGCCGATCGGGGCACCGGTTTCGTAGGAGCGGTCCGACAGCAGGAAGGCAGGCGAGGGCGTACCGTCGGGGTTCGGCGGGAACACCTCGGGCTCCACGAAGGTGGTGCTCACGTCGTCGAGATAATCGGTGTTGGTGAAGCGGTGCACGATCTCGAAGCCGATGTTCATGCGGCCGTTGATGTTGTACTTGATGCCGACGCCGAAGGGGATGGCAAGGGCCATCGTGCTGTAGGGCTTACGGTCGGGATAGGCCGCGGAGCCCTGGCCCTCGGTGCCGAGGGTGCGGAGGAAGTATTTGTCGCCGCCGAGGTAGGCGAAGGGGTCGTAGCTGAAGAGCGCCGCGCCGAGCGTCACGTAGGGCGTGAAGCGGAGCGTTTCGCTGTAGGGCTGGAACTTGAAGAAGTTGAAATCGCCCTGCAGCCCCACCTCCCAGATATTGGAGTTGAACGAGAGGTTGCGGCGCCGCATGTATTCGTTGCGGTCGTTGTACACGTCGGAATAGCCGACGCGGGCATAGGTGCCGCTGACGCGCAGCGCGATGTAGTTGCCGAAGTTCTTACGGAAAAACGCCATGGCGGCGATCTTGGGCCGGTTGATGTTGGCGCGGGTGTTCAGGTCGCCGAAGTAGTGGGCGGCGCCCACCCCGAAGCCGAATTCACCTTCCTGGACATAACCCTGCTGTGCACAGAGCGTGGCCGGTGCGAGAAAAGCGAAAAGTGCCAGTGTCTTTCTCATAGCGTTGCAAATTACGATATTACCTATTGCCTGAAACGGAAAATGGAGCGTTTTCGTGTGCGCCGGCGGAAGAAAAGGTTCTGAAAGGTTTTGAAGGGTTTTGTAAGGTTTTGAGGGGTTGTTGGGTTATCGCCCGGCCTGACTTAGCCTTAACGGAAGCGGTTTTTAGTGGTCAGATTGCTGGATGGAGCGGAGTCAGGCCGCTGAAAGTATCCTCGGTCATCTTGTCCGCCCGGAAAGGTGGTGTACCGAAGCTTCGGGGGGTACCAGTGCGAGCGTAGCCGAACTGGGCTCATGCTCCCATTACCCCATTATCCCATCACCCCATTAGCACATTACCCACCTCCCGGGTTCCGCTTGTCGAAGCCCCAGGAGAGCTTGTTGCGGAGGGTCTGGAGGAAGTTATTCTCGTTGAGGCGCACGAGGCTGATGGCAAAGCTCTCCTTGCGCACCGCCAGCTGCACGCTCTTGTGCACGAGCTCGCGGCGGGCGTCGAGGGCTACGATGATCTCTTCGGACCGGCTCTCGATCTCGAAGGAGATGATGGTATTGTCGGGGATCACGATGGAGCGCACGTTGAGGTTGTGCGGCGCGATCGGGGTGATGACGAAGGAACCGGAATCGGGGAACACCACCGGCCCCGCGCAGGAGAGCGAATAGCCCGTGGAGCCCGTGGGCGTGGCCACGATGAGGCCGTCGGCCCAGTAGGTATTGAGGAGCTCGCCGTTGATGTAGGTATGGATCTTCACCATCGGGCTCACGTCGCGCTTGTGGATGGCAAACTCGTTGAGCGCGTAGGGCACCTCGCTGAAGAGGGGGATGGAGGCATCGAGGTGGATCAGCGAGCGCTTGTCGAGCACGTAGGAGCGGCGCGAGAGGGCGCGCACCGCCTCCTGCATCTCGTTGCGGCCGATGGAGGCCAGGAACCCGAGGCGTCCGAAGTTGATGCCGGCGATGGGGATGTTCTTGTCGCGCACGAGCGTGGCGGTATCGAGCAGGGTGCCGTCGCCGCCGAGGGAGATCACGAATTCAATGTCATCGGAAAGATCGGAGGAGCAGGTAAAGACCTCGAGGTCGTCGGGCAGCTGCATGTGCTTGCGCGCCTCCTGGTAGAACTCGTCGAATACGACCGGCACGATCCGCTCCTTGCGCAGTTCATCGAAAAAAAGCTGTACATCGTCCAGCTGCGCCAGGTCCAGCACCCGGCTATAGATCGCTACTTTCAACAGGGCCTATTTACGGTTAAGTCTACCAACGGTTCTTGTTATGTAAATATAGGCCGTTTTGCCCGTTCCCATTGACGCTGTATTCAATGCGGAAGGTAACGTCGTAGAACAGTACGATGTCGAGGCCCAGGCCAGCCGAGCGGAGGAGGCGGTTATTGAGGAAGTTGGTGCCCGGGCGCTCGTTGTAGATATAGCCCGCGTTGGCGAAGGCCTTCGCATAGATCTTCACCGGCACGCTGCGGAGCTGCGGCAGGCGCTTGATACGCGGACCGGCGACCTTGCGGTCCACGATGCGCTGGTGGAAGGAGGCCTTCACGAAGCCGCCGGCCACGCCGTCGATGGTGTAGTCCTCATAACCCTGCAGGAACATCTCGTTATACCCCACGAACTGCTGCATCGGGTAGGGCTGGCGGAAGGGCAGCTTCACGAGGCCCGTGGCGAGCACGTTCACGAACGATTTGGCGGTAACCGGGAAATACCGGGAGGCGCGCGCCGAAAGCTGCCAGAGGTTTACCGGCGCCTTGATGCCTTTCTTGTGCACCATTACTTCGGCCCGCATGCCGCGCGTCGGGTAGGGCGCGAAGTCCAGGTCGAGGTACTGCATCTGGTAGAATATTTCGGGATACCGCACCGCGTTGCGCTCGAAGAGGTAGGCTTTATTGAGCGAGGCGATGGTATCGGCCACGCGCTCGTCGTGGTAGCCGATGCCGAAGATGTGGCGGGTCTTGATGGCGGGGCGGAAGGTCACGAAGGCCTGGGCGCGGCTGTACTTGTAGATGAACCGGTCGCCGTCGTGGAAGCCTACCGGCTTGTTGTATTCGGTGCCGTAGGTAACGTCGTGCTGCTGGCCGCGCTGCAGCGAAAAGCCGAAGGTCCAGTTGAGGTTGTTATCGAGCGGAAGTCCTTCGTAGATCAGCTGCGCCTCTTTCTGGTAGCCATTCGTGAGGTTGAGCGTCAGCTTGTCGTTGAGGCCGGAGATGTTCTTGTGCTTGATGCGGATGCCGTACTTCACGTTGGCGAGGGGCATGCCTTCCTTCACCCACTGCTGGTAGGGCATGCCTACCACATCTACAAAGGGAACCGGGAAGAAGTACCAGCGCTCCTGCACGGTCACCAGCACCCGGGCATCGTTGTCTTCGGTGCTGGCTACGCGCACGTCCACGTCGAGGAAGAGGCCGGTGTTCATGAGGCGCGTGCGCGCCTCGGTGCAGCGGGCCACGATCTCGTAAAGGGGAAGCTCCTCGCCGGTCTCGAAGGGCAGCTCGCGGTACAGCACTTTCTCACGGGTACGCCTGGCGCCCGTCACCTCTACGTCGGTGATCGTATAAATGCGGGTGGTATCGCCACCGCTGCTGGGCACTTCTTTCGTGGAGAAAAGGAGGGTTTCCTGGGCCAAAGCCGTCTGCGCCCTGCCTTGCAGGGAGCCTAGCAGCACGAACAGGGCCAGGAGGAGAAGTCGGGTATGTGTGTTTACGGTTAGCATGTCGGGGTTCCCCTACCCCTACCGTAAATACAAAAGCGTACCGGTTTTAGCATTTCCTTAAAATAGGTCATGCCGACGATGGTACGGGTGCAGGCGGGAGTGCAAGCAACGCGGGTGAGTAAGGTTGGGATCACGTCCCTCAAGCTACGGAATTATACCCGGAATTTCATCGGCGCCCGGCCCGGAAGTCGGCGGATGGGCCCGAAAAGGCGCCCGGCTACGTAGAAACCGGTAGCGGCGCCGGATGGATCGGTTGGAAAATAAGGGAGCGGGGAAACTCAGAGCTTCAGGTAGCTCATGAGGTTGTCGAAGTTGCGGCGGAGCTCGTTCTGGTACAGTTCTTCCCCAAAATAGTATTTCACGACGTACTCGTAGCGCTGCAGGGTGGCGATGATGTCCGACACTTCCATTTTCGATACGCGGATCGTGACCTGCAGGAGGCCCGTCTCGGGGTCGGCGAAGGAGTTGAGCTGCGTGATCATGGCATCGTTGGATTCCACGATGCGGTTGATCTCGGTAAACGCGTAGGCCTTCGGCTCCATCTCGAGCACGATGAGGCCGCCCGGCTGGTCGAGGCTCATAAAGTCGGAGGCGTTCTTGAGCAGGTCGTTGTAGGTAACAAGGCCGAGGATGTGCTTTTCCTCGCCCAGCACCGGCACTACGCTCAGCTTGTTCTGCACGGCCACCTGGATGGCTTTAAGGAAGTGGTCGTTGGCCTGCACGGCCGAGCCGCCATCGGAGATGGGGAGCTGCTTAAGGATCTCCTCCTCGTCGGAATGCAGGAGTTGCTCTTCGGAGATGATGCCCAGGTATTTCTCCTCCGCCACGATGGGAAGGTGGGCCACATGGTAATCGTTCATGAGCTGCAGGGCATGGAACACCTTGTCCTCCGGGCGCAGGTACGGGATGGAATTCGATATCAGGTCTTTGGTCAACATAGGTTATGCCCTTTCTTTAAAGACAGGTATCACCCCGCAACTGTTGCAGGCTGGGCCAGCTTTTGCAAAAATTTGTCCAGGATGGCATTGAACTCGGCGGGTTGCTCCATCATGGGCGCATGGCCGCACTGGTCGATGAAATGCAGCTCGGATGCGGGGATGAGGCGGTTGAACTCGCGGGCCACGAAGGGCGGCGTGATGGTATCGTTGTTGCCCCAGATGAGCAAGGTGGGTTGCCGGATCGCGTTGAGCTCGTCGCCCAGGTTGTTGCGGATGGCGCTTTTGGCGAGGGCGATGATCTTGATCACCTTGATGCGGTTGCGTGTGATCTCGAACACCTCGTTCACGAGATCTTCCGAAGCCATCTTGGGATCGTAGAAGGTAAGTTCCGTTTTCTTTTTGATATAGTCGTAGTCGCCGCGCTTCGGGTAGGAGTCGCCCATGCCGTTCTCGAACAGCCCCGAGGAGCCGGTGAGTATGAGCGACTTGACGCGCTCGGGATGCTTCAGCAGGTGCACGAGGGCCACGTGGCCGCCGAGCGAGTTGCCCAGGAGGTGGATGTTGGTATAATTACGGGCCTCGATGAACTTGTGTACGTGCTTGGCGAGCCCGCCCACGGTGGTGTGGAGGATGTCGAGGTCAAACAGCGGCAGCATCGGCACCACCACTTTATGGGAGCGCCGGAAGTACTCGATCACATCGCCGTAGTTGCTCAGCCCGCCGAAGAGTCCGTGCAGCAACACCAACGGCTCGCCTTCTCCTTCCTCGATGAACCTGAACTTGTCCTGTTGTTTAATTTCGTACTGCATCTGCTCTACTCTGTTCGCTAAAATACTCTATTTACCTAAAAGACACGAATTGTACCAATTCGGGAATCGGCAATCGGTAATCGGCAATGCGTCCCCGTGGCCGGTGCCGCTACGCGGTTATACCAGCGTTCCCAGGGAGGCATCTTGGTTGCCCGGAGTTGCTCATCTGCCCTGACGGCTTCGCTGGAACCAAAGGCTCCCGATGGGGGTCATCGATTACCGATTCCGGATTGCCGATTGCCGCCTACCGGTCCGGGCAAATATAAAGGTCTGCGGTATTGAGTGAGTTTATGAAATCAGGAAGCTTTCTGCGCCACGCCGCCGAAGAAATCGGAAAGCTGCCCGAACCCGTCACGAAAGAAGGGCAGTACGGCGCCGAGACCGGCGATGATCTTCGGCGCCAGCGGCGCGAGCCAGGGCCAGGTAACGGAGCTTTGCTTGAGGGAATCCTTGATGAGGTGCAGCTGGTCGGCATAGAAAAGTACGATGCTGCACACGAACAGGTAGAGCAGCGCATAGAACAGGAAGCCGCCGAGGCGGTTGAGCCAGCCCAGGAGCACCACCTGCAGCGCCCCTTCAATCAGCTTCGCGCCGAGGCGCACGAGCAGCAGCACCACTACGAATACCAGAAAGAACGCGAGTACCGGCAGCCAGCGCCCCGACACGTTGGTGCTTTCGCCGAGGTAGCCCGCCACGAGCGCGCTGAGCTTCAGGGCGGCAGCCAGCCCGATGATAAAGGCCAGCAGCGAGAACACGGCCAGCACGAGGCCCTTGCGCAGCCCCTTCAGGAGCGCGAGCACGAGGAGGCCCAGTACCAGGATGTCTATTCCCATAGCGCTGCGCGCGTTTATTGGTCTATTCGTCTATTGGTCTATTTCTACGGGGTCCCTTTGCTTCGAAGGGCTCTTTTGCCTGTTGGCGTTGCGAAGAGAACGAACACGGATAGAGCGGATGCTACCGATTGACACGGAACGGAGCTGTCTGCATCCGTTCTATCCGTTTCATCTGCGTTCCTTCTCTCACTTGGCGAGCAGCTCCTTCACGGCAGCCGAGATGGCCTTGCCTTCGGCGCGGCCGGCAAGCTGCTTGGAGGCAACGCCCATCACCTTGCCCATATCGGCCGGCGAGGCGGCACCCACCTGCGCGATGATGGCGCGGAGCTCGGTCTTCAGCTCGTCTTCGGAAAGCTGCTGCGGCAGGAAGCCGGCGATGACGTCGATCTCCTCCTGCTCCTTCTGGGCGAGGTCGGCGCGGCCCTGCTGCTGGTAGATCTCTAGGGCGTCGCGGCGCTGCTTCACCATGCGCTGGAGCAGCGGGATCTCCTTGTCTTCGGCGAGGGCGCCACCGGCGCCGGGCTCTGTCTTTGCCTTGATGATCTCCGCCTTGATGGCGCGCAGCGCGCGCAGGGCGCCTTCGTTCTTGCTGCGCATGGCATCCTTCAACGGTTCGGTTATTTTCTGTTCGAGGCTCATAAGTTTTAATGGGGGAATGGGGTGATGGGGTAATGGGATAATAACGATCAAAACAGGATAAGGAGCGAAGGTGCCTGGAGTATTTTCTTTCATTACCCCATCAGCACATCACCCCATTATCCCATTCGCTTATCCCGCTTTGTTATCGCGCTGCTGCTGCTCCTGGAACTTCTGGTAGAAGGTCTTGGCGAAGGACTTCATCTCGCCCACCAGCTCCTGGTTCTGCGTGGCGCGGCCGAAGGTGTCGGCCATCGTCATGAGGGTCTGGTAGTAGAAGTCGGCCATCTCGTCCACCATCATCTTCTGCGTCCAGAGGTCGATACGGAGGGCGGATTTGTCGGCGCTGTCCCACAGCGAGAGGATCATCGCCTTGGCAGCCTGCGGCACGGAGGCCGTGCTTTCGGTGGCTTGCCACTGGATGTGCTCGGGCACGCGGCCCTCGTCGAGTGTTACGTCTATGGTGATGGTGGACTTGTGCATGTTCGAAATTTGCCGCGAAGGTAGGGAAGGCCGCTTCGCGGCGGTTTATTGGTCTATTAGTTTATTGGTTTATTGGCCCCGACAAAGCGAAGCTTGTCGGGATGCCGGCCGGAGCGCCCGCATAAAGGGTCGTTCTCCGGCAAGCTCAGGATGACAAGAGATGAGCAATTCGTTTCAATCAAACGTCACAGAACCCCAACCTTTCAAAACCCCGCAAAACCTTTCCGAACCTCCGGAACCCTCATTGCACGGGAATCGCCACAGAACTGCCGCGGGCGAACACGCGGAGCTCGATGGGCCGCGGGCCGGTGGCGCGCTCCTCGCTTACCACGCCGCCGAAGCCCCAGTTCTTTTCGGTACCGGCGTCGTTGCGCAGCCGTACCTCGAGGCGCAGCCGCGCCCCCTTCGGCAGGTGCTGCACATTGTAAAAGGCGGTGCGGAAGGGCAGCAGGTCGGGCACACCGGGCCGCATCAGCACCGCGCGTCCGTCGCCGCGGCGATAGCGGAGGCGCAGCGCATCGTCGGCCAGAACATCCAACTTCCCCGAAGGATGCACCAGGATCCAGTTCACGTGCAGGTCGGCATCGGGAGTGCTGATGGCAGCCAGCAACTGCGCCGTGCAGGCGCCGGTAAGCACGTAGTCGCGGTCGAGGGGTGCCGACTCGAAGCGGAGGCCCGGATTGAACGCATACCAGGCCGAATCGTACGCCGGGGCAAAGAAGGAGGCCGAATCGCGCACGCTGAAGAGGTCGTGGGTATAGGCAAAGGAGCTGTCGCGGCCCCGGGCCGGCAGCAGCGTGGCGCCCGTTGCGGCGGCCGGCGCGGAGAGGTGGAGCCGCAGCGAGTCGCCGGTGCTGCGGAACAGCGAAGGCGCCCCTTTCCAGTTGCGGCCGGCCGGGTCGTAGTACATCGCCTTGTCGCGGAAGAACGCGGGCAGCGGGGTGCCCTTAAGGGCCCAGTCGAACCAGCCGATCACGTATTTATACAAGGGTATCTGCGCCTCCCGGTCGATGAGCCTCCCGGCCTGCGAAGCTGCCGGCATCCATTGCGCGCCGCTATGATCGAAAGGGCCGATGATCAGGTAGTGCGGGCTCTTTGGCCGGTGCTGCAGGTGCTGCCCGTAGTAGTGAAGCGCGCCAAGCTGGTCGCCGTCGTAATAGCCCGTGGTGGTCAGCACCGGAATATCGAGGGCGCGGTAGTCGGCTTCCTTCGGCAGGATGTTGCGCCAGTATTCGTCGAAGTCGGGGTGCTGCAGCCAGCGCGTGAAGTAGGGACTGGAGAGTCCGGCCACCGAGTCGAAGCGGGCAAACGGAATGCGGTTGCGGTACCACTCCCACTCCTTTTGCTGCCAGAAATGGTTGTTCTCGAACAGGGCCGAGTTAAGCGTGGCGCCCTGCACGTAGGTGGCCCAGCGGAGGATGTAGGGATAGAAGCTGCCGGAGATCCGCGGGAAGTCGACGCCAAAGCCCACCGACACCATCGGGTTGATAGCCTTCAGCGCCGGGTGGCGGTACTCGGTGCGGATTGCCTGCCACTGGGTAAAGCCCACGTAGGAGCCGCCCGAGGTGGCCGCCTTGCCGTTGCACCAGGGCTGCTTTACCGCCCAGTCGATGATGTCGTAGTAATCGCGTGCATCGTTCTCGTAGGGGAAAAAGGTCCCTTCCGACTTGCCGCGGCCGCGGCAGTCCACGTACAGCATCGCGTAGCCGTTCACGGCGTAGATGTTGCCGCTGCGGCCCTCATTGCCCGTGGGATACGGGCTCTGCATGATGACCACGGGCACGGGACCAAGCGCGGCCGAGTCGCGGAACAGGAGGCCGTGGAGCCGCACGCCGTCGCGCATCGGGATCTGCACCGAGGTCTGCAACACGGCCTCGGGTGATACCCGCCGGAGCACTTCCTGCATGCGGTTCCCATAGGTCCCGATGAGGTGGCGCTGCAGGAACAACTGCATCACGTAGGGCATGTTGTAGATCTCCATCGGCGTGCGTGCCTTCAACGAGCTTTCCACAAAGGAGCGGGCGGTGGCGCCCAGCTTCGCACCGGACTCCGGCAGGTAGCGGGCCTTGAGCGTCGCCGATACGTCTTTGCGGAACGCAGGTTCGATGAGCTGCAGGCCGGCATAGAGCGCGTCGGCGAACGCATCGGCAAAGGCGCCGCCGCGGCGCTGCGCGCGCAGGGCTTCGGCGTAGGCGCGCTCCAGGAACAGGGTGGGTAGGGCAAAGCGTTGCTTATACAGGTACTGGCGTGCCGAGTCGATCAGGCGGATCGCGCCGTCGGGATCGTCGCCATACAGCCGTGCGATCACAGCCGCCGTCATCACCTCGGCCAGCAGGCCCGAATCGCGCAGGGGCTTGCGCAGGAAGGGCGCCACATCGGCCTGGAGGCGCGGAGCCACCGACCGGAACTGCAGCACCAGGGCGGCCGAATCGTCGGCGCGCAGGTCGGCAGGAAGGTCGTAGGCCAGGCGGTGAAAGTCACCGTTGGAAAGGGTATCCTGGGCACCGGCAGGCTGCAGGGCCAGGAGGGCGAAGACAAGAAGCAGGAGTCTCATGGCAGGAGTTTCGTCTCCTGAATGTAAGGCTTCCGGCCGGCACCTGCAAACGGGGCCTCAGCGCCTCGCGCGGGAATACTGCCGGGCCCCGGCTCGTCGTGCACGCCTTCGGGCATCAGCGAGTCGCGCCTCAGCAACAGGATGCGGCGGGCGATCCAGGGCCCACCGGCAAAGCGGGTGCGGAGCGAATCGAGCGCTTCGTCTTTCCGGGTCCAGTTCCGAAGGGGGCAGCTGCGCTGTGCTTCGGCATAAAAGGCCGGCCACTGCACCGGTGCTTGGATGGCGAGTGTGGCCCGGTACGAGTCCTGCGCGGGTACCCAGCGGGGCGGCGGGGCGGTCCCACGGGTACTTTTGTGCCGCGGCAAGGAGGCGGCCTTCGAAGGCGGCGGCAAACACGCGAAGCCGCGATTCGCCGCTGAAGCCGGCGTCGGAGCGGCGGTACTGATCGAGCAGGCGACGCTCCTCCGGTGTGGCAGCGGCACTCTTTCCTTCGAGGCACTCCTGGAAGCACGCGAGCAGCGCGCCGATCGCCGTACTGACGGTGCTGTGGCTGTTGCCGAAGCGGCGATCGTCCTCGGCAATGGTGGCATACGCCGCCTGCGTGGCCCCGATGCCGGCGGCGGGCAGGGGCGCGGACTCGTACCAGGTGGCAAAGCCGGTTTCGATGGGGCGCTGGGCGCCGGCGGCGCGCACGAGCATCGGCACCGACAGTATAAATACGGTGCGTAACATGAGGGCGGGGTTGAACGGGATCAATCAAAAAGCCGGAAGGGCGTCCCGCAATGATCGCGGTGCGCGCTTCCGGCCGGCTGCGGCGACTACAACTTCACGAACTCGACGCGGCGGTTCTTTGCCTTGCCTTCCTTGCTGGCGTTATCGGCCACGGGCTGGCCCGCGCCTTTGCCGTCGGTCTGCAGGCGGCTGGCGTCGACGCCCATGCCGGCGAGGGCGCTGCGCACGGCGGCCGCACGCTGCTTCGAAAGCGCCAGGTTCTTCGCGGCATCGCCGTCGCTGTCGGTGTGGCCGGTGATCTTCACCTTCACGGAGGGGTTATCCTGCAGCACCTTCGCGATCTCCTGGAGCACCCCGGCGCTCTCGGGCTTGATGCGGTCGGAGCTTACGTCGAAGTGGATGCCATTGGTCACGAGCCTGCCTTCGGTGAGGAGCTTGCTGCGCAGGTCGGCGCTTCCCTGCGCAAAGCGGATGTTGGAAATGTAATAGCCTACTTCATTGTCGGTATACGGTGAGGAGCCGGTCTCGAAGGCGAGGCGGTTAAAGGCGGCATTGGCGGGCACGGCCTGCGGCAGGTCGTAGATCTTGTCGCCGTTGATCCAGAGGCGGAAGCGCTCCTTCTGCACCCAGATGGCCACGTGGATCGGCTTGTCGATAAGCCCGCTCATGCTGCGCAGGTCCTTGCCTTCCTGGCTGAACAGGACGTTGTTGTGCCCGCCCTCGGAGCTGAAGATGCTGAGGGTGGAGCCTTCCTCGGGATAGGGCGCCAGCACAAGCCGCACGTCGGTCTTCGCCTCGAAGTTGCCCGCGAAGAACTTGCGGGCGCGGTCGTCGCCGGTCTCTACGTTCATGAGGCGGATCACGAACTCGGGGTAATTGGTGTTCTGTGTATTGGGCGGCAGGTGCAGCACGAGGTCGAATTCCGTGGTGAAGTTCTCGGGCAGCTTCTTGATGTAGGGCGACACGAAGTGGCCTTCCTTGAACAGCTGCATCCACTTCCCGTCGAGGCCCTGGATCGTGACAGCCTCGCCGCGGTTGTTGGTCGACCACTTGAGCGGAAATTCGCCGATGACGTCCTGCGAGAAGTCTTCGGCGTATACGATCTCGGCACCGGGGATGAAGTCATAGCGCGAATAAGCCTTGAACGCGGCGGCAGGCGTAGCAGCGACAGCGGGAGTCGCCGTGGCCGTGCTGGCAGGCGCAGCGGTGCTTGCCGGCGAGGCGGCCGTTGCTGCCGGCTGCGCGGCGGGCTGGGCTTTGGTCTTGTCTTTGCGGGCGGCTTCGGCGGCCTTGCCTTCGGCGGCGTCGAGGCCTTTGTCCATACCCTGGTCGATCTTCTGGTCGACGCGGTTCTTCACCTTGTCGGAGAACCGGTCGAGGAGGGATTGCGATTGGGCGAGCGCCGGCAGGAGCAGGGCGAGCAGGAGGATGCGGTGTCTCATATAGCGGTTTTGGTAGAATGGAAACGGTTGGTCGGATGCAAAGGTGCACCGGCCTGAGGTGGAGGCGCAGTGCGTCTGTATGAGTTGGTAAAAGGGAGCGATGAAGTGACGACCGTAAGACTACGGGAAGGGTTCGCGGATGTGGGATTTGAGATTTGAGATTTCGGATTTCAGATTCCTGGGCGGCGCGGGTGCAACGAGTGTGGCGATGGGCCGGCTCGCGTCCTGGCCGGAAGCTGACTCTAAATCAGGAGTGCTCGGAAAAACCGTGAAGCGTGAAGCTTGAGGTGTGAGCGGAAAGCGGCTCCTGCCCGATTCTTCTTTTCACGCCTGGCAAAGCGGAGGCGGAATGATGTTCGGGCCCTGGAGGCCGTGTGCCGCGGGCCCCGCGCACAGGCGCCGCTCACCTGGTGCCGACACGACATCCAGGCGGGAACCGGCACGCCATGCTTCCTGCGGTAGGCCTCGGGAAATCCGCCGCATTCGGGTGTTACCGGCAGGTTTCGGTGCAGGTATCAACGGGAGGTGCCGCGCCGGCCTCCGCTTTCAGGAAGAGGAGCAGGAGCAGCAGGGCGAGGAGCTTGAAGAAAGTGGGGAACATGCACCGAAAGTAAACGGAGACCCGCGGCCGGCAGGGATCGAACCGTACCGACCGGCGCATTTGTTTTATGAATTGCACATGCAGCTGCCAAAGCCGGCCCGCATGCTCCCTGGCCTCCAGCTCCAGCAACAAGAGCAGGGACTACTTTCTCCCGCCTCGTGGAGCTCCCGGCTCGGGGATTACTCCCGACCTGCTCATCGTTTCGCCTCAAGCGAGCTCATGTCGATCACGTAGCGGAAGCGTACCTCCCCCTTCGCCATCC
This sequence comes from Flaviaestuariibacter amylovorans, assembly GCF_039541815.1. Classification (NCBI taxonomy): domain Bacteria; kingdom Pseudomonadati; phylum Bacteroidota; class Chitinophagia; order Chitinophagales; family Chitinophagaceae; genus Flaviaestuariibacter; species Flaviaestuariibacter amylovorans. The sequence goes on from NZ_BAABGY010000016.1 coordinate 292,107, forward strand.
GGTCGAACGCGTCGTTGATGTCGGGCATGTTGATCAGTTCCACATCGGGCTGGATGCCGTGCTGCGCGCAGAAGTCGAGCACCTCCTGCGTTTCGGCCACGCCGCCGATGAGCGATCCGGCGATGCTGCGCCGGTGAAAAGCCACCTCGTTGTTGTCGATGCCCTTCTTGTAGGCACCCAGCATGCCCACCGTCACCAGCGTGCCGTCGCGCTTCAGCAGCGTCACGTAGGGGTTGACGTCGAAAGGATCGGGGATCGTAACGAGGATGAAGTGGTAGGAAAGCTCTTTGGCCTCCATTGCTTTCTTGTCGGTCGAAAGAAGTACTTCGTCCGCACCGAGTGCCTTCGCCTCTGCTTCCTTTTCTCCGGAGGTAGTGATCACGGTAACCGTGGCGCCACGCGCCTTCGCGAGCTTCACGGCCATATGCCCGAGCCCGCCGAGACCCACTACGGCAACCTGGTGCCCGGCGCCGATCTTCCAGTGCTTCAGCGGCGACCAGGTGGTGACGCCCGCGCAGAGGATGGGCGCGGCGCGCTCCACCGCCAGCTCCGGCGGTATCCGCAGCACGAAGCGCTCCTTCACCACGATATTGACCGAGTAGCCGCCATACGTATTACTACCGTCCGGCTTCATCGGGCCGTTATAGGTGAGCGTGCAGCCCTTCGGGCCCTCGCAGTATTGCTCCTCGCCTTCGGCGCAGGGTGCGCAGGTGCCGCAGGAATCGACCATGCAGCCAACGCCCACGATATCGCCCGCCTTGAACTTCGTGACCGACGCACCCGCCTCGCGCACGCGCCCGATGATCTCGTGGCCCGGAACGCAGGGATAGATCGTATTGCCCCAGTCGTTCTTTACCTGGTGCAGGTCGGAGTGGCACACGCCGCAGTACAGGATGTCGATGAGGAGCTCGTCGGCCTTCGGTGCGGCACGCTCGAAGTCGATGGGATGCAGTTTGCTGAGCACGGAGCCGGTGGCGCCGTATCCTCTGGAAGGAATGGGAGTCATGGAAGAAGCGTTTTAGACCCGCAGCGCTGCGAAACGTATACCACGGTGCGGATGTGCAGAATCGGGCATAGCGGCGTCCCTGTACCACTCCACAAAACCATCGCTACCGGAAGGGCTTCCTCAGGATGGGCACAGGGCGTCAACGCTTCCTTTCGAGGCGGCGCAGGGCCTCGGCCTCAGCTGCCTTGACAAAGGCGTCCTTACCGGTGTTGTAGGCGTTCATATCGGGCCACTCCTGCGCGGACAGTTCTAGCTTGAGGGCCGTATAGGCCGTCCGCAGCGCGGCGTCGGAGCGCAACCGGTCGCGGAAGGCGAGGTCCCGGATCCAGTCGGGCGTGCCGTGTACGATGAGGTGGATATGCGTCAGCGAGTGTACGTCGCGGCCGATCACCAGGGAGCTTCCGGCGCCTATCTCAGGAAACGCACCTTCCTGCAGGCGCACGAAAAAGCGGCGGGCGGGCCAGGCCCGCTCGAATGCCGACACATAGGTGAACCCGGCGGTCGTCATGGGCCCGACCGTTTCATCCAGGTTTCCTTCCGCTCCGACCCCGACCAGTATATCTACGATCGGCTTCGCCGCGAGCCCTGGCACCGACGTACTTCCGATGTGCCCGATGGCCGGCGCAAGCGGATGCAGCGCGGCCGTGATGACCGCCCGCTCGGCCTCGAAGCGGCACGTCCAACCGGGATCGTAAGAGACAACGGAAACCTTCATGAGGCTTTGCTCAGGCAAGTTTTCCGACCACTTCGGCAAATACCTTACTCAGCTTCTGGTCGGCCTGGCCCGCCACTTCGATGATCTCGGCAATGTTCACGGGCTTCAGGTTATCGGGATCGCATTCATCGGTGATGACCGACACGGCTGCGCATTCGATGCCGATCTGGTTGGCTACGATCACCTCGGGCACCGTGCTCATGCCTACGGTGTCGGCGCCCATGGAGCGGAGCCAGCGGTACTCGGCGCGCGTTTCGAGGTTGGGGCCCATCACCGACACGTATACACCTTTGTGCACGGGTAATCCCTGCGCTGCAATCGCTTCCGACAGCAGCTCCTGGAGGCGCGCGTTGTAGGGCGCGCTCATATCGGTGAAGCGGTTGCCAAAGGCGTCGCCAAGGCCGCGCAGCGGGTTGTCGGGCAGGAGGTTGATGTGGTCGTCGGCGATGACGAGGTCGCCCTTGCGGAAGGCGGGGTTCATGCCGCCGGCCGCGTTGCTGAGGAGGAGCTGCCGGATGCCGAGCCCGCCCAGCACACGCACGGGGAAGGTGAGCTGCGCCATCGAGAAGCCGTCGTAATAATGAAAGCGGCCCTGCATGGCCACCACCGGCACTCCGCTCAGCGTGCCGAAGAGGAGCGCGCCCTGGTGAAAGGCCGTGGCCGACTTCGGGAAGTGCGGGAGCTCGGCATAAGGAAAGCGGTGCGTAACGTCGATGAGGCCCGCGAGCGCATGAAGGCCCGTGCCCAGCACGATGCCGACGCGCGGCGCCGTGGGCACGCGTTCCTGGATAAAAGCGATGGTCTCGGAAAGGGCGGCGGCAATAGGTTCCATAAGCAGTGCTGTTGCGAAAGGCTAATGTACAGCATTGCGGGCCCGTTAAAATAGATTCCGGGCAGAACCCCCGCGGCGTAAATTACGTACCTAACCCTGCACCATCCAATCGCCATGCTCCGACCGCTTGTCTTTGCCCTGCTGCTGCTCTGCGGCCCCGCGGCCGCCCAAGGCTTCCGGCCCGGCGACGTCGTGCCCGACCTGCCCACGCCCCGCGTGCTCAACCACAGCGGCAGGGCCGCAACGCTTGCGGAGCTCCGTGGCCGCATTACGATCCTCGATCTCTTCGGCACCTGGTGCGTGCCCTGCGTGCGCGCCCTCCCCCACCTGCGATCGCTGCAGGCGCAGTTCCCGGAACTGAAGGTGCTGTTGCTGTCGAGCGAGCCGGAAGCGAAGCTGCGTGCCTTTCTCCAGGGCCGCGATCTGCCCTTCCCGGTGATCGTGGATGCCGGCGGATCGCTTACCGCGCGCTTTGCACCGCCGGCCTATCCCTATACCCTTGTGCTCGACGCCCGCGGCGCTGTGCTCGCCGCCACCGACGCCGCGGCGCTCACGCCGGAGGCGATCCGGGGCTGGCTCGCCGCGCAGCCCGGTACTGCCGTATCTTCCGGTAGCCCCGCCCCCATGCCTGCTGCCGGCAACCATACCACCCCCTCGTCCGCCCTCGTGCGCCTGTCGCAGGAGTTTGCCTACGCGGTGAAGACCGGCGATCCCGCAGCGCCCTTCCTCGACCGCCTCCGCGCCCTCGACCTCCCGACCCTGCGCGACAGCCTGCGCACCAATGCGGAGAAGACCGCCTTCTGGATCAACGTCTACAATGCCTATACGCAGGTACTGCTGCACGGCGATCCGTCGCTCTACCAAAGCCGTGGGCGCTTCTTCTCGGCCCGGCGGCTCGAGCTCGGGGGCGAGCGGCTTTCGCTCGACGATATCGAGCACGGCCTCCTCCGCCGCTCGCGCATCAAGTGGAGCCATGGCTACCTCCGCAACCCGTTTCCCGGCGCGTTCAAGAAGGCGCTGCGTGTCGATACCGTAGATCCACGGGTCCACTTCGCCCTCAACTGCGGCGCGAAGAGCTGCCCGCCCATCGCTTTCTACTCCGACACCGGCCTCGACCGGCAGCTGGAGCTCGCCGCCAACAATTACCTCTCCACAAGCGTTAGCTACGACGCGGCGCAGAACGTGGCCACGCTCCCGGCGATCCTCGGCTGGTTCCGCGGCGACTTCGGCGGCAAGGACGGGCTGCGCCGGCTCCTGCACGAAAAAGGACTCGTGCCGCCGAACAAAAAGCCGCGCCTGCGCTTCGGTAGATACGACTGGCAACTCTTTCTCGATAACTACAAAACAGACCCGATATGAGCAATCATTATTACAACGCAGAGGACCTCGGCAAATTCGGCAGCATCGGCGAATTCCAGCAGCCGCTGGCTGACAAGTTCTTCGCCTATTATGGCGAGGTGTTCAAGGACAGCGCGCTCACGGCGCGCGAGAAGTCGCTCATCGCCCTGGCGGTGGCCCACGCCGTGCAATGCCCCTATTGCATCGACGCCTACAGCACCGACGCCTACGAGAAGGGCTGGAGCGAAGGCCAGATGATGGAGGCCATCCATGTAGCCGGTGCCATCAAGGGCGGCGCCGTGCTGGTGCATGGCGTGCAGATGATGAACAAGGTGAAGGAAATAGCGATGTGATTTCGGATTTGGGATTTCAGATTTGCTTGGGTCCCCGCTTTTCCTAATCGTGCCTGACCGACTTTAATGCTTGTAGGAACCCGAAGTAATGGCCGCATGGAAGAGAATCTGAAATCACAAATCTGAAATCTGAAATAAAGCAAGCTGTTTGCTATAAATGAACGACTGATGAATCTACCCCCCCGCACTTCCCTCCAGCGGCAGCAACATGCGCTTGCAGATGTGCAGGCCCAGCTCAACATCCTGGAGCACGGGCAGACCGGCGACTTTGCGCTCGTGCCCTTCCAGCAGAAGCTGGAGGAAAGCGCGCTGTACCCGCTGAAGCCCACCGGTGTCTCCATCTTCCAGGTCAACGTAGGCAAGATGTGCAACCAGGTGTGCAAGCACTGTCATGTGGATGCGGGTCCCGACCGCACCGAGATCATGACCCGCGACACGATGGAGCAATGCCTCGCCGCGCTGCGCGCCCACCCCGGGCTCACTACCGTGGACCTTACCGGCGGCGCGCCCGAGATGAACCCGCACTTCCGCTGGTTCGTAACGGAAATCCGGAAGCTGGGGCGCCACGTGCTGGTGCGCTGCAACCTCACCATCATCCGCGCCAACAAGAAGTACCACGACCTCCCGCAATTCTACAGGGAGCACGGTGTAGAGGTGGTGTCGTCGCTGCCCTTCTACACCGCCGACCGCACCGACCGCCAGCGCGGCGACGGGGTCTTCGCCGACTCGATCGCGGCGCTGCAGCAGCTCAACGAAGCAGGTTATGGAAAGGACGGCACCGGCCTCGTGCTCAACCTGGTGTACAACCCCGCGGGCGCCTTTATGCCGCCCCCGCAGGCCGCGCTCGAAAAGGAGTACAAGCAGGCCCTGCTCGAGCGGTATGGCATCGTGTTCAACAACCTCTTCGCCATCACCAACCTGCCCATCTCGCGCTTCCTCGACTTCCTGCTGCAAAGCGGCAACTACGAGAAGTACATGGAAAAGCTCGTGAACGCGTACAACCCGGTAGCCGCTGCCAACGTGATGTGCCGCAACACGATCTCCATCGGCTGGGACGGGTACCTCTATGACTGCGATTTCAACCAGATGCTCGACCTGAAGGTGGACGGCGCGGTGAAGCACATCGCGCAATTCGACACCGCGGTGCTCAACGGCCGCGACATCGTCATCAACCAGCATTGCTACGGCTGCACCGCGGGCTCGGGATCGAGCTGCGGCGGCGCGGTGGCGTAAAAACAAATTCAAAAGTCAAAAATGTACCCCTTTCATCTGTCTTACGCATTTGTAAAGCCCGTTGCCGCGAACCCGTTTTTTGACTTTTGAATTTTGACTTTTCACTTAACCCCATTGATATGCACCCTACTTACCTCGAGACCACGAAGAATGTATACCGCGAAGCCGCCGAGAGCCCGCAGGTGGGGCTTTGCTGCACCACTACCCCGGTGTGGCAATTACCCGGGCTTCGCATCCCGCTCCGGATGCAGCAAATGAATTACGGCTGCGGCTCCACCGTGCACCCGCGCGACCTCGTCAACGATCCGAAGGTGCTTTATGTAGGCGTCGGCGGCGGTATGGAGCTGCTGCAGTTCTCCTACTTCAGCCGCCAGGCAGCCGGCGTTACCGGCGTGGACGTGGTGGACGAAATGCTCGAAGCCTGCCGCGGGAACCTGCGCGCCGCCAAGGAGCAGAATCCCTGGTTCCGGTCGGAGTTCATCCGCCTTGTCAAGGGCGACGCGCTGCACCTTCCGGTGGCCGACGGCTCCATCGACGTGGCGGCGCAAAACTGCCTCTTCAACATCTTCAAACATGAAGACCTGCGGCAGGCGCTGCGCGAGATGTACCGCGTGCTGAAGCCGCGCGGTCGCCTCGTGCTGTCGGATCCTACCTGCGAGCAGGCGATGCCGCCGCACCTGCAGGAAGATGAGCGCCTGCGCGCCCTTTGCCTCAGCGGTGCGCTGCCCCTCGATGAGTATATACAGCTGATCACCGACGCCGGCTTCGGCACCGTGGAAATACGGGCCCGCCGTCCGTACCGCATCCTCGACCCGGCCAACTACGGCACCGACGGGCTGGTCTTCATCGAAAGCGTGGAGGTCTGCGCCATCAAGGACCCGATGCCCGCCGACGGACCCTGCGTGTTCACCGGCCGCACGGCCATCTACTACGGCAGTGAAGAGAGCTTCGACGACGGGAAAGGACACGTGCTGCTGCCCAACCAGCCACTGGCCGTATGCGACAAGACCGCCGCTGCGCTGGAAGCGTTGGGGCGCAACGACATCTATGTTTCAGAAAGCACGTATTTCTACGACGGTGGTGGTTGCTGCTGATGCGGTGCCGCAGCAGCGAGCTGCTTCTTCACCTTTCGCCAGGAGCCGTAGCCGCTGATGAGCGTAGACGTAGTGATGACGGCGTAGACCCGGAACGGCAGGTTGCGCCCGAAAAGCACGAGGTAGATGTTGGCCGCATTGAACACGAAGATGGCGGTGAGCGCCGGCCAGAACGGCGATCGCCCGCGCCGGTGGCTGCGCACAAGCCAGGCCACTGCCCAGATGAAGAGCGGCGTCGCCACGATGTGGATGCCCACGAACAGCACGGGATCCACGCTGTAGCGCTCGCCGAGCATCGTGTAATAGTTGACAATCTGTTCCCAGAGCTCTTTCAACATTTGTAGAAACCGGGGACCACGGTCCCACGCTTGCAATACTGCCAACATGAAGCCAAATGACGCCAACGCCGCCCTGCCGCCGGAGCAACGCCCCTTCCGCGTGCTGCTCCTCGCTGGCTCCGACCGCCGGCAATACAACTGCCCGGGAGTGGACAGCAAGGCACGGACCCTGATGCTGCACATGGCCAACTCATTGCCCGACGATTGGGAGATCGACTACGAAGACCTCGGCAACGTATACGGCCGCGCGCGCATCCAGAGCTGCAATGCCTGCGTGAGCACCTCGATGGCCCTCTGCGTGTGGCCCTGCAACTGCTACGAGAAGGGAAGCCGGTCCGAGCCCGACCTCCTCTGGGACCTCGACCTCTATGCGCGCCTCGACATGGCCGATGCCTGGGCCATCATCGGGCCCATCAACTGGTATGCGCCCTCCTCCAACCTGAAGCTGCTCTTCGACCGGCTCGTGTGCATGAACGGCGGCAACCCCGACGAGACCACGATCCGGCACAAGGACCCCGAGCTTGCCATGCAACTCGAGCACAGCGCGGAATGGACCGAATTGAGCCGCAACCACCTCGAGGGCCGCACCGCTGCCTTCTTTTGTTATGGTGATGAAGGCAGCGACGAGCTCGATGCCGAAGGCCGGCCCAAGATCCTGGAGCACAAGCACTACTTCGACCCGGCACAGGAACCGTTCCGCAACGAGCGCGATGCCTATGCGCCGCTCGTGTGGCAATGCCGCTACGGGGGCGTGGAAGTGCCCGACCATCTGTGGGCGCATGCCACTACCGGCAAGGGTAAGAAATACAGCGAGGACCAGGCCGAGCACGTGATCCGCGAGAACGACTTCATGCAGGCTTTCAATGAATGGACGGCCGACTTCACAGCCTTCGTGGCCGCGAAAGGGAAAGTGACGCCGGGCCGCTACCGCGCTTACGGTTACGAGCAACCGCCCCACCTGCTTCAGGAGCTCCGTACCGGCCTCCGCTCCTGGACGCTCCGCTTCGGCATTCCGCCCCACGGCTCCTCGCCCTGGAAGCAGCAGCAACTCGGCATCAACGACGACGTTACCCTGAACCCCAAAGAAGGCGAAGGCCAGAAACTCCGCAAGCCATGAACGCAACCGACGCCCTCATCCTCTTTGTGCGCCGCCCCGAGCGGGGCAAGGTAAAGACCCGCGTGGCGGCCACCGCCGGCGACGATGCGGCGCTGGCGGTGTATGAGCGGCTCCTCGCCCATACCCATGCCGTTACGCACGGGCTCTCCTGCGACAAGTACGTGTTCTATGCCGATGCCATTGTCCGGGACGACCTTTGGGAAGAGGGCTACCACAAGCTGCTGCAGGACCGGACCGACCTCGGCATGCGGCTGTACAGCGCCTTTCGCCAGGTATTCGGCAAAGGCTACCGCAACGTATGCGTGATCGGCAGCGATTGCCCCGGGCTTACCCAGGCCCTGCTCGAAGACGCCTTCCTCCGCCTCAACGACAACGACCTCGTGATCGGGCCCGCCACCGACGGCGGCTATTACCTGCTGGGCATGCGCGGCGGCACACAGGAGCTGTTCGACGACGTGGCGTGGAGCACGTCGGGCGTGCTGCGGCAGACGCTTGACAAGGCGCGGACACTCGGGCTTGTCACGGACCTGCTCCCCGCCTGCAGCGACGTAGACACCTGGGACGACGTGCCTGAAGCCTGGCGAGCGGAGCTTGCTTCCGTCACTTCATCACCCGGAAGCGGCAGCCGGTAGCAAAGGCGGTGAATGATATACCTACCGCGGCGCATCTTTGAGCGAACTGATGCTGCATGAAAACCCGTACGCTGCTTTTCCTGTTCCTGCTGTGTTCGCTTTTTGCCGGCGCACAGCCGCTGCGCCTCGCCGTATACCAGTATGCCGATAACCCGCGGATACGCAACCTCGAGCCGGTGGCCGCCTACCTGGGGCGCGCGCTCGGCCGGGAAACCACCGTACGCAGCTACCCCGACGTGCATGCGCTTATCCGCGGCCTGCAGGCCGGCGAGGTGGACCTTGCCTTCATCAGCACCTTCGGCTACCTGCTGCTCGCCGGCGACAGCCTTTCGCACCCCATGCGCCCGCTCTGTGCCCTCGCTGCCGACCAACCGCAGGGTCAGTACCGCACGGCTTTCGTGGCCCGCCGGGAAGTCGTGGTAAGCACCTGGCCGCAACTGGGCGACCCGGGAGCCGAATCCCTGCGCCTCGCCCTCGTGGCAAGCGGCTCCACCAGCGGCAACCTCGTGCCCCGGCTAATGCTCGGCGGCATCGGGATCGGGAAGGCGGACGCTCATTTTGCATCGGTGCGGTACGCCGGTACGCATGCCCGCGCCCTGGAGCTCCTGTTGCGCGATTCGGCCGACGTAGCCGCGATGGGCAGCACCGAATGGGAGCGGCTCGACAAGGCCCGGCAAGACCGCCTGCGGTTACTGGCCCTTTCGGAAGACATTCCGCTCGGCCCTGCCCTGGTGAACCAGCGCCTGCCTGCCGGCCTGCAAAAAAAGATCGGCCGCTTGCTGATGCGGCTTCCTGCCTCCGACCCCGCTGCGTTCGACGCCCTCAGGGCTGCCTGGACCGAGTCGCGCAACGCCACGCGCTTCGATCGGGTAACGCTGGCCGATTACGAGCGCTACCTGCGCTCCTTCGGCAGCAAGACGCCCCTGCAGGCCCTGCTCCGCTCCCTCGCGCACTAGTGCGATACCGAATTGACGTACCTTTTCGGCGTTGCTGTACCGACTGCTCAAAATATATGCACGCGGCGCGATCCGGATCTTTTGCCGCCACATCGAACTGAACCGGCCGGAGCTCCTGCACGCGGAGGGGCCGCTGCTGCTGGCGGCCAATCACCCCAATTCCTTCCTCGATGGCGTCATCATGACCATCCTGCTCGACCGGCCCCTGTATTCGCTGGCCCGCGGCGACGCCTTCGCGCACCCGCTGCTCCGCCGCATCATGAAGCAACTGCACCTGCTGCCCGTATACCGCACCTCCGAAGGCGTGGAGAACCTGCAACACAACTACAGCACCTTCGCGGCCTGCCAGGAGGTGTTCCGGCAAAAAGGCATCGTGCTCATCTTCAGCGAAGGCGGCTGCGTGAACGAATGGCACCTGCGCCCGCTGCGCAAGGGCACGGCGCGGCTCGCGCTCTCGTCGTGGCAGCAGGGCATCCCGCTCAACGTGATCCCGCTGGGATTCAATTACAACCGCTTCCGGAACTTCGGGAAGAACGTATTTATACGGTCCGGCGCCCCGATCGACCGGGCCGCGGTGGAGCGGGAACCTACCGAAGGAAAGCAGCTCCTGGAATTCAACAGGCAGCTCCGTGCGCAGCTGGAAGAACTGGTGTACGAGATCGACCCGGACGACCGGGCGGCACTGCGGCGAAAGGTGGCGGTACCACAGCCCCTTTGGAAGCGGGTGCTGCTCGCGCCTCCTGCACTGGCAGGCGCCGTGCTGCATGCCCCCCTCTACTTCCCGCTAAAATGGTTCACAGGCGCCCGGTTCAACAACGATCACTTCGACAGCGTGCTGACCGCGCTGCTCTTCCTGCTGTACCCGTTTTACCTCCTGCTGTGCTTCGGGCTGGCCACCATCTGGCTGCCGGCAGGGGCCGCGCTCTCCGTATTTATACTGATGCCCTTCTTTGCGCGGGCCACCGTGCAGCTGAAGGATCAGCTCTCGAGCTGAGGCGCCCGCGGGCTGAAGCGGAGGCAGCGCAGCATCCAGTCGGGCAGCGGCCGTCCGGCAGGCCGCTTGCGGAGGTCGAGGTACCAGCCAAGCTTCCTGAGGATGGGCACACGGTGCGTTTCCACGTATTCGATGAGAGTACCGTCGGGGTCCTCGTTATAACAGAAATGGCCGGCGGCCTGCCCCATGGAAAAGGAGTCCTCGCTGTTCACGGTCATCGGGTAGCCGGCCGCCGCGCAGCATTGTGCCTGCTGCATCATCCCGCATACGTCGAAGCAGACATGGATGAAGCCGAGATCGCCCCAGTAGCGGCCGCCGAAGAGGGGTCCTTCCTGCCTGCCGGGCACCTCCACGAGCTCGAGCTGCGTGGGGCCGAGCAACCGCCCGAAGGGGCCGGCCACCGGCGCCGACGACCGGAGCAGCGCCCGCCGCAGCGGGCCTTCCGCGCCGGGAAGGCCTTCCAGGTCGGCATAGTGGTTCTCGCCGCGGAACAGCACTTCATCATAGCCCAGCACGCCTTTGCAGAACTGCAGCGAGCGCTCCATGTCCGAAACGCCCAGCACTACGCCGCAGACGCCTCCTACGGGCTGCCCGCGGCGCTTTCCGAACCAATAGGGATCCTCCGTCAACTCGAAGCGGTTGCCGTAAGGGTCGGCCACGTACACATGCAGGCGTCCGGCCGGGTCGGGCGCCACGTCGGTGCACATCGTTACGCCGGCCTCCCGCAGCCTCCGGGCCGCCGCGGCCACATCGCGGCAGCGCAGCTTCACGGCGAATACGCCGGTGCCGGCCAGGGTCACGGGCTTCGGCGCCGGCTGCGGGCTCCGGCTCGTGTACTGCCAGATCTCGAGCCCGCCGCCGCCCTGCAGGTTCATGGCCAGCAGGGCATAGCGTTGCTGCACCGTGCCGCCTGTGTAGCGGGTCATGAGGGTGGCCGGCGCCTTGTCCTCGAACAGGATTGTATCGAAACCGAAGTGCTTTTTGTACCAGCGAAAGGCCTCGGCCGCCGACGCCACGCCGACGCCGACCTGCTGGATACCGGAACGAATAGGCTGCATAAGTAGATATACGGTGAAGGGAAAGGCTTGGTTCAATCGAGGCTACCAGTTGAGGCGGCGCCGGTACTCGTCCACGAGCTCTTCCTGGGAGGCGCCGTTCCGGTAGCGCTGCACCACGGCGTAGTTGGCGCGCTGCACGCTGAGCCAGCTGTTCTTGTCGTACTTGCGGGCCGATACCAGGGCGCAATCGTTCAGGATCGTGTAGCGTCCTCTTGCCCGCGCGCGGGTGCAGAACTCATACTCCTCCATGATGCGCATCTCGGAGCGGAAGCCGCCGAGCTCGCGGAAGAGCGGCTTGCGGATAAAGAGCGTCTGGTCGCCGCCCATGCAGATGAACAGGTCGAAGCGGGTGAACCAGGCATTGAGGCGCAGCAACCATTTGCGGGAGTCGAAACGCGTGCGGTAGCGGCCGAGGTCGTAGCCTTTTTCAAGGGCGCGCCGGATGTCGGCTACATAGGTGGGTGGCGGGAAGGTGTCGGCGTGCACGAAATACAGCACGTCACCGGCGGCCAGCGCGGCGCCGTGGTTCATCTGCGCGGCGCGGCCCTTCTGCGGGCTCTGCAATACAACGGCGCCTGCAGCCGCGGCCAATGCGCCCGTGTCGTCGGTGCTGCCCCCGTCGCTTACCGTGATACCCGCGAGGGCATCGCCGCCGTGCTCGCTCAGGTAGCGGACCAGCGGGCCGATAGTGGCCGCTTCATTGTAGGTGGGAATGATGATGCTGAGGCGCATGCGTTACCTGCGTAGTTTTCCTTTCAATTTACCCGCTTTTCACCGATGACGGTTAAAAAGATACAGGTAGGGATCCTGGCGGCCGTGTTCCTGCTGCACTATGTGCTGGAGCAGCTGCACCCCAAGCGGCCCCGCAACCGATGCTGGCGCTTCAGCCGCGGCAATATCGGCACTGGAATTATCAACGTACTGCTCACGCTCCCCCTGGCCACACTCTTCGTGCGTGGCTTCACTGGATCGATGCCAACAGTATCGGCCGCCTCCAGACACTTCCGGCGCCCTTCTGGCTGCGGGTGCTGTGCAGTTGAAGGACCAAACAGATACCCGGATGTGCAGTGTCCGCCGTCGCAAAGGAATCGGTATATTCGTTTTCATGCCTCAATTGCCAACTGCTTCAAACCTTCACGAAATCGCCCGGATAGAAGGATCGAAGCGGCTTCTCGGTAATTCCTTTCAAATTCCGTCCATCAAGCCGACCGCAGCTTACCGTTCGAAGATCGTACCCGATTCTGCGTGCACCAGCCATACATTTACCCCGAATCTTCTGCGTTCCGTTGTCATAGCAGGGCTCATCGGAACAATCCCGCTCGGGATATTAATGAACCAGTCGTCCCTATTGACTGGAGCAGAACGCTTATATGTGCCGCTCGCCACCGCGGCAATCTTCATTGGCGTATGCGCGCTGTTCATAGGAATAACAACCAAGCCAGTTGTATTGCTACTGAATCCGGAAGGCATGTCCATCAATGGTCATTTCGTATCCTGGAGCGGGATTCGCGATACGGCGATCCTCCGGATGAAAGTGGGAAAAAACAAAAGTGATTACCTGGTTACTTGGCTACGCGACGAGCGTTACCTCCTTACCGACCTTGGCTGTTTCGTGAGATTCCGCGTAGGCGGCATTCGTGGGGAATTGGCGGCCTATATCGAATACTTCCGGGCAAAAGCGACTTGACTTTTTACTCCAGAAGAACGGCAGCTCCGGAGCAGTGCTGACACCTATACCCGGCAACCTTTAGAGGCCTTCCGGAAGAGAACTGCCGGCAGCTCCCAGAGTTTACGGGCATGCAAAAGCCCCTGCTATCCAGGGGCTTTTGCTGTATTCTTCGCGAAGTGCTTCGCAATTGTGTCGGTTCTTAACCCAGGGCAACGCGCTTGAACTCGACCACTTTGAGGTCTTTGTTCACGCTCTTCAGGTAATCGCCTACCGACTTGGAGCCGTCTTTTACGAAGGCCTGGGCGGTGAGGGTGCTTTCCTTGAAGAAGGCGTTGAGCTTACCGGCGGAGATCTTCTCGAGCATCTCGGCGGGCTTGCCGGCCATCTTGGGGTCCTGCTGGATGATGTCCATGATCACGGCCTTCTCGCGCTCCACCACGTCGGCGGGAACGGAAGACTCGTCAACGGCAACCGGGTTCATGGCGGCGATCTGCATGGCGATGTCGCGGCCGGCTTCGCCAGCTTCCTGGTTGAAGCCTACGAGCACACCCATGCGGTTGGCGCCGTGGATGTAAGAAGCTACGAAGGGAGCCTCAACGCGCTCGAAGCGCACGATCGCGATCTTCTCACCGATGGAGGCGAGCTTGTCGTTGATCATGTCGGCCACCTTGGCACCATTCACGGTTACTTCGTTCAGCTCGTCGATGCTCTTCACGTTGTTGGCAACGGCGGCGTCGGCGATGCTTTGGGCGAAGGCCACGAAGTCGGCGTTCTTGGATACGAAGTCGGTCTCGCAGGAAATGGTCACGATGAAGCCGGTCTTGTTGTCGTCGGTGGTCTTGGCGATCACGACGCCTTCCTTGGCTTCACGGTCGGCACGCTTGGCGGCCACTTTCTGGCCCTGCTTGCGCAGCCAGTCGATCGCAGCTTCGAAGTCGCCGTTGGTCTCGGTGAGGGCCTTGCGGCAATCCATCATACCGGCGCCGGTAGCCTGGCGCAGCTTATTGATATCCTGTGCTGTAATGGTTACAGTAGACATAGAAAATAATTTGCTAATGGGGTAATGGGGTAATGGGATAATGCTTGCGCACTATCCCATTCCTTAGTTTCTGTTGAAAGAGCGAGGTCGGATGGAGTTCTGTTCGAATGGCAGGGTATTATCCCATTACCCCATTCTCCCATTACCCCATTCGGTGGGCGCATTAGCGACCACCGGGGCGACGGGCGCCACCACCGCCACCGGCGGGAGTGCGACGACGGGCACCGCCGGGACCACCGGCACCGGGACCGCCGGCGTTGCCGCCACCGCCCTGGCCGCCACGGCCACCGCGTCCGCCACGGCCGCCTTCGGCATTGGCTTCAGCTTCGAGGCGGGCTGCGCGCTTCTCGTTCTCGGCGTTGTTCTCGCCGTCTTCACCGTCCACGTCCTTATCGGCCTGACGCTCGGCAAGACCTTCGGCGATGGCAGCAGTGATGTAGTTGGTGATGATCGCGATGGACTTCGTGGCATCGTCGTTACCGGGGATGGCGAAGTCTACCTTGTTGGGGTCGCAGTTGGTGTCGACCACGCCGAAGGTCTGGATACCCAGGCGCTTCGCTTCTGCGAGGGCGATGTGCTCATGGCCGATGTCGACGATGAAGAGGGCAGCCGGCACGCGGCCGAGCTGGGCGATACCGCCGAGTACCTTTTCCATCTTCTCCTTGTCGCGGGAGAGGGTCAGGCGCTCCTTCTTGGTGATGGAGTCGAACGAACCGTCGCTGAGCATTTTCTCGATGCTCTGCATCTTCTTCACGCTCTTGCGAACGGTGTTGAAGTTGGTTAGCATGCCACCGAGCCAGCGCTCCGTCACATAGGGCATGTTGACGCGGGCGGCGCATTCGGTAACGATATCTTTTGCCTGCTTCTTGGTGCCTACGAAGAGGATCTTCTTGCCGGAGCGGGCGATCTGCTTCATAGCAGCCGCGGCTTCCTGCAGGTGCTCGGTCGTTTTGTTGAGGTCGATGATGTGAATGCCTTTCTTCTCCGCGAAGATGTAGGGCAGCATCTTGGGGTTCCACTTCTTCTTCAGGTGACCGAAGTGTACGCCAGCCTCCAGAAGTTGTTGCTGTAAGGAAGTGTTCTGTTCCATTTGTGTTTGTTTATAGCCGCCAGTCGCAACCAGCGCACAATTGTTTTTAATTTTTCGAGAACCACTCTCCGGAGAGAGAACCAACCCCCTCCCCCCTGGGGAGGGATGGGGAGGGGCTGGGGAGGGGTTTAGCGCTTCGAGAACTGGAAGGAGCGGCGGGCTTTCTTCTTACCGAACTTCTTACGCTCTACGGAGCGGGGGTCACGCTTCAGGAGGCCGGCGGCCTTGAGGGCGGGACGGAAGTCGGGGTTCAGGTCCACCAGCACACGGGCGATGCCCAGCATGGCGGCTTCGGCCTGGCCTTTCATACCACCACCGGCAGCGTTGATCTTGATGTCGAACTTGTCGGCAGCTTCAACGGTCTTGAGGGGGCGCTCCACCTGGTTCTGCAGGTACACGAGCGGGAAATAGGCCTTGTAGTCTTTATCGTTGATGGTGATGGCACCGTTTCCACGCGATACAAATACGCGGGTCACAGCTTCCTTACGGCGGCCAACACTATTTTTTTGCTTTTCCATTTAAGATGGGGTTTGCGGTTGTTTAGAGTTTGTTGCTCCCCTCCCTCCTGGGGAGGGGCCGGGGGTGGGGTCACTTGCCGATCTTCAGCTCCTTGGGCTGCTGGGCAGTGTGGGGATGCTGGGGGCCTGCGTATACGTACAGCTTCTTGTACATCTGGCGGCCGAGGCGGTTCTTCGGCAGCATGCCTTTCACGGCGCGCTCGATCAGCACTTCCGGACGACGCTTCTGCAGGTCCTTGGCGATCTCTTCCTTACGACCACCGGGGTAGCCCGTGTAGTTGTCGTACACCTTCTCGTTCATCTTGTTGCCGGTCAGGATCACTTTCTCGGCGTTGATCACGATGATGTTGTCACCCGTGTCAACGTGCGGGGTATAGTACGCTTTGTTCTTACCGCGCAGAATAGCGGCGATACGAGCGCACATACGACCCACGGTTTGATTGGTACCGTCCACAACATACCAGTTGCGCTGCACGGTAGCCGCATTCGCATGCTTCGTTGTAAAATGTAATTTGCTCATGAGATTTGCTTTTCCGGTATTACCCGGGTTTGTTGAATAATCACCCGCAGGACCATCCTCCTGCCAGGCTCCTCCAACCACCTCGCGGCGGCTTTTGGAGGCGCAAAGGTAGCCCGAACTTATCCACATCACCAAAAAAACGGATGTGTATTTTAGCGGCGACCTTTGCAACTCATTGAAAAACAATAAAATTTTTGACGCGTTTTTAAAAACCTTCACATCCTCCCCTATGCCGCGCCTCCCGGCGGCCCGGGCTAATCCCTTTCCGAAACCCACAGCTGAAGCCATGGGCTGGTACACCTCGAACACCCAGGGCTGCTCTCTTCGCTGTGCCCGGGATGACAAACGTGGGCTGCCAGCTCCCTGAGCTACAAACTTCCCCAACGAAAAAGGCCGCCCCTGCGGGCGGCCTTGCTTGTTTGGTTGCGACGAGGACAGCTATCGTTATTGCTTGAAGAAGTGCTTTGTAATGTACTGGTTCGGCGACTGCACCACGAAGGTGTAGTAACCGGTAGGCAGCGTGCTCACGCCGTAATCCCAGTTGTTGATGCCGGACCAGGCATAGCGCGTTCCCTGGCGCACCACGAGGCCGCTGGCGTTTACGATCCGCACGGTCACCTGCTGGGCATAGAGCGAGTAGAACACCGCGTGCAGCGTCGTGCTCACCGGGTTGGGCATCAGCACCAGCGTGGTCTGACCGGGCGCCTGGATCGTGACGGAGCGGCAGAGGCGGGCTTCGCAGCCGCGGGCCGTGCGCACCGTAAGGCAGGCATAGTAGGTACCGCCGTTCACATAGGCATGCACCGGGTTCTGCACATTGGCCGAGGTGCCGTCGCCGAAGGTCCAACGCCAGGATACTACCGTATCGCCGGGCATCAGCAGCGCCCCGCCTTCGAAGCGTACGGTACGCGGCGCCACGAGCGAGTCGCGGATGGTAGCCGTGCAGCTGAGGATCGGCTGCACCTGGATGTAGCGGCAGGTCTGGGCGGCACAGCCGTTTTCGTACTCGATGCGGAGACATGCCTGGTAGTTGCCATACTGCGTATAGCGGTGGGGCACCACGAGCGAGGCAACGGTAACCGGGTTGGGCAGCTGCACCGTCGTATCCGTGCCATCGCCGAAGAACCAGCGCAGGCGCACGGGGCGGCGGGTGCTCTGGGGCAGGGCGCGGAACTCGCGGAGGAGCGGCGTCGCTGTTTGCGTGGGCAGCACGGTATAGCCCGCAAAGCAGGTCGTATCGTTGGCCGGGGGCGGCGGGGTCGGCATCAGGGTCACCGTGTGGCAGGTGGTGCTCACGCAGCCGCCGTCGTACGTGATGGTGACGCAGACCGTATACGTGCCGTATTGGGCGTAGGTATGCGGTGCGCGGTATGGCTCCGGTGTGGTGGCGCTGTAGTTGATGCAGGTATCGCGGCCATCGCCGAAGGCCCAGCACACCTTTGTCACATGCTTGCTGTTGTTGTGCCAGGGCACGGCGGTGAACTGGCGGGTGAGCGGCGCCCCGGGCATGGAAGTGGTGAAGAAGGAGGCACGGCACGAATCGGCCGCCGGCGGCGGGATGGTCACCGTGTGGCAGGACTGGCTCACACATCCGCCCTGATACGTGAGGGTCACGCAGGCGTTATAGGTACCGGCACCGGGATAGATGTGCGGAATGATGGCGCCGTTGTAGCCGTTCGGGTACTGCACGCAGGTGTCGCGGCCATCGCCGAACGTGTAGCATACCTGCGTCACCGGCTTCTGGCGGTTGTGCCAGGGCAGCGCGCCGAAGTTCACCACGCGGCCGCGCGGGTTGGCAGCGGAAATGCTCCAGTGGAAGTCGGCGCGGCACGAGTCGGGCACGTTTACTGTAGAGTCGGTGATGGTTACGAGGCGGCAGCGCTGGGCCTGGCAGCCACCGTCGTACATGGTCGTCAGGCACACGTTATACGTACCGGCAGCCGCGTAGGTATGTCCGTAGTTATACTGTCCGGGCACCAGGTTGCTCGAGAAGGTCGATACAGACCCGTCGCCCCAGTTCCACAGCAGCTGCGTGGCCGGGCGGTTGTTGTTGTGCGCCGCCTGGAACGCGAACTGGCGGTGCAGCGGTCCGGCGCCTGCCGGGCGGATGTTGCTGTGGTCGGTGGCGCAGGAGTCTGCAGCGCCCTGGATCGTGACTACGCGGCAGAACGTGCTCACGCAGCCGCCCTGGTAAGTGATCGTAACACAGGCATTGTAGTTCCCGTTCTGGTTGTAGGTATGCGGTATCGCTGCGCCGTTGTAGCCGTTGGGGTAGTTGATGCAGGTGTCGCGGCCGTCGCCGAAGGTCCAGCAGACCTTGGTCACGGGCTTTTGGCCGTTGTGCCAGGGCAGCGCGGTAAAGTTGCGGCCGCGCGGGTTGCCGGCCATCGCCGTCGTGCCGAAGTCGGCGCGGCAGGAGTCTGTGGGCCCGGGTGCCGGCAGCTGCACGGTGCGGCACATGGTGGTCTGGCAGCCGCCCTCGTAGGTTACGGTAACGCAGATATTATAGGTGCCGTTCTGGTTGTATACATGCGTGGCCTGTAGTGCGGGCGGCGTGGAGGTGTTCGAGGAGTCGCACTGCACCGGGCTGTTATCACCCCACGACCAACACACCTTGCGCACCGGCTTCTGGAAGTTGTGCCAGGGCTGGGCGCTGGCCGTGAGCGTGTAGGGCGCGGTATTGCCGGGGCCTTGCTGCACGGTGAGGTTCACGCGGCAGGAGTCGGCCGGCGGCGGCGGCGGTGCGATCACTACCTGGCGGCAGTTCGTGCTCACGCAGCCACCTTCATAGGTGACGGTGACGCAGGCATTGTAGGTGCCGTAGCCGGGGTACGTGTGGTTGATGGTATTGCCCTGGTAGCCGTTGGGATACAGGATACAGGTGTCGCGGCCATCGCCGAAGCTGTAGCAGACCTTGTTGGCGATCTTGCCGCGGCTGTGCCAGGTAGAAGCGTAAAAGAGCTGGGCAAGCGGATTGCTGACCAGGGGGGCGTTGAACAGGACCGACCGGCAGGAGTCGGGCAGGCCGGCAGTGGAGTCAACTACGGTCAGCGTACGGCATACCTGCTTCTGGCAGCCGCCCTCGTAGGTCATCGTCAGGCAGGCATTGTAGGTACCGGGCTGCGCATACGTATGGGTGGTGCTCCAGTTGCCGAACACCTGCGGCATGCAGGGCACCGAGGTGCCGTCGCCGAAGTTCCAGCAGGCGCTCACGAGCTGCCGGTTGTTGCTGCTCCAGGGCTGCTCCAGGAAGCGGCGCTGCAGGGGCGCATCGCCGCTGAAGCGGGTCACCTGGAAGTTGCCGCCGCAGGAGTCGGGCCCGACCACCACGAGCCGGCACGTGGCCGCCGTTTGCGCAATGGTGTCCTGCGTCACCGGGGAAATACTGTAGATGCGCAGGCACACCGAATAGGTGCCCGGCGACGTGTAGCTATGGTTGACGCTGTGCGTGGCCGCTGTGGTGGCCATCGTGCCGTCGCCGAAGAACCAGTAGGCACGCTTCGAATTGGAGTCGTTGACGTGCGAGGTGTTGTGGAAGAAGAAATTGTTGTTGGTGCTGTAAGGGGTAAAGGCGGCGCTGTCGCCGGATTGGGCCCGAACGCCGAGCACGGCGAGCAGGCACAGGAAAAGCAGGTAGCATTGCTTCATACGAGGATAGTTTAGGTAGGTGTTTCCCGGAGGTGGGTCGGCACCATTGACCGGCCCCTGAACCCGCAGTTTAACGCCGCTGAAAATAAAAAAAGGGCATTCCGGGAACGGCCGACGATGGCTAGAATACAGGTACGACGGGGATTTACAGAGGGTTGGGTGCCGGGCCAGCTATTTTTTCGGCAAGCAGGAAAAAGCCCCCCGGGCGCACCGGGGGGCTTGGAGAAATCCAGGCCGGGATCAGGAGATCGCGGGCTGCTTTTCGAGGATAAAGGCAATGATGTCCTCCAGCGGCGTATCGATCCGCGAAAGTGCATCCTGGATATCGTCGCGGCTGACCTGGGCGGCAAAGGAGGGCGTCTTCAGCTTCTTGAGCACGCTCTTCACGTCCATGCCTTCATACCGCGTAGGGCGTACCAGCGCGGCGGCATGGATGAACCCGGAAAGCTCGTCGAAGGCATAGATCATCTTGTCCATCCTTGACACCGGCTCTACACCGAAGTACTTCGGCCCGTGCGACGCGATGCAGCGGAGGATGGCAGGATCTACCTGCCGCTGCTCGAGCTCTTCGATGATGACGCGGCAATGCTGGTCGGGGTATTTTTCCCAGTCGGCATCGTGAAGCAGTCCCGCCAGCCACCATTGGTAGGCCTCGGCTTCCGGAAGGCCCTCGCGCTCCAGCGCCCAGGCGCGCATCACGCCCCCCACCTGCTTCATATGCAGCTGCAGGCGCTCGTTGGGCACCCACTCCTGCAACAGGGCGAGGGCTTCATCGGGAGGGAGCACGTTGCCGGCATTCCGGGGGTCGCCGAATTCGGTACGGTTTAAGTTCAGGTTCATGGAAAAGCGTTCTGTGTTTTAGGTTTTGGATTCGGAAGTTAGGGAGCGGCGGCGAGATCCGTAAAAATGCGGTGCGCTGCCCCGGCGCGCCGCGGTCTTTCGAAAACGGAAAACCCGGAACTTAGAACTCCGAAATGGACAACAAGCATTGCTGTTATTGCGGGCGCGCCTTCAGCCACCACGTGCTGCCCACCATCGATCACCTCATTCCG
Source organism: Flaviaestuariibacter amylovorans (assembly GCF_039541815.1). NCBI lineage: Bacteria > Pseudomonadati > Bacteroidota > Chitinophagia > Chitinophagales > Chitinophagaceae > Flaviaestuariibacter > Flaviaestuariibacter amylovorans. The sequence goes on from NZ_BAABGY010000016.1 coordinate 313,309, forward strand.
CAGTCGAAGGGCGGGGCGAAGACGTGGGCCAACAAGCGCTACTGCTGCCGTGCCTGCAATACGCAGAAGAAAGCGCTGATGCCGCACGACTTCCTCGTGTACCTGCAGGGCGAATACGACCGCGCCGGAAAGGCCGCCACCGCCCGGAACCTCCTCGAGAAGATCGGGCACACAAAGCAGGTGGTCCAGTACGTGAACGAGGCCGGCCCGGCAGTCTTCCGCACCGAGGCCGATTACCTATGGTTCAAACGCCGCTACCTGAAGTGATCTCAGATCGGTGATGTGGGATCTGAGATCTTTCTCCAGGTTGGCCATTCATCATCATGTCACCAGATCTTCTTCCCAACACAAAAAAGGACATAGCCGGTGTAGGAAAGCCAGCACCAAAAACAGATCTAAGATCTCAGATCTCGGATCTATGATCTATGATCTTTCTCCCGGTTGGCCATGCATCATTGATGCACCAGACCTTCTCTTCAACAAAGGAAAATGACGCAGCTCGTCCAGGAAAGCCAGCACCAAAAACAGATCTCAGATCCGAGATCCCCTGATACAAGAAAAGGCTCCCATGGGGAGCCTTTTCTTGTATCAGGAAGTACGTGTTACTGGATCGTAAAGCGGCCCGAAGCACCTGAGCCCGGCGTAACCGGCGCGGCCAGGTTGAGGCGGATCGTGTAAGTACCCGTCGTAGCAGGAGCCTTGAAGTTGGCATCGAAGGTACCCGGTGTTCCGGCGCCTTTGTAGCCGAACTGGCCACCAGCCGAGATGCCGGCAACCGAGTTATCGGCGAGGGCATACTTCTGGTCCCAGCTGCCCGCGACCGGCAGGATCAGGAATTCCTGGCCGCCCTGCAGGGTGGTGGTGAGCACATACTCCGAAGAGCTGATGCGGGTAAAGGTCTGGCTGGCAGGAGGCGTGGCGGAGTTGGCCCAGCCGTCGCCGGTAGCGGCACCCGTAACATAGAAATTGGGGGTCAGCATGCCGCTCCAGGGAGTAATGGTATAACGGCCCATCTGGAAGTCCAGCTCGATCCGGTAGAGGCCGGTAGCGGCGGGTGCCTTGAAGTTGGCGTCGAATGTATTCGGCGTGCCGGGACCCTTGTAGCCAAAGGTGCCTGTGCTCCCTACGTTCGGAACGTTGTTGTCCGACATCGCGTACTTCTTGTCCCAGTTGCCGGCCTCGGGGAGGATCAGGAACTCCTGACCGCCGTTGAGCCGGAAGATGCCCGCCCAGGTGGTGGCGTTGATCTTCACGAACTTCTGCAGGCGCTGTGCCGGGTTGTTGTTGGTCCAGCCCACCTCGGTAGCCGCACCCACGATCACGAGGCTGTCGGATGCAGGCACCGCAACGCGGGGAGGGATGAGGTAGGGACGCAGCGTCATGGCGATCACGTTGGACGTGAGTCGGTCATTGTTGTTGGCGTGCGAGGAGATGAGGCGGGCCTGCATCGATACAGGCACGTTGAAGGCGTAGCCGCGGCCCAGCATCCAGTTGTTCAGGTCCTTGGCGATGATCGAGGTGGTGTTGGCACCGATCAGCTCACGCGTAAAGGGGTTCGAGAAGTTCTTTCCTGCGGAGTCGATCTGGAGGATGTACTTCGTGTTGGAGTTGATCTGGTACTGCGGGTCCGTCCACTTGAAGGTGACCACAGCATTGTTGGAGTCGGCCGCAGTCGGCGCGATGGTGACGTTGTTGACGCTCAGCTGGGGCGCGGTACCATCGGCATAGTTGGTCAGATCCTGCTTCTTATCGCAGCTCACGACCGCCAGTGCCAGGAGCACGAAAGCGAAGAGTTGGGAAATGCGTTTCATGGGAATTTCTTTTTATCGGTTTAGACAGGTGTTACGGTAAAGGTACCGAGCTGGAAGTCCACCTCGATCTTGTAGTTGCCACTGGCGGCAGGCGCTTTGATGTCGTTGCCACCGCGGCGGAACGTATCACCGCTCGTGTTGTTGGCATTGCCGCCACCGGTGAAGCCGTACTTGTCACCCCAGTCGCCGTAGGTCGGCACGAAGAGCATCGACTGGCCGCCATTCAGCTGGATGCTGTTGATGACGTACTTGGTGGGGCTCACCTGCGTGAATCTCTGGCCGGCATTGACGGCGCTCGCTTCCGGGTCGCCACCGCTCATCCAGCTAAGGGGAGCAGCAGATCCGGTCAGGAACAGCTTACCGCTCGCCGGGGGCGCCACCGCGGGCGGCGTCGAGAACGGCGTCAGTGTGTAGGTAAGCGTGTTGGACACCTGCATGGCGGCTTCGTTGCCGATGTAGGCCATTACGCGGATCTCCAGCTTGTGCGGGATCTCCGGCACGAGGCGCATACCGGTAAGCATGAGCGTGTTGAGCTCTTCCTGCGTGAACGAGCGCGACGTGCCACCCGTAACCAGGAAGGTCTGCTTGCGGCTCCATTTGAAGTTGTTGCCCACCGTGTCGATCTCGATCCGGTAGCTCACCGACTGCGAGCTGAGGCCCGTGTTGAAGCGGTAGTTCGGGTTGGTCCAGTTGAGCGTAAGCGCCGTTTGTGCACGATCGGCGTAGGCCATCGGGACGGTGGCGTTGTTGGGCAGGGAGCCCGTCAGGGCCACCGGCTGAACGCTTTCGAGCACCACCCGGTTTTCCTGCTTCTTGCAGGACCACAGTACCGACAGCAGGAGCGCGGACAGTACCAGGAGGAATGACTTATTTTTCATATAAGCGAAATTAGTTATTTGTACGAAATTAATAACCGGAGTTTTGGGTCAGGTTCGGATTGGCCGAACGCACCTGCTGGGGAACCGGGAAGAGGTTGAACTTGGCATCTACCGCGGTACCTGCCTGCGAGCCGCCTTTCCACTGCCACAGGTAGGTGGAGGTGGTCAGCTGGTTGTAGCGCACGAGGTCGGTGCGGCGATGGCCTTCCCAGTACAGTTCGCGGCCACGCTCGTCGAGCACGGTCTGCAGGTTGATCGAAGCCAGCTGGCCCTGGGCAGTGGTGCCGAAGGCGCGCTCGCGGATCTTGTTCACATACTGGAGCGCCGTGGCGTTGTCGCCGCCGGTGCCGCCGCGCAGCACGGCCTCAGCATAGATCAGGTACATCTCGGCAAGGCGGAACACGGGGAAGTCGATGTCGGCGAAATCCTTGCGGGGGTCGGAGACCGGGCCACCGTCGGTGCGGACGTTGCGGAACTTGCGCACCTTGATGCCCTGGGCATACTGGCCCACGTCGCTGATGGTGCCGGCGCCGAGGTCATAGAACAGCGCGCGCTTGTCGGTATTGCCGGTAGGATCGGCGAAGAGGTTCACCAACTGCTGCGTAGTGCGGTAGCCGTACCAGCCGCCGTTGATGTTGTACTCCGTAAGCGCATTGTCGCCGGCGGGTGCATGCACCAGGAAGGTGGTGTTGCCGTACGACTGTGTGCGGAGGCCGTCGCAGTTGATGGCAAAGATGAATTCGTCCTTCTGCTTGTCGTTGTCGGCCATGAACAGGCTCGGGTAGTTGGGGCGAAGCGTGTAGCCGGCGTTGATCACCTTGGTAGCATAGGTGATGGCGTCGGTGAAGCGGTTCGTACCGGTGTACACACCTGCGTTGAGGTAGAGGCGTGCCAGGAGGGCCCAGGCGGCGCCGCGGTCAACGCGGCCGTACTCGGCCGTCTTGGCGGTCGGCAGCTCGGTCTCCAGTGCCTTCAGCTCGCTCTCCACGTAGGTGAAGAGGGCCTGGCGGGTCGTTTCCTGGGGCAGGTCGTTCACGCGGCTGTTCTCCGTGATGAAGGTCGACTTGCCGAATACGTCGATCATGCAGGAGTAGTTGAAGGCGCGGAGCCAGCGCACCTCGGCGCGGCTGGCGCGGATGGCGTCGGCGTCGGTGCCGGTGATGCCGCGCGCGGAGAGCTTGTCGTCGGTCGACTCACGCAGGTACTCGTTGGCGAGGGCCACGTTGTACACAAGGCGCGAGTAAAGACCGTACAGGAACGGGTCGTTGGGGGTCCAGCGCAGGAAGTGGTAGTCCTTGATGGTCTGGTCGTCCCAGCTTACGATGGCTTCGTCGGTCGGCAGCTCCTGCACGTTGAACCAGCCGCGGATGAAGGGCGACTGCGAGCCTTCGTCGAGGCCGAGGATGTCGGAGGCACCGGCGGGGCCTACGTTGCCGGTGGTGGCGAGGCCCGCATAGTTCTTCGCCAGGAAGGCACGGTAGCCGGTGGCGTCCTTAAGGGCGTCCTGTGCCAGGAACTGGTTTTCCGGGCGGACGTCCAGCTTCTTCGCGCACGACGTCACCAGAACGGCGGTCGCCAGCGCGAGGAAAAGATGATAAAACTTGATCTGTTTCATGTAGAATAAGTTGTTCGTTGATTAGAAATCCAAGTTTACGCCGAGGGTATACACGCGCGGGCGGGGGTAGATCGTTCCGGCGCGGCCAAAGTCGTCAGCGATCTCGGGATCCAGGCCTTTGTAGTTCGTGATCACGGCTACGTTCTGGATGGAGGCGTTGATGCGCATGCCTACTTTGCTGCGGAACACGCGGCCCAGGTCGTAACCGAGGTTGATATTATCTATACGAAGGAACGAGGCATTCTGGATGAAGTAATCGGAAAGGAACTGGAAGTTCGAGTTGTTGCGGAAGCCGGTCTCGAGGTACGAGGGCGAACCGTTGGACGTGATCTGGGTCGGGTTCTTGAACTGCGAGAGGATGCCGGCGCCGGCGTCGTACTGGTTGAACACGTAGTTGCCCAGGGAGCCGTGAGCGGCCATGCCTACCGTGAACTTCTTGTAGCTCACCGAGGTGCTGAAGCCGACGTTCAGCTTCGGATCGGCCTGCTTGTGGTAGTAGCGGTCGTCGAGGTTCACCTGTCCGTCGCGGTTCAGGTCCTCATATACGCCCTCGAGCGGCTTACCGTTCTGGTCGTACACCTGCTTGAGCACATAGAACTCGCTCGGGTTGCTGCCTACGATCCACTGCGACACGAAGTTACCGGTAGCGATGCCGATACCGCCACGGGGGAGGCCCGTGAAGTTCGGATCGTTGTAATCAAGCAGCTGGGTGATCTTCCGCTTGTTGTAGCTGAAGTTCACGTTCAGGTCCCAGTTGAAGTCTTTGGTGCGCACCGGAACCGTGTTCAGCGCTACTTCGAAGCCCTCCATATCCATGGCGGCTACGTTCTTCGTGGCCTCGTTGGTGAAGTTGGCGCCCGGCGCGATGGGCACGGAAGCCAGCATGTCGAAGCCCTTACGCTTATAAACGTCTACGGAGCCAGCGATGCGGTTGTTGAGGAAGCCGAAGTCGAGGCCGAGGTTGGTGGTCTGCGTGGTTTCCCAGCGCAGGTCTTCTACGTAGCCTTCCGGACGCAGCACCTGCACGAACTGACCGCCGAACTGGTACATGGCCGACTGGTTGCCCTGCGTGTAGCGCTTGATGTAAGAATAGTAGTTCAGGTTGGCCTGGTTACCGGTCTCACCCCAGCTGGCGCGGAGCTTCAGGTCGGAGATGAAGTTAACGTTCTTGAAGAATTCCTGCTTCAGTTTCCAGGCTACCGATACGGCAGGGAAGTAGCCCACGCGGCCGTCGGGGTTCAGCTTGGAGGAGGCGTCGCGGCGCATCACACCCTGGATCAGGTATTTGTCGTTGATGTTGAAGTTGACGCGGCCGATGTACGACTCGAGGCGGTACAGGTCGGTGTAGCGTACGTCTTCAGCCCTCGGCTTGGAGTTGGCGATGGTATCGCGCAGGTTATAGATCTCGGAACCCGGGGTACGGGGATCCGCGATCGGACGATAGCTGAACGAGGGGAAGTTGTACACGTCGGTCGAGAACTCCTGGAAGGTATGGCCCACCATCACGTCGAATTTCGTGCGGATGGACTTGAACTCCTTCTGGTAGAACAGCTGGAAGTCGGTCAGGAAGTTGTTCTGACCCTGCTTGTAGTTGCTGCGGGAGCCGCCGCCGAGGAGGCCGGCTGCCGACATGGAGTCGCGGTTGTTGTTGCCCGAGCCACGGCTCCAGTCGCCACCCACGTTCGCAAGGAGATGGAGGTCGGGGAGGAAGTGCAGCTTGTAATCGAGCTGGAGGTTACCGATGAAGCGGTTCACCGTCGACTTGTTGTCGATCGTGTTGATCAGCGACACCGGGTTGAGCGGGGCGAGCGCGCGCGGCGAGAAGGCGCCTACGATCGGGGCCCAGGCGGCGTCGCTCGGCTGCGTCCACTCCCAGTAGCCACCCATGCGGGTGAACTTGGCGTCGCCGGAGAGTACGGGCTGCGTGGGATCGAAGAAGACGGCGTTGCCGATGGCACCCTGGTCGGAGAAATTATTCTTCGTGTTGGAGAACTTGGCGTTCAGGTTCACCGAGAGGTGGTCGTTGAGCAGCTTCGGCGACAGGTTGAGGGCCGTGGAGATACGCTCGAAGCTGTTGTTCTTCAGCACACCCTCCTGGTGGGTGAAGCCACCGGAAAGGCGGAAGGGCAGCACATTGGCGATGGTGCCGCTGGCGCCGAGCGTATTGTCGGTACCGAAGGCTTCGCGGTAGATCTCTTTCTGCCAGTTGGTGTTGGCGGTGCCGAGCTTCTTGAAGTAGGTGGAGTCGCCCGTGGCTTCCATATCGCGGCGGATCACGTCGCGCACCTGGTCGCCGCTCAGTACGGGAGCGTACTTGGTCAGCGACTGCACGGAGGCCTGCGTGTTGAAGGTGAACTTCACCTTGCCGCGGGTACCTTTCTTGGTGGTGATGATCAGCACACCGTTGGAGGCGCGCGAACCGTAAAGGGCCGTTGCGGAGGCGTCCTTCAGTACGGAGATCGACTCGATGTCGTTCGGGTTGATGGTGTTCAGGATGTTCTGGGAGCCGGCCACGCCGCCTTCCAGCACCGGAACGCCGTCGATCACCACGAGCGGGTCGTTGCTGCCGTTGAGGGAGGAACCACCGCGGATGCGGATGCGGCTGCCGGTACCGGCGGCGCCGCCGCCGGTGGTCACCTGCAGGCCGGCCACCTTACCTACGAGCAGCTGCTCGGCGGAAGGCTGGAAGCCTTTCTGGAAGTCCTTCGCCGTCACCTGCGTCACCGAGGAGGTCAGGTCGCCGCGGCGGCGGGTACCGTACGCAACGACGACCACCTCGTTCAGGTTGCCGGCTGCGGCAGCGAGGTTCAGGTTGATGGAAGAACGGCCGTTCAGTACTTCCTCGCGGCTCGTGAAGCCGACGGAGGAGAACACGAGGGTCGTGGCATTGGCGGGAACGGTGAGGGTATACTGACCGTTCTCGTTCGTGGACGTGGCTACATTCTGGCCTTTCACCGTCACGGTGACACCCGCCAGACCGGCCCCGTTGGGGTCCGTCACCCTACCGGTGACCTGGGTCTGAGCGAACGCAGCGACATGGAAAAGCACCAGTAATACAGGCAGGGCCAATTTTCTGATGAAGTTTCTGCAGTTCATAAGCAAAGAGTAGACTAATTATTAAAAGTTGTAGTAACCGGTTTGACAGCAATCGTTATCGAAAATTCAGCAATCGTTCTCTTGGGTTCGCAATCGTCAGGGGCGCAGTCAATGTGTATTCGGGACACAATTTTAGCCCTTATTTGATTATTAACAAATTTTTCGGCCTGAATCCTTCCTTTTTTGACCAAAATCCTCGGGCTCCTTCTTAGACAACCAGTTTCTGCATTCGCTGCTTGTCGCTCATGCGGTATTCGCGGCGCAGCTGCGTCCGGAGCTTATAGAGCTTGCCCGGGCGGTGCGGCACGTCTTCCTCCATCTCGTTCAGATCCACCAGCCAGTTCTTGAGCGTGATGCGCTTGCGGAAGTTCCGGCGGTCCAACTCGATGCCGAGGATCGCCTCGTACAGGTCCTGCAGCTGGCGCAGCGAGAACTTCTCCTGGAGCAGGTTGAATACGATGGGCTCCTCCATCACCTGCTGCCGGAGGCGCGCCAGGCAGGTATCCAGTATCAGCTTATGGTCGAAGGCCAGGTTCTTGATATCGTTCACTGCGTGCCAGTGCACCTCGTGCTCGGTGATCTGCAGCTCGTGGTGCTGCACGTCGATCAGCGAGTAATAGGCCGTCGTCACAACACGCCCCGAAGGGTGACGGTTCAGTCCGCCGAAGGTGTGCACCTGCTCCAGGTACACGTCCTTGAGGCCGGTGCGGTCGATCAGGACCCGGTAGGGCGCCTCGTCGAGGTCCTCACTCGGGCGCACCAGGTCGCCCAGCAGCGAGTACATCCCGCGGAACTCCTCGAGGTCCGACTCGATGAGCAGCACCTTCAGTTGCTTGTCTTCATACCCGAAGATCACGCAGTCGACCGAGAGGCCTATGTTGAAGTACTCACTGTGTGTGGCCTTCTCTATTTCAGCATTCTTTAGCAGCAATCGTTTGGGCATAGGTTATTGAAGGATGAGGGGTAAGACGCGCATTCCGCCCTTGGCCGCGATCCGCAGGTAGTAGGTACCTGCCGGGATACCGGGGCGGTCGAGCGTAATGAGCTGGCGGCCGCGCGGCAGGAACGACTGGCGCAGCGAGCGCACCACCTGGCCTGCGCCGTTCACGAGCTCGAAGCTCGTTTGGGCGGCGGCCGGCAGGAAGAGGTCCACCACAAACTGGCCCTTTGCCGGGTTCGGGTACACGCCGGCGTCGAGGCGGCTGCCGTCGGTCACGAGGTTGCTCACGGGCGTGGTGCCCACGTTGTTGACGTTGCGGTTTACATAGATGCGGTACTCGCCGGGCAGCAGGTTGATGGTCTGCGGGTTGCCGGTGGCGGTGAACGTGGTGTTATTGAGGTAGTCGTACCAGGTGCCGGCGTTCTGGAAGGTCACCGTGCCGCTCTGGGCCACCACGTCGAAGTTGCCCACCACCGTGATGTTGGAGGTGTCGGTGGTGATCTGGAACCAGCGGAAGTTGCCGGTAAGCGGGCCGAACACGCGGTTGCTGGTGAAGTTGGCGCGGAACCAGGGATGCGACCGAAGCTTGATGACCTTGGCCCACACGTCATAGATATTGCGGCGCTCGGCAACCGTGTTGTAATCCCAGCGAACGGGCTTTGCATCCGTGCGGCAGCTCGAGTTGATGGTTCCGTTTGCGCAATAGTTAATGGAATAGTCGTAACCGAGCTCGCCAAACTGCCAGAACATCTTCGGACCCGGCTGGATGAACAGGAAGGCACCGATAAGTTCCATCCGCTTGAGGGCGGTGTTCAGGTTGCGCACATTGTAATTCGCCTGCGAGTTGTTGCCGAAGTTGAGCATCTCGTACATGAGGCGCTCCTCGTCATGGCTCTCGGCGTAGGTCATCAGGTGGGGTTGGTTCCAGCCGCGGGCCGTAAAGAGACCCCAGTCGAGGTTGGCGTCGTTGTTGGCAAAGCCGAGGGCGGAATTCTTGTACTGCGTGTGCAGGTTGCCCCAGAACAGGTGGCCGTAGTTGGCCAGCACCGTCTCCTCGCTGTTGGCGGCGAAGTGCTCCAGGATGGAGTAAGCGCCGGGAGCCACGCGGTTCAGCGTATCATAGTAGGCTTTCCAGATGTCGATGCGGCTCTGGTCGTAATTGCTCCAGGAACCTACGTCGTTCGTCTGGTTCTGCGTAAAACCTTTCGAAAGGTCGAAGCGGAAGCCGTCGATGCGGTATTCGTTGGTCCAATACTGCATGACGCGCGAGGTGAAGTAGCGGGTATCGGGGCTCTGGTGGTTGAAGTCGTAACCCACGCCAAAGGGATGGCGGTCGGTCTGGTTGAACCAGGGATTGTTGGCGGCGGGGCGGTTGTTGCTGGGGTCCCAGTACAGCTGCACCATCGGCGACAGGCCGAAAGAATGGTTCAGGGCGATGTCCATGATGATGGCGATGCCGTTGGCATGGCAGGAGTCGATAAAGCGCTTCAGCGTTTCGGGGCGGCCGTAGTATTTGTCGGGAGCAAAGTAGAAATCCGGGTTGTAGCCCCAGCTCAGGTTGCCTTCAAACTCGTTGAAGGGCATGATTTCAATGGCGTTGATGCCCAGGTTCTTGAAGTAGCTCAGGGTATCGGTCAGCTTGTCCCAGTTGGGGTTGGCCAGGAAGTCGCGCACCAGCAGCTCGTAGGCCACCAGCGTGCGTTTGTCGGGGCGGCTGTAGCTGTTGGAGTTCCAGGTGTAGGTGGGCGCCGCGGTCTGCAGCACGCCTACGATGCCGGTGGTCTTGCCAGTGGGGTAGGGCTTCAGGCCGGGGTAGGTAGTGGCGGAGATGAACTGGTCGTTCCACGGATCGAGGATCATGGTGCTGTACGGATCCGCGATGCGGATCGTGTCGTCGACCTTATACTGGAAGGCGTACTGGGTGCCCGCGGTGAGGCCCGTGAGGTTGAGCCAGAAGAACTTGCCGTCGGGCGTCCTGTTCATCACGTAGTTCAGGTCTTCCGTCCAGTTGTTGAAGTCGCCGATCACGGTCGCCTTCGTTTTGTTGGGGGCGCGGAGCACGAGGGTGGCCGTGGTGTTGGAAGTGTAGTTGACACCGTCCACAACGCCGGCGGGCAGGGCCGCTACGGGCGAAGAGGCGGGGCCTACGAAGATCTTGATGGTATCGTATACCGAAGTAGTGCCGTTGTTGGCTTCCGAAACGATGGTCTGGACGCCGAAGCCGGCCACGGTGCTGTTGCCGCTCAGCGTGGTGACGCCGGTGGCCGCCGCGATCTGGGTGCCGTTGTGGTACAGCTTCATGCTGGAAGCCGTGCTGGCGGAGCCTTTCACGTTGAAGGCGGTGCCGACGCTCCAGTTCTGCGTCTCGGCGGTCATCGTGTAGTTCGGCATGCGGAACGGCTCGTCCACGCGCGTTTGGAAGGAGCCGGTGGGATACACCGGGATGTACATGTCGCCGCCGTCGGTGTTGCGCTGCACGCGGGAGCCGGCGCCGTTGCGGAACAGGATGGCGATCTTCTGGATCGTTTCGGAGGCGTTGGTGATGCCGAAGAAGGTGCGGAGGGAGCCGGTGATGGTATACTGCCACTTGTTGGCGCTCACGTAGGGCGCGTTGGCGGCGGCGTTGGTGGTGCCCCAGGTGAACTTGGTGTACTTCCAGTCGGAGGGGCTGGTGCTCGCGCTGGTGATAACGCCGATGTGCACGTACACGTCGCTGTTGGGTGTGTAGTTGAGCAGGCCCTGGTTGCCTTTGGTAGCATCCACCGTGATCACCAGGCTCTGGCTGTTGTCATTTTCCCGGGGGAAGGGCGGGTTCCAGGAAAGCAGTTGAGCCTGGGCGCCGGCTACCGTGAGCAGCGCGAAAACAGCAAGCAGCAGTCGTTTCATAGCAAGTATTATGGGGATAAAGGTACATTATGTACCTCTAACACATTAAGAAATGGTGAAAATTTTTTATGTGGGGCAACCGGAAAGCCGCTTTGTGTAAGGGATCCGGCGACGAAGAGGACCATAGCTTCCGCAAAAGGAACTGCAGCCGGCGTCAGCCACAGATCTGAAATCTGAGATCTCAGATCTGAGATCCCCTTCTGTTCCCTAGCTTCGCCCCCACATGAAGATCATCTCCTATAACGTCAACGGCCTGCGGGCGGCCATCAAGAAAGGGTTCATCGAGTGGCTCCGCACCCACCCTGCCGACGTGATCTGCATCCAGGAGAACAAGGCGCAGCAAAGCGACGTGGATGCGGCGGCCTTCGCCGAGCTGGGCTACGAAGACCACTGGTTCTGCGCCCAGAAGAAGGGCTACAGCGGCGTCACGGTGTTTACGAAGATCCGGCCCGATCATGTGCAGTGCGGCACCGGCCACCAGGTGAGCGACGACGAGGGACGCGTGATCCAGCTCGACTTCGGCCCGCTGCGCCTCATCAACGCCTACTTCCCCTCAGGCACCTCGGGCGACCTGCGCCAGACCTATAAGTACCAGTGGCTCGACGAGTTCTACGACTACGTGCAGGACCTGCGGCGGGAGCGCCCGAACCTCGTGGTGTGCGGCGACTACAACATCGCGCACAAGGAGATCGACATCCACGACCCGAAGGGCAACAAGAAGAACAGCGGCTTCCTGCCGGAAGAGCGCGCCTGGATGGACAAGCTATACAGCAACGGCTGGGTCGACACGCTGCGGCACTTCAACCCCGAGCCCGCGCACTACACCTGGTGGAGCCAGCGCTCGCCCACGGTGCGCGCGCAGAACAAGGGCTGGCGCATCGATTACATCTCCGTCACGGAGCCACTGAAACCCGCGCTGCGCGCGGCTTCCGTGTTCCCCGACGTACAGCACTCCGACCACTGCCCCATTTTTGCGGAGATCGATGAGACCGCGTTGAAATGATTTTGGATTTGTGATTTCAGATGTCAGATTTAGCGCAAAGCGGCGCAGATCTCAAATCTGGAATACGCCCCCATGAATCTGAAATCCCAAATCTGAGATCAAAAATTCTTGTATGCTGATCTACAACGTAACCTCGAAGGTACAGGCCGACATTGCTGAAGCATGGCTCCAGTGGATCGTGCGCGAGCACGGACCGGCGATCGTGGCCACGGGCTGCTTTACCGGGTTCCGCGTGCTGCGGCTCCTGGAGCAGGACGACGCCGAGGGCCCGACCTTCACCATCCAGTACAGCGCCGACGGCACGGCGGGCTACGAGCGTTACCTGCGCGAATTTGCGCCGCGCTTCCGCCAGGAGGGCTTCGATAAGTGGGGCAACCGCTTTATCGCGTTCCGATCCGTGATGGAAGTTATCCACGCGGGAGTGTGAAAAACAGCGACGCGGGCACCCGCCGCAAACCCTTACTGGTAGCGGATTTTCATTTATATGTCGGCGCAAACGCAGGCCCATGGCCCATCTGCGCGTTTCGTAGTTTTACCATGCGCGTATCACAAATGAGCTCCGTTCGCGCAAATCCAGTCCCGGAGCGGCTTTCAGCCGACAACACAATTCTTCCGAAAAGGCGAAAATTATTTTGCCGGTATCGAAAACCGTATAAATTTGTTGCATTCTAAATCATTAACTCTATCCACTATGAACAAAGCTGAACTGATCGCCCAGATCGCAGAAGAGGCGGGCATCACCAAAACCCAGGCTAACATCGCTTTGGACTCTTTCGTTGACTCCGTTACCAAGACCCTGAAGAAAGGCGACAAGGTGACCCTCGTTGGCTTCGGTACGTTCTCCGTATCCAAGCGTGCAGCCCGCAACGGCCGCAACCCCCAGACCGGCGAAGTGATCAAGATCAAGGCCCGCAAAGTGGCCCGCTTCAAGGCTGGCAAGGAACTGTCGAGCAAGCTCTAACTATAGAGACAAGCCATAAAAAAACCCTTCCGCGCAAAAGGAAGGGTTTTTTTATGGGCTTTATTCCCGAAATTCGCAGGCTCAAACAATAAAATAATTCATTATGGGACGTGGTGATAAGAAAACCAAAAAAGGAAAGATCTTCAAAGGCTCGTTCGGCAAATCCCGCCCGGCCACCGAAAAGAAGATCACCGGCAACCAGGTAGCTACTGCTGCTACGGAAAAGAAAGCGTAAGCGAGTTGATAAGTTTATAAGTTGATCGGTGTGCGCCCAGGCGCGCATCCTTGATCTACGTGTCAACTGAGCCACTAATCATCTACTCAGGGAGCCAAACGCTCCCTTTTCCATGCCCCGTTGTCGCCGAGGCTGTACTCCAGGCGGTCGTGCAGGCGGCTCGGGCGGCCCTGCCAGAACTCCACGATCACGGGCTTCACGAGGTAGCCGCCCCAGTGCGGCGGCCGTGCGATTTCCGACCCGGTGAGCTCCGACGCCTTGCTGTTAAATTCTGCTTCCAGCCATTCGCGGCCGGGGATCACCTGGCTTTGCGGCGAGGCCCAGGCGCCGATGCGGCTCCCTTCGGGGCGCTCGCTGAAGTAGGCATCGCTCACCGGCACGGGCACCTTCGATACGAGGCCGGTCACGCGCACCTGGCGCTCCAGCTCCTTCCAGAAGAACACGAGGCAGGCGCGCGGGTTCTCCTCGAGCTGCAGGCCTTTGTAGCTGCGGTAGTTGGTGAAGAATACGAAGCCCGCATCGTCGAAGCTTTTCAGCAGCACGATCCGCGCCGAGGGCATGCCGTCGACCGATGCCGTGGCCAGCGTCATGGCGTTCACCTCCTCGATCTGGCTCTCCACGGCCTCGTCCCACCAACGACTGAACTGGTCGATGGGGTCGGCAGCGGAACTCTCTTCGAGCAGCTGGCGGGAGGCATAGTCTTTCCGGATAGCGGCAATAGTGGCGTTGAGCATGCGGCAAAACTAGAGGGAGGATGTCAGATGTGTGATCTCAGATCTCAGATTTGTTTTCAGTGCAAGTGTCTTTTTGTCTGGAAGTTTTCTTTACGCGCGGTTTATCAAGGCTGGAAAAGGCAAAGAAGAGATTTCCACCGCCAAGAAAAGAAGGGGCTAAGGTTTTCGCTAAGGAGAGCAGGTCTATTGGTGCAGACGAAGCGAAGCTTGTCTGCATGCCGGCCGGAGCGCCGGCATCTTTTCGTCTATTTGTAATTCGTGTTCGGCGCCAGCTATCTTATCGTACTGAATAATCTTACATAGGTAAGGCCGGCAGATTCGAAACCTTCATCAGTTGAAGCAATAGACCGCGCTCATCGGATCAGATCAGTGGCATCTGCGTTCTTTCTCTCCTTTCTGACCATCGTCACTACACTGCCCCATATTAAAAAAAAGACCCCGCCGTGGCAGGGTCTCTACTTCGATATTCAACATTCCTTGTTCTTTATTCGATATTCATATCCGCCTCGCGGGTCATGTTCTTCAGCAGGGCAAGCTGTTTCCGGAGGCGGTAGGCTTCTTCCATCGCTTCGAGCGCTTCCTCGCGGGAGGCGGCGAGCTCGAGGCCGAGCCCCTCGTTCTCGGCGCGAAGTGATTCGAGCTCGTACTGTCGGTCGAGGTACTGGCCCTGCAGCTGGCGGTGCTCGAGCTGCAACCCCTCGAGCTCGAGGGCCATCAGTTTAAGAGTGCGCAGGCGGTCTTCGAGGGCGGAAAGGCGCCCCTGCACCGAGTACAGGCCGGCGTCGATCTCCTCGAGGCGGGCAGCACTCTCGCGGCGCTGGATGGCGAGGTCGCGCTCCTGCTCGAGGGCAGCGCGCCGCTGCGCGAGCAGCCACTGCAGGTCCTCAAACTCGAGCAGGTCTTCCTCGAGCACCTCGGGCAGTGCGCCTTCGGTAAGCGGCGGCGCGGCTGCGGGTGACGGGGGAGCCGGCTGCTGCGCGACCGGGGGCCACCAGTGGGCACGGTAGCGCCAGGCGGCACCCGCCAGCCCAAGCGCGGCCAGCAGGAGGAGGAGCACGGTAAGCATAAGGTTCGGTTTGTACGCCTAAGCTACGCCAAATTGCGGAGCCGGGGGTATCAGGCGCCGCGCACGAGGGTACCGACCTTTTCGCCCGTAACCACGCGGCGCAGGTTTTCGGTGCGGTTCATGTCGAACACCACGATCGGCAGCTCGTTCTCCATGCAGAGGGTAAAGGCCGTCATGTCCATCACTTTCAGCTGCTGCGAGATGCACTCCTGGTAGGTGATGACGCCGTACTTGGTGGCGGTGGGGTCCTTCTCGGGGTCGGCGGTGTAGATGCCGTCAACGCGGGTGCCCTTCATGATAACGTCGGCTTTGATCTCGATGGCGCGCAGCGAGCCGGCGGTGTCGGTGGTAAAGTAGGGGTTGCCGGTGCCCGCGCCGAAGATGACCACGCGGCCCTTCTCGAGGTGGCGGATCGCGCGGCGGCGGATGTAGGGCTCTGCGATCTGCTCCATCTTGATGGCGCTCTGGAGGCGGGTGTACACGCCTTGCTTCTCGAGGGCCGCCTGCAGGGCCATGCCGTTGATGACGGTGGCGAGCATACCCATATAGTCGCCGTGGGCGCGCTCGATGCCCGTCTCGGCCTCGTTCATGCCGCGGTAAATGTTGCCGCCGCCGATCACGATGGCGACCTGCACGCCGAGATCCACGATGGACTTGATGTCGAGGGCATACTGGGTGAGCACGGAAGTGTCGAAACCAAAGCTTTTGTCGCCCATGAGCGACTCACCGGAAAGCTTCAGCAGGATACGTTTGTATTTGGGGAGCATAGTTGCGGGATTGGCCGCGAAGATAACCGGAACTTCGGGAGTTTGGGAAGGTTCGGAAAAGTTCAGATAGGTTCAGAAGGGTTCAGAAGGGTTCGCAGGGGGCGCGTTCCCGGTGCCTGGCGATTTACGGCGTCAGCCAACCTTCCTGAACCCTCCTGAACCTTCCAGAAACTTTTTTCCCCACCGACCCAACCCTTTGGTGCCCCCGGCCGGTATCTCCTTCAAAACATCGAAACTATGCGCTTGAACACCAAAGCCGCTTCGCTCCTCGCCCTCACGGCCGCCCTTTTCCTGGGCAGCTGCCAGAAAGAGGTCGGCCACATCGGCTCCCCTGACCCCCAGCCCGTGCTCCCCACCCCCATCACCGCTACGCTTTCGGGCAACGTAGTGGACGAGAACGGCGCTCCCGCCTCCGGCGTCACCGTCAAGGTAGGCGGCCGGACCGTTTCCACCGACAACCGCGGCTACTTCCGCCTTACCGGTGCGGCCCTCGACAAGAACCAATCGCTCGTAACCGCTGAAAAGAGCGGCTATTTCAAGGCCTACCGCTCCTTTGCCGCCACCTCCGGCGCCAACCAGGTCATGATCAAGCTGCTGCCGCGCACCGTAGCCGGTAACGTGGACGCTGTAGCCGGCGGAGAGGCCTCCCTCGCCAACGGCTCCAAGGTAGCCCTGCCCGCGGGCGGCATCGTTAATGCCGCCACAGGTGCCGCGTACACCGGCTCCGTGAAGGTATACGCCGCCTATATCGACCCCACGGCCGCCGACTTCGGGGGTACCGTGCCCGGCTCGCTGATGGCCAACGACAAGACCGGCAAGCGCGTGGTGCTCACCTCCTACGGCATGCTGGCCGTGGAGCTCGAGGGCGCCTCGGGCGAGAAGCTGCAGATCAAGAGCGGCGCCAAGGCCCGCCTCACCACGGTGATCCCGGCCGCCGGCACCGCCTCGGCGCCCGCTTCGATCCCGATGTGGTACGTGGATGAAACCACCGGCATCTGGAAGGAAGAAGGCTCCGCCACGAAGCAGGGCAACGCCTACGTAGGCGAGGTGCCGCACTTCTCCTTCTGGAACTGCGACGTGCCCGAGAACTTCGTGAACCTCTCGCTCACGCTGAAGACCAACGACAATGCACCCCTCGTGAATGCCCGCGTGCGCCTCACCCGCACCGGTCAGTACTCCTCCAGCGCCAACGGCTTCACCGACTCGCTTGGCCAGGTAAGCGGCGCCGTTCCGATCAACGCGCCCCTCCAGCTCGAGGTGCTCGACGAATGCGGCAACGTGGTGTACACGCAGAACGTAGGCCCCTTCAGCCAGAACACGACCCTCCCCGCCATCACCGTAACGCCCAGCGGCCAGGCCTTCAGCACCATCAGCGGCAAGCTGCTGGACTGCAACAACGCCCCGGTAACCAACGGATACGCCATCATCGCCGTCAACAACCTCGTGCGCTATGTGGCTACCGACGCCCAGGGCCGCTACAGCACCAACGTGCTCACCTGCACCGGCAGCAACGTTACGGTGAGCGTAGTAGGCGTGGACAACAGCACCCAGCAGCAGAGCAGCGGCACCAGCGCAGCCTATGCATCGCCCGCCACCAGCGTTGCCGATATCTCGATCTGCAACGGCACGTCGACGGCCCAGTTCATCAACTTCCAGCTCGACGGCACGTCCTACAGCATCACGAGCACGGCGACGAGCGACTCGCTGACCTACTTCTCGATGCCCGACAGCTCCGGCGGCAGCGCCCGCAGCTACATCATGGGCTCACGCCGACCGGGCGCCGGCAACAACGACAACATCTCGTTCATGTTCTTCCACAGCGCTAACCCGGTGCCCGGACCGTTCAACATGATGAACATCCAGGTCAATAACTACCAGCAGAACGTGATGATCCAGCCCTCTACGGTGACGGTAACGGCCTTCCCGACCGTGGTAGGCACCTTCATCGAAGGATCGTTCACCGGGTCCTTCCGCGAAGGCGGCGCCACGCCTACCCACACGGTGAGCGGCACCTTCCGCCTCCGGAAAACGTTCTAACCGGATTTCGGGAACCGTGGGCCTTGCAGCCCACGGTTTTCCGCTTCCGGACCGCCTCGATCAAACGCCCTATTTTCACCCCTGTTAAACCCGACGACAGCCCTTTTGACAACAACGCCCAGTGATACCGACCTGCTCAGGGGCTGCCGCAAAGGCGACCGCAAGGCACAGGAACTTCTCTACCGGAACTACTACCGGTCGATGATGGCCCTGTGCCTTCGGTATTGCGGCAATGACGAAGATGCGATGGAAGCGCTGAACAATGGCTTCCTCAAAGTGTTCCGGAACGTGGCGCGCTACGATGCGGCTCAGGGAAGCCTCTATACATGGATGCGCACCATCGTGCTGAATGCCTGCCTGGACTATATCAAGAGCCGCTCGCGCAACGAGCCTACCCGCGAGCTCACCGACACGATGGAGGCCGACCTCCCCGCCGAGGCCGTAAGCCGCCTGCAGGCCGCCGAGCTGCTCGCGCTGGTGCGCGCGCTGCCGCCCGCCACGGCCGCCGTTTTTAACCTGTATGCCATCGAAGGCTACAACCACCGCGAGATCGGGACGCTGCTCGGCATCTCGGAAGGCACTTCGAAATGGCACCTGAGCACCGCCCGAAAGCAACTACAGCAAATGATCCACCAGCAGAACCTGAAATGCCATGAGTAAGCTACCCCCATATGAAGAACGCGACCGGCAGTGGGACGATATGCCCCTGCCCGACGCGGATGTCGCCTGGCAGCAGATGAACGCGCTCCTCGACAAGGAGGAGCGCCGGCGCCCCCTGTTGCCGCCCTTCCTCGTGAGCTGCGCCGGCATCGGCCTCCTGGCTGCGGCCCTCATCGGCGGCGGCTGGTGGCTGCTCGCCGGCGACCGCGACGACACCGTGGGCAGGGCCACTCCGCCCGCTGCCACCGTGCCTGCCGGCACAGCACCCTCGACCCGGGAGCCGGTGGATCTGCCTGCTGCAGCAAGCAATACGCCCCGGACTGCGGATGCACAAAACGGCAGCGACGGCACTCCCCCTCCTGCTGCAGGCAGCCCCGTAACGAAAACTCCCGGTACGACCGGAGGAACAAACAACGGCACGACGAACGGGAGCACGCCTTCAGCAACCGGCACAGGCACCCCTACCGCGGGCAAATCATCCGAAGCGAGCCGCGCGGCTACTTCCGGCAAGCCGGCCGATGGAGCTCACAGTAATCCTACGGTCACGGCCATGCGCAGCCGCGTTAAGAGCAGCTCCCATCCAACAGGCCTGTTGCGCAGCGGCCGCAGCAGCAACGACGGGTCCGTTGCCCGCGATCCGAAGCGCCTGGTAACGAAGCAGGGCACTCCCGCCAACGCTGGTACTGCTACCATGCAGGACCCGACAACCCCAGCCAACGCTCAAGCAACTACGGGCGCTCCAACAAACCCCCAAAACCTCGAAAACCCTCTTTCTCCTGCCGTTCGCTTACCTCAGGACTCCGTCCGTAAAACCACCATTGCCACTACTGCCGGCCCCGGTAGCCCTGCTGCCGGGCCGGCCACCGGCAAACCGGCCGACAGCCTGCAAAGCAGCGACAGCAGCGCCAACCCCCAAAACCTTCAAAACCCTCAAAACCCCAAGAACCCTTCTTCCAAACCCCTGATCCTTTCGGCGGGCGTCGGCCTCCAGCAGCTGCTCGTTGTGGATGGGCAGCAGCCGACCCCGTATAACTACAGGGGCGGCAGCGGGTTCCTGTCCGACCATGTGCCCTCCGTGTACCTCCGCGCAGAAAAAGGCCGCTGGTTCCTGCAAGGCGAGGTAAAGCTCTCGGCGCCGCAGCTGTTCCGCTCCTTCGCCTACAGCCAGAAAACGGTGTACGATACCGCCAACGCCCAGCTTCAGGTGACACGCAACCGCCTCCGCAAGGCCTACTACCACCAGCTGCCCCTGACGCTCAACTACCGGGTATGGAAAGGCTGGAGCATCGGGGCCGGCGGCATGTACAGCGTCTTCTACCGCGCGCTTTCGGAGCAGGAGATCAGCACCCGCGCCATCACACCCGGGGCCACCGTCAGCTCCGTAACGCGCCGCGTGCCCATCCCGGAGTACCGCGATTCGTTTCTCCTGCGCTCGCAGGTGCACCTGCTGCTGCAGACCGACTATTCCTGGCGTCGCTGGAGCCTCGGCCTCCGCTACAAGCGCGACCTGCAGCCCTTCATCCGCTTCACGCGCCCTGACGGCACGGTCGAAGACCAGCACAACCATTCGCTCGAGGCCGTGCTGCGCTTCCGCCTCTGGCAGTCGAAACGGCGCTAAACCGTTGTTCGTAGTCTCCGACTACGAACAACAATTCTCGTTCACGGTTTTACATTGTCATATGTCCCCGGCGGTTTCTACCGCCGGGGTCTTTTTTTGGCGTGTAGCGCGGCCTTCTGCAAGCGAAGATGAACGGTCATTGCACTACTTACGGGCACTGCCATCAAGGATTCTTTTTCAAACACCCGCTGTGAAAAATAATACGAGCATTCCTTTAACTTTTTCCTACCGGCCCGGTCTATGAAAAAGGCGCCCCGCAAACCGCTTTGCTTACCCGCCCGCCGAATTCCAACCCGCAACCGCCAGCATGGATCCTTTCCGTAGATCTACGGAACCCGTCAACCTGTAAACACAACATACCATGCACCGGAAACTACTCACTGCCCTGCTGGCGACCCTCCTCTTCACGGCCTGCCGAAAAATGGAATCTTACGAGAACAACCCCGTGCCTTCCGCGGTGGCCCCCGATCCCGTAAGCGCCACGCTCCAGGGCACCGTGCTCGACGAAACCGGGGCACCCGCTGCCGGCGTTACCGTACGCGCCGGCAGCCGCAGCGCCACCACCGACAACAATGGCCACTTCCGCATCACGGGCGCCGCCCTCGACCGGAAAGCTTCCGTGGTCACGGCGCAAAAAAACGGCTACTTCAAGGCGGTGCGCAGCTTCGCCGCCACCAGCGGCGCCAACGAAGTGCGGATCAAGCTCATTCCGCGCAGGTCGGCCGGCTCCTTTGACGCGGCGGCGGGCGGCGCCGTATCCCTGGCCAACGGCGCACAGGTGACCCTGCCTGCCGGCGCGGTAATGCTGAAGTCGGGCGGCGGCACCTACAGCGGCACCGTGCACGTATACGCCGCTTATATCGACCCCACCGCACCCGACATCGCGCAAACCATCCCTGGATCGCTCATGGCCGACGACAAGGACGGGCGCCGGGTGACGCTCGCCTCCTACGGCATGATGTCCGTAGAACTACAGGGCGCTTCCGGCGAGGCGCTTCAGGTGAAGACCGGGCAGCAGGCAACGCTCAAAATGCCGATCCCGGCGGCCCGTGCCGCAGCTGCACCCGCAAGCATCGCGCTCTGGTATGTAGACGAGGCCACCGGCCTCTGGAAGGAAGAGGGCACAGCCACGAAGCAGGGCGACAGCTACATCGGAACCGTGAAGCACTTTTCGTTCTGGAATTGCGACATCGGGCTCAACGGCAGCTACCTCAACCTGACCCTGGGAACAGCGGGCGGAGCCCCCATCGCGCATACGATCGTCTGGCTCAGCGCCCCCCGCCCCGACGGCGCATTCGATTTCGTTTACGGCTTTACCGATTCCCTGGGCCAGGTGAGCGGATACGTACCCAACGGGCTGCCCATCACGCTGCGCCTTGATAATGCCTGCGGCAATACCTACCATACACAGGCACTCGGCACCTTCAGCCAGAACACGAGCCTCGCACTGAGCATCACGCCGCAACAGCCGGCACTCGTAACCGTAACGGGGACCCTGCTCACCTGCGCCGGTACACCGGTGACCGACGGCTATGCCAACATTCGCTACGGCTTCTCGCAAGCCTATGTGGCCACCAACGCCAGCGGCGCCTTCTCGGTGACCCTTCCCCTTTGCCCCTCGTGGAATGAGCCGGTGCGGGTGCGCGGCGTAGACGCAGGCAACATCCAACAAAGTGCCGAAATGACGTTCCCTGTCACCGGCAGCAGCATCAGCACCGGCCCCATCGCCGCCTGTGGCAACATCGACTACAGCTTTATCAATTACAGCATCGACGGGAGCGACTATCGTATTTCTACGATCCGGCCCGGCGATACCGTACGTGGCTATCCCGTTCAATACGCACAGCCGGCGCTGCCGGGCACACAGATCGCAGGCAGCCGCAGCGTGGCTAATGAATTCATCTACTTCAGCTTCGAGAACGGCAGTGCCCAGGCACCCGGCACCTATCCCCTGCGCCACATCTATGTAAACGGCAGCAGTGGCCCGGGAACCGCCGCGGCCGGGTCTACCGTGACCGTTACCCGTATGGCGCTGCAGCAGAACCAATACTACGAGGGCTCCTTCAGTGGCACGTTCACCGACGGGCAGAACACGACGCATACCCTCAACGGCACCTTCCGCGCCCTGCGCGACCGGCCCTGAGGTCCTGCGCTTTGTTTTCAGGAAACAGCCCCGGCCATAGCGCCGGGGCTTTGCTTGACAGAGGTTGTATCAACGGATCGTGGAACGACCTTTGCGCAAACTGCCGCATGCGCAAGAAAGCCCTGATCCTCGACCTCGACAACACCATCTACCCGGCCAGCGCCATTACCGCTACGTTGTTCGCCCCGCTCTATGACCTTATTCAAAAAAGCGGTGAATACCAGGGCACCTTCGAAGACGTGCAGGCCCGTCTCCTCCGGCAACCCTTCCAGGTGGTGGCACAAGCGTGTGCCTTCAGCGAAACATTGACGCAGGATGGCATCCGCCTCCTTTCCACGCTCACCTGGAACGAAAAGATGGAGCCCTTCGAAGACTATGCTTCGCTGCGCACCCTTTCCTGCAAAAAGTTCCTCGTCACTACCGGCTTCACCGCGCTGCAGCACAGCAAGATCGCGCAACTGGGGATTGAGAATGACTTCGAGGCCCTCTTCGTGGTAGACCCGACAAAGACAGAGCGCACGAAGCAGGACGTGTTTCAGCAAATCCTTTCCGACTATGGACTCGAAGCAGGCGACGTGCTGGTTGTGGGCGATGACCCGCACTCGGAGATCGCGGCGGCAACCGCGCTGGGGATCGATACGCTCCTGTATCAACACGCGGGCACGGGGCCCCGGATACCGGGCCAGGAGACCATTCACTCGTTTGCAGACGAAAAGCTGCGCCGCTTCTTCGGGTGAGTGGCCGCAGCTGCCGGATCAGGGTTCCCGATTCCCGCAGCGTTCCTTTTACCCGCGGATTGCCCTCCGGTAAGTGAACGCATCCGGCAAGCCGCTCCGCAGGTCCAGATACCTGACAGGGCAGCAGCGCCCGCCTAATTGCAATACTCGATCTTCACATCGGGCGTGTCGATCGCCTGGTAATTATCCGGGTAGATATAGAGCGTGCGGCTATAGTTACCGTATTCCCACAACGGCGGGGTCGCTCCATTGCCATCGAACGCGTCGACGTGCAGTACCCGCTGCCAGCTGGTGGACCCGCCTCTCCTCAGGTACACGTTTCGTACATAGCTGCCGTGCGGCAGGCCGCCAAACGGGTTGTACAGGTTAAGCTGCATGCCCCAGGAAAGATCCCAGACCTGGTTCGGGATGATCCGCTCCTGCAATGCCCCTGTACACACCGGCTCGCGTACGGAGATCACGACCCGGTCGGAGGAGCTGAGGTCGTGCTCGTCGGTGACGGTAAGCTCAAACTCATAATTACCGGGAACGAGCATCCTGCGCGCCCCCACGTGGGCAAGGCCTGTAGTGTTCAGATAAGCGCCGGCCGGCCCCGACACGATGCGCCAGTGATAGCGCAACCAGGTGCCGTCTGAGTCGGAGCTCCGGGTGCCGTCGAGGCCATGGGTGCTGAAGGGCAGGTAAAGCGTGGTATCGGTACCCGCGTGGGCAACAGGGCCTTTCAGGACCCGCGGTGGCCTTGTGTCGGGCGCACGGATATGCCCACTGTTGCTTTTTTTACAGGCGGTTGCCAGCAGGATCAGCACGGGCAGGAAAAAGGGCAAGAAGCGACAGGCTACACTTTTCATAAAAACGGGTTGAGGAGGCGAAAAGCGACAGGTGCGTCCGGGGGTAGCAACACTCCTAAGGTAAGAAAAAATGAACGGCAATGCTCCTCCTCCTGCCCGGTGTTCAGCGTCCGAACATCTTGTCGAGCCCGTCCTTCGCAAACTCCACATACGTCGGCTTGCCGCCCGGTGTGGCGTTGGGCTGGCGGCACCGGAAGAGATCGTCTACAAGGCGCTGCATCTCGCGGTCGGTGAGCTGGGTACCCGGCTTGATCGACTGCTGCAGGGCCACGGAGCGCAGGAGCGTTTCGCGACGCGGGAGCTTTACCTCGGAGAAATGCTTGGTCTGTTCCAGAATGCGCTCGAGCACCGCCTTCTCGTTGCCGCTTTCCACGTCGGCCGGCGTGCCCTGGATGATGAACGAAGAGGGGCCAAAGGGTTCGATGGAGTAGCCCATGCGCGCGAGGTCGGGCAGGAGCTCGGTGAGCAGCACGGCGTCGGGCGGCGCGAGCTCGAGGGTGCTGGGGAAGAGGCTGCGCTGCGTGGCCACCGGCTTGCCGTGCATCGCGGCCATCAGGCGCTCGTAGAGCACCCGCTCATGGGCCGACTGCTGGTGCACAAGCAGGAAGGAGCGCTCTGCCGCCACGAGGATGTAAGTGCTGAACAGCTGCTGCACCTCCATGCTTTCCTGCACGGCATAGGCCTGCTGCAGCGACGTAAACCCGCCTTCGCCAAAGACTTCGGCGGACGGAGCCCGCCCATCTCCTGTCCCTTCGCTGTGCCGCGGGATGACCACGTCGGAGGGCGATGCGCCTCCATGGCCCAATGCATCCGGGCGGAGCTCCAGGGCAGACTGTGTGGCGGCATCGGGCAGCGGCAGCACCGGCGACCCTTCGAAGGCGATGTCGGTGAGCGAGCGGAAGGAGCCGTTGCCCGCCGAAGGCGACGCCTCGATGCGGTGGGCCTGGTGCGCGCCGGTAAAGCCTTGGTACAGCGAAGAGGCGCGCGCGGCGCTTTGCTGCTGCTCCGTGAAAGGTCCCTGCACGGCCGACAGACCCTGGATGGACGCATCGAGCTCGAAGTCGAGCGTGGGCGTGATGGAAAACTGCGCGAGGGCATGCTTGATGGCGGCCTGCACAAAGGCGTATACGATCTTCTCGTCTTCGAACTTGATCTCCTGCTTCGTGGGGTGCACGTTCACGTCGAGCTGGGCGGGATCGAGCTCGATGAAAAGGACGTAGGAAGGAAAGGCATCGGGGCTGATCAGGTCCTGGAAGGCGTTCAGCACCGCGTGGTTGAGGTAGGCGGAGCGGATAAAGCGGTTGTTGACGAAAAAGTACTGGTCACCCCGCGTTTTCTTGGCGGTTTCGGGCTTGCCCACGAAGCCCTGTACGTTGAGGTAGTCGGTGTCTTCCCTCACGGCCACGAGCTTCGACGAATAGTTGTTGCCCAGCACCTGCACGATGCGCTGCTTCAGCGAGCCCGCCTCGAGGTGAAAAAGCCCCTGCCCGTTGTGGGTGAGGGAGAAGAAGCGGTCGGGGAAGGCGAGGGCCACGCGGATGAACTCGTCAACGATATGGCGCAGCTCGGAGGTATTGCTTTTGAGGAAATTGCGGCGGGCGGGCACGTTGAAGAACAGGTTCTTCATGCAGATGGAGGTGCCCACGGGGGCCGCCACGGGCTCCTGCTTCGTTACCTGCGAGTGCTCGAGCTCAATGCAGGTGCCGAGCTCGTCTTCGGCACGGCGGGTGCGGAGCTCCACCTGCGCCACGGCGGCGATGGAGGCGAGGGCCTCGCCGCGGAAGCCCATGGTGCGGATATGAAAGAGGTCCTCGATCTTCTGGATCTTGGAGGTGGCATGCCGCTCGAAGGCGCGGCGGGCGTCGGTGGCGCTCATGCCGGAACCGTTGTCGATGACCTGCACGAGGGCCTTGCCGGCGTCGTTGACGATCAGCTGGATCCGGGTAGCTCCGGCATCGACGGCATTCTCGAGGAGCTCCTTGACAGCGGAGGCGGGTCGCTGGATGACCTCGCCCGCGGCGATCTGGTTGGCAATATGATCGGGGAGCAATTGAATTCTATCAGCCACAGTTCTCTCTTTGAAAACGAAATTACGGGATCGGGGAAGGGTTTTGAAAGGTTTTGGAGGGTTTTGGGAGGTTTTAAAAGGTTCTGAGGGTTGCGGAGCCGGGGTTTTCTCAAAGCACAACCTGGGTTTCATCCCGCCTCCGGCGTCAGCTGCCTCGCCACGCAGGGCGACGCGGCGCGTCCTACGTTGAAACGCCTTTCCGTTGTGCCGTTGTGTCGCCGTGTCGTTGTGTGAACGATCCTGCCGCAGGTAGGACCAAACCTTTGCATCCTGGCAGGAAACCCGGGCGCCGCTTGGAACAGCTAAGGCCGCTGGCGGGCAACTGGGGATGCAGCACCCCCTTTCCCCCTGAAACCCGCTAGGGGCTTCAACTTAGCCCGAAAAAACCGAAACCCGTCCGTAGGCAAAAAGCGCCGTTTGACCGAAAGAAAAGGACGCCTCATCCGTAGCGCCGCTACCTTGGGCCCGCAACTGAAAAACACCGCCACCCGTCCCATGAACCAATTCCTGCCCGCTGCTGCCCTGCTCCTGCTTGCCGGCTGCTCCAAGGTCGCCGAGGCGATCGCTGACCGGGCCACCACCGATGCCCCTGCAACCGATGCTGCACTAGAATACCTGATCGAAGCCGGCGCGCACAGCGCCAACCAGAACGCCTTTCGCTCCGTAAGCCTCACGGAGCAGAAGTTCACCGTCCGCTTCGACTCCTCCGCCATCTATACCACCCGCAGCGCCGAGAACCAGTACGACATCAACAAGCTCTGGGGCTTTTCCGACAACGGCGGCAACCACCACCAGTTCTCCGCCCGCTTCGGCTGGCGCTGGAGCGACGGCGCCCTCCGCCTGTTTGGCTACGTCTACAACGGCGGCCGCGTATCGAGCGCCGAGTTGGGGGCCATCGCCATCGGCGCCGATCATTCCTGTAGCATCCGCACTACGGCCCGCCACTATGTGTTCAGCGTCAACGGCCGCGCCGACTCACTGCCCCGCACCGCCGCCACTGCCCGCGCCGAAGGCTACCAGCTCTATCCCTACTTCGGCGGCGATGAGCCAGCGCCGCACCGGGTCAGGATCTGGATCCGGGAAACGAAATAGAGACCCGGCCCCCTGTCCCCCGAAGGGGGAACTTAGGTCGGGGATACTTTACTTGTTTGGACCTTTTCTCAAAGCACTTTATACGAAAGACCCGCCGGTGGCGGGTCTTTCTACTTTATGGAGTACTGGAGCAATTGAGTACATGAGCAATAGAACAAACGAGGGGGAGGAAAGAAAGGATGAATTTCTCTCCTCCATACCCTGCCCTTCCCTCAAGTACTCAATTGCTCATGTACTCAATTGCTCAAGTATTCTTCTTCCACCCGAAGAAGGGCCGAATTGGTAGGTACAGCCCCAGCCTAAGTTCCCCCTTCGGGGGACAGGGGGCCGGGGCCGGGCGACTTATATTTGCTGCATGACCCGCACCGACCTTTCCGCCATCACGCAGCAGACGAAAGAGCTCCTCAAAAAGGCCACCGACAAGGCAATCACGACCGCCGACATCGAGGCGCTCCGCTCCGTGCTGCGCTTCCACGAATACCGCTACTACGTACTGAGCGAACCGCTCGTCTCCGACTTCGAATACGACACCCTCTATAAAAGCCTCGAAGCACTCGAAAAAGAAGCTCCCGACCTCGTCACGCCCGACTCCCCCACACAGCGCGTGGGCCAGGGACTGACAAAGGACTTCCCCACCGTGCCGCACCTCGTGCCGATGCTCTCGCTCGACAACTCCTACAACGCCGACGACCTCCGCACCTTCGACAAGCGCGTGCGCGAAGCCACGGGCAAAGAGGTGATCGAATACTGCGTGGAGCCCAAGTTCGACGGCGCTTCCATCTCGCTCGTGTACGAGAACGACAAGCTCGTGCGCGGCGCTACCCGCGGCGATGGCGTCCGCGGCGACGACATCACGCCCAACATCCGGCAAATCCGGAGCATCCCGCTCACCGCCGCTTTCTCGGCCCACGGCATCCATACCGCAGAAATACGGGGCGAGGTGCTGATCAACAAGAACAACTTCAAAGCCTTCAACGACGCGCTCATCGAGGGGGGCGGGCAGCCGCTCGCCAAC
This sequence comes from Flaviaestuariibacter amylovorans, assembly GCF_039541815.1. Taxonomy (NCBI): domain Bacteria; kingdom Pseudomonadati; phylum Bacteroidota; class Chitinophagia; order Chitinophagales; family Chitinophagaceae; genus Flaviaestuariibacter; species Flaviaestuariibacter amylovorans. The sequence goes on from NZ_BAABGY010000016.1 coordinate 341,519, forward strand.
CCGCGCAATGCCGCCTCCGGCACCCTCCGCATCAAAGACCCCCTGGAAGTGGGCCGCCGCAAGCTCGAGGCCTTTGTCTATCACCTCGGCTACTACACCCTCATCAAGGGACAGCAGGAAGACTTCAGCACGCACGGCGAGACACTGAAGATGATGTGGGACCTCGGCTTCCGCTCACCCGAAAAAGAGAAGAAAGTGTTCACCGGTATCGACGCGGTGATCGAATACTGCAACGACTTCGAAGCCGGCCGCGACGACCTTCCCTATGAGATCGACGGCATGGTGATTAAGGTGAACGACTTCGCGCTGCAGGATCGGTTGGGGATGACCACACACCACCCGCGCTGGGCCATTGCCTACAAGTTCAAGGCACGGCAGGCCACCTCGAAGCTGCTGCGCATCGATTACCAGGTGGGCCGCACCGGCAATATCGGGCCCGTGGCCAAGGTGGAGCCCGTGCACATCGGCGGCGTTACGGTATCATCCGTCTCGCTCTTCAACGAAGACGTGATCCGCGAAAAGGACATCCGCATCGGCGACACCGTGCTCGTGGAGCGCGCCGGCGACGTTATCCCCTACATCGTGAAGCCGCTTGTAGAATTACGGGACGGCTCCGAGACGCCCATCGTCTTCCCCACGCACTGCCCCTCCTGCAGCGACCCGCTCTTCCGGCCCGAGGAGGAGGCGGCCTGGCGCTGCATCAACATCGCCTGCCCCGCGCAGGTGCTCGAGCGCCTCTTCCATTTTGTGTCGAAAGACGCGATGGACATCCGCGGCCTCGGTGCGGCCAATATCGAGAAGTTCCACAAGCTCGGCCTGCTCTCCTCGATCCCCGGCATCTACCGCCTCAACTTCGAAGCGATCGGCTCCCTGGAAGGCTTTGGCGCCAAATCGGTGGAGAAGCTCCGCGCGGCCATCGAGGCTTCTAAGACACAGCCGCTGCACCGCCTCGTGTTTGCGCTCGGCATCCGCCATGTGGGCGAAACGATGGCCAAAACGCTGGCGAATGCCGTACAGCATATCCGCGACCTCGCAGCACTCAGCGAGGAGCAACTCATGGCACTCGAAGACGTGGGGCCGAAGGTGGCCGCCTCCGTGCACGCCTTCTTCCGGAACGACGATTCGCTTGCCCTCATCGCGGAGCTCGAAGCGCTTGGCCTTACCGTCACCAATGCCCCGAAGCCCAGCACCGGCGGCTCCTTCGAGGGGCAGAGCTTCCTCTTTACGGGTACCCTGAACCGACTCAAGCGCAGCCAGGCCGAAGGCCTTGTGGAGCAGCAGGGCGGTACCGTAGCGTCGGGTGTCAGCAGTAAGCTGCAGTACCTCGTGGTAGGCACCGATGCCGGCTCCAAGCTCGAGAAGGCAAAGAAGATCGCGTCGATTAAAATTTTGACCGAAGACGAGTTCATTTCCTTGATTGGCGAGGGTTTTGAAGGATAAGAGATGCGCGTGTGCTTCGGCGTTCCGGCACCGTGAGTCGTGAAGCGTCAGGCGTGAGGAGGAACATTCCGACAGTTGTGAGGCTCCTCCTCACGCTTCATCCCGCCAAGGCGGAAACGCCTCACGACTGATTTCGGAGTGCCGCGCCTTGTTGTAACACAGCCTGAATCGGTACAAACCCGGCAAAGAGGAATGAATATGATCAAGAAATTGCCTGGAGAAACCTGGAAGCCACTCACTTTCGACGGATATAAACAATTACGGAACCGCTATGCCCTTTCGAGCCACGGCCGCATCGCCTCGTACCGCGAGGACGTGCTCGAAGACGGGAAGCTGCTCAATGGATCGGTCACGACCGGGTACCGCACGCTGAACCTGCACCGGCCCGACTCGAAGGGAACCCTTTACATCCACCGGGAGCTCGCGAAGCTGTTCCTGAAGCGGCCCGGCCCGAAGTACGCCTTCGTGATCCACAAGAACCACGATAAGCTCGACAACAACATCAAGAACCTGAAATGGGCCACCCTGGAGGAAATGATCGAACACCAGCAGACGAGCCCGGCCAAGTTGGCCTATAAGGAGAAGCAGGCCAACCGCACGATCGGCCTCAAGCTCACGATCGCGCAGGTGCGCCGTATCAAAGACCAGCTCAACAGCGACCGGCGCCGGCTCACCATCAAGCAGCTCGCTGAGAAGTACGACGTGAGCGAGATGACGCTCTACCGCATCAAAAGCGGTGAGAACTGGGCGCGGGTGTGACCCCTCCCGGCCCTGCCCAAGGGGGAGGGAGCATCGGGAATCGGCGATCGGGAATCCGGCATCTTCCAGAGTGGATCCGGTTATCTGGGTACGGAAATATGCTTTACTTATTCAAGGCAAGGAGCAAGGCTCCTTGCCTTTCTGTTTCATACCTGCTTTTATCTGCGCCCGTTTGACCTAAGGAAACGCGGCCAAACGAAAAGGACCGGACTGCCGCAACGCCTAATTCCCGATTGCCGATTGCCGATTGCCGATTACCGATTGCCGATTCACGATTCCCGCTTCCGGAGCTGCCCCGTATACCGTTGCTGCATGCTGCGCAGGTATTCCTCCATCGGCGGAAGGCCCAGCTCGGCCCGGCGGGCGTCGAGGCGCGAAGGGTCGGCAACGGGCCGGGGAATAAAGGCCGTGGAGTCGGCGTTAAGCATTACCTGGGTGCCGAACAGCTGGCGCTCGCCGGCATTGAGCAGCACGCGGTCTTGGAGGAAGGCGAAGTTGGCGGCGTTGGCATTGCCCGCGGCCACCTGCTGGCGCATGAGCTGCAGGGCCTGCCGCTGCAGCGCCGGGTTGCCGTCGGCGTGTTGCAGGAGGAGCCAGAAATTATCGGAGGTCTGTGCCCCCACGGTGCGGACGCCCGGAAAGCCGTGTTCCGCCACCATGCGGCGCAGCTCGGGCAGGTGCGCGGCATCCGTCTGGCGGATCTGTTGCTGCAGGAAGGCACGCAGGGAAGAGTCGGCGGCGCCGCTCTGCTGGAGGTGCTGCAGCCGGGTGCGCCACTTGAGGTCTTCGGCGGCAAGGGAGTCGATCCGGACAGCCAGCTCGTAGTTATAACGATCCGGCTGAGCAGCCGCAGCTGCGGGCAGCAGGAAGGCCAGCAGGAGCAGCCGGAGCAGGATTATGGGACGAGGGAAGCGCGTTGCGATGGGGTTTGTTGCTCTTAAAGATAGGGCACAGGCGCAAACAGTCATCAACCTCCCCTGTTAAGCCCAACTGCGGCTAGTGTCACATTTTTTTAAACAGGTTGGGCCCATTGTACCGGAAGTGCTACAAAAAGTGGAAAACTGCGGCACGGATCACCTTTAAAAAAAATGGAATGTTTCTTGTCAAGCTTCACCTCAAGAAGTGCCGTTGCTGATTAACGTGATGAATACCTATGCATCCTGAATTACACCATATCGACCTCGACAGCCTGGTGCGCATGCACCAGTCCGCCGCATTCCGCCTCCAGGCGGCCCTCCTCGGAGGAGCCACCTGGCAGGAGGTTCAGGACCAGCGTGAGCTGGTGACCGAGCTTTCCATTGCCATCCAGAAGCGGCGCACCCTGAACGGGAGCCCCGCCGATATGCCCGGGCGCACCCGCGGCGGCGGTGAGCACTCGCCGGCCGACCGGGAGCCCTGACCGGTTCCCGACGCAGCAAAAACGATATGGGGCAGCCTTCGGCGGCCCTTTTTTATTCCGGGCCGGTAACCGGAACGGATTTTGTCCTTTTTCTCCTGCTAAACCTATGACAATGGATGAATTCTACTCTGTAGAGCTCGACACCTTGAAGCACCTTTATCAAACCGAGCTCCATCAACTAAGCAATGCCCTCCTGCAAGGTGCGGCCTGGGAGGAAGTAAGCGTACTCCGGTCGATGGTTACCCGCCTCGAGCGCGCCATCGCCGACCGCACCGAGCCCCCGCGCGTCCTGCATTCCGCCCCGTTGTTCTCCAGCCTGGCAAGGCATTAAGCTCCTCCCTATTTCTGGTGAGTGCCCGTACTTAACGGACTGGTTCCATCTGCGTGTGCCCGTACGAGCGCGCGTACGTGCCTGTTCGGGCACCGGCGGCTGCGGCCTGCGCGGTTGCCACCCGCAAGCCCCGTCCTGCGTGCCGGCAACCGGGTATACGGACCAGCACAGGAGCGCCAGGATCGCTACCCGGCGCATCGGGCGCCGGTTCGGTTTGCGGTTGTCCCTGACCGGGAGCGGGGGCCGCTATTTGTCGAAGAAGTACCCATGAAAGGGTATACATATAGGAGAAATACGGTATTTAGAGGGTTTTTTTACCATTCATCGATGGATTAGCTGCCTAATCATTTGGAATATTGGCTTCAAGCCGTACTTTAGTTGCTCCATGAAGCCGATAGAATTCAACCGTACAGAACTGGCCATCATCAAGATGATCTGCAAACAGCAAACCGCCAAGGAAATGGCGGACAAGCTCGGGCTCAGCTTCCGGACCGTGGAAGAGTACCGGGGATCCATCCAGAAAAAGGTTAAAGCCAAAAATCTGGTAGGGATCGCCCTGTATGCCGTGAAGCAAGGGCTCGTGAAGGTCTGAGCTGAAAAGCGCTAACTGCAGATGTCCTCCGGGGACGGCGCGCCGTCCTGTATTCGCGTGGACGCATCAATCTCTCCTCCTCAGTTTCATCGCTGACCGGGGCCTAGCGCCTTACGCCCCCGAAAAACGCGGTTTCGTTACCGGTTTTCCCTTACCCACTGCCTGCCCCGGGGCCGCAAACCCGCTGCCCGCCTTTATCCGACCCACATCACAACGCCCGGCCGCGTAAAAAAAGAACCGGGCCTCAAAAGGCCCGGCAACGGTCATCTATGAACCACATTTACGGGTATCAGGACAAGAAGCGGGCCTTGGGGAATCTTGCCGTCAACGCCTGCTTTTACCCGTTCTGCGCCCGAAACAGTGCCCCCCGCTCAGTAAAACATTCCGCAAAACGACGCCTGCCGGCCCAGGCCGCAGCCGGCCACCGGTTATGCACAAGCAGTCCGTTCAAGTCATCCCATGCCGGGCTATAAACCTTGTGAAAAACGATGGCGCCCGGGAGGATACCCGGCGGGAGATGCAGCGTAGCCCGAACCCGGGAAGCGGCACATGGCGGTGCGGTAGCCATACGTGCGTCCGACGCTGCTCCTGGGCCGCCGATTACCGGGCACCGGCGTGCCGTGCACCTGCATGCGGAAACCTTCCGCGCAGACCGCCATGCGGGCCCCGTGTATAAATACGGGTAGGGTGCCGCCATTGGGGAAAGAAGGGCCGCAACCGCATTGAATTGGGGTCCGGACAACGGCAAGGCCCTTATATTGGCCATGGCACCGCAATTGAATCAGTAGTAGCCCCGAAATCCGAGTGAATATGATGCGACGTTTAATGTGCTACGCGGCTTTTGCCCTGTTCGTGTTCAGCTTTACCTACACCAGCAACTCCGACGCCGCTTCTGCGGCAGCGGCGGTTTCGAAGAGCACGGAGAAAAAGCCGGTCCCTTCGAAGCCGGCAGCCCCGGTACGGTAACCTCATTCCGCTGAAACACCCACGTGGTCAAGACGCGCCCTGCGCGTCTTTTTTACTATGCCTTCCGGCTCAGGGCACGCCACAGCACGATGCCTGAAACGGCCAGCAGCAATGTGCCGCCACCCAGTATCCAGACAAGCCGCTCCTTTTTAACTACCGGCTCCAGTCGTGGCTCGTGCAGCTTGAACCGGTACGGCTGCTCCGCTGCGTAGGTGTACTCGTTCTTAAGCCCCTGTTGAAGCCGGGCGAGCTGCCGGTACCTGAGGTCGAAAAGCGATCCCTTGTATCCATACGCCGCCGCCGCATCGAATATGCGCAGTGCATCAGTGGTATTGTGAAGTATGGCGGTAAGGTTGCCCATATCAAACAGCAGTTGCGCCACGATGGAATCGGGTGGCGGCACGAGGCCCATGCGCTCCTCTAGCTGATATTGCAGGGCGATGCGTACTTCCTCTGCCCGTGTGGTGTCAAGACCGCCCAGCTGTGGCACTTTATCGTTCCCGGAATCGAAACCCAAAAGGCCCATCGTGCTGAGCGGCAGCTTTCCGAGCTTGACCTTCAAAATATTCACATGGATCCATTCGGATCCATCATGGGCCGCCGGGTTGATGCGGATGGCCCACCCGATCCAGAGCAAGGCGGAATCGTTCTTCCCGATCAGCTCGTAGAGCGTGCCCAGGTTGGCAGCCGTGCTGTAACGCCCCGGGGCGCGGCGCTCGAGGTCCAGAAAGACAGCACGCGCCTCGGCATACCGCTCCAGGTAGACAAGGTGCAGCCCATAATCGGAATAGGCGTCGAGGTCGCCCTTACGGCGCCACTGCGCATCCAGCTCCTGCAACCGGGTTTGGCGGTAAGCCAGGTTTCTGGCAGTATCTCTGACGTGAGGCGTCCATAGGGTATCGTTATACACCTCGCGCCTGTCGAGGGTATGCTTCAACTCGTTGAGGCAGGCATGCGCCGGCAGGAAGAAGAACAGGAGGACCAGGATAAGCAGCAGGCAGCGCCCCATAACGACCGGTTTCTATTAAAGGTATTCATTCATGCTTAGCCTGCAAGCCGCTATGCCCCAAAAGAGCAGTACCCACCGCATTTCTACGGTCTGCCTTGGAGCGCCTGCCGTCGCTACAACACATATAGCGGGAAGGCATCATGGTTTTATACCGCCTGTCGGGTATCCGGCCAACCGCACGGGCGCCTTATCTTGTGCGCAGCACAAAACCGGAGCTACATGAAACCCTTCCTCCTCCCCCTCGCACTCCTTGCCACGGCCACCCTGCAGGCACAGGAGCCGATCCTCTTTTCGTCGGCCGGCCGCTGGGGCTACCTCCACCCCAAAGACAGCTCCGTGCTCATCGCCGCGCGCTTCGACAGCGCGCGCGTCTTCTCGGGACGGTATGCGCCGGTGCTGCAGGGGGGCAAATGGGGCTTTATCGATGCCGCCGGCACCCTGCTGGTGCCGCCGCGTTACGACGATGCCGACCATTTCGCCGAAGGCCGCGCCCCGGTGCTGCGGCATGGCCGCTGGTACTTCGTGGATCCGCAGGGCCGCGAGCTCGGCGCCGGCTACGAAGAAGTGGCGTCCTTCAGCGAGGGCCGGGCGGCCGTGAAGCGGGATGGCGCCTGGGGCTTCATGGATACTGCCGGCCGGGAGCTGGTACCCCCCGTGTTCCGCACCGTGCGCGACTTCTCCGAAGGACGCGCCGCCGTAGAAAAGGGCGGCGCCTGGGGCTACGTCGATGCCTCCGGCAAGCTGCTGGTGCCCATGCAATACAGCAGCGCCGGCGACTTCCGCGATGGCTTCGCCCGCGTGGCCCGAGGCAGCCGCACCACCCTCATCGACAGGGGCGGGCGCGAGCGCTTTGCGCCGGTGAGCGAGATGATCCAGAGCTGGAACCGCGACCTGGCGGCCCTCATGCAACACGACACCGAGCAGGTGTTCCTGCTCAACACCCGCACCGGCAAGCGCATCGGCACCCAGGTCTGGAACGAGGTGAACCTCTACGCGCTCCCGGGCCTCGCTGTGGTCACCAACAACAACCTGGTGGGCATCGTGCATCCCGACGGCCGCGTGCTCACGCCCCCGAAGTACGGCGCCATCGGCACGCTGCACCGGGGCCTTGCCGAAGTGGAAGCCGAGGGCGGCCTCGGCTACCTCGACTCCACCGGCCGCGAGGTGCTGCCCCCGGAATACGAGACCGTAAGCCTCCAGGCCTTCAATGGCAACTATGTTATCCACGCATACCGCCAGGGCAAGGAAGGACTGTTCGACCAGCGTGGACGCACCATCGTGCCCGTTCGGTACACGGGTGTGCAGCCGGTATACGACCGCCCCTTTGTGGAGGTGTCCAGCAGCGACAGCGCGGGGCTATATGACGCGCGGGGAAAAGTGATCGTACCGCTGGGCCTCCACAGCATCAGCCTGCCCCGGAAGACGCGCCTCATCGAGGCGGAGCGTGAAGGGCTGACCGGCCTCTACGATACGAAGGGGCGCCTCGTACAGCCGTATAAATACAACTACGTGGGCCACCATCCCGAGGCGGGCCTTATCGTGCTCGGACTCGAAGAGCAATTCTACCTCGCCGACAGCAACGGCCGGCTCCTGCTTCCCGATGCCTTCGACTACCTGCGTCCCGGCTCCGACGGCCGCGTGCTGGCGAAGCGCGGCGAAACCATCGGCTACCTCGACCGCTCCGGCAGATTGGTCATACCGTACCGCTATACCGATGCGACTCCGTTCAGCGAGGGCCTCGCGGCGGTGAAGGAGGGCGAGAAATGGGGCTATATCGACCGCTCCGGGGCCTGGGCGCTGCGCCCGGCCTGGCGGGTGGCCGGCGCTTTCTCGGGTGGCCTCGCGCCGGTAAAGGAAGGGGCGCTCACGGGCTTCATCAACCGCAAGGGCGTGCTGGTGGCGCCCTATGCCTATACCGAGACAGGCACCTTTTCGGAGGGGCTCATCGCCGTAAAAAACGACAGCGGCTGGGGCTATCTTGACGCAACGGGCACCGAAGTGACCGCACCGCAATTTGCCGAAGCCGGCGCCTTCGCGGAAGGCCTCGCCGCGGTGCGCGTTGGCGACAAATGGGGGTATCTCGACCGGAACGGCACCCTCGTCATCGCGGCGCAATACGAGTCTGCCGACGGATTTGAAAAAGGCGCCGCCACGGTGAAGCGGAACGGGAAATACTTTACGATCAATAAGCAGGGACAGCTGGTGGAGTGAGGGGTGGCTGCCGCGCCGGCGGAAGCCTGCGCCGCCGGGCCCTCTGCATGCACCACTTACCCCAGCGTGTTGGTTGAGAATCATCGACCTCCGGCCATCGGCTGGAGCAGCTGCAACGGCTCCATTGAACCCGGAAGTTCCCGCTTCGAATAACTACTACATCCGTCGTTTCTTTGCACCTGCCTTTTTATGCCCCGGCGGGCGAAGCCCAAAACCTTCCAAAACCTCCAAAACCTTTTCTCTGATGCTCGAGCCCCAGACCCTCCGATACCTCTCCGCCCTCAAGGCCAACAACAACAAGCCCTGGTTCGACGCGCACCGCACGGCCTACGAGGCGGCCCGCATCGACTTCGGCAACTTCATCCAGCTGCTCATCGACGCACTCGGCAAGCACGACCTTTCCGTGGCCGGCTTAACATCGCGCGACTGCCTCTTCCGCATCAACCGCGATATCCGCTTCTCCAACGACAAAACGCCCTACAAGTCCAACTTCGGCGCCTCCATCAAGCGCGGCGGCCGCAAGAGCCCCTTCGCGGGCTACTACTTCCACCTCGAGCCGGGGGGCCACTCCTTCGTGGGCGGCGGCCTCTGGCTCCCCGACGCGCCGAAGCTCAAAACGATGCGGCAGGAGATCGACTACAACTGGGCCGAGTTCCGCGGCATCCTTACCGACAAGACCTTCAAAAAGACCTTCACCGACCTGTACCGGGGCGACGACCAGCGGCTCTCCACGATGCCGAAGGGCTATGAGAAAGACAACCCCGCAGCCGAATACCTCAAGCTCAAAAGCTTCATCGCTGAAACCCGCATTGCCGACGAGGCCCTCACGAAGGCCAGCCTCCATAAGAAAACGCTGGAGGCTTTCGTGGCGCTGAAGCCCTTACTCGACTTCATTAACCGGGGCATAGAGTAAGCCAAAACAAACCCTGCCTGCGGCAGGGTGTCCACGCGGCGGCGCGGCGGGGAACGGCGCAACGTTCCACTTTTTCCTTGATCTTGAATCTGCATGGCAATGCACGGAATGCGGCAGTGTGATCCTTCGATACCTTAAATATGGTTTTTTACCCGTTTGAAAAACAGGAAAAAACCAGAATTCAATGGTGCTTTTCACCTTGCTTGAACGTACTGCAAGTGAACCTTAGCGAAAAAATCATGGTGCTGCTTACTGAAAATCAGATCGCAGATTCCATTCTCGATTGCGCTTTTAAAATCCACCGCAGGCTGGGGCCCGGGTTGCTGGAGAGCGTTTATGAAGAGATCCTGTGCTATGAGCTTCGCAAACTCGGGTTCTTCGTAGAGCGCCAGAAAAATATTACGCTGATTTACGACGAGCTGGTTATTCCTAGGTCATTCCGAGCCGATCTGATCGTGGAACGTCTTGTTCTAGTCGAGCTGAAATCCGCGATTGACTTGCATAAGGAATATTACAAGGTGCTGTCTACCTACCTGACCGTGACCCATATCAGGTTGGGTTTGCTTATCAACTTCGGCGCGCCCCTACTCAAAGATGGGATCCGTCGGATCGCCAATGGATTATAAGCGCTGCGCCGCCCCCCGCCGCGTCGCTGCGTGCGCTCTCCGCTTGCGGAGGCATCAGCTGCGAACTCTTTCGCGTGCTTTTTGTTAGGGTTATCACTACAATTTCTTTCTTATGTCCAAAGTCTGGTTCATCACCGGCGCCTCGAGTGGGCTCGGCGCCGCCCTCGCCGCCGCCGTGCTTCAACGGGGCGATTCGGTTGCCGCCACCTTCCGCAAGGCCGAGCAGGCCTCCGCCTTTTCCCAGCAGGATCCCGTGCGTGCCCAGGGCATCGTGCTCGACCTCACCGACGGCGCCCGCATACCGGCGGCGGTGCAGGAAGCGCTCGCGCACTTCGGCCGCATCGACGTGCTCGTCAACAACGCCGGCTACGGTACCATCGGCGCCATCGAGGAGTTTACGATGGACGAGATCCGGGCGCAGTTCGAGACCAACTTCTTCGGGATGGCGGCGCTCACGCAGGCGGTGCTGCCCCCGATGCGCGCGCAGGGCAGCGGGCACATCCTCCAGCTCTCCTCGGCTGCAGGCATCAAGGCCACGGGTGGCTTCGGCGTATACAACGCGTCCAAGTTCGCGCTCGAGGGTTTCAGCGAAGCGCTGGCGCAGGAAGTAGCCCCTTTCGGCATCCGCGTCGTAATCGTGGAGCCCGGCCCCTTCCGCACCGAGTTTGCCGGCTCCTCCGTGCAGCTCGCCGCCCGCCGCATGGACGAATACAAGACCACCCCCGTAGCCCAGATGTATCACTATATCAGCCGCATCCACGGCCGCCAGGAAGGCGACCCGCAAAAGGCTGCCCGCGTGCTCGTCGACTACGTGCACAACGGCAACGAAACACTGCGGCTGCCGCTGGGTAAGCATCCCATCGATGTCATCAAGGCAAAGCTCAAATCAGTGGAACAGGACCTCGAAACGAACCGGGCGATTGCGTTGAGTACGCTGGTTGATGTTTGAGGAGAGGTGTTGAAGGTTCTTAAGGTTTTTAGGGTTCTTAAGGTTGGTGGGGAAAACAGCAGATTCGGGAAAAAAGACCGCTTCCTGGAGAAAAATCCCGCTTCCTGGTTGCCGTTGGAGCGAAAGGGCCATGCTAGCTTTAGGTATGCCCACATTCAAACGCTTTGAGGATATTATCGCTTGGTAACTTGCGCGAGATCTTTGCCGGGAAATTTACGTGATCAGCAATAGCACTGGTTTAGGAAGGGACTTCAAGCTCCGCGATCAAATCAACGCCTCTTCGGGCTCGCTCATGGACAATATTGCTGAAGGCTTTGGGCTCGGTGGCAACAAAGAATTCATCCAATTCCTCGAGATCGCGCACGCTTCCGGAGCTGAAACGCAATCGCAGCTGTACCGTGTACGGGATCGACAGTATATCCTTCAGCCTGATTTTGAGCGATTATACAAATTAGCCGGGCGCTCCAGGAAAGCGATCATGGAGCTGATTAACTATCTGGGCGGAAGCGATCTTCGGGGCCCTCGATTCAAATGAGCAGGCCCCGATGAAAAAAGTTCGGGAAAACCCGAACCCTAAAAACCTTAAAAACCATCAGAACCCTAAGAACCGGGCTCGATAAGCTTTTCCCGAAGTAAGTACTCCGCAATCTGCACCGCATTGGTAGCCGCACCCTTCCGGAGGTTATCCGAAACGATCCACATGTTGACGGTCTTCTCCTGCGTTTCGTCGCGGCGGATGCGGCCCACGAATACTTCGTCCTTTTCATGTGCCCACAGGGGCATCGGGTAGAGCTGCTGCGCGGGATCGTCCTGCACGATGACACCGGGAGCCTGCGCCAGCACGTCGCGGAGCTCGCCCAGGTCGTATTCGTTGGCGAACTCCACGTTCACGCTCTCGCTGTGGCCGCCCACCGTAGGAATACGGACCGTGGTGGCCGTAACGCGGATGTTGTCGTCGCCCATGATCTTCTTCGTCTCGTTCACCATCTTCATCTCCTCCTTCGTGTAGCCGTTGTCCAGGAAGACGTCGATCTGCGGGAGGGCATTGAGGTCGATTTGATACTTGTACGCCATCGGGCCTTCCTTACCCTGCCGCTCGTTCATCAATTGATCCACGGCCGCCTTGCCGGTGCCGGTGACGCTCTGGTAGGTGCTCACCACCACGCGGTTGATCTTGTATTTGTCGTGCAGCGGCTTCAGGGCCACCACCATCTGGATCGTGGAGCAATTCGGGTTGGCGATGATCTTGTCGGTGTTCTTCAACACATGCGCATTCACCTCGGGCACCACCAGCGGGCGTGCGGGGTCCATGCGCCAGGCAGAGGAGTTGTCGATGACGGTGATACCCGCCTCCGCAAAGCGCGGCGCCCACTCCTTGGACGTATCGCCGCCGGCCGAGAAGAGCGCAATCTGCGGGCGTGCCGCGATGGCGTCTTCCATGCTCACGATGCTGTAGGACTTCCCTTTGAAGGTAACCTGTTTCCCCACCGAGCGGGCCGAGGCCACGGGCACGAGTTCAGTTACCGGGAAATTGCGCTCTTCGAGCACCTGCAGCATCTTGGTGCCCACCAGCCCGGTGGCACCCACAACGGCGATCTTCATAATCTGAGTTTAAGGAAAGCGAAGTTACGGGATCGCTGATCCTTGATCTCAGATCTCGGATGTGTGATCTCAGATTTCAGATCGGTGATCCCCCCATGCGTCAGCCATAGATCCCAGATCCGAGATCACACATCTGAGATCCCCTCTGGTGTTTTTCCCACCGTCCGGCCGGAAAATCCCAGCCGGCGCGGGTCTTCTTCCTTTGTCCGGGGGCCTGGGCCGCGACAATTTTACAACACCATGCGGATCCTTTTCTCTTTATTGCTCCTGGCGCAACTGCCCGCGGCGGCACAGCAGGCCGATGACTTTAACGACGGCGACCTGACTTCCGGCACTGCCTGGACCGCTACGCCGGCGGCCTGGACCGTCAACAGCAACGGGCAATTGCAGAGTGCCGCTACCACCCCCAATAGTTCCTTCGCGATCGCCGCGCCGAATGCGCTTGCATCAGGCGCTCAGTGGGACCTGTGGCTGCGCCTCGCCTTCAACCCGTCTTCGCAGAACTATGTCGATGTCTGGCTGCTGTCGGCTACGGCGCAACCCGACGACCCGGCAAACCGTGGTTACTTCGTCCGCATCGGTGGCGCCGCCGACGAGCTGGCGCTGTACCGCAAGGACGCGGGCGCGCCCGTCAAGATCATTGACGGCGTCGATGGCCAGCTCGACCGCCCCGACAACGAGCTGCACCTGCGGGTGCTGCGTACCGCCGCCGGCGGGTTTCGCCTGCAGCGCAGTAACGGCGGGGCCTTCGTTACGGAAGGGACGGCTACCGACAGCACGTATACGGGTAGCGCCTGGTTCGCCATCGCGGTGCGCCAGAGCACGGCCTCTTTCTTTGGGAAACACTATTTCGACGACCTGCGCATCGCCCCCTACGTGCCCGATCTCGACCCGCCGGAGCTCGCCCGGGTAGTGGCGATCGCCGATACGCTGGTAGACGTCTACTTCTCCGAGCCCGTGGACCCCGCCGGCGCGCGCAATCCCGCAAACTACTCCGTGAACGAAGGCGTCGGAGCACCGCTCTCGGCTACGGGCGATGCTTCCGACGGAGCGCTCCTGCACCTCCGCTTCGCCGGCGCCCTGCCGCAGGGACGTACGCTGCTGCTCACCGCCCGCCGCATCCGCGACGAAGCCGGCAATGAGCTCGTGCAGGACACCGACAGCTTCGTATGGTATGTGCCCCGGCGCAACGACGTGGTGATCAGTGAAGTGATGGCCGATCCATCGCCGCCGCAAGCGCTGCCGGCGGTAGAGTACGTGGAGCTGCGGAACCGATCGCCGTTCCCGGTACCGCTAAGGGGCTGGCAGCTGGCGTCAGGAAGCAACCGGAGCGGCCCCCTTCCCGACCTGGTGCTGGCCCCCGACTCCTTCCTGATTGTGTGCGCTCCGGCTGCCGCAGCCTCCTTGCTGCGTTTCGGCCGCGTGGCTGCACCCGCATCCTTCCCTGCGCTCGGTAATGATGGGGATACCCTGGGCCTTGTTAACGCTGCCGGCGCAGTGGTGCACTCCCTGGTCTATACAAAGAGCGACTACGGCAGTGCGGTCAAGCAGGAAGGCGGATGGAGCCTCGAACTCGTGGACGCCACGCAGCCCTGTCGTACCCGCGGCAACTGGAAGGCAAGCCGGAACCCCGAAGGCGGTACGCCCGCACGCAGGAACTCGGTAGAAGAAGCCTTGCCGGGCTCAGTGTTCCCGCAGCTCCTTCGCAGCTATGTTGCCGACAGCGCTACCCTGGTGTTGTTGTTCAGCGATGGCCTCGACAGCGCAGCGGCGGTGCAGGCGCAGTATGGGTTGAGCAACGGGGTGCAGGTGCTTACGGTGGGGTGCAGGCCGCCGCTGTTCCGGGAGGTCTGGTGCCGGCTGGCAGTACCCTTGCCGCAGGGAGCGCAAGGCACCGTGCAGGCAACAGGGCTGGCTACCTGCACCGGTGCGGTGCCGGCAGGTGCGACAACGCGCTTTGGCCGACCCGTGCTTCCGGATACGGGCTTCCTGGTCTTCAACGAGCTGCTCTTCGCACCGACGCCGGCGGGGGCCGAATTCGTGGAGCTCCTGCACCGGGGCGCCCTGCCGGTGGATGCGGGGCAGCTCTACCTCGCCACACGGGCGCCCTCCGGCAGCCTCGGCGCACCCATGCGGCTCTCGGATGATCCCTTTACCCTGTACCCCGGCGATCACCTCGTGATCAGCGAGGATGCGGCGGGGGTGCAGCGGGGTCACTTCGTGGCGCAGGAGGGGCTGCTGTTGGAGCTGAAAGGCATGCCGGCGCTACCCGACGGAGGCGGCACGCTCGTCCTGCTCAACAGCGCGGGAACGATCCTCGACGAGGTACGCTATGCGCCCGACTGGCACTTCGCGCTGGTGCAGGATCCGCATGGGGTTTCCCTCGAGCGCATCCGGCCCGGGGGCCCTACGCAGGATGCGGGCAACTGGCATTCGGCGGCCCGCACGGCGGGCTACGGGACGCCCACCGCGCGCAACTCGCAATACGCTCCGGAAGGAAACGAAGAGGCAGGCGCCGTAACTGTGCGTCCCGCGGTATTCTCGCCCGACCACGACGGGCACGACGATCTTGCCTTTATCGACTACCGGCTCGAGCGGGGTGGCTATGTGGCCAACTGTAGCATCTTCGACGCCTCCGGGCGGCCCGTGAGGGCCTTGCTGCGCAATGGCCTGCTCGGGCCACAGGGCACCTGGAGTTGGGATGGGCTGGATGACGCGGGTAGAAAGCTCCCGGTCGGCGTCTATATCATCTTCACGGAGCTGTTCGCGCTGGATGGAACGAAGCAACGGTTCAAGAAAACGGTGGTGCTGGCGCGGAGGCTGTAGGTCTATTGGTCTATTTGTAAGGGGGCGTTCACAGTGCAGGAGTTTTCGCTGGGCTGGAATTCATTGCGGGCGCAGTGTGCCTAGGGTTCGGGAAAATCTACTGCATGATGCGGAAGGCGACTGAGGGGCCCAGGCCACATGGCCAGAAACCATGGAGGCTGGTTCATGATCGAATAGCCAGGGCTGCCCCCTTCGCGGAATCTATCCCGCCACCAGCGGGACCACGGGGGACAACGTGGGTTAGTGAAGGGGCAACCGGCAATGTCGTACCTTATCCGGTTAATCTTTCACCCGCTCACGTATAATACGGACTGATCAGCGCATACACGATCGGGCCCGTGACGGCCACATAGAACCAGATGGGCCAGGTGATCTTCGCGAGCTTGCGGTGGCGGGCATTCTCGCCAATGAGGGCGCGGTAGGCCGTGAAGAGGATGAAGGGAAGGATAATGGCCGCCAGCACGATGTGCGTGGCCAGGATGATATAATACACCGTCCGGATGGTGCCCGTGCCGCCGAACTTCGTTTCGCCAGCCAGCAGGTGGTGCGCGATATACGACACCAGGAAAAAGATGGACAGGATCATCGCGCCCATCATGATGCGGCGGTGCGTGTCGTACTTGCCGTTCTTCGCGGTATAGAGGCCCGCGAGCAGTAGTACTGCCACCAGCGAGTTGATCACGGCGTTGATCTTCGCGAAGATGTGCACGTCGAAGCCGGCGTCGATGTCGAGCTTGACGCGGCCCAGTACCACAACGGCGGCAAAGACCACAAAGGAAACGAGTAGGATAAGCGTACGGGCGCGCTTGTCATTTTTGCTGATCAGCAATGCCATGGGAGCGTTTGTCTTTTTTCAGGTAATACGAAAAGGCCATCAACCCGGCGATGAGCGCGAATGCGAGTACCGCTATGAGTTCCAGCTTGCCGGCGAAGATGCCCTTCTTCTTCGGGTCCTTTTCGAGCGAAACGAGGATGATGTCGCGCGACAGCTGGCCGATGGACGCCGTGTCCAGCCCATGGTAATAGCCACGGATGTTGCGGTTCTTGTCGATCAGCACCAGCATATCGGTATGAAGGAAGCTCGTGTCCACACCCTTTCCATCAACAGCCAGCACCTTCATATCGTTGATCGAAAGGTCATAGATCTCTTTTTTATCGCCGGTGAGCAGCCACCATTTGTCGGGGTCGATACCATAGCGATCGGCCCAGGCCTTAAGTGCGGGCACCGAGTCGCGCTCGGGGTCTACGGAGAAGGAGAGCAGCTGCACATAGCGCGGCGCCTGGTCGCCAACCCGCTGGCCGCTGCTGAGGCCGTCTTGCAGACGCTTCATGTTCATCGTCATCCGCGGGCAGATGGTGGGACACTTCGTGAAGAAGAAATTGGCGACCACCACCTTGTTCCGGAACGAGTCGGTGTTACCGACCCTGGCCCGCATCGACTCCCAGGTCACCGTCTGCCCGAGCTGGTTGGTGAGCTTGAAATCCGGGATGCGGTGCCACAGGGTATCGTTGACCTGCTTCCCGTCAATGGTACGCGACGAAACGGAGTCGTAAATGTAATGACGTGGCATCGGCACTACGTCCTTGCTGGCCTGCTTCACGATGAAGTAGCCCACAAGCGGCAGGAGGAGGGCAACGAGCAACCCGTATATGGCGGTCTTGTTCACGGTAGGAGGTTGGTGGCTTTCGGAAAGGTGATCGACGGAGCCTGGTGGGTATAAAAAACCGTCGCCCGCAAAGGTATGCAGGCGACGGCTTCGTTATTTACGTCATGCGGAATTAATGCAGGCCGGTGGCGCGGGTCGTGTCGGCCTTCTTCATTTCGTGCTGCATCGTCGTCTCCTGGTAGTACTTGTCGTAGCGGTTCCGGAGGGTGCGGAAGGAGTTACCGTCCCACAGGAAGGCCGCGATGAACCAAACGAAGAGGAGCAGCGGCATCACGATGGTCATGATCATGTTGCGGATCTCGTCGCCGAGGTGCATGAAGATGCTGACGATGTAGAAGGCCTTGGCGATCGTGAGGATGCAGATGACGCCTTTGAGCAGCAGCAGTACGAAGGACGACATGTCCATAGCGTACATGGCCAGGCCGAGGCCGAGCTCGATAACCGTCAGCACCGACAGGATGATGGTCGTTTTCCAGATGCGGCTTGTGCCGTGCGAAGGCTCGTGGTGATAGGTGATCTCGGGGCTGTGCGTGTTGCTATGCAGGTTGTGTGCCATTGTGTCTTTTTTGTTCGTGAAAGCGGGGAAAGGGTCGGGTTAGATCAGGTAGAAGCAAAGGAATACGAATACCCATACGAGGTCTACGAAGTGCCAGTAGAGACCAGCCTTCTCGATCATCAGGTAGTGGCCGCGCTTTTCGAAAACGTTGTTGCGGGTCATGAGCAGCATCACGATGTTGA
Organism: Flaviaestuariibacter amylovorans; assembly: GCF_039541815.1. Classification (NCBI taxonomy): domain Bacteria; kingdom Pseudomonadati; phylum Bacteroidota; class Chitinophagia; order Chitinophagales; family Chitinophagaceae; genus Flaviaestuariibacter; species Flaviaestuariibacter amylovorans. Next base: position 359,547 of record NZ_BAABGY010000016.1, read on the forward strand.
TGATGACGCCGGAGAATACGTGGAAGCCGTGGAAGCCGGTGATGGCGTAGAAGTAGCCGCCGAAGGCTACCGGGCCGGCCTCACGCACATGCATGTCGGCAAGGTGGATCATGCCGCGCAGCTTGTCGTCGCTCATGGCGAGCAGCTGCTCGTGGGTGAAGCTTTCGTTGTGGAGGTGTGCGAGCTTGGCGAGGCCTTCATGCGGCGTGGCGGCAAGTGCCTGCTGCAGGGCCGGACCTTCTACCAACGGACCCCAGGGGTTAACGGAGGTGGTCTGGCCGATCACTTCGAGGGCGCCGTTCATCAGCACGGGGTGCTCACCGAAGATGAGGTGGTTCCATTCCCAGGCCTGGCAGCCGAGGAATGCGAAACCGCCGATGATGGTCCAGATAAGCCATTTTTCTACCCCTTTCTTGTCGTTGTGGTGGCCGGCGTGTACCGCCAGTACCATCGTCACCGAGGAGATGATGAGGATGAAGGTCATTACCGATACGAACGCGAGCGGCAGGTTGGCGTGGCCGGTAAAGGGCATCGCGTTGAACACCACGTTCGGGTCGGGCCAGTAGTTCTGGGAGAAGCGAATGGTACCATAGGAAATGAGGAAGGCGCCGAAAGTGAAGGCGTCACTCATGAGGAAGTACCACATCATCAGTTTGCCATACTCCACATTGAACGGGCTTCGTCCGCCCGCCCACCATTGCTTACCCGTTACGACAGCAGATTGAGCCATATTTCAGTTTTACTGTTTGAAGTTTGAGGTTTGACGTTCTTCCCGTCGCACCTGGTTTTATTTCTCATAAGGGCCGCTGGCTGTGGATCCCGTTGCTTCAGGCAACTTCAAACCACAAACATCAAACCCCAAACTTATCCCTTATCCGATCCACACAAAGAACACCAGCAGGTAGAGCCACAGCACATCAACAAAATGCCAGTAGGTCGCCATCACTTCTACCGGCACCACGTTGTAGCTTTTGCTCCGGCCGAAGAACGCCTTCAGGAACACTATTGCCAGGGCCACCACGCCGCCGATGACGTGCACTGCGTGCAGGCCGGCGATGACGTAAAGGAACTGGCCGGCACCCGCTCCGCGGAACTGGACTCCGTGCTCCCAGAGCCAGCGGAAGCCGGCATACTGAAGGGCTACGAAGGCGAGGCCGAGCACCAGCGTCACTACCAGCAGCAGGCGGTAGCGTTGCAGGGCACGCTGGCGGAACGAGCGGAGCGCGAGGTGCATCGTAATGCTGCTCAGCACGATCGCCGCCGTCGAAAGCCAGAACGCAGAAGGTGTCTCCACCCCTTCCCAGTTGGCCTGGTTGCGCTTCACGATGTAGGCAGACGTCAGGCCTGCGAACATCATCAGGATGCTGCCGATGGCCACCCAGAGGGTGAACTTGTGGGGATGTATCTTCTGTCGTTGTGTCGTGCTCACGATGTCCATCTCTCGTTTTATCAATCGGTTCTTATAATGGATCCCTTGCGGGACCTTGTCTTACAACTTGTCGGCCAGCAGCGCCAGCAGCACTACCGGCAGGTGCAGGTAGGAGCTGAACATCACGCGCCGGGCGGCCTTGGCATCGTTCTCGCGATAGAGCCGCACGCACTGGAACACCAGGAAAGCGTTCGTCAGCGTCACGATGATGAGGCTCGTGGTGCCCGTCATGCCCGTATAATAAGGCAAGGCGCACACCGGGATCAGCACCAGCGAATAGATGATCGTCTGCAGCGCCGTGAACTTCGTAGGCCCTTTCTCGCTTGGGAGGAGCTTGAAGCCCGCACTCGAGTAATCGCGGTGCGCTACCCAGGCAATGGCCCAGAAATGCGGAAACTGCCACAGGAACTGGATCGCAAAGAGGATCCAGCCGCCCACGTTGGAGTAGGTCCGCTCTCCCACCGCAATCGTGTCGAAGGGCATGAACCGGTCGGTACCCGCCACCCAGCCGATGAGGCAGGGAAGGGCGCCGGGAAATGCTCCCACAAACACGGAGATCGCGTTCACCTTCTTCAGCGGCGTATACACGAAGGCATACAGGAACAGGCTGAAGGCGGCGATGCCAGCAGAGAGGAAGTTGAAGAAGTACGCCAGGATGCCCACGCCGGCGAAGCCGGTGATAATGGCAAAGGCCCATCCTTCGGTTGCCGACATCCGCCCGGAAGCGATCGGCCGCTTGGCTGTCCGCTTCATCACGGCGTCGGTGTCCTTCTCCACCACCATGTTGATGGTATTCGCGGAGCCTACGACCAGGAAACCGCCCACGAACAGCAGGGCGATCATCGTCCAGTCGAAGGCCACCACGTTGGGTGCCATCAGGTAGCAGACCACGCTCGAGAAAGTGACCATGATGTTCAGTGATGGCTTCGTCAGCTGCAGGTAATCCTTGAGCCGGCCGGGCGGCTTTTCCGCCGGCGCCTCTCCCTGATTCATCAAAACGTCCTTTCCGGTTTGCAAACGATCGATTTCAAATAACTAAATCGGATCCCACAATATCAATCACACAGTATGCGCAGCGGCTTAGTGCTTCGTCTCGTTGGGGCCCAGGGGCTCCGTTTGCGGGATGAAGTCACGGCCGTCTTTGCTGTAGTCGTAGGCCCAGCGGTGTACCTCGGGGATCTCGCCCGGCCAGTTGCCGTGGCCCGGGTTGATCGGCGTGGTCCACTCGAGCGAAGCAGAACCCCAGGGGTTCAGGCTGCGCACCTTGCGGCCTTTGAACATGGAATAGAAGAAGTTGAACACGAACAGCAGCTGCACCGCGAAGACGATGATCGACACGATGGTGATGAAGATGTTCAGGTCGTTGAAGTGGTTGAACGAGCTCCACAGGCGGAAGTCGAGGTAGCGGCGCGGAACACCGGCCATGCCCTGGTAGTGCATCGGCCAGAAGATCAGGTAGGCACCGGCTAGCGTCACCCAGAAGTGGATGTAGCCCAGCGTGTTGTTGAGGTAGCGGCCGAACATCTTCGGGAACCAGTGGTACACACCGGCGAACATGCCGAAGAAGGCGGACACACCCATCACGATGTGGAAGTGCGCGATCACGAAATAGGTGTCGTGCAGGTGGATGTCGAGCGTGGAGTTACCGAGCCAGATACCCGTAAGACCACCCGAGATAAAGAGGCTCACGAAACCGATCGAGAACATCATGCCCGGCGTGAAGCGCAGGTTGCCGCGCCACAGCGTCGTGATCCAGTTGAACACCTTGATGGCCGAGGGGATGGCGATCAGGAGCGTCAGGAGCACGAAGAACGCACCGAGGAAGGGGTTGAGGCCCGACACGAACATGTGGTGCGCCCATACGAGGAAGGCGAGGATGGTGATGGCGAAGATGGAGCCAACCATCGCCATGTAGCCGAAGATGGGCTTGCGCGAATTGACCGACATCACTTCGGATACGAGACCCATCGCCGGGAGGATGATGATGTATACTTCGGGGTGACCCAGGAACCAGAAAAGGTGCTGGTAGAGGACCGCCGAGCCGCCTTCGTTGGGGAGCACCTGGCCGGCCACTACGATGTCGCTGAGGTAGAACGAGGTACCCAGGTGACGGTCGAACAGCAGGAGGATGAAGCCCGAGAAGAGCACGGGGAAGGAGAGTACACCGAGGATCGCGGTAAAGAACAGCGCCCAGATGGTAAGGGGCAGGCGCGTCATGCTCATGCCCTTCGTACGCATGTTGAGGATGGTAGCGATGTAGTTAAGACCACCGAGCAGCGACGACACCACGAACAGCGCCATCGACACGATCCAGAGGTCCATACCGATCTTGGAGCCGACCGAGGCCTGGCCGAGGGCCGACAGCGGCGGGTACGAGGTCCAGCCACCGGAGGCGGGGCCCGTCTGTACGAACAGGGAGGAGAACATCACCACGGAGGCGATGAAGAAGAACCAGTACGACAGCATGTTCATGAACGGCGAAGCCATGTCGCGGGCACCCACCTGAAGCGGAATGAGCAGGTTCGCGAAGGTTCCCGACAGGCCGCCCGTCAGTACGAAGAACACAAGCACGGTACCGTGCATGGTGATGAGCGCGTAGTAGAACTCGGGCTGGATCTGACCGCCCTTGGCCCAGTTACCGAAGAATGTCTCCAGGATGGGGAACGACTCGTCGGGGTATGCCAGCTGGAGGCGGAACAGCACCGAGAAGAGACCGCCCACGATCGCCCACAGCATACCCGTGATGAGGAACTGCTTCGCGATGGTCTTGTGGTCCATGCTGAAGATGTACTTCGAGATGAAGGTCTCCTTGTGGTGGCCATGGTCGTGGCCGTTGCCGTGATGGTGATCCACATGCAGGGCGCCGTGTGTGTCGGCGGCGGATTGCGTGTTGTGGTGTGTATGCTCGTTCATAACTTAAAGCTCTTTTGGATGGGTTGTCAAAGGGTTAGCGGTTCAGCATGGCGGTGGGCTGGGCGGCCGCGGCGGCACTGTCGGCAGACTGAACCGGCTTCATGTTGGTACCGCCCGGCTGTGCTGCGGGAGCGGCGGGGGCTGCGGCCGGTGCGGCACCGCCTTTGGCGGCGAGGTACTGCGGCTGCTTCGTAGCGATCCAGGCGTTGTACTCTTCCTGCGTTTCCACGATCACCACACCGCGCATCGAGAAGTGGCCCTTGCCGCACATCTGGTCGCAGGAGATCTCGTAGTTGAAGTCAGGACCGTATTTCTCTTTCATCTGGCGGGTCGTGAACTTGGGGGTAAACCACATGGTGGTGGGGATACCCGGAACGGCGTCCATCTTCATGCGGAAGTGTACTAGGCCCACGTCGTGGATCACGTCCTTGGCGCCGATGATGAACTTGACGGGTTTGTTGACCACTACGTGTACCTCACCGGTAGTATAGATATCATCGTGGTTGGCAGGGTCGTTCCAGTTCTGACCGAGGGGGTTGGCCGTAGCCTCGTTGATGTCTTTGTAATAGCGCTTGCCAAACTGGCCGTCCTTACCCGGGTAGCGGAACTCCCAGTTGAACTGCTTGCCCCACACTTCCACTTCCTGCGCGCCCTTGGGGGCCTCGCCGGTGATCTGGAACCAGTAGTAGAGACCGAAGCCCACGAGGATGGTGAGCGTGATCGCGGGGATCACGGTCCAGATCAGCTCGAGCTTGTTGTTGTGCGGGTAGTAGAACGCTTTGCGGCCTTCCTTCTCCTGGTACTTGTAGGCAAACCAGAAGAGGAGCACCTGCGTGAGCACGAATACGGCGCCGGTGATCCACAGGGTGATCATCAGCATCGAGTCGATGCGCTCGCCGTGGTTGGAGGCAGCTTCGCCCAGCACTTTGTCCTTCAGCGCCTCGTGGCACCACACCACCCCGATGAGGCCCAGGATCAGGAAGGCCAGCAGCAGGAAGGCGTTGATGCGGTTGTTCTCTTTCCGGGTCTTTTCCTCACCCCGCAGGATGGACACATATTCGCTGGCTTTGGCGATCTGGAAGATGATCAGGAATCCCAAAATGACAGCTACTACAATCCACGAAATAGACATATCGTTATACAATTTGAATGGTCATCATCGGCACCGGTGTCCCTTTCGGAACGCATGTGCAAATTTCGTTATAGATTCAGCCTTTCGGCGTCTTTCAATGGTTATAAAACACTTAAGAAACGGTGCCCTTGTGGCACCTTTTGCTTAGGTGTGGTGCACGATGCTCTCCTTCAGGAACGGGTGGTTCTTGGCGTAGAGCGGCGCGCGGCTCAGGGAGCGCGAGGTCACAAACATGATCAGTCCGACGAAGCCGAGGCCGATACCGAGGTCATAGAGCATATTGGGCACGTGGTCTTCGGAAACGCCCGGCATCACCATCTGGTAGAAGTCGATCCAGTGGCCGAAGAGGATCAGCACGGCCATCATGGTGATGGTGCCGTAGTTCCGCTTGGAGCCGCGCCGCATCAGGATCAGCAGCGGTGCCAGGAAGTTGATGATCAGGTTGGCGAAGAACAGGAACCGGTAAGGTCCGTGCACGCGGGGCTTGAAGTAGATCGTTTCCTCGGGGATGTTGGCATACCAGATCAGCATGAACTGGGAGTACCACAGGTAGGTCCAGAAGATGGAGAAGGCGAACATGAACTTGCCGAGGTCGTGCAGGTGCTCGCGGGTCACCAGCTCCAGGTAGCCGTTGTTCTTCAGGTAGATGACGAAGAGGGTGATGAGTGCGATACCGGCTACGAAGGAAGAAGCGAAGGTGTACCAGCTATACATGGTGGAATACCAGTGAGCGTTGATGCTCATGAGCCACAGCCAGGGAATCGACGACATCACGGTGAGTCCGAACAGTACCGCGTAGGCAGCAGCCCATACGGTGTTGTTCCAGATATAGCGCTTGCCGTCTTCGCGGCTGAGGGGAGCGTTATCGATCGAGCGCGAGCGCTTGCGCATCTGCGCGCCGAGGAGCCACCAGCCCACAACGGTGATAATGGTCCAGACGATGTAGAAGGTCTTGTTGAGGAAGCCTTTCTTGGCATTCAGGATCTCGTCGTGCTTTACGTGCTCGGCGTCGGTCCAGTGGTAGATGGCGTGGTCGCCGCCCATTACAATGGAGAGCAGTACGATAAGAGCGATTACGCCGACGACGGGCACGCAGGACGAAACGGCTTCGGTGACACGGTTGAAGGACATTTGCCAGCCGCCCCAGGCGAGTGTGGTAGCGCAGATGAAGAACATGGCGGCATTTACCACCAGGAGGAAGTAAACACTGTTCTGAAGCAGGGAGGCCCAGAAGCGGGCGCGGTCATGTACCGCATGGGCGTCGGCACCGCCATGGGCGCCATAGGCGAAGTAAAGGAGGACCAGCGACAGAAGGCCCACCCCCATCAGAATGAAGGAGAAGGTTTTATATCGCTGGGGAACTAGGTATTGCTCTTTGAGGGCTGCCATTGCTATACTTTATTAAGAGTCGTTCGGGTTGATTAGCGGGTTTGGGTCGTGTCGGTGCCAGCGGCTGCACCGGTAGTGGCCGTTGCAGCGGCAGCGGTGGTGTCGGTGCCGGTGGCAGCGCCCCCGCCCTGCTTGCTGCGGATATAGTTGGTGATCCACCAGCGCTGCTCGGGGTGTACCTGCGAAGCGTAGGCGCCCATCTGGCCCTTGCCGTAGGTGATCACGTGGTAGATCTGTGCGTCGGAGAGCTTCTTGGTGTAGTCGTCGAGGAGGTTACGCGGAGCTGCCGGGTAAGGGCCGTCGCCACCCTTCCAGAGGGGACCGTTGCCATCGAGCTTGGAACCGTGGCAGATGCCGCAGTTGATCAGGTAGAGGCGCTCGGCTTCTTTCAGCTGGGCGGCCGTTACGTTGCGGGGCTGCGTCAGGCTCACAAAGGAGGCGGCACGGGCATAACCACTATCGCCTTCCGGGAGTTCGAAGTGGTTGGCGTCGCCGCGGGCCATGGTGCCGGGTACGGGCATTCCGTTCCAGTAGGCGCCACGCTTCGAAAGGTCGTGGTCCTCGGGTGTATTGTTATAGCCGAGGGCCTCATACGCGCGGCTATAGTACATGTCGGGCATATAGGCACGACCGGGGTCGTTGCCAGAGGCGCCCCCGCAGGCAGCGAAGCTGAGGGTGAGCGCAATGAATCCGGTGAGAAGCAACAATTTTTTCATCATTCCTTGTTTTATCAGCCAGCTACCGCCACTTCGTTATTGTAAAGTTTTTGCTCTTTGTCGTAGCGACCCATCCACCAGCCGGTTTCCTTGGTCACCACCTCTACGCCCTGGGCGCCGGCGCTCTGCAGGAAGCTCATGATCTCCTGCTCGTTGGAGCGGTCGCTGAGCTCGATGGCCATCGTGAAGGTGTCGTCGGTGGAACGCGGGTTGAAGTGGTCCTTCTTCACGAAGGGAGCCAGCTGGCACAGGTAGCAGAAGGTGAGTACCATGCCCACGGCCGCGAAGAGTACCGTCAGCTCGAACATGATGGGGATCCACGCGGGCAGCGAGAAGAAGGGCTTGCCACCGATGTTGAGCGGCCAGTCGGCGGTCAGCGTCCAGGTGATGAAGCTGAAAGCCGTTGTGGTACCCGTGATGCCGTAGATAAAGCCGGCGGTGTGCAGGCTCGTATCGCGGAGGCCCATGGCCGTATCCAGGCCGTGGATCGGGAAGGGCGTATACACATCATGGATCTTGTAGCCGGCCTTACGCACCGCCTTCACGGCGGGGAAGAGTACCTGCTCGTCGTAGAAGTTGCCGACAACGAATTTTTTGAGCGCCATAGTTTTTATTTGGTCCACCGCGGCCCGGGGGCGTTGGCGTTGCTATTTAATGTGTTCCAAACTGCGTTTCCGGTTGCCGGCCGTGGAGCGCCGGCGCCGGTTGGGTTCTTAGTGATGCGTGTGCTCGTGTGCGAAGTGCTCCACGGATTCCTTTTCCACCGGTTCCATCTTCTCCTTGTACACGTCGCCGCTTTTCTTGAGGATGTGCTTGATCTCGGCGATGGCAATAACAGGGAAGTATTTCGAGAACAGGAAGTAGCAGGTGAAGAAGAGGCCGAACGTTCCCATGTAGAAGCCGATCTCCCAGATGGTGGGGGTGTAGTAGGGGCTCCAGCTGGAGGGCAGGTAGTCGCGGTACAGCGAGGTCACGATGATCACGAAACGCTCGAACCACATACCAATGTTCACGATGATCGACATGAAGAAGGTGACTAGGATGTTGCGGCGCATCTTGCGGAACCAGAAGATCTGGGGGGAGATCACGTTACAACCCATCATCAGCCAGTAGCTCCAGCCGTAGGGAGAGGCGAGGCTTACGCGGTTCTGCTCGAAGGCGTACCACTCGTACTTCACGCCCGAGTACCAGGCCATGAAGAGCTCAGTGAGGTAGGCGATACCTACAATGGAGCCGGTGAGTACGATCACCTTGTTCATCACCTCGATGTGCTCGAGGGTGATGTACTCCTCGAGGCCGAGCACCTTACGGGTCACCAGGAGCAGGGTCTGCACCATGGCGAAGCCGGAGAAGATGGCGCCTGCCACAAAGTAGGGCGGGAAGATCGTAGTGTGCCAGCCGGGGATCACCGAGGTGGCGAAGTCGAAGGATACGATGGTGTGTACCGAAAGTACGAGCGGCGTGGAGAGGCCGGCGAGTACGAGCGACAGGGCCTCGTGGCGCTGCCAGTGCTTCGTGGAGCCGGTCCAGCCGAAGGCGGCGAGGCCATAGAACATCTTGCGCCACTTCAGCTTGGCACGGTCACGCAGGGTGGCCATGTCGGGCAGCAGGCCGGAGTACCAGAAGAGGAGCGATACGGTGAAGTAGGTCGAGATGGCGAATACGTCCCACAGCAGCGGCGAGTTGAAGTTCACCCACAGCGGGCCGCGCGTGTTGGGGTAAGGCAGGGTAAAGAAGGCGTTCCATACACGGCCCATGTGCCAGATCGGGAACTGGCCGGCGCACATTACGGCGAAGATGGTCATGGCCTCGGCGGCGCGGTTTACACCCGTACGCCAGCCCTGGCGGAAAAGCAGGAGGATCGCGGAGATCAGCGTACCGGCGTGACCGATACCTACCCACCATACGAAGTTGGTGATGTCCCAACCCCAGCCGATGGTGCGGTTCAGGTTCCACTGGCCCGTTCCGTACATCACCTCCTTGGTTACGGAAACGATGCCGAAGAGCAGCAGGAACACGGAAATGATAAAGCCGATCCACCACAGCTTGCTGGGCTTCGTCTCCACCGGGCGGCAGATGTCCTCCGTAACCTGGTGGTAGGTCTTGCTACCTTCTACAATCGGTGGTCTTACCTGCGATTCGTACTTAAGTAATGCCATATTGTTTGTCGTTCGGCCCTCTGCGTGCATCGGGCCCTTTTAGAAACTTTTTTATTCGAAGGAATCGCAATTGCCGATTCCCGATTACCGATTCCCGTTCTTAGTCGTGTACCGGGGTCGCAGCCGGCTTCTCGCCGTGCTCCTTCACGCCGCCGTGGTCTTCCTGGCGACCGTGGCCGCCCATGTTCTCGGGGTTCACCGGGATCTCCTTGGAGTTGCGCACCTTGGCCAGGTAGCTCACGTTGGGGAGGGTGTGGATCTGCTCGATCACGTGGAAGAGACGGTTCGGGTTGTTCTTGCGCCACTGCGATACGGTGCTGTTCGGGTCGTTGGCGTTGCCGAATACGATCGCGTTGGTGGGGCAGGCCTGGGCGCAGGCGCTCTGTACTTCGTCACCACCGAGGGGACGGTTCTCGAGTTTCGCCTTCAGCTTGCCTTCCTGGGTGCGCTGCACGCAGAAGGTGCACTTCTCCATCACACCGCGCGAGCGCGTCACCACGTCGGGGTTCAGCACCATGCGGGTAAGGTCGTCGTTCATCTGCTCGATCACGAAGTCGCGGGCACCGACGCCGGACTCGGGTCCGAGCTTGCCGTGGGTGGAGGCGCCGGTGTAGTCGGCCCAGTTGAAGCGGCGTACTTTATAAGGGCAGTTATTGGCGCAGTAGCGGGTGCCGATGCAGCGGTTGTAGGCCATCTGGTTGATGCCTTCCGAGGAGTGCATGGTGGCTGCTACCGGGCAAACGTTTTCGCAGGGAGCGTTGTCGCAGTGCTGGCACAGCATGGGCTGGAATACTACCGCCTTCAGGTTGTCGGCATTCTCGCCTTCGCTTACGAAGTAGCGGTCGATGCGCAGCCAGTGCATTTCGTGCGCACGGAGCACTTCGCTCTTACCCACCACCGGCACGTTGTTCTCGAGGTGGCAGGCCACCACGCAGGCACCGCAGCCGATGCAGGAGTTCATATCGATGGCCATGCCCCACTTGGCGCCGTGGAAGCCGTGGTCGTAGTTGTTGCCGCCTTTCTCGTTCGGCTTCGCATAAAGCGTGGCCTCGTGGCGGTAGTCGCCGGTCTTCTTGGCGTAGTCGGCCACGAGCTCGTCGCGCTGGTGGCGGAACTTGGTGGGCTCCAGCAGGAAGGCGGCCATCGTGGTCTCTTTCACCACTTCCTGGCGGTTCTCGTAGGAGTTGTGCACCTGCGTCTGGGCGATCTTGTACTGGCCCTTCTCGGAGATGACCACTTTGCTGGCGGCATTATGGTAGTCAACGGTGTTGCCGTTGAAGCGGGCGAAGGGGAACACGTTCGGACCCGTACCGGCTGCTGCCTTGCCATAGGCTTCGGAGCGGCCGTAGCCGACGGCGATGGCGATGGTATCCTTCTCCACGCCGGGGATTGCGAGCACGGGGAGCGTGAGGGTCACGCCGTTCACCGTGATGTCGATCTGCGGCTTCTCTCGGTAGTATTCGTAGTCGGAATCGAGCTCGATGCCCAGCTCCTTGGCCTTGGCCACGGAGATCATGGCGAAGTTGTCCCAGGTAGCTTTGGTGATCGGGTCGGGCAGCTCGAGCAGCCAGGGGTTGGCGCTTTGCTTGCCGGAGCCCATGGCAACGTTCTGGTACAGCACCACTTCGTTGGCGGGGCGGGTAGCGGCGGCAGAGAGGGCCAGCACCGCTGCGCCTACACCACCGCCATTGAAAGAGCCGGCCTGGCCGCCGCCTGCGGGAGGCGTGGCAAAGGTGGTCGTAGTGCCGTCCGTGTTGATGGTGTCGGTAACGAAGCTTCCGGAGGTGGCAGTGGCCGGTGCGGCAACGGTGCGGCCGTTGGCGAGCACGCCGTCCTGCAGGGCTCCGTCGAATCCGGCGGCGCCACCGAGCTTACCGCTCCAGTAGCCGCGGAAGTAGGTTTCCCAATCGGTATTGTTGCCGCTCCACTTCAGCAGCGAAGTCTGGAAGGGGCGGGTCTTGAACAGGGGGAAGATGGTGGGCTGGATGAAGGAGATATTACCGCTGCGCGATTCGGCATCACCCCAGCTTTCGAGGTAGTGGTGCGAAGGCACGGCGTACTGGCACAGGGCCGTCGTCTCGTCCATCTTGGCGTTGAAGGAAACGGAGAGGCGTACTTTCTTCAGGCCGTCGGTGAAGCCTTTGGCGTTGAAGTAGTCGTAAGCGGGGTTGGCATCGTACACGAGCAGGGCACCCACCTGGCCGGCGTTCATCGCCGTTACGAGGTCGTTCATGTCCTTGTCGATGGCGGCCTTCGTTACGAGCGGGCTACCCCAGTCGATGGTGTTGCCGTAAGCACCGAGGGCGCTGTTGATGGCGTTGACCACCGTCTGAACGTTGGGGTCGTTGGAACCGCACACCACGAGTGCGTTACGGCCGGCGGCCTTGAGCTCCGTGGCGATCTCGGCGATCTTGTTGCGGAGGATGCCGTTGGGGAGGTTGTTGGGCGTACCCGCTACGCCGAGGGCGTTGGCGAGGGCCATCACCACGTTGCCGGTTTCGGAGGGACGGTGCACATAGCGCTCGTCGGCGTTGGAGCCGGTGAGGCTCAGGAAGCTTTCGAGCTGGTAGTGCTTGTTCATCTTGGGCGCAGCCTCGTTGATCTTGCGGCCGGTAGCGTACTGGCGGGCAAAGTCGACGGGGGTGAGCCAGGTGCCGAGGAAGTCGGCGCCGATGGAGACGATGACGGCGGCGCGGTCGAAGTTGTAGCCGGGGATGGCAGACTCCTTCGGGCGGCCGAAGCCGGCCATATTGGCCTGGATCATACCGCTGTAGGAAACGGCGTCGTATTGTACGTGGCGGGCGCCCGGTACGCGGCCGAGGAACTCGGAGATGAGCTGGCGCGTGGAGGGCGAGTTGATGGTGCTGGTGAGGAGCACGACGGCGCCGCCGCCGAGGCCGGCCATAGCGGAAGCGATCTGGCTATCGAGCTGCTCGAACTTCGGGATCTCCTCCCACTTACCGTTGCCGGCGTTGCGCTGCGGGTGGGTGATGCGGAAGGTATCGTACAGGTCGAGCACGGAGGCCTGCATGCGGGGAGAGGTACCACCCTTCGTGAGCGGGGAGAGCGTGTTGCCTTCCAGCTTGATGGGGCGGCCATCGCGCACCTTGGCTACCGCGGGAATCACTTCACCGTCCTGAACGAAGGTGGTGGCGTAGTACTTGGCCACACCCGGCGTCACGTTTTCGGGACGGTTGACGTAGGGAACGGCCTTGCGCACGGGCATCTGGCAGGAAGCGGCGATGGTGGCGGCGGCAGTGCTGAAGCCTACGTACTTGAGGAAGTCGCGGCGCGGCGTCTTGGCATCGAGCAGACCCTTGTCGAGGTCTTCAAACGGCAGCTGCTCCCGGAACTCGTCCTGGTTCTGCTGCTGAAAGCGTTTGTTGTCGTTCAGTTCAGCGAAACTTTGCCAATACTTGTTTGTGCTCATATTTGATGTCTTCCCCGACGCGCTACGCGGTCTGGGTTTGTTTTAGTCTAAGAAGAATATACGGTCCTGGTGCACAGTTGTTTGTAGTGGCGTCCGTAGTCTAAGACGACGAACAGCTGTGCGGGAGGAGTGATGCAGTAATTAAAGAACTGTGTTGCCGTCTGTAGTCATGGACTACAGACAACATTTTAGTAGTGGCACTTCTGGCACTCGAGGCCACCGATGTCGGCTACTTTCACGGAGTCCATCTTGCCGGCGTTGACGTCGTTGTGGAACTTCTCGTAGATGGAGTAGAACTTGTTGCCGGTGCTGTCCTTGCCGTTGAAGAAGTTCACCTTCGTTTCGCGGTGGCAGTTGATACACCAGCCCATGCTGAGTTCCGACACCTGCTTCACCACGTCCATTTCCTGGATGTTGCCGTGGCAGGTCTGGCAGGCTACCTTACCGGCGTTCACGTGCTGGGCGTGGTTGAAGTACACGTGGTCGGGGAGGTTGTGGATCTTTACCCACTCCGGCGACTTGGCCTTGCTCGGATCCCAGGGCTTGCCCGGGGTGTAGCCGGCGTACTTATAGAGCTTCTGGATCTCGGCGGTACCGTTGATCTCGTTGCCTTCCTCGTTATAAAGCTTCGGACCTTTCTCGTAGGTGGAGATGGCCTTGTGGCAGTTCATACAAACATTAAGGGAGGGTATGGCGGCGTGCTTGGATTCCCATGCGGAGCCGTGGCAATAAAGACAGTTGATCTGGTTGACGCCGGCGTGCACCTTGTGCGAATAGTAGATCGGCTGCTCGGGCTGGTAGCCTTGCTGGCGGCCGAGGCCGATGGCGCCTTTTGCAACGTAGTAGCCGCCAACGACGAAGAGCAGGAGCGCGATGAGGGCGATGTATACTTTGTTGCGCCAGAAGGGCACCTGCTCGGGGCGGTTGATGCCTTCCTTATCGTCGGAGAGTTTCTTCAGGTTGTTGTTCACCTGCATCAGGATCAGCGCGATGATGGCCAGGATGATGGACACCACGCCGAAGATGAGCGAGCCGTTGCCTTCGCCTTGCTGGTTAGCAGCGGCGCCGGCACCATCACCACCGTCCGTCTTCTGGCCGGCAGCGGGAGCGCTTACGATATAATCAGTGATGGCGTCGATCTGCTTCTCGGTAAGCTGGGGGAATGCCTGCATGATGGCGCCGTACTTCTGCTGGAGCGCTTTGGCGTAGGCGTTACCCTGGAGATAGGATGCGGGGTTGTGGATCCACTTATAGAGCTCTTTCTGGTCGCCCCAGGGGCCGCGCTCCTTGAAACCACGCAGTGCAGGACCCGTCAGGTCCTTGTCGAGCGCGTGGCAGGTCTGGCAATTCTGCTGAAACAGTTGCTTACCTTCTTGAGCATATATGGAGAAAGAAAAGAACAGCGAAAAGAAACTGAGCAGGGCAATTTTCGTTACGCGAGTCTTAAGAAAAATCATAGATTCAACTGATCTAAATGTGGAAAATTTCCGAATCGGGTGCAAAAATATGACACGGATATTACAAAATAGCATCCCTGTTAAATTTTTTTTAACCCGCTACAGGCCTGCATTTCAGCGAATTAGATAGTGTGTGAAAAGGGGCCGCGAAAAGGTAAGGGAAAGATTCATCAAACACTCTTTTTTTTCGCGGAAATGTGAAAAAACATGACGAAGATCAGGAAATCGGAAGCACCTTCCGGAGCACAATTTTTACAGGATCGACAGCACCGTTTCCCCGATGACCGACATTGTGCTTCCTTTGCGGACGCTTCGGTGAAGCGTTCCTCAACCTAATTGCATGATCCCTACTGTTTCAGCTACCGGCCCCGGTCACACGGAGCGCATCGCGGTGTTCGCCTCGGGCTCCGGTTCCAATGCCGAACGCATCATCCGTCATTTCGCGCAGCATCCCACCGTGCAGGTAACGCTGCTGGTGTGCAACAAGCCGGAAGCAGGCGTGCGGGCGAAGGCCGCGGCGGCGGGCATCCCGGAGCTGCTCATCGAGCGGGGTCGCTTTCTCAGCGGCGATGCCTACCTGCCCGAGTTGAAGGCGGCCGGTATCAGCTTCCTGGTGCTCGCCGGCTTCCTGTGGAAGGTACCGGCAGCGCTCATCGAGGCCTACCCGCGTCGCATCGTCAACATCCACCCCGCGCTCCTGCCCCGGTTCGGGGGTAAGGGCATGTGGGGCGCGCACGTGCACCAGGCGGTGCTGGAGGCCGGCGAAACTGAGTCGGGCATCACGATCCATTACGTGGACGAACATTACGATCACGGCGACCACATCTTCCAGGCACGCTGCCCCGTGCTTCCCGGCGACAGCCCCGATACCCTCGCCGCGCGGGTGCTCGCGCTCGAGCACCGGCATTTCGCCGAGGTGGTGGAGCGGGTGGTGTTGGGGAGTGAGGGGGTGAGCGGGTGAGCGGGTGAACGGCTCACGCCTGTTAACTAAAGAACGGATGCCGAAGGCATCCGTTCTTCTTACGTCGCATCGGCCTCCGCGCCAGAGGCTCCCGGGCCCCTGTGCTAAAGCTTCGGCGCCGGTGCACCGATGGCGCGCGGGCTCACGTGCTGACACGCTCACTTGCTCACCCGCTCACTCGCTGACACGCTCCCCCTCATCGGGCGATCACAATTCGCGTGCTTAGCGCTCCGTCGCGGCCGCTGACGCGAACCGAATAGAGTCCTGGGGTGAGTACCGGAAGCGACACCGGGTGCAGTTCCTCCTTGAGGCCAACGGTCAGCTGGCGGCCGGCCACCACAACACCCGAAGCGTTGATGACCTGCACCTGCACGGGCCCTGCGGCAAAGCCGCGGAGCAGGAGGCGGAAGTCGCCTTTGGTGGGGTTGGGGAAAGCCGTTACGGAAGCCCCGGCAGCTTCGCCGTCCGTCGTCGTCACCATCGTGCCCGTGGCCGCAGGAGCCGGCTCGCTGCCTTTTACTACCTCGCCGATCGTGCGCTGCAGGCTGCCGTCGCAGCGGAAGGCATTCCAGTTTACGCATTTGTCGGAGATCACCTGCTTAGCCACGAAGAGGCCATTGAGGGTCGACGGTGTGCAGGTAGCGGGAATGACGGTGGAGCCGCAGCCCTCGCGGGAGAAGGAAGCCGTGGCCGTATTATTGGCATATTTGACCGCTACGCGGATCGTGGACATGGCCGTGAGCTGCGTTGCCTTCATCGTATACGAAATGGTCTCGGTCTGTCCGTTCTTGATGCCCTCGCCGATCGTATTGAGCTTCAGGCTCCGGAAGGGGTTGGTGGTCGTGTTCTCGGCGCTGTAGCCGATGCTGCTGCTCTTCGTCCAGGAGAGGGCGGTACCGGTGCTCAGCTCAAAGGCCATATTGCTCACTGCGTTGCCGCAGGTATTCATGACCTGGAACGTGACCGTATACGTGCCGTTGCTGTTCTGTACATAGCCCTTATAGGTGATGTAGATACAGGAGTTGTTCTGTGTGCAGTTGCTGGCCGTGGGCGCAGTGGTGGTGGGCACGCCCTGGTTGGTGCCTACACGAATGGTGCCCGTAGGTGCGTAGAAGATGCCGTTGACAACAGCGCCGCCGCCTTTCACATATACCTTATCTGCAGCTGCGTCTGCGCCGAGATAGAAGGTGACGCGGTAATTGGGGGCATTCACTACCGACTTCATGCCGACGGTGAGGCTACCGCTGATGCGTACGTTGCTGTTGGCGGCGAAGTTGGCCGTGGCGATGTTGTTATTGTTGCCGTTGCCCACCACCAGCGTCTGCAGGTTGAGGGTGGAAGCGGTGAACGTCACTTTAGCGCCCTCCTCGATGGTGACTGCGCGGAAGGTGCTGCCCGTAAGCGTTACCGTTGCGCCTTTGGACACATAGAGATCGCCGTAGTTGGCTCCGAGCGTCACCGTGCTGTTGGCGGCCACGGTGTGGTTAGCGAGGCCGGTGTAGCTGCCGCTCCAGGATTGCTGGGCCGGAAGCGTATAGCCGGCGGGGGCCAGGATCTTACCCGGCACGGTGGCCGTTGCGGCGGCGCTGATGACGGGGGCCTTCACGAAGGCGCCGGCGCCGTTCACCTTGCTGGCGCTGCCAATGCTGGCCTTGCCGGTGCTTCCGTTGACGCCTACCGAGCCGGTCTGCACGTCGTTGCTCTCGCCGAGGCTCACATTGTCGAGGCCCACGATCGTATACAGGTCCGTATTGGCCGGGGGCGTATGGGTATAGGTGGCCGGAACCGCGCTGCGGCAGCCGTTGGCGTCGGTAACATAGAGCTGGAAGCTGTTGCTGCAGCCCGGTGCAGCGGGGTTGGAGCAGCCGGCGAGCGGAAGCGCCAGGGCAGACGCGGTGCCAACCGTAGTGGAGCCATTGATCCATTCGTAGCTGCTGCCGCCCGTGCCCGTGAGCGTGGTGCGGTTGCACAGGTCGTCCTGCCCGGTCACCGAGATGGCGGCCGTGGGGCGGGGATAAATGGTCACGGTGGTGCTGCCGGTGCTGAGGTTGCCCGCGGCATCCGTGGCCGTCCAGGTCACCGTGGTCACGCCAATAGGGAAGCCTGCCTGCACCGTGGCGCCCGTGCCGCTGCCGGTGGTGGCGCCGCTGAGGGTCCAGCTAATGGTGCTGACGCAATTGTCGGTAACGGCGGCCGAGAGGATTTCGTTATCGCCTGCGCCGTCGGTGCAGTGCACGATGGGCGCCGGTGTGGAAAGCACCGGGGAGGTGTTATCCGTTACGGTGATGGCTTGCGTGCAGCTCACGGCTTCGCCTGCTGCATCGGTCACGGTCCAGGTGATGGTGGTGGTGCCGAGCGGGTAGGCCGCGTCCATCGACTGGCCGTCGCTGCGGCTGCTTCCAAGGGAAGCCGATGCCGGAGCATAGGAAGGCGCTGTGATGGCCGGAGTGGCGCCGCAGCCGGTTGCCGCAAGCGTGAGGGCGGCAGGGCAGGTCACTACGGGTTGTTGCTTGATGCCGAAATCGATCACCTGTCCGTCGGCTGCCGGGGCGCCGAATACATACTCACCGTTTACAGTGCCGTCGCCGGCGGTGCCACCCGTGCCTTCGCCGGTGTGCTTCCACTGGGTGGCATCGGGGAGGCCGGGTGCCGTAGCGGAGGCCGAGCCAGCCAGCACGAGGCGGTAGGTGCTGATGCCGGCAAAGAGGCCATCGGCGCTGCCGAAGCTGAACGTGCCGTTCGTCAGGGCACTGGAGGCGACAATGGTTTGCGTGGCGTCGTCCACGAGGTTCACATAGAGGCTGCCGCCGGCATTCGAAATGGGCGTGCCATTAATAAGGCCGTCGGTGTTTCCGTTGCCGTCGTTAAATACGGTACCGGAGATGCGGATCTCCGTTACGGTCACCTGCTGGGTGCAGGATACACGATGGCCGGCGCCGTCTACCGCAGTCCAGGTGATGACGGTGGTGCCTACCGGGTAGCAATCCGTGAGGGACTTGCCGTCGGCCCGTACGCCGGTCACGGTCACGGAGCAGTTGTCGGAGCCGGTGGCCTGGCCTACGTTCACGAAGCGGCCACAGCGCTGGTCGGCGGCCACGGTGATGGAGGCGGGGCACTCGATGCTGGGAGGAACGGTGTCGTACACGGTCACCTGCTGCTGCTGTGTGGCGCTGTTGCCGGCGGCATCGGTATACACCCAGCGCACGGTGTAGGTGCCGGGCGTGGTATAAGTGGTGGGGTCCGCAGTGGTGGCGGTGATGACGCCGTCGCAATCCTGCGCGCTGGGCGCGGTTACGGTGGCGCTGCACTCACCCGTTACTTCGGGCAGGTTATCAACGAGGGGCACCGGCACGGAGCTGTCGGTCACGGTCACGAGCTGGGTGCAGGTGGCGGTGTTGCCGGCGCCATCGCGTACCGACCAGGTTACGGTCGTGGTGCCGATGGGGAAGGTGGCGGGTGCGTCGTTGCTGTACACCAGCTCGCTGCTGGGGCAGTTGTCGGAGGCGGTGGGGCCGGGCAACGTAGCCGTGGCCCTGCAGTCGGGGCCCGCAGCCACCACAACGGCGGGTGCGCAGGTGAGGATGATGGGCTTCTGCGTATCAAGGATCGTGATGCTGAACGTCTCGGTGTTGCTGTTGCCGGTGGGGTCGGCCGCCGTATAGGTGACGTTGGTAGTGCCCACCCCGAAATAGGAACCCGAGGGGTGACTGGAAGAGAGCAGGGCGGAGCAGTTATCGGTGGCGGTCGGCAGCGTCCAGGTAATGATTCGGCCACAGCCGGCGAACTCGGCGGTGTCGACAATGGCGGCGGGTACATTCGTAAGCACCGGCGCTTCCACGTCCACTACGGTATAGACCTGTGTGCAGGTGGCCGTATTGCCGGCTGCATCGGTGGCGGTCCAGAGGATGGAGGTGTTGCCCAGCTGGTAGAGTGCGTCGAGGGGCTGACCGTCGAGGCGCACACCGGAGATGGTGACTTCGTTGCATTCGTCGCCGATCAACGGCTTCTCCACCGTTACCGAGAGGGGCGTGCCCCAGCGGGCCGTAGCGGAAGGCGTGCCTTTGTTGCCGCCTTTTACCGGGCCGCCGGTGCGGTAGTCGATGGGCATCGCATCCACGAAGTTGATGTAGGCGCCGCAAAGGCCCGGCTCGGTGTTGACGATGATGGGCGCCTTGCACTGGATGGTCGGCGGGGTCACGTCGGGCGTGTTGGTGATCGTCCAGGTGCGGGTGACCACGCAGCCGCGGCGGTCGCGGACCGTGAGGGTATAGGTACCGGGCATCACGCTGAGCAGGTTCTGAGAAGTACGCAGCGGGCTCGTGTTCCACGAGTAGGTATAGGGTGCCAGGCCGCCTGTGGGCGCAAAGATGCGGATGGAACCGGTGGGGCCATTACAGGTGCTGGGTGTGATGCTCTGCAGGTTCACGGTAAAGGGGCAGACCTGTGCTGTGGTGGTGAGGCCCATCAGCAGAGCGAGCAGGAAAAACGCAAACCGCAGTTGGGTCAACGGCCGTGCCGCTTTCATTTCTTGGCTCATAAAAAGGAGTTTTGCTTTGGTATTCGTCTGGCTGAGGGGGGGGTGCGTATGTGGTTTTTACGGACACGCATCGTGTTTTCACGCAAAAACGGAAGTCAAAGAAAAAACATCAGCAGCGTAAATGCAAGGCTTTTTAAGTGTTTTTATTTAAACTTTTCTAAGCGCAGGTCTAAACGGCACTCAATCAAGCACATCGGTGGGATTTAGCGCCCTACGACGAGCTTATGCACCTGCCGGGTCCCATTGGCTTCGATGCTCAGGAAGTAGAGGCCGGCGCTCAGCGTGCCGATCCGCGAAAGCTCGACGGCGTTGCTGCCGCGCAGTAGGTCGGCCGTCTGGCGGTGCAGCACCCGCCCGGTAGCGTCGCTCAGCAGGAGCTGGGCGCGGGCCGGGCTACCGGCCGACAGCTGGAAGCGGATCGCATCCTTCACCGGGTTGGCGAGGCCGCTGACGCTGAACTCGCCGTTGCTGCGGGCCTGGAGCACCACCACGCGGCTGTAGCGGTAGGAGCCGTCTTCGTCGACCTGGCGGAGGCGGTAATAGAGGCGGTTGTTCGGGAAGGAGGCGATGTCGTCGGAGAAGCTGTACTGGTTACGGGCGCCGCCGAGGCCGGGCACGGTGCCGATGGAGCTGTAGCTGCGGCCATCGAGGCTGCGCTCCACCACGAAATGACGGAAGCGCACTTCGTCGGCGGTGGTCCAGTGGAGGCGGGCCGTGGTTCCGCGCTTTTCCGCGGCAAACTGCAGGAGCGTGAGCGGCAGGCTGCAGGTGGTGTTCGGAACGGTGAGGGTGGTGTCGGTGGAAGAAACCTCGCCGGTCCAGAACCAGGTGTTGAGGATGCGGAAGTTGCCGTAGTCGTCGCAGAGCAGGGCCGGGGTGTTGGCGCCGCTGCCCGCGGACATCGTCGTGGGGATCACGGGCGGGTTGTCTATATCGGCCCCGTCCCAGGCCCGGTTGCCCAGGAACTGCGGGGTGCCGGCCACGTCGTGGTATTGCGATACGCCTGTCTCGCTCACGTTGAGCCCCGCGGGGGTCGTGTTGTTGTTGTTGGTGGCGCCGTTGCAGGTAGCGTCGGTGCCCAATTGCGAGTCGTCCCAGTACAGGGTGGGCTCGTAGGTGTTCGGCGAGAAGGTGGTCACGGTAAAGCCATACTGGTTGAGTTCTGCGTCGAAGAAGGGCAGGTTGGTGCGGCCGCGCATCAGCTTGGAGGAGGTGGCGATCTGGACGTTGCCCGAAACCGGGTCGCCGAGGCCGTCGAGGCCGTCCCAGTCCACTTCCACCATGCCGGGCATGGCGTTCAGGCCATATACATAGCGGTCTTCGGTGCCGGCGTCATAGCCCGGGTTGCCGTCGAGGTCGAGCAGGAGGCGGAGGTCGCCGGGAGATTTGACCTGTACGTTGAGCTTGTAATTGCCGGGGCAGCCCGTGATGCTCTTAAGCACCGGCGCCTCGGGGTCGTCGGCCAGCGGGAAGATCTCCGGGTCGGGGAAATTGATGAATACGTTATAGCCGTTGGCGAGCGTGGTCGGCGACCCGCTTTGCGACTTCGACTGGCGGCTGATGAACCAGTCGGGCTCGGTGGGGTCGGCGCCGTACTTATTGAAGTACACCACGAAGGCAAGGGGTCGGAAACCGCCCTGGAAGGTGATCTGGGCAATGGTGCTGTCGGCGGTATAGCCGTAGAACGAGTTCAGCTCCATGGGCTTGGTGATGTCGCCGCGGAAGCTCACCGGGTTGTACGTCAGGAGGCTCCAGCCCTGGGAGTAGACGCGGCCGGGCTTCACGTTGAGCGGAGTCGCTTCAAACACGGTGAAGTCGAAGAATACCAGCACGGTGTCCTGAGCAGCGAGGGCAGTCTGGCCCCCGTCGTCGCTCTGGTAGATCTCGATGAAGTACTCGCCCGCTGTGCCCGGAATGAATTCGAGGGCTTTGTATCCGCCGGCTCCGGCCAGCGTATCGGGACCGGCCTGGGCGGCGGCAAACGAGGGGATATAGCCCCGGTTTCCGGTTCCGGGGGTCACCAGGGTCGGCGGCACCACCTCCACCTCGTCGGACGACCGGATGATGCGGTAGTACACGGGAACCTGCGTGGGCGTGGGGTCGTTGCGGTTATAGGCATTCCAGCCGAAGTGAAGGCGCTCACCGGCTTTCAGGTAGAACCGGAGGCGGTTCTCGGTGGGGGCATCGCGGTAGGGGCCCGACGTCACGGAGTTGACGTTACTGATGTTGAGGCCGACGCCGTTGACCGAGTTGGTCATGACCTCCAGGGTGCCCTCGGCGCGAACGGCCAGGGAACCGACCAGGCAAAGCAGGACGAGAAGATAGCGGCCGTAGTGGCGGCCAATTCCAGGAATGCGGCTCATAAGCTTAGTTTGGCGATAGTAAATCGTGCGGTTGGAACACGGATTTTTCCTGGAATTGGATCGTACTTTTTCGAGCGGAAACCAAAACTAATCGATTACTCTTAGAAATCCTAATGCATGAGCTTCTGAATGTTTAAGCGTGGGAATAAAAGCGGTTTTTTTGTTAACCAACCCGGAAAACCAAAAAGACTGCCCCGCCAGGGCGCCTCAGCAGGCTATTGTAAGAGTGAACGATTATATTTGTTGTTCCCCCGGGAACCAGCAGCCGATGAAACCATGTTTTTCTTTACCTTCTTTGCGGCATAATGCGCTGATCTGCATGGTCTTTGCGGCAAAAAAAGCAGGAGGATCGTGATGATGACGTTGTTTGCATTCCAATTGCTGACGCCCGCAGAGCAGCTCGACCTGCTTTACGAAGCAGGTACCTACATCGGGAAGCGTAGAGTGGAGGGCCGCGTGCGGATCCTTTACCAGCTGGAAGGCTTTTATATAGAGGTGCACTACAAAAAGTACCGCTGTATTGCCGAAAAGCTGGTCTGTTTTCGCTCCACCATACCGCTGGAGCCTTATCTTGAAGCCATCGATGTAGAGCACCTGGTATAAGCTACCGACCAAAACCCGACCGACCGACACATGACCCATTCCATCACACCTAAGAATATCGTGCTTTATGCCGATGACGACCCGGATGACCTTCAGCTGGTACAGGAAGCCTTTGCCCAGTTTGCCCGGGACGTAGAAGTGGTGACCGCCTCCGACGGCGGACAGGCCCTTTCGTACCTCGAAGCCCTTTCCGACCTCGACCCGCTGCCCTGCCTGATCATCCTCGACGTCAATATGCCCGTAGTGGACGGCAAGCAGGTGCTTCGCCGCCTCCGCACCATGGAGCGCTTCGCCGAAGTGCCGGTGGTGCTGTTCACCACCTCGTCGCAACCCGCCGACCAGGGCTTTGCCGAAAAGCACGGTGCCGGGTTCATTACGAAGCCCCTGCAATTCAAGCAGATGGAGCTCATTACCGACCAGTTCATCGCCCACTGCGCCGAAGAGATCCGTAAAAAGATCCGCCGGCAGATGCAATAACCTTTTTTCTTGCTTGCTTTATGACGGGGCCGCCTGTGAGGGCGGCCTTTTGTTTATTTGTTTATTGGTCTATTTGTTTATTGGTAAAGGATCGTTTGTGTGTGGGCTACGCTTTTTGGATAGGCAAACGGAAGAAATCGGCTGCATGATGGGTTAAAGACAGCTACCGTGCCTTAGCGCCATGGCTGATCCTTACAGGATGACAAACTGGGCTGGTGAGCGCGTTCCCGTCCCGCTATTTCATCCTGATCCGTCATCAAGCGTCGTGCGTCAGCAATAAATCTGAAATCTGAGATCACACATCTGACATCCTCACCGGCGTCAGCCTAAATCTGAGATCCGACATCCGAGATCTGAGATCCTCTGTCGTGCGTCAGCAATAAATCTGAAATCTGAGATCACACATCTGACATCCTCACTCCCCCGTCTCGCTGTTGGGCGCATCCACCGGCTTCGACTGCGGCGAGCCCTTCTGCCGCAGGAAGACGGAAAACAGCACGAGCAACAGCACCGACAGGAACTCGCTCTGCCAGTTCTGGAACGACTCGAACCAGAAGCGCGTTTGTCCCAGGTAGCTCCATGCGGTTTCGGCAGGCTCCCCCTTGAGCAGTTGCTCCTCGTTGTGGTCGCGTAGGGAGCCGTGCCAATGCAGCAGGAAGGAAGCCAGGAAGAGGGCGAAGAGCAAATAGCAAAGCGAATGCTTGTAGAGGCTCCCGATCCAGCCGCCTTTCCGTACCGGCCAGGGCGCCCCGGGACGGTTCGGGTCCGGCTCGCGGTCCACCTCGTCTTTGGGGGCGTCGGGGTCTTTGGATTCGGAGGAGCCTTTTTGATAGAGGAACATCGTCAGCACCACGAAGAGCGCCATCTGGAGAAATTCGCTCTCCCAGTTTTCGAAGGTGGACTGGAAAAAATGCCCGGAGCGCAGGTACTGACCGAGCGGGATTTCGGGCGCCTTGTGCTCCTGCAGCTGCTCGTTGTGCTCGTGGTGGCCGGTCAGCACCTGGCCCACCAGCGAAACGAGGAACAGCAATCCAAAGACGATCGAAAGACCATTGTTCCTGAGCTTCTTCATACAGCCTGTTTGTGCAGCCTGTTGAAAAAACTGTTCCATTCTGCCGGGAAAGCTGCTACCCGCGCTCAGAGCCGGGCTCTACCCAGGAATCCGTGGCGATGCCGTACAGCTCATGCAATAATTCCCGCCAGGCTGCCACATTGCCCGGCTTGCCATAGTAGCCCGCGGCGCCGGAGCGGATGCACTCCGCCACCTCGGGGCCGCGCGGGGCTGTAGTGAGCAGGAAGACAATGATGGACTGATAGCGCTCGAAATCCTTGAGCACGTGCACCAGCTCCCGGCCGCCGATGGCGGGCATGTTGAGGTCGAGCACCACTACTTCGGGGAGCCCGGTGTCGGGAAGGGCATGCAGGTGCTGCAGCAGGTCGCGCCCCCCGCTGAGGATGCGGTAGTCGCCAAGCCCCTCCTCGCGGAGCAGGCGTTCGATGAGCTCACGGTCATCAGGGTCGTCGTCGACAAAAAGAATGCGGGCGCGTTGCATGGTTGTGTGTGCTGGGCGGAAAGGCAAAATAAAGGCAGGAATGGATGCCGCCAAAGTATCATTTTTGAGTGCCGCACGGCCGCCGCAAATCGGGGCTCCCGGTATGTACTGATGTGCTACCTTAGGGGACTCATGCGTACCCGCGCCCTGCCACTCTTCTTCCTGTTGCTGCTACTGCTGCGCGCCACCGGCGGCTCGACGCAGCCGCCCGCCCGGCCGGCCTTCCAGCTTTTGGAAGACCGTACAGCGCGCCTCGACGCAGCGGGCGCCCTCCGGGCCCTCCGCGAGGGCGGCTTCCGCAAGGCCCCACAGCAGGAATTGAGTCCCGGGTTCACCCGCTCCGTATTCTGGATCGCCTTCCGCATCACCCGCCCCGCCGACTCGCTGGTGCTGCATGTTTCCGAGCCCAATATCAACCGCATCGTGCTCTATGGGGTACAGGCCGGGGCACCCCGTTCCCTTTTCGAAAGCGGCGATTTCTTTCCGCACCGGCAGCGTCCCTTCCCGACAGCCGACTTCCACTTCCCGCTGCGCGACACCGGCTGGTACCTGGCGCTCATCGACAAATCGAATGAATCGCTCGAGCTGTCGTTTCACCTGCGCACACAAGAGGAGATGCGCAGGGCCGAGGGCACCAGCGCCCTCGTAGTCGCCTTCTTCACCGGCACCATTGCGCTCCTGCTGCTGTTCGGCGCCTATCTCTTCGCGTTCACGCGCGAGCGGCTCTATGCATTCTATATCCTGTATATCTTATCGGGCTGGCTCTGGGTGCTCTCCAACGGCGGCTACGGCTTTCAATACCTCTGGCCCGACAGTCCCTGGTTTGCAAGCAAGGCCAAGGTGATCTTCCTGCTCAGCACCATTGCCCTGTCGCTGCCCTTTGCCCTCCGCTACACCGGCGCCCGCCCGCATCCGTGGCTGCGCCAGACCGTTTGGGCAAGCACCGCCTTCTTCTGGGTGTGCATCGGGGCTACGCTGCTGCTCGGCGCCTACTACCATGCACCCTGGTGGCTGACGCTGCAGGGCGTGCTGGCCGGCACCGTGCTGCTGTACGTGTGCCTCATGGTTGCGTTGCTGGGCTTCTACAGCTGGCAGGGCAACCGGCTCGCCCGCTTCTACTTCTTTGCCGTGCTTACCCTCATCGCCTGCGCCCTCGTGCAGCTCGGCTCCTACACCGGCGCCCTGCCGTCGGTACCCCCTTTCTACCGGCGGTTCGGCACGGCGCTCGGGTTGCTCATCGAGTCGGTGATCCTGACGGCGGGGCTTGCCTACCGCTTCTATGAATTCCGCCGGAGCCGCGAAGAGCTCCTGCACCGCATGAACCGGCAGCAGCTCGAGAACACGCGCCTGCTTATGGAAGCCCAGGAGGCGGAGCGCAGCCAGATCGCAGGTCAGCTTCATGACGTGGCCGGCTCGCTGCTTTCGGCGGCGCGCCTGAACCTGTCGGCGCTGCGCGAGCAACAGCAACAGGAGCGCCTGCCTGCCGATCCCCGCATCCACCAGACAGAGGAAGCCCTTGGCATCGTGGCGCAGACCGTGCGCAACCTGAGCCATGCCCTGCACCCGCTGATGCTGCCGCGTACCGGCCTGCCCGGCGCGCTCCGCAAGATCACCGATATCTTCAACGCTTCGGGCAAGGTGCACATTACCCTGCTCGTGCATGGCTTCGCTACGTACGAAGAGGAGCAGCAGGCGCATTACAACGGCATCTACGGGCTCGTGTACGAGCTGCTCAACAACCTCGTGCGGCATGCAGGCGCCAGCTGCGCGCTGGTACAGGTAACGGAGCTCGAAGAGAGCTTCGCCCTCATCGTGGAAGACAACGGCGCCGGCTTCCCGCCTGCCCAGGCGGATGCTACGCCCTCGCTCGGGCTTGCCGGCATCCGCTCGAAAGTGGCTTATTTTCGCGGCGCGATCGCCATCGAGCCCAACGAACCCCAAGGCACCCTGATCACTATTGAAATACCGAAAGCGACTTATGACCTATCGTATCCTGCTGGCTGATGACCATCCCTTCCTGCTCAACGGCATCCAGTCGATGCTGGGCGAGCTTCCCGATGTGGAGATTGCCGGCACGGCCACCAACGGCACCGAGCTGCTCGGGCTCGTGGCGCGGCTGCATCCCGACCTGGTCCTGATTGACCTCAACATGCCCGGCAGCAACGGGCTCGACTGCCTGCACCGCATCCGCAGCGCGCACCCTTCGGTACGTGTGCTCATCTTTACGAGCTACCAGCAGGCCCAGCTGGTGGAGGAAGCCCGGCGCAGCGGTGCGGCCGGCTACGTGTACAAGACGGCTTCGCCCGACGAGCTGCGGGCGGCGGTGCTGGCCGTGCTGGCCGGCGGCACCTTTTTCCCCGACACGCAACGCGCGGCGCCCGACGAGGCTCCTTTCTACGACGACTTCCTGAAGAAATACCAGCTCACGCGCCGCGAGGCCGAGATCATCCGCCTCATCGTGCGCGGCGGCACGAGCCGCCAGATCGCGGGAGAGCTGCACCTCTCGGAGCTCACCGTCAACACCCACCGCAAGAACATCATGCGCAAGCTCGAGGTCGGCAACATCGCGGGGCTCGTGAGCTTCGGAAGAGCGAACAACCTCTATTAGGATCTCAGATCTCGGATGTGATGATCTCAGATCTCAGATCTCAGATTTCAGATTTCAGATTTCAGATTTGTTTCAGGTGGAGCAGTTCCTGACGTCCCGAAGCGCATAAAAAGCGACTCGAAAGCTGTCTCCATTAAGGAGAACCGGAATCTGAAATCACCCATCTGAAATCTGCAATCCACCCAGATCACAGATCCGAGATCCTAGATCTGAGATTCCCTTGCGGGTTATATTTGCCGCCTACCTAAGCCTGCCTTTCGATTGACCGTGTCCGTCATCATAGTGAACTACAACGTGCGCTTCTTCCTGGAGCAGTGCCTGCATTCGCTGCGCGCAGCGGCCCGGGGCCTCGCGGTAGAGGCGATCGTGGTCGACAACAACAGCACCGACGGCTCGCCCGAATACCTGAAGGCCCGCTTCCCGGAGCTCATCTACCAGTTCAATACCACCAACGTCGGCTTCGCGAAGGCCTGCAACCAGGGGCTGGCGCTGTCGAAGGGCGAATACATCCTCTTCCTGAACCCCGATACGCTGCTGGCCGAGGACTCCCTTCATGTGTGCCTCGACTTTTTCCGAAAGCACCCGAAGGCCGGCGGCCTCGGCGTGCGTATGATCGACGGCACCGGCACGTTTCTGCGCGAGTCGAAGCGCTCCTTTCCCGGCCCCATGACGGCACTCTACAAGCTCTTCGGCCTCTCGCTCCTCTTCCCGCGCTCGCGCACCTTCGGGCGCTACCACCTCGGGCACCTTTCCGAACAAGCCAACTGGGAAGTGGATGTGCTCGCCGGCGCCTTCATGCTCATCCCGCGCTCCGTGCTCGACGAAGTAGGCTCCTTCGACGAGACCTTTTTCATGTACGGCGAGGACGTGGACCTCTCCTACCGCATCCAGGCGGCGGGTTACCAGAACTGGTACGTGGCCGATACCACCATCATCCACTTCAAAGGCGAAAGCACGAAGCGCGGCTCGCTCAACTATGTGCGTCTCTTCTACAGCGCCATGAACATCTTCGTGCGCAAGCACTACGGCGGCGCGCAGGCCCGCGTTTTCCGCGCCTCCATCCATGCCGCCATCGGCGTGCGGGCGGCACTCGCGGCGGGCGCCAAGTTCATCCGCTGGGTGGGCCTTCCGGTCATCGACGGCGTACTCATCCTGCTCTCGTTCTGGCTCGTGAAGGAACTCTGGACCGAGTACGTACGCACCGACATCGTGTTGCCCGAACAGCTCATCCGCTTCTCGCTTCCAGCCTATGCGCTGGTGTATATCGTGACGGCTTATTACGCGGGCCTGTACGACAAGATCTACCGGCGGAGTAACTTCCTCCGTGCGTCGGCCTTTGCCTCCCTGGCGCTGCTGGCGGGTTACGCGCTGCTGCCCGAGAACCTCCGCTTCTCACGGGGCATCCTGCTCTTCGGCGCGCTGCTCTCCTTCCTGGCCGTGGGCGCCGTGCGCCGGATCCTGCTCCGCGCGGGCATCCTGCAGCGCCCCGCCGAAAGCGCCGACCGGCCCTACGTGCTGGTGGTGGCCGACGGGGCTGGCTACGCCGAGGTGGCGGCCCTGCTCGGGCGGCACAAGCGGCAGCAGAACCTCATCGGGCGGGTAGGCCTCGGCGCCGCCGAAAAGGGCTCGGTGGCCGGCCTCGCCGACGTAGACAGCGCCGTCAGGGCCCTCGGCGCCGAGGAGCTCATCTTCTCGGCAGGCGCGCTGTCGTATAAGGAGATTATCGCACAGACCGGCAGGCTGCGCAGCACGGTGCGCCTTCGCTACCACGCGGCCGGCAGCGCCTCGGTGGTGGGCTCCGACTCGAAAGACTCCTCTGGGGAGGCGCTCTCGCTCCACGAGCCGCTGCAGCTGGCGCTGCCGGGGCCGCGGCGCGACAAGCGCCTTCTCGATGTGGCGCTGAGCGGCGCCTTCCTGGTGACGCTGCCCGTGCACCTGCTGCTCGTGAAGCAGCCCGGGCGCTTCCTGAAGCACTGCGGCCAGGTGCTGGCCGGCCGCCGTACCTGGGTGGGCTATTGCAGGCCGGAGCCCGACCTGCCACCGCTGCGCCGCGGGGTGCTGCGGCCCAATGGGGCCGGGCAGCGCCTGCTGGCCGGGCTGCCGGCCGAAAGCCTCCACCAGATCGACCGCTGGTATGCCCGCGACTGGGACGCCGGCCTCGACCTGCGCATCATTTTGAAAAACTACCGTTGGCTTGGTTTATGAAGGCACTACCGGACCCGGAGCGTACCTTTAGAAAGAAAGGACCCCGGCCGGCGGCAGTTCCCCGGCACAGCGCTAAGTGAAACCGAACATTAAAGATTGTACCCCGAAAGGATGGCGAGAATCATAGACCTGAAACTACCCAAGGCCCTGGCGGCCGCCCTGCGCATCCCGCAGAACGACCCGAGGCGCCAGCAGCTCCGCGTATTGAAGAAGCTGCTCCGCAAAGCCCGCTTCACCGAGTTCGGCCAGCAATACCGCTTCGACGACATCCTGCACAGCAAGCTGCCCGACCGGCAGTTCCAGGCCAACGTGCCGGTGCACGACTACAACAGCATCTACGAGCAGTGGTGGAAGAAAACCCTCGAAGGCGTGCCCGACGTCACCTGGCCCGGAAAGATCAAGTACTACGCCCTGAGCTCCGGCACCTCCGACGCGGCCTCGAAATACATCCCCGTTACGAAGGAGATGCTGCGCTCCAACCGCGTCAACTACCTGCGGCAATGGCTTTCGCTTATGAGCTACGAGCACCTGCCCCGCAACTCGGTTACCAAGGGCTTTCTCATGATGAGCGGCGCCACCGACCTGCAGAAAGGCGCGGCCGGCTGGTATGCCGGCGACCTCTCGGGCATCCTGGCCAAGAACAAGCCCTTCTGGTTCCAGACCTTCTACAAGCCCGGCGGCCGCATTGCCAAGATCAAAGACTGGAACGAGAAGCTGCACGAGATCGTGGAGCATGCGAAGGAGTGGGACATCGGCTACATCGTGGGCGTGCCCGCCTGGTGCCAGATGTGCATGGAGATGATCGTGGAGCATTACAAGGTGAAGACCATCCACGACATCTGGCCCAACCTCGGCTTCTTCGTACACGGCGGCGTGGCCTTCGAGCCTTACAAGAAAGGCTTCGAGAAGCTGCTGGCCAAGCCCATTGTCTATATCGAAAACTACCTCTCCTCCGAAGGCTTCATCGGCTTCAAGGCCCGCGAGCACGCGCAGGGGATGCAGCTCATTCTCGACAACAACATCTTCATGGAGTTCGTGCCCTTCGACGAGAACAACTTCGACGCCGACGGCAAGATGGTAGAGAACCCGAAGGCCTATATGATCCACGAGGTGGAAGAAGGCCGCGAGTATGCGCTGCTCATGAGCACCAACGCGGGTGCCTGGCGCTACCTCATCGGCGATACGCTGCGCTTCGTGAACAAGGAAAAGGCCGAGGTGGTGATCACGGGCCGCACCAAGCACTTCCTCTCGCTGGTGGGCGAGCACCTGTCGGTAGAGAACATGAACCGCGCCATCCAGCTCGTAAGCGAGGAGCTGAATATCTCCATCCCCGAATACGGCGTGGTGGGCTTTCCCTACGAGGGCCTGTTTGCGCACAAATGGTACGTGGCCTGCAACGACGACGTACCCGAAGAACTACTGGCGCAGAAGATCGACGGCTACCTCTGCCAGTTGAACGACGATTACGCCGTGGAGCGCGGCTCCGCCCTCAAGGCGGTGCTGCTGCAGCGCCTGCCCGAAGAGGCCTTCCTGAAGTTCATGGAGAAGGAAGGCAAGCTCGGCTCGCAGCACAAATTCCCGCGCGTGCTCAAAGGCAAGATGCTTCAGGAGTGGAATCAGTTTCTTGCCGAGATCGGCAAGAAATAATGTGCTAATGGGCTAGTGTGCTAATGTGTTAATCGGGGCCTTGGTGAATTCGAGGCCAGCGCCCTGTTTATAAACGGGAAACCTATCTCCGGAACGGTATTTTATTAGCACATTACCCCATCAGCACATTAGCACATTACTATATCTTCGTCGCGCATGTGGTATGCTTTGATCAAGGGTTTGTCGCTCGGCTTGCTGCTCGCCATCTCGGTGGGGCCGCTGCTGTTCACGACCATCAAGCAGAGTATCTACAACGGGCGCAGGGGTGGCTTCGCCTTCGTGGCGGGCGTGTCGATGAGCGACCTGCTGCTGGCCATCCTGGTCAACTTCTTCACCGAGCTGTTCAACAGCATCATCAACGGGCAG
The DNA here is from genome assembly GCF_039541815.1 of Flaviaestuariibacter amylovorans. NCBI lineage: Bacteria > Pseudomonadati > Bacteroidota > Chitinophagia > Chitinophagales > Chitinophagaceae > Flaviaestuariibacter > Flaviaestuariibacter amylovorans. The sequence continues at coordinate 391,492 of NZ_BAABGY010000016.1, forward strand.
GACATCGTGGTGGTGATCGGCGGGCTCTTCCTCGTGGCCGTCGGCATCTACTTCCTCTTTTTCAAGCGGATCCGCGTGGTGGAAGAGGGCGCCACGCCGGAGCGCTTCCGCAAGCGCGACTTCTTCAAGGTTTTCATGACGGGCTTCCTGATGAACGTCCTCAACCCCGGTATCTGGATCTTCTGGCTCGCCGCGGCCACCTCGCTCATCAAGCACTCCATCGACCAGCGCCTCGGCATCTTCGCCATCGCGCTGCTCTTCGTGCTGGGCACCGACGTGCTGAAGGTGCTCGGCGCCGACAAGATCCGCAAGCGCCTCACGGCCCACAACATCCAGTTCATCTCCCGCCTCAACGGCTTTATCCTCGTGTGCTTCGGCGTGGGCCTCATGACCTATTACCTCTTTCTCCAGGACTGACGCGGCATGGCCAAGAAGACCCCACCCAAGAAAAGCGGCAGCCGCTTCTGGCGCATCGTAAAGCGGACGCTACTCTTCCTGTTCATCGCGCAACTCCTCTACATTGTAGTACTACGGTGGGTGAACCCGCCCATCACCCTCACCCAGATCGGTGCCCTCATCGACGGCGACGGCCTCAAGCGCGACTACGTGTCGCGCGCCGAGATTCCCGCGCACATGCGGCTGGCCGTCATCTCCTCCGAGGACCAGGCCTTCCCCGACCACGGCGGCTTCGACTGGAAAAGCATCGAGAAGGCAGTGGAGTACAACAAGAAGAAGCCGGGGCGCGTGCGCGGCGCCTCCACCATCTCGCAGCAGGTGGCCAAGAACGTGTTCCTGTGGCAGGGCCGCAGCTGGGTGCGCAAGGGATTCGAAGTATACTTCACCAAGATGATCGAGTGGATCTGGGGCAAGGAGCGCATCCTCGACGTGTACCTCAACGTGATCGAGATGGGACCGGGGATCTACGGGGTGGAAGCGGCGAGCCAACACTATTTCCGTAAGCCTGCCGCTGCGCTCTCACGCCGCGAGGCCGCGCAGATCGCCGCCTGCCTGCCGGCCCCGAAGCGCTTCCACCCCACCGGCGGCGGCTACGTGCAGCGCCGCGCCGGCTGGATCGGTACGCAGATGAATTTCCTGCAAACCGATGCGGATGTGCGGCAGGTGATCGGGCTGGAGGTGAAGAAAGAGAAGGCGCCCGCGCCGGCGGTGAAAAAGAAGAAAAAGTAAAACAAGATTTTCTTACCGCTAAGGAGCGAAGAGGCTAAGGTTTTCGCGAAGGTGAGAACGTCTATTGGTCTATTTGTCTATTGGTAAAGGGTTGTCTCGGTTCGACATATTTTATCGTACAGGAACATCCTACCGGCGGAAGGTTAGCCAACGTGGGGCCCGAGGCACTGTAAGCGAACATCCGCGCTCATCGTATAAAATCCGTATTATCAGCGTTCCTTCTTTTTCGTTCGCTCAAAAGGGAGCAATCAAAAGCAGCGCTGCCCCGAAGATTTCGGATCTCACATCCCACATTTGCGATCAGCACCGCAGCTATTTTTAGCGAATACCTTAGCTTCTTAGCGGCTTTGCGGTAAAAATCCCTTATTCTCCTTCCTCTTCCTTCCCGAACCGCTCCTCAATTGCACTGACGGCCGATGCGAGCCGCTCTTCTTCTGTTCCCGACACGAGGGCCCAGGGCGTTCCGTCGTTCACAAGGATGTCCTTATACATGCAAAACAGGCGCTCGCGGGCTGCGGGGTCGGGGTATTCGCGGAGGCCGTCGGGCACCCAGGGCAGGTCGGTGTTACAGAGTAAGTACAGGTCGGCGCGTTGCGCGGCGGCCTGCTTCAGGATCCAGGGCGGGCAATCGCCGAACACGACCTCGAACCAGACCTTCATGACATACATATCGGTGTCTACGAAGAAAAACGGCGGCTTTGCCTCCTCGGCCATCCACGCTTCCAGGGCGAGCTGTCCCTGCGCGATCAGGAGCAGGTCCTGGCGGTTATAGTTCATCCCGTTCTGCTCCAGGTAGGTACGCGCATACTCGGGACACCAGACGGTATCGTACTGCTGGGCGAGCTTCCGGCAAAGCGTGCTCTTGCCGGTGGACTCAGGGCCGAGGATCACTATCTTTTTTAATGGGGTAATGGGGGTATGGGATAATGGGGTAATGAATGTGCCGGCATACGGGGTGAAAGTACAAAGCTTCGGTTTGCCGGCATACGGGAAGGCGTCAATAATACAAACGGTTAATCTGAATTCATCGCCGGGAGGATTTTCCCATTTCCCCATCACCCCATTCTCCCCTGACTCCGCGCCTTTCTTTTCCACTCCGCCAATCCCCAGAACGCCATGATCAGCAGGATGAAGAAGAGCACGCTCGTGAACACGAGTCCTTTCACGTAATACAGCGGGATCGAGGAGACATTGGTGGCGATCCACCAATACCAGCTTTCGACTTTTTTGCGGGCCATCAGCCACATGCCGGTAAAGGCAGTGGCGGCGGCAAAGGCATCGGCGGCCGGGTAAAGGTTACCGTCGGGGATGCTGCGCGCGTAGCCGATGAATTGCGCCTCGAGGTTATCCCACACCGAGGGCGCAGGGCCCAGCTGCGGCACCGCGAGGCCGTGCGCGTGCGCGATGCCCTGGTAGCCGAGCCAGATGGCGATGAAGAAGAAGGCGAAGAACAGGAGCTCCATCACCCACTCGCGCCGCGAGCTCCAGGTGATGTGCAGGGCCTTCTCGTTGCGCTCGTTGCGGCGCGCCCAGAGGATCCAGCCCCAGATGCTCATGTAGGTGTAGTATAAATTCACGAGGGCCTCGCCGAAGAGGTGGTGCTTCACACACAGGTACCAGTAGATGCCCGTGTTGACCAGGCCAACCGGGTATACCCAGATGTTTTCCTTGCGCGAAAAATAAACGCTCACGATCCCCGCGATCACCGCGATGAACTCAAGCCCTGTCGTATTCAGGAGGCCTGTCCAGAATTGGCTGAAAAATTCCTGCATGCACTAGTTGGATCCCATATTGTAGACCTCGCGCTGCAAGATAGCCAGGAACTCGGGTTCGGAAGGAGGCGGCAGGTTGGCGTTCACGATGCGGCCGTCGGGACCGATCAGCAGGAAGCGGGGAATGCTGCTGATGCCATAGGCCTGCGCAAAGGCGTCGCCTTCCACATGCAGCTGCAGCACACGCTCCGACTTGAACATCACCTCCCGCTGCCAGGCCTTTTTGTCTTCGTCGATCGAGATGGCGGCGAAGAGCAGGCGCTCGTCGGTATAGCGCTCCGAGAGGTCTTCGAAAGCCGGCGACTCGCGCTTGCAGGGGCCGCACCAGGTGGCCCATACGTCGATCACCACGTAGCGGCCGCGGAAGTTCTCGAGCGAGAAGGTAGTACCGCTGGCCGCGCTGGCCTTGAAGTCGGGCGCCGGCCGTCCGCGCAGCATGCTGTTGAGGCGCACGAGGTCGCCCTGGAGGTGGCGCTGGTATACCGGGTTTTGGATGGCGGCGAAGGCGGCCTGCACCACCTGCTGGCGGCTCGCCGTGTCGTTGGTGCGGGCGAGGCGCTCGCGGGCGAAGCGCAGGTGGATGGCCTCGCGCAGCGGCAGGCTCGGCACCTGCTGCGCGGCGAAGGCGCTGAAGGCGCTGTCGCGGTTGGCGCTCCGGGCCGTCTTCGCCCCGATGTACCGCGTGGCAAAATCCAGGAAGCCGGGCAGGTCGATAAGAGAAGCATCGGCAAAGGAGACGCTGCGGCGGAGTCGTTCCGCTTCGGGGCCAAACTTCAGCTCCTTGTTGGGATGGTAGAGCATAAACGACTTCGGGTACTCGACCTCCAGCTCGTAGAGCGCGCCCACCTCCAGGAGCTTGCGGTAGCTGGCCAGGAAGTCGGGCGCCAACCGCACGTTGTCGGTGGTATGAAAGCGTTCCGCTTCCTTTTCCTGGCCGGCAATCAACTCTTGCAACTCGCGCATGAAGGCATCCGGAAGCGCCTCTGCCTGGAAACGGCGGATGCGGCTGAAGTCGGGGCGGCTGTCTGTCGTTTGCAGGAACTCGCTCTCGGCTGCGCGCGTGCCACCGAATACGAGCTTGAATTCGTCTTTCGAAGCCTGTAGATCTACGGAGAGGCTGTCTTTGCTGCCGAAGTAGATGTCGAGCTTCTGCGCACCTGCGTGGAGGCGGTAGAAGCCTGGAGGCAGCGTGTCGGGCAGCAGGAGGCGGAAGCGGCCGCCGGTGGCGGGTGCGGTCGCGATGGTATCGCTGAAGGCGGGCCGCACGAGCGCCACGCTTTGTACCGGCTGCTCCGCTTTTATGCGGCCGGCGATCACGGTGTTCTCCGAACGCCCCATCACGCGCGGCTTGCTGACCTGCACCACCAGCGCCGCCAGTAGTACTACGGAAAGGCCGGTAACGATACCGCGCCGGCCCCGCAGGTGTGCCGGCACGAAGCCCCGCTGCCGCTGCAGCTGGTAGGCCATCAGCAAAAAGAACACACACCACAGCCCGCTCAGCCACTCATGGTACAACAGGCCGCTGCCGGTGGGACTTCCCTTATAGGCGGCCTGTGAAAGCGCAATGGCATTATAGGGCAGCCAGGTGAGCAAGCCGAAATCATTCAGGATGCCGGCGGCGATGATGCCGATGAGCCCGATCGACATCGGGGCGGCGAAATTGCGGAGCAGGAGCGCCAGGTAGTACTGCAGCGCCAGCAGCCCCAGCGAGGCGATCCAGATACGGCCGACGGCCCCGAACAGCACGCCCCATTCGATGCCGGATTTCGCGAACCCGAGTTCCGGCTTCGCCACCTGCAGGAGCGCGCCGCCCAGGAGCGAGAAGCCCACCAGCAGGAGGAGGCAGAGGGCAGCTACGAGTGCGGCCACTTCGAACTTGACGAGGAAGAGCGCGGGCCGCGATACGGGTTGCGTTTCGAGCAGCTTCCAGGTGTCGTAGCGGTGCTCGAGGTACACGATGCGGCCGATGAGCAGGATGAGAAAAAGCTGGTAGAAGAAGCCGGTGAAGCCCTTCACCGACCATTGGAGGAAGTTGGGCCAGGCGTTTTCCTGGTGTCCGTCGCTCAGGAAGATGTTGGCGAGGGTCTGGATGAGGGGGATGAATAGCGCGGCGCCGATACAGAGCCAGGGCAGCGCGGTACGGCGTAGCTTGAGCAGCTCGGCGCGGAAGCAGGCGTTGTGGGTCTGGGTAAAGGTGCTCATACGATCTCGCGGTCTTTTTGGGTTAAGCGCATGAACCAGTCTTCGAGGCCGCCCTGCATCCGGATGCCGCACACGGGCACGCCGGCACCTACAAGCCGCTGGTTGAGTTCGGTGATCCGGTCGGCGCCGGTGTAGGGGAACAGCACTTCGTCGGCGCTGTGCAGGCGGGCGCCCCAGTCGTCTGGGAATGCGGTGAGGTGCTGCGCGGCAGCCGGGATGGTAAACACCACTTCGCCTCCCTGGCGGGCCTCGAGCTGCAGCTGCTCCAGCGTACCCTCGTAGCGCAGCGTGCCCTTATGGATGATGCCGATATGGGTACAGGTCTTTTCCACCTCGGCCAGCAGGTGACTGGATACAAAGATGGTCTTTCCCTCCTGTTGGTGCAGGTGCCTGATGAGGTCGCGGATCTCGATGATGCCCGAGGGGTCGAGGCCGTTGGCGGGCTCGTCGAGGATGAGGAGGGCCGGGTCGGCAAGGAGGGCGATGCCGATGCCGAGGCGCTGCTTCATGCCGAGCGAGAAGTGCGCCACCTTGCGGTGCTGCACCGAGCGCAGCCCCACGATGGCCAGCACTTCGTCGATGCGGGCGGCGGGCAGCCCCCGGAGCGTAGCGATGAGGCGCAGGTTCTCGCGCGCCGTGAGGTGGGCATAGAGGGAGGGCGACTCGATGAGCGTGCCCATGCCCCGGAAGATGTCGGGGAGGTGCCGGCGCAGCGAGCGGCCGCCGATGAAGATGTTGTCCTTGTCGGAGAGGAGCATGCCGGTGAGGAGGCGGATAGAGGTGCTTTTGCCGGCGCCGTTGGGCCCGAGAAAGCCGTAGATGGAGCCTTCGGGCACATGAAGCGAGAGGCCGCTCACCACCGTGCGCCGCCCGAAGGCGAAGGAGAGGTCCTGGGTGTGGATGGCGTAAGGCATACAGGGGATATGTCTCCTAAACATACCGAATTTCAATCAATGGCAGGAGCCCGGGCCGGGCGTACCGCAGGCCGCCAGCGGTTACAGGCATAGCGTTTGTGATCCTGTCTGTTAAAGACCGATCACCTGTAATCCCCGATACCATGAACAAGACGATCTACACGACCATTTTTTGCCTCCTGATGCTGGCCGCCCTTCCGGCCGGGGCCCAGAAATACGATGCCGCAGACTCGGTGAAGCTCAACAAAGAGATCGTTGAAGTCAGCAACGACATCAGCAGCCTGACGGCCAGGCTGGCGATCGCCCAGAACAACCTCCCCGGCGTGCGCGAGAAAGCCCGCGAGGAAGAACTGGATGCGCAGAAAGCCGCCGAGAAGAGTAGCGAGCGGGCCGCCCGCGCCTCGAGCGGCGACGTGAAGGACGCGCGCCGCGCCAAGAAGGAAGCACGCCGGGCCTACCGCGAGGCCAAGGATGCCCGGAAGGCCCACGAGGAAATCGGTGACCAGGAGAAAAAGATCGCTTCCCTGCAGGCAGAGCTGGCGAAGAAGCAGGCCCGCCTCGAGCAGCTGAATGCCCGGCGCGCGGCGCAGGCAGCGCCCGCAGGCCAGTAGGCACGGCTGATGTTAAGGAGATACTCCCGTCGCTCCGTGCGAGGCGGGCGCGCCTGTCCTCATCCGGATGCGCCCGCTTACTCCTCGCCCATCGCCCCTTGCAGCTGTGTGATATAGTCGTCCACATCGTCGTGGTGTTCAAAGGCGAGGGGCTTGCCGCTTTGCTTGAGGGCCTCGGCCACGGCGAGGGCCAGGTCGAGCGGCTCCGTTTCGGTGCCAGTCATTTCCGCGTCCCAATCGATGCCGACTACGACGTCTTCGCTGTACATGCCGGGCAGCCATTTCTCCAGGAACTCGGCCAGCGGCAGGGAAGCCGGCTTGAACTCCGCCCACTCGTCGCGGGCAAGTACGGCCGCGGCGGCTTCTTCCGACCAGAAGGGCAGCACTTCCACGTCTTCGTATTCGTCGGACTCGGAGGTGGCGAAGCCCTCGTCGGAGGAGAGGGCCCAGACGGTGCCGGTTTCAATAATGCGGTTGATAAAGGCGGACTGATGCTCGGAGGCGGGTGTCGGGGTCATGGTAAAGGGCTGATGATGAGGGCCGAAGATAGAGCGGGGATGTGAGATCTCAGATGTGGGATCTCAGACCGGTGATGTCGGATGTCAGATCGGTGATGTCAGATACATACCGACGCGAGGCCAGATCCGAGATCCGCGATCCGAGATCCCAGATCTCTTTAGCCGTGGATGAGGGCGCGGAGGAAGCTCTGCACGCCGGCGGAACGGCCGATGGGCTCGAGCACGAAGTTGAACAGGTTCACACCCACTGCCAGCCAGGTGGCGGGATGCCACATCCGGCGCCACTTCCAGGCTGCGAGCAGCATACCGCCGATGATGATGACATTGGCGGCATATACGCCGGGCATGATGTCGACGTTCGGCCAGTCCTGCCGGTTCAAGCCCACATAGAGGCCCTGGAGCCCTCTTCCGAGCGCGGGCATCATGATGATGAATACGGAGGAAATCAGCCACCACGCGTGGCTTTCCCAGCGCTTACGGTGCAGGATGCTCATGATCACGGCGATGCCGAAGGCGGTCATCATCACGATCTCGATGGCCGCCACCCCATAAAAGAACCAGGGCTCAAACGGCCCGAAGGCATCCCGCGCCACGGCCGACCGCTCGGCGGTGGCGATGTCGCGGTGCATCATGCTCAGCGCCGTCATACACACGCTTCCGGCCAGGAACATCCCGATGATGCCGTAGGTGCGGTGCTTTGCGAGCTGCCCGTGGCTGGCGAGGTAAGGCTGGCTGATGAGAAACGCGTACCAGGCCGTGCCGGTCCAGTAGTGCACGTGCACCGACCAGGCGTTGTCGGTGAAGTCGCCCCAGTAATCCTTGAAGATGCCGGCCTGCATCACGAGCATCGGCAGCAGCATCCAGAGGTGAAGGGTTTTGTAGCGGTCCATGGCGTTGACCCGTGCAGCAGCGGGCGCCGGCGGGGGGGCGGCCGGCGGGGCGGTTTTGGTTGCTTCCATCCTTTTAAGGTACAAAAACAATTTGAACCAAAGGGCTACGCGAGTTTAAGGCGGGGAAAGAAGAAAAAGGGATTTTTACCGCTAAGAAGCGAAGGGGCTAAGGTATTCGCTAAGAAGAAATTGTCTATTCATCAATTGGTGAGGGATCGTATCGGTGCAGCATAGCTTATCGTACCAGCTGATCATAAAGGCCAGTGCGGGACATGAAGGAAGGGTTCCTCCTATGCCCCACGTATCCACGCTTATCGTATAAAATCCGTACAATTTGCGTTCCTTCTCTTATAGCTGACCCTGCCGGCTACGCTGCCCGCATTCAGCGCAGATCCCAGATCCGCGATCCGAGATCTGAGATCCCATGTTGGGCACGAAAATTTAGGGCATCCGGGCATCTATGAACATCTGCCGGGTCCCGAGCTCTCCCCTGTTCGCGCGCCTTGTGCCGCCGCTGCTCTGCATCGCGCTGGTGCTGGGGCTACTCTATTACGGGGAGCCGGTGCTGAAGCCCCTGGCGATGTCGGGACTGCTGGCCCTGCTGCTCACCTCGCCCTGCCGCTTCTTCGAGCGCCAGGGATTTCCGCGGGGCTACGCGGCCATGATCGTGCTCCTCTTCGCCGTGGTGCTCTTCGTCATCGTCTTCTACCTCATCTTCAACTCGATCCTCTCCTTCCGCGAAGACCTCCCGCAGATGAAGCAGAACATCGACGCCTCGCTCGGGCAGCTCGAAACGCTCCTCGGCAAGTGGCTCGACGTGCCCACGCAGCGGATGCACGAGATCGTGCAGAACTCGAGCGCCAACCTCCTGCCGAAGACCTCCTACCTCGTCAACCGAACGCTCACGCTCGGCTCGGTGGTGCTCTTTGCCGGCATCATGCTGCTCATCATGACCTTCCTGCTGCTGCTCTACCGCTCGCTCATCGTGGGCTTCTTCACCACCCTTTTCGCCGACGAGCACGGAGCCACGGTACAGAATGTATTCAACCGCATCCAGTACGTCATCCGCAGCTACATCGCGGGCCTGCTCATCGAGATGGTGATCGTGGCCGTGGCCTTCTTCGCCGCCCTCTTCCTGCTCGGCATCCGCTACGCGCTGCTGCTGTCGGTGATCGCGGCCATCATCAAGATCCTGCCCTACGTGGGCATCACCATTGCGTGCCTGCTCACGGCGCTCATCTCCATCACCACCAATACACCCGTTACGGTGCTCTGGGCCGTGGTGTCGATGCTCGTCATCCATATGATCGACGGTAACATCCTCAACCCCGTCATCGTCGGCAACAAGATCCGGATCAACGCGCTGGCCGCCATCGTGGCGGTGTTCACGGGCGCGGCGCTCTGGGGGCTTGCCGGCACCTTCATGGCGCTGCCGCTGCTGGCCATCGTAAAGGTGCTCTTTGAGGAGATCCCGGCGTTGAAGCCCTTTGCGCTGCTGATGGGCGATGATACCAACATCGCCAACGAGCGGAGCTTCCTGATTAAAAGGATCCGGCATAAGAAGGCGTAGGAAGTTGAAGAAGGGATTCTTACCGCTAAGAAGCGAAGGGGCTAAGGGTTTCGCTAAGTGTAGGGCCCGGCTGGCGCCGTTCTTGGATTTCGAATGGTAACGATACTATTTTGTGGACAGCCTATAAGCACGTGGCAGGGAGAGAAAGAACGCAGATGTCACGGATTTTATATGATGAACGCGGATAGACCTTTCTACGTCTTCAAGATGCACTCACTACACAGGTATGATTCGTTGGTACGATCGGGTAGGCCGCATTGAAACGACCCATTATGCCGGCGCTCCGGCCGGCATCACGGCAGGCTTCGCCTCGCCGGGACAAATAGACAACTAGACGACCGCTCCTTAGCGAATACCTTAGCTTCTTAGCGCCTTAGCGGTTCAAAACACTTCTTTACCTTCTCCTGCCTTGACCGCCCTGTAACGCCTGCCCGGTTTCAGGTAGAGGATGCCTTTGTCCGTGTAAAACCTTGTCGGGATTGCCCGCCGTCCCTGCGGAGTGGGTCCCCAGGCAATGAGGTGGAGGTGCGGGAAGGCCGAGTAGCCTACGTTGCCGCTACGCCCGATGGGCTGCCCGGCGCGGACGCTGTCGCCCGGGCGCACGAGCACGCTGCGGGTCTGCAGGTGGGCATAGAGGAGGTGCGAGCCGTCGGCATGCCGGACCACGACGGCATTGGCGCGGCCGAGGTACTTCCTGTTGAGCCCATGACCCGAGAACGAATCGACGGCGCGCGTCACCACGCCTTCGCGGGCGGCCAGCACCGGTGTGCCCGCCTTCATCTTGAAGTCGAGCCCGAGCCGCCCGCGGTGCGAGAACCAGGAATTATAGCCCTGCACGAGCCGGTAGCGCTTTCCCTCTTCATAGGGCAGCCGGTATACCGGCGACGAGTCGGCTGCCGCCTCCGCCGCCGTGGCAAAGCGGTGCTGCGTGCCGCAGGAGACTAAGGTGCTTGCTATCAAAAGCAGTGTCAACAGGTAGGGCACTGGGCTCATGAGGGCAAGTTAATGTGCTAATGTGCTAATTAGTTAATGTGCTGATGTGCTAATCAGAGAATAGGGGAATGACCGAATGAATGTACATGACGTCATACTGAAAAGCCCGGATCGCTTTGCGATCCGGGCTTTCTATTAGCACATTAACTAATTAGCACATCAGCACATTCTTATTCGGCTTCCGCCACTACTTCCTTCACCTCGGGGATCATGCGCTTCATCATGCCTTCGATGCCGGCCTTCAGCGTGATCATGGAGGAGGGGCAGCCCGAGCAGGAGCCCTGCAGCATCAGGTTCACCACGCCGTCGTTGTAGCTCTTGAACTGGATGGCGCCGCCGTCCATTTCCACTGCGGGCTTCACGTAGTTCTCCAGCAGCTCCTTCACGCGCTTCACCACGTCGTCGTCGTCGGCAGCCACCTCGTTGGAGCTCTGGGGCACCACGTTGGCGAGCTCCTCTTCGTTGATCACGGCCTTACCTTCCTCGAGGTACTCCTTCAGGAACTGGCGGATCGAGGGGATCACGTCGGCCCAGTCGGTCTCGGGGGTCTTGGTGAGGGTTACGAAGTTGGAGGCGATGAACACCGCGCGGAGAAAGGGAAAGCCGAGGAGCTCCGTAGCGAGCGGCGAGGGCTTGGCGCTCTCCACGTCAGGAAAGTCGATGCTCTTGCCCGGGTAGAGGAGCTTGTTGGCCACGAACTTCATCGTTTCCGGGTTCGGGGTCATTTCGGTGTATATGCTGATGATGGGATTGCCTGTTTTGATCATAACGGTTGCTTTACGCTGCAAAAGTAGGCAAGAATCATGCGGGAACGGCCCCCTGTCCCCCAAAGGGGGCACTTAGGTCAAAAATTTCCGTTAATCGCAACCCGTTTCCTGGCCGAAGGGGTCTTGGACCGGGTGCCGAAAGAAAAAAGGCCACACGGAAACGCTCTTCCGCATGGCCTGTACTATAACCAACCGAGTTTGATATCATTTGAAAGCCAAGGTCACCTTCCCGCTTCTGCGTTTTATCCTGGAAACTCCGACCTTGAGTCTGCCACCACTTTTAGCGGACTGCCACGTCCTTTACCTCGCGAAGTGGAAATGCCCGGACCTACGAACAGGTCACCCAGAATTTCTTCCGCGTGTTCCGCGTGTTCCGCGTGCCCCTCAGAACGTGTATTTCACCGTGGTCGTCACGTAGAATAAATTGTTCCCGCGCTCGCCCGGGAGCAGGTTCTGCGGCAGCACGTAGGCCGGCGTGGCGATCAGCATCCATTTCTTTTTGGCGTAGATGAGCGGCACCGACGCCTCGTAGCTCAGGATCTTGAACTGATTTTCCTCGCGCGTTTCGGTGGTGGGCCCGTTGCCATTGCCCGGCAGTGGAATGAGCGGCAGCCCGCCGTTGTTGTTCTTCTTGGTGTAGGTGCGGCTGTAGCGTTGCGTGCCGGCATTCACCGAGAAGCCCGGGTCGAGCACCACCACGCCGCCCGATTTCAGCGGCAGGCGCACGATGTGGTCGATGCCCGCAGTGGCGCCGAAGTCGACCCCGTCGGTGAACCGGGCATCCACACCCGCATTCACGTTGACGATCTTATGCAGCTTGCTCACGTTGACGCCGGTCTGCGCCTTCAGCGCCGACTGCACCAGCTGCGCGTCGCCTTCATAGAAAGGCTTCAGCACATACGCGCCGGTGATCCACTTGTCGGTCACCTTCTGGTAGCCGATGGTTGCCACCGTGCCAACATAGTCGAACGACTGCAGCGCATTGTTGACGAAGATGGGCGCAGCGTTCACGTAGAACTTCGGGGTGATCCAGAATTCGGCCATGGGAAAAAATCCGCTGCTCCGGAGGCTATCGGTGCGGCCGTAGTAATGCAGCCCGCTGTTGTAGTTGGCCGAGAGCTTGAACTGCGGCTTGTTCTTAAGGGTATCTTTCTTTTGGGTCTGGGTAGAGTCCTGCGCCGCGGCAGCAAGGCCGGCAAAGAGCAGGGAGGCCAGGAATAGCTGTTTCATACACGAGGGAGGTTAGGGTTTTGAAAGGGCCACCTTCCGGCGGCCCTTTGTATTACTACGGGCTCTGTTCTGTCTGTGGGTCAGAAGAGCACGTAGCTGCTGGAAAGAGACGTATATGCATGCATTGTTACTGGGAGACGCATAGGGATGCGTCTTTACTGCACCTTTACTTTGCTGCTGCCCGAGGCGCCGCCCCTGGCGGAAGCGCCGTTCTTACCGGCACGCACTTCTTTCTTCACGCTCGCCTTGCTGCGCGCATCCACTACAGCGGATTGATCAGAGGCATGCTCCCTGGCCTGCGCGGAAGCCCGGGCGGCACCCTGCGATTTGGCGCGGAACTCCGACTTCACCTTGGTCTTGCCCTGGGCGCTCACCTGCTTCGTCTTGCGCACGGCGGCGTCGCCTTGCTGCTCCACGCTGGTTTTTGTTTTCACAGCGCCCTTCTCGGTCTTATCGATGGCCTGGCTGCCATTCACCTTCACATCGGCGCGTGCACCGGCATCCACTTTAGCATCGGTCTTGGCACCGAAGAGGGCGGAGTTCTCGTTGGCCTGTGCGGTAGCCTGCTCGGAAGCATGGGCGGCAGCCTGGGCATTCACGCGGGCCCCGGCTTCTACGTCCGTGGCCGACTTCGCGCTCTGGGCGGCACTTGCAGCGGCGGCGCCCGTGGTGGACGTAGCGGCTCCTTTTACGTCAACAGCTTTGGTGGCGGCGGCGGAGGCAGCACCCTGCGCGGCGGCGCCGGTAGTAACGGCGGCCGACGTGGTGGCCTTGGTAGCGGCGGAAGCGGCATTGGCAGCGGCGCCCGTGGTGGCTCTTGTGGCAGCGGCGGCATTCACCGTGCTTTTTACGGCGGCATTCGCGGAGCCGGCGGCACCGAGGTTCACTTGCGCAAAGGCGGCCGAAGTAAAGAGCGTGGCGGCCATCAGGAGGAAGGTTTGTTTGGCTGATTTCATACGTTAAACGGTTTTTGTTTGTTCGATTTTCCTGCCATATGACAATACTGTGCCAAAATCGAAGAGCTTGAAATCCGCAACCGCCCGCGGGTAGTCTTTCGAAAAAACGCGCTGAGACCGGGAGCCCCCGGAAAGGTTTAATACACCGCACGAAATCGCCTGCTTTCCTCCGGAATACGCAACTCCCTTGTAAAAATTTTAACAAAAAATCGTCCGGCCCTGCATTTCATGCGTCAAAAGCCGCAGGCCGTTCGGCATACCGGTGGCCGGTCTCCAGCGGCTGTAGTAGCTTTACGCACACAACCAACACGAATGCGTTCCGTATTTCTACTAGCCCTGCTCCTGCTGCTCGGGGGGCACGCCGGCTTTGCACAGCTGCCCGACACGCTCACGGCCGAACAGGTGCGCGAAGACATCCGCTTCACCGCGCGCACCATCGAGAGCATGCACCCGAACCCCTGGCACAGCATCCCGCGCAAAGCGTTTTACCGCCTGCGCGATTCCCTGCTCAAGGCGGCCAACCGGCCGATCCCCACCGAAGATGCCTGGCACTTCATCGCCCGCCTCTGCGCCGCCCTCAACGAAGGCCATACGCACGCTACGGTGTCGCCCGCCATCGTCGAGAAGATACAGCAGGGACGCTACGGCGTGTTCCCGGTGCTCCTCGACGAACTGGCCCCGGGTGGCTTCCGTGTCCAGGCCGACCTCTCCGACGACAGCAGCCTCCGGCCCGGCGATCGCCTGCTCTCCATCAACGGCCGCAGCGCCGCCGACATCCTCACGGAGCTGACGCGCTACAGCGGCGGCCTTCCTTCCTGGCGGCGCATCCGCATGAAGAACAATATCCTCGCGCACCTGCACCTGGTCGGCATCCGCTCGCCCTATGCGATCCGCTACCGCCAGAACGGAGCCGAACACGAAAAGGTACTCACCGCGGTCACGTACCAGCAGCTGCTGACCCGCATCGAGGCCTTCAGGAAGCGCCGCGGCGCCGTGGCTGCGGCACCGCCTTACTCCATCCGCCGCCTGCCCGGCGACATCGCCGTGCTCGACTTCAATCACATGGAAGGCGATCCGAAGGCTTTCTACCGCTTTCTCGAGGACAGCTTCCGTGCCTTTCGCAGCGCACCCATCAAAGGCTTTGTGGTAGACATGCGCCGCAACGGCGGGGGCAACTCGGTACTGGGCTGGAACCTGCTGCAGTTCATTACCGACAAGCCCTTTCGCATGTCTGGCGACACCCGCTGGAAAGTGAGCCCCGAGGGAAAGAACGCGTACCTGGCGCTCGACTCCGCGCGCCGCCGCAGCGACAGTGCCCGATGGGCGCCCTACCTGGCGCAGCAGAACGGGTACATCTTCGTTAATAAGGCGGCCGCTCCGGAGCCCCCGCCGGCCAACGAGCTGCGCTTCCGGGGCCCCGTGGCCGTCCTCATCGGGCCCAACACCTTCTCCAGCGCCAACATGACCGTGAACACCATCCAGGATTACCAGCTCGCCACGCTGATCGGGGAGCCGAGCGGCGAGCCTGCGAACGACTATGGTGAGATCCTCTACTTCGATACGCCGAACGCAAAGGTGAACTTCTGCTCCAGCACGCGGCATTTTATCCGCGCCAACGGCGATGCCCGGGACCCGAACCCGGTGCTGCCCGACATTCACGTACCGGCCGACCCCGAGGGCAAAACGGACCCTGTGCTGGAAGCGGCCATCAAGTGGATCGGCACGCAACGCTAGGCTCCCGTTTTGTCATCATCCTCCATACAAAAGCAAAGGGCCGTATTACTACGGCCCCTTGCTTTTGTAGCGGTCACTTACTTCGCTTCCAACACTACCTTGTTGAGGTCGCGGAAGTCCTTTTCCTTAGGCCGGTACGATTTACCGGTGAAGTTGGCGTAGAGCACTTCGCCCGTAAGCCCGTTCACGACGGAGATCATCTTGTCGGCCAAGCTCTGTACGTAGTTCACGTAATACAGCGGTTTGCGGGTGTTGAGGATCAGCTCGCTCAGCTCGTCGCGGCGCACGAGGCGCACCGGGAACTTGTATTCGGAGATCATGTCGCTGATATAGCGCGCCGTGCGGGAGCCTTCGGCCTCGTCGGGCAGCATGGTGCCGCCGGGGCCGTACCAGTAGTTGGGCACATAAAGCGTATAGGTGCGGAGGGTGGCGTAACGGTCTTCGCTGGCTGTGTTGATCTGGACAGCCGCAGCGCCCGACGCGCGAGTGCTACGGAAAGAAGCAGTGTTCTCATGTGCGGTCAATTTTGGAAAAGCAAGAAAGGCCTTCCGCATTAAGCGGTTGAAGGAGCAGTCCGCACTTCTACGAGTGCCGTCCAGCCAAGAAAATACAGGAAGGTGAGCTTTTGCACCAGCGCCAGGTAGCCAAACAGGCCCGGGGTATGATAGCATAGGTTGTTGGCGGCGATGAGCGCGATCACGACGAGCCCGGCACGCAGCAGGGCGCGCTCCCCGAGGTGGCAGAGGCCGATATAGGTGCCTGCCAGCGGCACGAGGCCAAGCGTGGAGGCGGTGTACAAAACGGGATCATGGGGGCCGAAGGGAAGCATGGCTGCAACGGCCATCGCTGCGATGCCGCAGGCCCGCATGGCGCGGCGAAGGGGCCTTTGAACGAGCGCCCTGCCCGCAAAGCCCCACCAGAACAGCAGCAGCGTTGCCGCCAGCACGCCGGTGGCCAGGAGGGCCACGGGCCTTGCCGTATTGGGCGCGCCGTTGAGCGCCGTGGCATCGAGCAGGTTGCACCAGTAGTTCTGCATCCAGCTGAAGCCCGGCGCCTGCGGGTCGGCGTGCGTGCCGCCCGGGTAGCGCAGCGTAGCCAACCCGTAGAGCAGCACATACAGCAGGCAGCCGGCAACCACGGGTAGGCGGAGGAGGGGCATGTTACAGGCTTTTTGCGATGAGGGCACAATAGGCGGCATAGCGGGCCTTTTGCGCAGCCGGGTAGCGGATCCGGAGGTGCTGGTAGGCGGGCGTGCCCGCATCGCCGAAATAGTTGATCAACCGGCGCACCGTTTTCTGGTACACGATATTTCCCTCCTTGTCGATCCCGGAAAAGATAAAGCCGTCGGGCCGTAGTACTTTATAGGTCACCTGCACATCGGTGGACGCCAGGTTGAAATAGCTTGCGGGCGTCCCGAATTCCTCGAGTGCCAGCATCCCCCAGGCAAATACGGTGGCTTTACCGTCGGGCGCGGTGAATTCGTTGCCCCCACCATTGTCGGCAGGCCGCTCTTTCCGGAAATCGGCAGGATAGGGCACACAGAAGCCGAAGCGCCCGTTGCAATACTCCTTATACCGGGGTCCCGGCGCAAAGGCCGTGGCGGAGGCAAGAAGCAGGAGGAGGAGCATTCGGTGCATCGCGTAAAGCTACGGGAATCGGGAATCGGGAATCGGGAAAAGGTCACCCATGAACTTCAGCTCAACATGCGGCGCATACTCTTCTTAGAGGCTGTTGGAATAATGGTGGTTTCTGAGAATCCTGACATGGACGGCCGCCAGCGGCCTTAGCACGCCACCGAAGCTTCGGGGGGCGCAACGACGCGACGGCGCGACGATGAAATGCAGGGAAGATTTGTCAGCCCATTGCTAGTTCGCTGCGCCGCCCCCCGAAGCTTCGGGGCGCTGCGTCGCCGCGCGAAATAGGCCGCTGGCGGCCTGGCCGGCCTGTACATCAATTCAAACAGCCTCTTAAGCCTTTGAAAAAAGAAGCCAGGGAACTCCATTACCGATTGCCGATTGCCGCCCTCAATGGCAGGCCCAGGCAAAGGCGAGCTCGCCGTCGTTGTCGGGGCTTACCGTGAGGTGCCCGATGCCGGAGTCGCCGAACATATAAGGCAGGTTCACTTCGGAGTCGATCTGGAACAGCAGCTCCATGCGCTTGCCGGTCTGCCGGTCGTAGGGATATTCTTCCGACTGCACCCACAACGGCCACCCATAGAGCTTATCGCCCGCCAGCGGGACCCCCTTTTCCACCTCCGACTCCAGCACCTCGTAATCGTCATCATCGATCATTAGTCCCAGTGCCTCATGCTCCTCGTAGTGCGGGTAATCGTCGGCGGCCGTCCACCCGGTGATGCGGCGCTCGGGAAACACCTCGTCGAGATCGGGCTCCGTGGCTGCCGAAGGGCCCCCGACGTCGATGCGTCGCGCCACCACGCTTTTGGAAAAGGGCTCATAGGCGTTGCAGTCGTACTCACAGTGCAGACCATCGGGCCGGTTGGTGGTACAGTAGAACAGCTGGATGAGGCCCTTGCCGCCCATCGGCGGCAGCCGGCGCGCGTCGAGCTGCAGGAACAGCTGCAGGTGGCGGCCGCAGTGCGGGCAGCGGGGCCAGTCGGCGGCATCGCGCAGGTAGGGATAGCCGCCAAACTTCGAGTGCTCCGAGAAGGCGGGCGGCACTTCCTCGGTGCGGGGCAGGTAGGCCGTTCGTTTGAAGGGCTCGAGCTGCGCCAGCGCGCGGGCCGCGCGTTCTTCGTTGGATAGGTCCTCCGGGGCGGCCGGCGGATCGTTCTTCGGCTCCCGGGGGCCGAACCATTTTTTCCAGAGATTCATGGCGTTTGAAGTTTGGCGTCTGAAGTTATCGGAAGAAAGCGTTCCCGCAGGCAAGAATGCTACGTTAAACGGCTCACCCACTCACCCGCTCACCTGCTCACCCGCTCATCTGCTCACCCGCTCACTTGCTCACATCGCCCGTACGCAGAAAGATGCCCTCCACCGTGGCGTTGTGACCGAAGCCGCAATCATACTGGCTTTCGAGGTAATCGATCACGAGGAAGCCTTCATAGAAACGGATGCGGAAGCGGCAGCCAGGTGTCGCTGGATCGGCATAGATAAGGCTGTTGCCCTTCAGCGGCAGCG
Source organism: Flaviaestuariibacter amylovorans (assembly GCF_039541815.1). NCBI lineage: Bacteria > Pseudomonadati > Bacteroidota > Chitinophagia > Chitinophagales > Chitinophagaceae > Flaviaestuariibacter > Flaviaestuariibacter amylovorans. The sequence continues at coordinate 409,971 of NZ_BAABGY010000016.1, forward strand.
GGCCCGTCTGCAGATCCGCAATGTTATGGGCGGGGCCCCGCGTGACGCAGTTGATGTCGAAGCGGGCACTGTCGCCCGCAACGGTTACATCGATACCGCCTGCCGCCCCTGTTTCGCCGAAGCTGTACGCGTAGCTGCCCCCGGCCGCCGCGCCGGTAACAGGGCGGGGTGCGGATACGAGCATTCCGCTGTCGGAGGGCGCCAGCGCAAAGGGCAGGGCGCGCTCGCTGCCCGGGTCGTGCCAGGTGCCGTCGAAGCTGCTGCCGGTCATCTTTCCCAGCAGGATGCCGGTGACGCTGCCGTCGGGCGCGAACTCGAAGAGGCGGTAGCCCTCCGGCTCGAGGTGACCGAGGAGCAGGATGGGCTTCCGTTCCTTGCTACGCTGGTACAGGATGCTGCCCCGTACCACCGAGTCGTGCACGGCAAACTGCAGCAGCACGGGCACGCGCCCGCCGAGGGTACCGCTCCAGGCGTGCAGATCGGCCGTTTCCGGATCGCGCGGCGCCGTTGCGGGCGGACGGGCTGCGCTGCTGTCGGCAGCCGGGCGCGGCTCCGGGTCGGTGGAAGGGCCGCTGCAGGCGGCAAGCAACAGTAGGAGGAGGAACAGGCGGCTCATAGTACCCTAAGATAATGGGCGCTGCGATAAGGTGCGCAGGTGGCGGCTTCGCCGAATTAGCAAATCGTTCACGGATGCCGGTATCGTTCTTGGAGCCCTTCCGTAGTACATCGCTCACCTTCTCGCCCATGGATCACACGAAACTATTGGCCCTCGAACTGGAGACGCTGCGGGCGCTCCACCGGCAGACGGCCGAAAAACTGAAAGTCGCCCTCCTCGACGGTGCGCCCTGGGAGGCGGTGCGGGAAGTGCGCCACGACCTCACCGAGCTCGAGATCGCCCTGCACGAGAAGATCCGCGAAACGGGCAAGCATCCCTCCGGCAATGCCAACCGCAGTACCACGTAAGGAATACCTGAACAAGCGAATACCCGAACAGTCAGATGGCGTGGGGAATTGGCCAACCAACATCCTTGGTAATCTACATTCTACCTTCCCCTCGGACAATCAAGTATTCATGTACTCGATTGATCCAGTAATCACCCTCTTCCCCTCGGGCACTCAAGTACTTCTCCCTCCTCCTCCAAAGCTCCCTTCGAATAACACCACGCGCCACCCGTCCGGATCCTCGAACGTAAGGCCCTTCTTTTCCCAGTATGGATTTTCCGGCGCCACCGGCCGCACTCCGTGGTCTTCCAAGCGACGGCTGATGACGTCCAGCTCCTGCCTGCCGGGGAAGTACAACACGAGCAGGTTGTCTTTCGAGGGCGCCGGGCAAGGTGCTCCGTCGTCGTGCTCCGTGAACTCGAGGTGGTGCCCAACACCCGGCAGCCCGATCATGGCGCCGCGGTAGCCGGCATGTGCCTCGAAACGGTACAGCAGCGGCAGGCCGAGGCCTTCGGTATAAAAAGCAACTACGGCGTCGAGTTGATGGGTGGGCCGCGCGATGCGGAACTGCGTGGCGGGGTAGGTGGCGTGCGGGGTCATCGGTCTGTTTTGAAAACGCGGCGTACTCCCGGTGACGTTCCAACTATTGCCCTTGGGAATTTGCACCTGCCAGTAAAGTAACGTATGGTCATCCAACGGGAAGCCGTCAGCAAGATAGGTAATCGCAGGGGAGTCAACCTTAAGCCGTACCGGTCAGCGCCGCCACCAGTCATCCTCGTCGTTATCGTCGTCCTCCCACCCGTAGTTGACGGATTGCCGTAGGCATCATCGTGGTCGGGGTCCAGGTGGTAGGGATAGTAGCGCATCCACCGGTCGCCGTGCTTGCGCTTCAGGTATTCGATCTCCACCGCCAGCCGCCTCCGGCGCTCCTCCTCCGGCGTCAGGTCTTCGTGCACGAAGCCGGCGAACAACTCCTCGAAATAAGCACAGTGACACCAGGCGCCGAGCGCGCAACGCTGATGCTCCGTATCGGGACCACAATGGTCGAAGAAGCCCATATGGTACACCTGCAGCTTAACGCGTTGGCGGAAGTTGAGCCGGATCGCTTCGTACTGCACGCGCGGTGGTACGGAGAACTGCATCACGAAGAGGCAGTTCGCGGCATCAAGCAGGGCCACCAGCGCGTTCAGGAGCAACAGCACCTGCGCGTCGTCGAGCAATTCCTGTGGCGGCAGGGCCTCCCGGCCGATGCCGGTCCAGGCTTCGAGGTCGCGCCCGGGCGCCTGTGCGGCCTCGTCCTCCTCCGAGATCCACAGGTGTTCGCGCGGCTGCGCTTCCAGGTCGGCCGCCACGCGGAGCCGGGCCTCCGCAAGGTCTTCGAGCAATTGAACGATATACCGTTGCATGGAATGGTTTTGAACGCGGCCGGACCCGCACCGGCCATCACAAAACTACTTTGGCCTGCGATCGCCCTCCAAAGGAAAAACACCGGCAGGCAGGGGGAATTTTCCCATGAATTGCTGGTGATTTTCTCTAGGAGCCGCCCGGGCCGGCATCCTACCTTCATACCCGGGAGCCGGCATACGAAAACCGGTTTCCTCATCGCTTATGGGATTAGCACTTCATTACCGCGGCACGCTCCGCGACGTGGCGCAATTACCGGAACTCGTCAGCGAAGTCGAAGCCATCTGCACCGAGCTGGGCTGGACCTACCATATTTTCAACGACGCCAACGTGCGGGGCATCTGCTGCTGGCCCGAGGGCTGCGAGCCGCTCTTCTTCACGGTGCATCGTGGACCGGAGTTCATCTCCCCCGTATTACTACAGTTCGAGCTGGAGCCCTGCACCGACATCTCCGTGAAAACGCAGTACGCGGGCGTGGAAGCACACATGGCCGTGGTGAAGCTGCTGCGGCACCTCTCGGGCAAATACTGCAGCCAGTTCGAATGCCACGACGAAGGCTACTATTGGGAGCAGGATGATGAGGTACTGCTCCGGAAGCGCTTCGCGGAATACAACGCGCTGGTGAGCCTCGTGGCCGGCGCCCTCGAAAACCTGGAGCCGCGCCAAGGTGAAAGCGCCGATGCACTCGCCGACCGGATCGAGGAAGCCCTCAAGGGGCTCGACGGGGAGGTGGCACGCGGAAAGCGCGGAAAACGCTGAAGAATACAGTTAGGTACGATGGGACGATGTCGCATATTTGGAGGGGCATGCGGTGGGCGGCCCCTTGCCTGTACGCGGCCGGGAAAACGCGGAACAGGTTCCTGCCTGCGGCAGGAGATGCGCCGCGTACAGCAATTTGCCGCACGCGCAATACCGGGATGTAGTGGCGGTTCAGTCCGCGGCAACCGGCAAGGCTACCACATCGACCAAGATATCGGAACTGCCACGCCAGAAGGAAGGATGGTCGACGAAACAAATGAAATATTGTTTGTCCGGCGCGCTTTGACGCGCGGAGGATCTTCTACCCATACCAAAGATCATTTCAATTTGGGACCTTACGTGATACACGAGATGCAAAAGCCTTGTTTGATTCCAAGGAACAACAAGTCACAAGAAACAAATCAAGATAATATTTCCGGTCCTTCTGTATCCGTGTTCGATAGTAGTTTTTTCAACTCAGGTAGGTACGGTTTCGTAGCGACTTCAAGTTTATTGATATTCTCCACCAGAAATCCAATGATCTTTGGCCACTCATCTTTGTTGAAATAGTTAACGCCCGTAAGCGCAAAGGAAAGACGCGAACTCTTCTTGTCGCTCAGGCGCTCCCAATTCAACGGACCAGCAAATGAAGCGCCTATAGCGCCGTTGTGTTGCTGCAGGGCGTCGAATAAAATTTTGTTTTCTTCCGTGGAACTACGCCCAATGTTGAACAGTACGGCGGCATACGTCATCGTGACTACGAATTGGTATGACAAGCCGGCGATATTTGTTCCGCCCGCGACCAGCCAGTGGTCTTTTGTCGGGTTCGAATTCTGAAACAGCGGTGACTTGCCTTTTATCTCTTTCAATAGGGCGGCCCAAAATTCGAGGCGCACCCGATGCCTGTTCTTTACTTCTTCCTCGCTGTGGATTTCTTCTTGTGCTTTGTTGGCCATGGAAATTTGGTAATCCTGCGCATCCTTTGTCGGAATAATCTGATCAAGTGTTAAAAAGATATCCTCACCCAATCCGTATGGGGTTACCTTAAAACACTGTAGTTGAATCTTAAAGTTCATCAGCCACAGTACGGTTGACGTGACCTCTTTTCGAAAATTCGCGGCTACTAACATTATGCGTTGCGTCATGCGCTGATTGAGCAACAAATCATTATATTCTGCATCTTCGAAAAACTCGGTCAGCTTTTCCACAGCCTGTTGTCCTGCACCCTGCGCATCCAGATAGCTTTGATAAATTCCACGGATATCCTCCTTGGTAAGCGTGCTGCAATAAGAAGCATATTTCAATGCCTGCCATGTCACATCGCGGCCTGAATCATCAAGTTTATTCTCGATGACGACCAGATTACCGCTTTTATCCAATGCAAGCAAATCTAAACGCTCGTAAGTATCAGGAAACCCATTAAACTCCTTTTGGATGATCAACAACCTCTCTCCCAAACAATCCGGATTCTTTGCGATCCACTCTTGCAGGTGTGCTCTTTCCTTAAATCCAAGGTCAGAGAATGTCTTTCGATCGAGGGCTGTTATAGTATTAGCTTCTTTGTTGATAACGAACATAGCAGTTGTGGTTTTGGTAGCTTAATAGCAGATACGCGCCAAGAAAAACGAATGTAAAAAGAAATGATAGATCGTTCGAAGGAATATGAACGGCATCTACCGCTTCAATCAGTGGTAGATCAATCCCAATGGTCGCTTAGCACCACCCGGTACGGATCAAGCCGTTCCGGAATGAGGCCGGGCTCCTGAAGTGCGGCGCAAAAATCGAATAACTGCACCCCATCGGCCTCCACGAAGCTCTGCCGCACCTCCGCCAACGTGTTCCGCATGCCGGGTGCCTGCGAAAAGAGGAATCGCTCGATCGTCCCGTAAGGATAGTCGGTGCGCAGTGTTACTTCATAGCAGTCCAGCATCCGGTAAAAAGGAAGGTAATGTGCGCGTACCGCCTGCAAGTCTTCTATCACCTCTACGCGCGGCCGCCGCTCCCACTCGTGGCGGCCGCGAATTCGGTCTATAAATGAGCGCCATAGGGAGTCGTACTCCAGGAAGTCGAGCGTAAAGAGGCCGTTCTCGAAGAACTCGAAGTCGAGGGCTTCGCTGTACCGAAAGGCATCGGGCAGGTAAAGATCATAGCTGCACGACAGGAGGCCGGGTGCCCTCTTTCTTTCATAATCGCCTTGCCAATACGACATACGCGCGTCCACGCCGTGGCCGAAATCGAGATACTCGTCCGGACGCTCGCCAAGGCGACCGCCATCGGTCATGTCAGCAAAAGAGAGCTTGATGTTGCAGGAAAAGCGCCGTGCGATCTCCTCCGCGAAGCGATGCGCATCGGGCGTATAGAAATGATATTCCCCGATGGAGTCCACAGATTTGCCATTGCCCATGAGGTGAAGTTACGGCCACCCGAAAGTGAGCACTCCGCGTAACACCGGAGATTGCTTCGCTGCGCTCGCTATGACCTCCGTGGGGGCTAACCCGCGATAGTTCGAATGCTTTTCCTGCCGCAGGCAGGACGCTTTCCGCGTTTTACCTACGCAACCGCAAGCCCGGTCCGAATTGAGTGCAGCGTCTTCCCAATGAAAGAGCCCGTCACTTCGTGACGGGCTCTTTCTATTTTCCGTGTGTTCCGCGCTTTCCGCGTGCTAGTTGACGATCATCAGCTTCGCGTAGTTCAGCATGATCTTCTTCTCGCCGTTCTGCTCGAACAGGATCGTGGCCACGGGGTTGTGCGAAGAGCCTTCCAGCTTTTGCACGGTACCGAAGCCGAACTTCTGGTGCTCCACGCGCATGCCTTCGGCGAGCGTGGCCGGGTCGGAGGGCACGAAGTTGGCCGACGGCGTATGCGCTACCTCTTTGGGCTTGTTGTTCTGAATAAGACTCGCCACGTGCGTTTTCTCCGGTGCGCTGCTCTTCGAAGCCGGTGTGCCCCCCTGCGGGAAGCCGCGCTGCATCCGCTCGAAGGCGGAGCCCTGGCCCCACTTGGAACCCTGGTTCTTGACGCCGCCGCCGGCATAGCTATGATCTAAATACTGCTCAGGGATCTCGTTGATGAAGCGGCTCTGGTCGCTTTGCACCAGCTGGCCGAAGCGGTAGCGCGTGTTGGCGTAGGAAAGGTAGAGCCGGCCCTTCGCGCGGGTGATGGCCACGTAGAACAGGCGGCGCTCCTCTTCGAGCTCCTCGCGCGTGTTGAGCGACATTTGGTTCGGGAAGAGGCCTTCCTCCAGCCCGCCCAGGAACACCACCGGGTACTCGAGGCCCTTGGCGGCGTGGATGGTCATCAGCTTCACCGTATCGGCATTCGGGTCTTTCTGGTCGCTATCCGTGAGGAGCACGATCTGCTGCAGGTACGCAGACAAACTCTTGTCGCCCACCTCGCCGCTCTCCTCGTTCGTCGGCGTCTCCACGAACTCCTTGATCGAGTTGAGCAATTCCTGCACGTTCTCGTAGCGCTGCACACCCTCGGTGCTCTTGTCGTTGAACAACTCCTTCACGAAGCCGGTCTGCTTGCCCACGTGGAAGGCGATGTCGTAGGCGTTCTGCTTGTCGATCATCGAGGCGAAGCTCTTGATCATGAGCACGAACTCCTCGATCGAGGTCAGCGTGCCGCCCTTGAAGCCGAAGTAAGCCGCCTGCTCCAGCACTTCCCACATCGACATATCGCGCTCGTTGGCAGCCAGCAGCGCGCGGTCCACGGAGGTTTTGCCGATGCCGCGGATGGGGTAGTTGATGATGCGCTTCAGCGCTTCCTCGTCTTTCGGGTTTACGATGAGGCGCAGGTACGCGATATAGTCCTTGATCTCCTTCCGCTGGTAGAACGAGATGCCGCCGAAGATGGTGTATGGAATGTTGTGGCGGCGCAGGCTTTCTTCAAACGAGCGGCTCTGCGCGTTGGTGCGGTAGAGGATCGCCACGTCCTTGTTGGTGTAGTGGTTGCGCAGGCGCAGCTCCTGGATGGCGTCGGCGATGAACTTGCCCTCGTCGTTGTCGGTCATGGTGCGCACGAGCTTGATCTTCTCGCCGGTTTCATTTTCGGTGAAGAGCGTCTTGGGAATCTGCCCCTTGTTCTGCTTGATCACCTCGTTGGCGATGGCCAGGATGTTCTGCGTGCAGCGGTAGTTCTGCTCCAGCTTGATCACCTTGGCGTCGTCGTAGTCTTTCTGGAACTGCAGGATGTTCTGGATGGTGGCGCCGCGGAAGGAGTAGATCGACTGCGCGTCGTCGCCCACTACGCACACGTTCTCGTGCGCCGCGCCGAGGAGCTTGATCACCTCGTACTGCGCGGGGTTGGTATCCTGGTACTCATCGATCATGATGTACTTGAACTTGTGCTGGTACTTGTGCAGCACCTCGGGGAAGTTCTTGAGCAGCTCGTAGAATTTGTACAGGAGGTCGTCGAAGTCCATCGCGCCGTTCTTGAAGCAGCGCTTCGCGTAGGCGTCGTAGATCTGCCCGATCATGGGGCGGTTCGAGCGCATGTCTTCCTGCTGGATGTGGTGATCCACGAGGTATTCGCGCGGGCTCACGAGGGCGTTCTTGGCGCCGGAGATGCGGTTGTAGACCTGGTTGGGCTTGTAGTGCTGCACGTCGAGATTGAGCTCGCCGGTCACGGCCTTCACCACGCTCTTGGCGTCATCGGTATCGTAGATCGTAAAGGCGTTGGGGTAGCCGATGCGGTGGGCCTCGGCGCGCAGGATGCGGGCGAACACGGAGTGGAAGGTGCCGATATAGAGGTTGCGGGCCTCGCGGTTGGCGAGGATGTGCTCCACGCGCTCCTTCATTTCGGCCGCCGCCTTATTGGTGAACGTAAGGGCCAGGATATTAAAGGAATCCACACCCTTCGCCATGAGGTGGGCGATGCGGGTGGTCAGTACTTTGGTCTTGCCCGAGCCGGCGCCGGCCACGATCATCAGCGGCCCTTCGGTGGTCATTACCGCTTCCCGCTGCCGCTCGTTCAAACCCTTCAGGTAATCGTTCATGAGATTTCAGATTTCAGATGTGTGATTTCAGATTTTGGCTAGGTCGGTCAGAAAAGAAATCTGACATCCGAAATCACAAATCTGAAATCCAAATGGCCTTGCAAGGTACGCCTCCGGGGCCGGCCCTGCTAAAAAATGTAGCTTAAAATTTTAAGAGCGCCAGGAGCCGGGGCGCCGCGTCGCAGGGGCGTAAGGTAGGGAGCGGGCGCTGCCGGGCCATGGGAAAAAACCCACGATTTTCTGTGTTTTTTCCCGCGGACGCACCCGCCGGCCACCGTACCTTAACGCCATGGTCCAGCTCAACCTCCGCTTCTATGCCCTCTGTATGGCCCTGTTCAGCGTCCTGCTCGTCTGCATCTTCTCGCTTACGTCCGTTATGTACGACTGGCGCACCTATTGGGTCGATGCCCTCGGTTTCTTCGTGTTCGGCAACGCCTACGCCATCAGCGCGGGCCTCATGGCCTTTTACGAGGAGTATATGCCCGATCCGCGCCGCTACGTGCGCCTCGCCTTCGGCCTCGCGGCCATCCCCACGGCGATCTTCTTCTATGCCTTTTTCGTGCTGGCGACAAGCATCTAGCCTTCTCCCGGCAAGCCCTTCCTGTTCGCTGTTCCAACAAAGCGACGCGTCATGACGCGTCGGTACGTCCGTTGATTTGGATCCTGCCCCTGTTCCCCGTTCCCTGTTCCCCGTTCCTTGTTCCTTATTCCCTGTTCCTTGTTCCCTGTTCCTTGTTCTTCCCCCCATGGCTGAAGCCATGGGCTGGTTGAATTCGAAAACCCACGGCTGAAGCCGTGGGCTGGTGGGGAAATCGAACACCCCGACATGCGACACTCACTGTTTCCTTTTCGACATGCCACAAAAAAGCCCCGGCAGGTTTGCCGGGGCTTTCTATATCCGAATGCCGGTCTACAGTTTCACGAGCTTCCGCTGCACCTGCTCGCCGCTGCGGGCGTCCGCCACCTGCACCAGGTAGGTGCCCGCGGACAGGCCCGTAAGGTCGAGCGTGTAGCTGCTGCCACTGAAGGTAGCGGGCCGCGCCACGGGAATGCCCCCTGCATCGAGCACACGCACCGTGTAGGTACCCGTTGACTTTGCATCCAGGAAAAGCGTCGCCCGGCCCTGGGTGGGGTTCGGCCCCAGCACGAGCTTCGACAGCAGTACGGCCGTACGGGCCGCTGCTTCGGCGCTGCCGTTGCCGCCTTGCTGCGCGATGCAGTTGGCGACCCCGTACTGGAAGCTCACGGGTGCCGACACGCACTTGTTGGCCGTGGCGGTCACCGTCACCGTGGAGGTTAGGGTGGATGCCGTGGCATTCTGCGTCACAAAGGCGGGGATGCTGCCCCTGCCCGAGGTGGCGGCAAGGCCGATGGCGGCCGGTGTGCGGCTCCAGGTGTACGCTGCGCCCGGCACGTTGGCCGAGAAGGAGACCGCTGCGGCCGTCACGCCCGTGCAATAAAGCTGGTCGGCGATGGCGGTCACCACTAGGCGCGGCTGCACCGTGATGCGGAAGGTGAACGGCTTGCCGCTGGGGCAGCCACCGCTTCCGAGCGGCGTCACCGTAATGCCGGCCGTTACCGCACTGCTGCCGTTGTTCGTGGCCGCGAAGGCCGGGAGGCTCGTGCCCGTGCCGGAAGCGGGGAGGCCGATCGAGGGGTCGGAGTTCGTCCAGGAGTAGCCGGAGGCCGTGCCGCTGAACGGGAGGGCCGGAACCGCCTCGCCGGCGCAGTACACCGCGTTGGGGATCGCATTCACCGTAGTGGCTGCGCTGATGCTGATCGTGGTGGTGGCCACCTGGGCGCAACCGCCACCGCCCACGCCCACCGTGTAGGCAACCGTGTAGGTGCCGGGCTGCGAGTGGGCCAGGTTCACCTCACCGGTGGTGGCATCGAGCGCGAGGCCTGCGGGAGCGGTGAACGTACCGCCCGCCGAGCCCGAGCGCTGCACGGCGGCATGGCCTGCCGGGCAGTAGGGCGAGGCGGGGTAGGCGATCGTGCCGGCCGAGGGCGTCACCGTGAGGGTGAAGGTGGCAGGCGTACCCGCGCAGCCGCCGCTCACCGGCGTAACCGTTACCGTCGACACCTGCGTGCTGCCGGTATTGTTGACGGCTACGAAGGCAGGGATATTGCCCGTGCCTGCCGTGGCAAGACCGGTGGCGGTATTGTCGTTCGTCCACGAATAGGTGGTGCCGGCGATGTTTCCGCTGAAGGCCACCGGTGTGCTGAGCGAACCGGCGCAGAGCGCACTGCCCGCTACGGCATCTACCGTCGGTGCCGGCTTCACGGAAATCCGGAACGTCATCAGCTTGGAGGCGCAGCCGCCCGTGTTGGCGGCCACCGTAATGATGGCCACCTGCGTGGTCGTGCCCGCATTGAGCGCCGTAAAGGCAGGGATAGTACCCGCACCCGAAGCAGGCAGCCCGATCGACGGGTTGTCGTTGACCCAGGTATAGGAGGTACCCATGCCCGAGAAGGCGATGGCGCCCACCGTGCTTCCGGCGCAGACCACCTGGTTGGGCACGGGGCTAACCGAGGGCAGCGCGTTGATGACCACTGTGGCCGTTGCCTGCACGGGCGGGCAGGAGCCTGCGGCGGCAAGGGTATAGGTCACGGTGTAGGTGCCCGGAGCAGACGCATTCAGGTTGATCGCACCCGTAGCGGCATGGAGGCTCAGCCCGGCCGTTGTTGAATAGACCCCTCCGGTGGTGCCGGTAAGCGTCACCGAAGCGAGGCCGGTGGCGCAATAGGGCGAGCCGCTGTAGGCGATGGAAGCCGTAGCGGGCAGGGCCAGTACCAGGTTGCTGCCGTTGTCGGTGCCTTCGAAGGCCGGGTCGGTGGCCACCACACGGATGCGGTAACCGGTGCCCGGGGCCGTAGCGGCCGGGATCGTGGCCGTGAGCGAGCCGCCGTTGCCCTGGCCGATGATTACGGGCGCTGCGAAGGAGCCCGATGCATCGGAGAGCTGGGCCACGAAGCTGTTGGCTTCCCCGAACGTGCCGGTGGCCACATAGTTCACCGTCAGGGTGCTGCCGGCGCAAAGGCCTGCGGCAGGCACCTGCGTCGTGAGGCTGCGGCAGTCGGCCGTGAGGGCAACCACGGTTACGGTGTCGGTGAGCACGGCGCCGGCAGCATCGGATACCGTTACGATATACGTACCGGGAGCTACGGCGATGGAGTCGCCCGTGGCGCCGTTGCTCCACATCCGGTTGAAGGGAGCCTGTCCGCCCGTGATCGTTACGCGGGCAATGCCGTCGGCAGCCGTGTTGCAGGAAGCGGGAGCGCTGCTCGTTGCGAGACTCATCTGCCCGATGGGGGCCGCGGTCTCGTTGTCGCTCAGCTCAAACTCCATCGGGTCGCCGTCCACCACGCGGGCAATGATGCGGGTGTAGGCGTCGGTGACGCGCCAGTTGGCGCTCACTTCGAGGGCACCGGCCGAATCCACGGAGATGGCGCGCTGCGTGATCAGCACTTCCTGGCCGGCGTCGTTCACATAAAGCAGCTTGAACGTGGCGCCGAGGTCCTGGTAGCCGTTGTTGCGCATGCGGGCCACGATGTGCACCGTCTGGCCGGGGGCGGGCATGCGGTTGTTCACCTCCACCGTGTCCACCACGATATTGGGTGCCTTACCCACCACAATGGCGCGGGTGGCCTCGTTGTTGAGCTCGTCGGTTTCCGCGATCTCGCCATGGCGGTCCACCACCGCGCGGATCACGTGGATGCCGCGGAGCGGGGAAGACCAGGGCTGGCTCATATGCACGGTGCTCAGGTTGCCGGTGGCGAGGCCCTCGGCACGCACGGAGTCGTGCGGGTCGTTGTTCACCTGGCTGTACACCGTCAGCGAGTCGGTGCTGCCGGCGCCCCCGTTACGGTAGGAGATATCGATCGTGATGGGTTCGTCAAGATCCGGGTTCAGCTTCGAGGGCGCGATGTATTCCGAGCGCGTCAGGTAGTCGGGCATCGGGAGCACCACGTTCACGGGCACGAGGATCACGTTGTTGGCCTCGTTGCACTCCGTATAACTACCGGTGGGGTCGGCGGTGATACGCACCATGTACTGACCGGTCTGCGTGAACACGTAGGGGTTGGGCAGGCGCACGCCCAGGGGGCAGGCGCAAATGTTCGCGATCGGCGTCGTCACGGTGCCGAGGTTCAGCCAGCCGGCGATGCCGGGGCCGCTTACTTCGAACCGGACGCCAGCCGCCGTGGCCTTGTAAAGGCCGTAGTTGAGCAGGCCCGTGGCCATCGTCACCGGCTGCCCGATCGTCTGGCGGCCGTTGATGTACACGCCGCCGTTGCAGGAGGCATTGGTGACGGCGAAATCCCAGCACAGCTTCTCGGTCACGACGTTGTTGTTCTCGTTGCTTTCGCCGAGGCTATGCGCGGCGTCCACAGTCACCGTGAGGAGGTTGTTGCCATGGGCAGGTGCGGGCACCGTTATGGTTACCGGCGCCGAGGATCCGGGCGCAAGCGTGCCGTTGAAGAGGGTGCTGTGCACCGAGCCGGCCACGTTGAAGTCGACACGGATGGGACCGCTCACCGGCACGGAGCCGCTGTTCACGAGCATGGCCGTGATGCCGATATTGCCGGGATGGGCCGGGTCAGCGGGCGTTACGTCGATGTTGCCGCAGCCATACACCGTGAGGTCGGGCTGGCAGGCGTTCACCTGCACCTGGAACGACGCCGCATTGTTGCTTTCGTTGTGCTCCGCCACCGCGTTGGGCACGTCGCACTGCAGCTGGAAGGTATACACACCCGTGAAGCCGGTGTAGGTGTAGTTGAACGACACCTGCGTTTCCCACAGCGGGTTGATGTTCGACACCACCTGGTTCAGCACCGTCTCTACGTTGCCGTTGTGCAGCACCGTGAGGCGGGCGTTGAAGGCGCCTGTGGGCAGGCCTCCGAGGTTGCGCACCGTGAAGGATACGCCCGGGAAGGTGCCGCACTGGCTGGCATGGATGTAGGAGCCGTGGCTCGAGGGCGCGATGTCGGGCTGCGCCGGCAGTACTACGATGTGCTGCAGGTCGTTGTTGTTCGACTCGCTGCTGCTGCACAGCTCGGCTACCGTATTGGTACCGTCGGCCACCGTACGGATGTACGTGCTGCCGATGCTGTTGAACTGCATCGACGGCAGCGCGAAGGTCTCCGTGGCATTCACCGCGAGCGCGGGCACCGCAAACGGGCCGGGCACCGGCGTGCCTTCCGGAAGCTGGACGTGCAGCTCGTGGGCGCCGGCGGCAGCATTACCCTGGTTGGTAGTGGTAGCCGTACCGGTCAGCGACTGCCCCACCACGATGTAGCGGGTATTGTAGGCCGGGTATTGCGGCTGGATGGTGCCGGCGCTCAGCGTCACCTTCGACACGAGGTCGGGAGCCGTGCAGGCCGGCGGGATCACCACCACAAACTGCGTGGTCGTATCGCCGTCGAGCGTGAAGTCGGTGATGGTCACCTGCACATGGTAGGTACCCGGCGTGGCGGGACCATGCTGGAACGAGGCCACGTAGTCGCCGAGCGAGTTGGTGAACACGGAGCGGGTCTGGCCGGTCTCGAGGATCTTCACCGTTACGGTAGCGCCCGCGCAGGTGGAGTCGAGGAGCTGCACGGCGGTATTGCGGTACCAGGCCGTACCGGAGAAGGAGATGGCGCCGCTGCTCTGGATGGTGGCGGGGCTCGGGGCAGCCGTGATGGCGATGTCGCCCGGCAGCTGGAAGTCGCCGTTCACGAAGGGACGGATCGCCTGGTTATCGAGCTCGTTCACTTCATCCAGCACGTTGCCGTGGTCGATGAATACCTGCATCGGGCACCACATCGCCACCGGGGGCGTGGTGATCGTCCAGCTCACCTGCGTGACGCCGCTGTTGCCCGAAAGGAAGGGCACGGTGATGTCGGGGAACGTGGTACCGGCATCGTTCTGGTTTACGAGGCGCACGGTGAAATTGCCCGCATCGCGACCCGAGTTGTTGCGGATCGTGGCGGTCACCGTCAGCGGTGCGCCCGGGGCCGGGTTCGGGTTCGAGAACGTGATGTCGTTGGCGAAGATCGACACGTCTACGCGCGGCTGCACTACCGGCCCGTTGAAGGGACCGAAGGAGGTGCTGCAGCCGTTCATATCGGTAGCGGAAATGGTCGTTTGCCAGGTGGCCGACGCGGGGAGCGCGTTGGTCACGAAATAGTAGTCCTTGCCATCAGCCGTATTCTGGTCGGCGGCGTCCTTCTCCGTGAGGTAGAAGGTGCGGTCGCCGCCATTGGTGAACACGCCGTTGCCTTCGAAGTCGAGGAGCAGCTTGATGGTGTTGGATTGCGGCCCGTCGCCATCGGCATCGGTATAGCGCACCTCGAAGCGGTAGTTGCTCGTGGGCGTGCCCGAAGCCGGGCTCATCACGGAGCTCACGAAGGAAGAAGCGCCGGTGAAGGAAAGCACCGGGGCATGATTCGATCCGAAGGTCACCGTTTTGGAGGCCGACGAAGAGCAGCCATTGAAGGTAGCCGTCACCGTATAAATACCGGAAGCCGAAACCGTGATGCTGCGCGTGGTGGCACCCGTAGACCACAGGTAGCTGTCGGCGAGCGACGACGTGAGCGTTACGGTATGACCGGCACAGAGGGGCGTGCTGCCGCTCTCGGAGATCACCGGGGGCGCAGGCACGGAAGAGGCCGCTACCGTTCCGGAGGCCGTGGCCGTGCGGCCGGCGGCGTCGGTGATCGTAACGGTGTAGGTGCCGGCGGCGAGGTTCGTAAGCGACGATGTAGTAGCGCCGTTGCTCCATACGTAGGAATACGGGGGGGTGCCGCCCTGCGGTACGGCCGTTACCGAGCCGTTATCGTTGCCGCAGGTGGTGGCCGTGGCCTGTACCGTTACATATACGGCCTGCTGCACGGTTACCGTGGCCGTGGCCGTGCTGCTGTTGCCCGACGCATCGGTCACCGTAAGGGTTACCGTGTTGGCGCCGAGCTGCGCGGCCGTGAACTGGTTCGGGGTCACGGTCATCGAAGCGATGCCGCAGTTGTCGGTGGAGCCGTCGTTGACGTCGGCGCCCGTGATGCTGGCGTTGCCGCTGCCATCAAGGGTGACGCTGATGTTGCGGGTGATGGCTACCGGGGGCGTCACGTCGTTCACGGTAATAGTGAACGCACAGGAGGTGCCGCCGCATTCGTTGGTCACAAGGGCCGTTACCCAGGTAGTACCCACGGGGAAGGCCGAGCCGGGCTGGTGCGAATAGGTGACGCTGCTGTCGCTCGTAGCCGCGAAGTTCACGATGGCGGAGCAGGCGCCGGGGGCGGCATTCACGGTGATGGGCGCGGGACAGGCGAGGGCGGCGGTGAAGCCTACCTTGATGTCCTGCCCGTTGTCGGCGGAGATGAGCTCCGGATCCGAAGCCACCACGCGGATGCGGTAGTGCAGGCCGCCGGGCGTGTTGCTCGCAAGGGCCGCCTGGATGGCACCGCTGCCCGTGCCGGCGGCGGTGCCGATCACGGTGGGGTTGGCGAAGGAGCCCGACGCGTCGCTCAGCTGCACGCGGAACACGTTCGTGGGGCTATAGGTACCGGTGGCAGTAAAGGCGACGTTGAACGGCGTGTTTACGCACAACATCGTGGGCACTGCGCTGCTGATCGTGATGGTCTGGTCGAAGGCAGGCGGCACGGTGAAGTCGAAGTGGTTCACGAGGCTCCAGTTGCCGGCAGCGTCTTTGGCGCGGGCATAAAAGCGGTGCGAGCCCGCCGTAAGCCCGTTGAGCGATACGGGGATCGCGAGCTGCGACACGTCGGTGCCGGCGGGGAGGGCCACCTGCGTGGCGAGACCGCGGCCGGGGTCGTTGTCGATATAATATTCGAGCTGCACGAGTTGCGGGCGCGGGGCCGCGGCCACGTTGCCGCTGAAGGGCTTGAAGAACAGCCACTCCTGTGTGAGGCTCCAGCTACCGGCCGCATCGCGCGTGCGGAAGGCGAACTTGTGCACCCCGCTCGTGAGCGTTCCGGGGTCGATGTTGACGAGCAGGCCCGTCCTATCGGTGCCACTCACCGAAACGGGAATGCCCTGGCCGTAGCCGGGGTCGGTGTCGATGAAGTATTCGGCGGCGCTGAGCTGCGGAGCGGGCGTCGCCACCACGTTGCCGCTATACGGCTTGAAGAACAGCCAGCGGTGCGAGAGGCTCCAGGCGCCCTGCGCGTCGCGGGCGCGGAAGCCGAACACGTGCACGCCGGGAGCCAGCGTGGCGGGGTCGACGGGTATGCTGAGCGCCGGCACGGCAGCGCCGCTCACGGCTACGGGTGTGGCCGCGCCGAAGCCGGGATCCGTATCGATGTAATATTCAGCGTACACGAGGTCGGGTACGGGCGCAGCGGTGCCGCTCCCTGAATAAGGTTTGAAAAAGAGCCAGCGGTGCGCCAGGCTCCAGCTTCCCTGCTCGTCGCGGGCCCTGGCGCCCAGCACGTGTACACCAGGGGACAGGCTGGCGGGGTCTAGTTGAATGGAGAGGCCGGGAAGCTGCGTGGCCGGCGTCACCGGCAAGGCGGTGGCGGCGCCGGTGCCGGGGTCCGCATCCACGTAGTATTCCACGCGGCTGATGTTGGACTGCGCCTGCACCAGCAGGCCCATGAGTAGTAGCGGCAGGACGGCTGCAAGACGCAGTCGGGCCCCTGCCTGATTCAGGTAGCGAAACATAGGTGTGAGTTTAACCTTGACGGAAAAGAGGTGCCGAGCGCCGATCAGTTATTGCTGCGCACACTGATGGTGATGGTGTACGGGTTGGTAGTGGCGTTCAGCTGCGGGGCCGAAAGCTGGTAGATCGACGGGATGGCGGGAATGCCGCCGGGCTTGTATACGAGGCCCGCGTCGCCGCCGAAGATGCCGGCGTCGGTGGGGGTGTTGGTTCCGCTTACGCCGAAGCCGAGGGCAGGGCTGCCGGCCTTGAGCGCGAGCAGCGATTCGGAGCCGCCGTTGGTGAAGCCGTTCCAGTCCTCGAACACGTTGGCCATCGGCACGTTCAGCTGGTTGTTGGCGCCGGTGACGGTGCAGCTGGATGCAAACAGGTTATTCTCGAAAATGGCGTTGATGCCGGTGGGGCAGGCCCAGGTGGCGTTGTAGGTAAAGATGGAATTCTTCACTACGAAGGCGCCGAAAACGGGATTGTTGCCGATCATCACGTTGTTGGTATACAGGCCGGCGCTGTTGGACAGGTTGTTGACGTTGATGATGCAGTTGCTGATGTGAGCGTTGCTGACGGCGCCGTAGTTGCCATACAGGTCGATGTGGGAGGCGGTCACGGTTACGTTTGTTACCGGCACATGCACCGCGTTGGTATTGTAGCCCAGGTACACGTTGCCCGAGCAGCGCGATACGGTTACGTTCTCGGCGGCGATATAGATATTGCCGCTGATGCCCTGCACCACGGAGTTCTCGGAGCCGGCACGGAAGGAGAGCGTGCTGGTGTTGGCAGCCGCCGGAACCGCCTGCAGGCCCGGGTTCTGGGCGAGGCGGTAGCCGAAACCTACGAACACGAGGCGCTTGGTGACGGTGGCGGTTCCGCCGTAGTTGTTCTGGTACAGCTGCAGCGTATCGTTGGCAGTGGCGGCGTCTACGGCAGACTGCAGGTTCTGGTAGTCGGTGCCGGCTACCTGCGGGCCCTGGTATCCGACGCGGAGCACGCGGGCGTTGGCCGATTGGGAGAAGAGCGCTGCTCCGGCGAGCAGGCAGAAGGTCAATACTTGTTTCATATCCAGTGGTTTTAAGTTGTGACAATACGGGGCCCGTTGCCGTTGGGCGGCAACCGGTGGGGGTGGGCATGCACGTTCCGTATTTCTACGGAACAGGGCCGCCGGTAGTGTCTGAAGGAGTATAAGCAGGACGATCGGGAAGCGCGTTGGCTCGGGTCGTTCCCCGGCCTGCTGTTTTAGAAGGAAAAGCAAGCGCCGTGGAGGGTAAAAGCACCGATCGTGGGCGTAAAGGTATCCCGGCTTCCGGTGCGGCGCGCAAAAGCGGACCCAATCCTGCCCGAACTGTTGAAATCCCGGATTGAACCGTAGGGGCGCGACGATGTCCTGGCGGACATTTGTTCGCCGTTACAAAAAAAGGCCGTTCCGCGTGTGCGCATCGGCCTTTTTACAGGTCCGGTATTTCTACACGGGCAGCCGTATTTACACGGTGTCGCCTTTTTACATTTGGCGTACGGCAACATACGGTATGCCCTGCGGGAGCACTGCGGCAGCGCAGGCAACCGGAATGCGGGTGATGCACGCCGGGACCGTTGCGCTCTTTGAGGCTGTTTGCGTCAACGGATGGGCCGGCAGGGCCGCAAGCGGACCTTTTCCGCACGTCGGCGCAGCGAAGAGACAACGTGCTGAACATTTGTACTTGCATCTCCTCGTCGCGTTGTTGCACCGTTGCGCGGAGGCCGCCCCGGCCGCCGCGCCATAGGCTACGGCCGACGGCCTGCGGCCGATCATTGCAGCACTTCCGGGAAGCGCATGAACTCAAACAACCGCCATGTGGTTGGTTGCGATGGCCGGCGCTGGCCTGCCCGAGGACGTTACCGCACAGTATGGCACAGATTTGTAGCGCGTGCGGGTACCTTAAACGCAGATCTATGAACCGCTTAGCAGGCAAGGTCGCCATCGTCACCGGCGGCGCCACCGGCATCGGGGAGGCTATCTCCCGCAAGTTCGCCCGCGAGGGCGCCCTCGTCGTCGTCAACGGCTTTCCCGAAGACCCCGTCAACGATGTCGTGCGCGACATCCTCCAGGAATCGGGGCAGGCAGCGGCCTTTATCGGCGACGTGGCGCAGGAGTCGGTAGCCCTGGAATGCGTGGCCTACGCGGTGAAGACCTTCGGCAAGCTCGACATCCTGATCAACAATGCCGGCGTGTTCCCCGTAATGGAGCTCATCGAGAACTACCCGCTCGAGGCCTTCGAGTACCTGCTCAAGAACAACGTGCGCAGCGCCTACCTGATGACGCGCTACGCGGTGCCGGAGCTGAAGAAGACGCGGGGCTGCATCGTATCGGCCGGGTCGGAGTCGGGCTTCCTGGGCCTCGGAGAGAACGCAGTGTACGGCGGCACCAAGGGATTCATCCATGCCTTCACGCGCGGCGTGGCGGTGGAGCAGGCGAAGCACGGGGTTCGCGCCAACTGCGTGTGCCCCGGCGGCATCGACACCGCCTGGACGCACAAGGAGCACGGCCCCATGAAGGCGAAGCACGAGCAGATGATCATCAGCGGCACGCCCATGGGCCGCCGCGGCTCGCCGGAGGAAGTCGCGAATATCTATGTTTTCCTAGCGTCCGATGAAGCGTCCTATGTAACGGGAGCTTTGTGGACGGTCGACGGCGGCATCACCATCGGCAAGGGCCCGGTCGGGCTGGAAGCGAAGGACGCGGCCGACGCCGCGCCCAAGGGCGAGTTGGATCTAAAGCATAGCATGGATGGTGCCACGAGTATGATCCGGGGGCGGGAGCCGCAGGAGGGGTTGAAGGCGCCGTGAGGGAACGGCACGAAGTACAAACTGACACTAAAAGTATTCTAATCACCGTTGGCAAGGAAACAACTGAAAACTTCAGACAATTTTGGAAGCAGTTGTTTAATACTGTCACTATACATTAAATTTATATCTTAATAAAAGTTAGGCAATAGTTGGCTACAGGCTGACATTCACTAATTTATATTCACGTGGGTTCCACTTTCAGCACTTAAGTAATCATCAAACTTAAATATATAGGTTCGAGTACTGATTTGGTGCGTTGTTGCAAACAGAATTATTGCCTACGCTAAGAAATGAGTTCCCAAAATAATTGCTAGCACGATGAAGCAATTCTCCCGCGTTATGTGTGGTGATGGCTAGTAAGAACCTTTGAGCACGTAGAATTTCATTCTTTGTATACATCCTCCTGAATTTATAATCCACCAGCTATCTGATCACAACGACTATTTGAAAGCAAACGCAGTCTCTACTTACCGATTAAGTTGACTATAAGAACAATAGTGAAGCCATAACGTGCACATTACATTTAAGATTGGTAACTTATTAGCTCCTGCTCGATATCACGACGTTTTTGATCCTCTAAATCATATTGAGATAACATCTCTAAAATACCAATAATTTTAGCCTTACTTAGTTGGGACTTATCGATTCTATTTGCAGTTGAACGTGCTCTTTCTAACAGTTTGAAAGCATGATTTTGCGAATTGGTGTCTGCAGCTCTACAATAAGCAACTTCGTAAGCAAAGCCGATAGTCTCGGCAAGCAAACTATCTATCGCTGAATAATCTTCACGTTCCAATGTATCCAATTTTGACAGGAGGAAATCGAATGCTGAATTAATTATATTAGACTTCGCTAGCAGTTCTTTATTTGAACAATCTGCAACATCAATCGTATTTTTTGGAAGCGTTGCCCAATACCCTGCAAATTTCATAAACCAATTAAATATTTATCTATTAGAGCGGGTTAATATCAAACAAGTTTGTATTTAGTAGTAGCGTTTGTTTACCTCCACCAGTAGTTGGATAAATTCCCTGACTAGTCCAAGCTACCGTTGACTCAAACACAGTAACCTCTTTTTTTGGCACTGCCACAAACACATCAAACTCTTCAGCATGAGACGATAATGGTAGACCGTATTTTTGACCAGGATGAGTGCCAGAACTCTTCCATGCAAGATACTCACTTTCTGACATGTAATAAGGGGAAGTGGTTGGTTTCGTTGATCCTTTAGGCACCAACTTATATACTTTATCAGCAGGCGTTAGCTTCACGGGAATCGGAACATCAGATCCGGTTTTGATGACTCCTTTCAAAAATTGTTTTTTTTGCTCATTGCTCAGGTGAGCTGCATACCCTTCTAACATTTGTTCTTGAATATCTTTAGGGATATTATCCAATTCTAATCCATGGGCTTTGAACTTCATATTCTTTACCCATTCGTAAACTTTTGGAGTTTTTCTGGACATGATTGCCAACGCCTTAGGGGTAGCGCGTGCTAGTAATCTTCCAACACCTTTTCCAACACCTCCCGTTACTGCCCCCAATAAAGCACCCATGCCTGCTGCCTTTAAGGCACAGGGTACACACACATCTTCCCCTTTCATCTTGTTCGCTACCACACTCTCTACGGCGCCGCCGATAGCACCTGCGACCGCGCCAATTACGATGATTGCTCCAATACCCAAGGCCACAGGCGATGCAGCTACCCCCGCGGCCACAGCCAATGCCGCTAAGCCAGCAGTAGCCAGTCCCGTTGCCACTATCCCGGCTGTCATCGCCGCTGCCGGAGATACCCATGCAGGCATATTTCCGTCAGCGTCAATCCTGTTAAAGGGATCGTTATCGCAATAACTGTAATTCGATGCAGCCAATAACGACCAATTGGAATCCAGTGAAAGAAATGTCTGGCAATGCGGAGAATAGTATCGCGAAAGGCTGTAATGGAGCCCCGTCTCCTCATCATGGTAATGCCCAGCTAACCGCCAGGGTTGTCGGACTTTGGCTACATGCACCTTTGCTTGTCCAAAAGCGGTATAATCCGCAGACCATACCACTGTACCCCGATCGTCGGTGACTTTTGCCACCGCGTGCCGGACATCGGTATGCATCCAGTACGTGTGTCCGTCTTCCACAAAGGCAACAGGAGTAGGATTTTCCAGATCGTAGATGTAGGATCTTTTTGTTGCCGCTCCGTCCTTTTCGATGATTTCCTCGATCAGTTGCTCGCCTAGCCAAAAGAAGCGCCAGGTTTCCCGTCCGTCAGTTTTGCTGGTCCGTCTTCCGACTCCATCATAAGCATACACCCACCGCTTTACATTTGTCGACGCGCTCATCATCCTGCCCTCACTGCTGAAGGAGAGCCGCAGTAAGCCCCCTTCAGCAGTCGGCAGCGAGGTAATGTTGCCGTTTCGATCATACTCCAGGGTCGCGGCACCAATGCGTTGCGGCTCATCCATCGACCCGTACCGGATCGTTATATCCCCGGAGCTTTCCAGATTTCCCTTTATATCATAGGTAAAAACTTCTTCCCTTTGAGTGTTACTTTCATGAACCGACAGCACATGTCCATCATCGTCGTACCGGATCTGGTAATTACGATCTTTCACCGGCAGGGTGCTATCGTGCATTTTCCATGAGGTCAGTCGGAAAACAGCGTCGTATCCATATACATGCCTTGAAAGTAATCCTCCTCGCTCATCAACCAACTTCCACTCCTTCAACCCGGCAATAACTTTTCTGTCTGTGATGAGTTGGCACCCGTTAGGATAATGAATTTCCGAAAGACATTCATTCTGCCCATAATGATACGTGCAAGGCATGCCGCTTAAATTCAGGCTATGCAGCTTTCCATCGCTGTTGTATCGGTATTGGACCTCGAGGCCCGAGGGGTAGTGAATCGTGCTCAGGCGCTCTTGTTCGAAGGAAAGCCGAACTTCCCGTCCCATACGTCGCTCACCGCAGAACTGACCACCTTCATCATATAAAAACTCGAGAGTGCCTGCCCCATTCGTCACCGAGGCGGGAAGCTGAAAGTTGTTATAAGCAATACTTAAAAATTGTCCGTCTTCCCAGAGGATCTGTTCCGGGTATTGTGCTCCATAGTAGGTTCTTTTTTTCCGGCCGTTGCGCAGGGTGGTTACTTCTGCTTCTTCCTCTGCATCATAAAAGATCTTCTCTTTAGACCCATCCGCAAATTGAATCTCGCGCTCGCCACTAACCGGGTGTTCCTGAAGACGAAAACTTTGACCTAATGCATCCCTTACCGAATACTCAGTCGCTCCATTGCGGATTGCGTATTGAAATGTGGTTGTAGCCCTCCCACGGCTGGTGTAAGAAGCTACTTGCGCACTTTTATTGTAAGAGATCTGTTGCTTTCGCCCATCAGCGGAAGTAATTTCCGTAATGCGCGCCTGTGTATCGTAGGAAAATTCTGTTGATTGCCCGTTGAAAAGAATCTTGTTAATGAGATCTCCGTCATACTCAAATCCGATAGTCTCTTCACCCCCGGGCAACAACAACTCTGCTAAACGGTCTTCCCGGTCGAAGCGAAACTTGTATTCTGTTTCCGCGTTTTTGACCAGCTTATCGACCTGAAAACGCTCATCGAAATGCAGTGTAGCGCGTGAATTGTTGTTCGTTATGACCAGGCTCCTTTCATCGCCTTCTTGCGCTTCCATTCCACGAACGAGCAGTGCCTGAAGAATCTCCAGACGTTGCTTTTTGCGCACAGGAACGCGAAACGCTTCGAGTTGATCATTGGTAATAACGAACACAAAAACTTTATTTACATTTTTTCATTGCCAGAGCGCCTTTTGCAGAAGCTGATTTCGCCGTATTGAACTGCGGAGGCATCAACCCACCACCCCCACCTCCTGCCGCCGACTCGCCAATCAGCACAGTAGGGCATCCCGCCACGATCTTTCCTCCATGCGCACACTGGTCGCCCAGGCGTGCGGCGGGCTTGCCCCCGATGAGCACACCCATGGAGCCCAGCACCACTGTATCCGGCGGGCCCACGCAGGTACACATGTCGCCCATTACAGCCGCCGGCATCCCGCCGATCAGCACCGTGGGGCAGCCCGGGCCGGTGATGGGCCCGCCCACATGGGGTATGGGCGGCAGGCCCGGCGTTACCATCGGGCAGGCATGCATGTCTCCTATTCGTGCGGCAGGTTTTCCCATGGCAGTATTTTCTTCATGAATGATTTAGCGATAGCCCATCCCTTTGAGCATAGCCGCTTCTTCCTTACGACGCCCCTTGTACTCGGGCGCGTTTTCCAAGGTATTCGCCAATGCGTTATAATCCTGTTTCGTATAGCCGTCCCATACCTTCTGGAGGAAGTCGTTCTCCTTGGCGTGAAAGTTGGGCCCATACTGAAAGGCAAGCGAGGCAAGGGCCGTCTGTGCCTCCGCAGGCAGCTCGTCGAACTTCACATTTGAGTCGCGGTCGAAGTTCTTGGCCAGCACGCCTACCGTCTTTTCCTTCAGCCGCTGGTTGATGATCTTGGCATCGGTCATCGTGATCTGCACGGATGTATTATGCTGGGTCTCGAATTCCTGCAGGCTCGATACGGCTTCGTCCTTCTTCTTGCCTACAAATGGCTTCAACAGGGTTTCCAGGTGCGCCGGCAGCTTCAGCTTCGAGAACTCATGCTCGTTCATCTGGCCCAGGTCCACCCCGGCAGCGATCGTCACGCCGCTTTTCCCGATCACGGTACCCGTAGGCTTGCCGAAGCAGGTACGGTTCTCCGGGTTGATGACCGACTTCGCGGTACACACCGGCACGTAAGCTTTTGTCTTCGTGCCGCCTTCCTTATTGGAAATAAAGTCCCAATCAATTGCATATGCTCCTGCCATAATTGGTTATTTATCAGGTGATGAGTTAGGCTATCGATGTTTCAATACGGATCGCACTCCAGGTAGTGCCGCGCCGACTCCGCGTTGAACTGCACCCGCTCATTGCCCTGGTGCAGCGAGAACAGCACGCGGAGCATGCCCGCCTCGAAGCCATCGCTGACCACATACCCTTTCGCGTCCTGAGCAATCGGGTACTTGTTGCCGAAGCCGTGATTCACAGGCAACTCCTTGGCCGTGTAAACCGCCTTGTTCTTTTTTACAAACCTGGGTTCC
This sequence comes from Flaviaestuariibacter amylovorans, assembly GCF_039541815.1. Lineage (NCBI taxonomy): Bacteria > Pseudomonadati > Bacteroidota > Chitinophagia > Chitinophagales > Chitinophagaceae > Flaviaestuariibacter > Flaviaestuariibacter amylovorans. Next base: position 434,655 of record NZ_BAABGY010000016.1, read on the forward strand.
ACTCCGGTACGCATACGTTCGTTTTTTATCCATTATTATTTGAACCGGTCGGCATAATCCTGCATATGATCGCGGGTCACGAAATCAACCATCTTCCCGGCTTCCTTTTGCATGCCCTCCATCTTTGCCACAGCCGCTTCCTTCATTCCCGAAGCTAGGTTGCACAGGCTGCTCCAGGCACCCGATGTCGCTTTCTTCACATCCACCGCCGCGCGCTGCACCGAGCTGCCGATCAGGTAATCGATCTCCGCTTCGCCTCCATAGGCAGTCACCCGCATGAATTCGTTCTGGTCTTCGTCCGTAAAGTTCTTATGTCGCTTACAGGGCACCCGGCCGTTGCGGTCCTTTGCATTCAGGATGATCACAAAGTCGGTGTCCTCTTCGATCTCTTTTACAATACGGCTACAGGCGTGGTCCAGAAGCTCCTTGGCCACATCACCGCGGCTAGCCATGTCCATACCCACGCTGGCCATGGTCAATAGGTTTCGCTTGAAGAACACATTGAAGGAAACGTGCATTTCTTGCATAACAATGTTTTGATACGTTTACTGAGAGGTTATAGATTTTTGTGCGCCGGTCTCAGCCACCATCCCGGGAGCGGCTTCAAACTATTGCGCGCAACCTGTGCGGCGCTCTACTCCGAACTTCCGCCGCTCTTCAGACTCCTGTGAAATTTATCGAGCTGCAGGCCCACCGTATCTGAGCCTGTATGCAGGGCCCGCGCACCAATACCTGCCACGCAGCCACCTATGGCGCCGGCAATAGCCGTAACCCCAAGCAGCGGCGCTCCAGCTAAAGCGCCCACTGCCGCACCGGCACCGCATGCCTTTGCATAGTCTTTTGCCAGCGAACGTAGCTGGCCCGTATCATACTGGTGCCCGTCGACGCCAGGGATCTGATTCAGTTGGCGGGCAAAATTTCTGTCCGATTGAAGTTTAACATCGTCGTTTGCCATATTTCAAGCGTTTTTATCGTAATCAGCCGGATGCTTCCTGGCTATTGGTTTTAATGGTTGATCAAATGAATCAGATCCTTACCCCCACCAACCGGGCACTCCTGCGGATATATTCATCCGCCTCCCTCGACTCCACCAGGCAGCCGGCCCGCTTCGCCTGCTGGGCCGCGCTGCGCTGCAGGAGCGTCACCGCGCAGCTCGTATCGTCTACGAGCGGGATGCCTACTACGGCTTCCGTCAACACGTCGCCGCCGATGCCGCCGTGCGAGGTGCGGAAGAGCCGCTCCTGGTAGGCCCCGCCGTCGCCGGTGCTCGTGCCCGTGTTGCCGAAGTCCATGAGGCGGCTCCCGGCAGCGGTGGCGAGGGCCGAGCCCCAGCCCCAGCCCGGGAGCGCCTCGCGCCAGGCGAGCGGCTGCGCCGTGCGCGAGCCCACCTCGGGGTGCCGCCGCGCATGGAACACGTGGTCCACGTTATAGATCGTACGGCTGAACGAGTCCCAGCGCGTCGACGTCCGCTCCACCGCATCGTACAGCCCCATGAAATGGCTCCGGTACTTCAGCATCGCCGCCAGGTGGATCACCACGTGGCCGCCGCGCGAATGGCCTACCAGGATGAAGCGGAAGCCCGGGTTGCGGCCGATCGTGCACTGGTAGCCGTTGAAGAAGCTCTCCTCCCCGTACTTGCGCGCCACCCGATCGAGGTCGCTCCGCAGCTGGTTGCGGATCACGAGCCAGTCGGCACCCGCAATCCCGCCTCCTTCCGACGGACCGTCGTGAAACACCTTCTCCTGGGCCTGCACGCTATGGTAGAAATTCCGGACGCTGCTGTTCTTGTACGTCTTCGAATTCGTTCCGTCCACACAAATCACAATATCGATCATGCCCCCTCGGTTTTCGTTCGTTCAATGATGGGTCCTCAGTCTTCCAGCCGCACCCGCACCTGGTAATGCATCGACACGGCCGACTGCAGCTCGAGGTCGCTCACGAGGTCGGCCTTGATCGTGTCCCATTCCTCGGGGTAGCGGAACCCCGGCAGGGGCAGCACCTCGATGTCGATCAGGTTCACGAGGCCGGCATGGGGCAGCGGGCTCACGCCCACGCCTTTCTGCACGGTCACCGAGTGGGCGCGGCCCTCGAGGCGCATCTGGCAAAAGCTCCGGATGTCTTCCAGCGTCACCATGCGGCCGCGGGTGATGAGCGTATTGCGGTAAGCGTCGAGCACCTGGGTGTTCTGCAGCTTGTCCTTGCCCCCGGTGGTGCTCGTCATCAGCAGCATGCTCTCGTGGGCCAGGTCGGCGCCCTGGTACAGGTCGAGGCGGAGGCCGCTGCGGATGCCGTTGCCCATCTCGCCGTTAGTGGTCCAGTACTCGGCAAAGATGTTCTCCCCTTCCACGTGCGGGTTCACCAGCAGGTAGGTAGGCGTCTGGTTCAGCATCGACAGGTTCTGGCGCACCTTCTGCTCGAGGAGGGCGATGTTCTGGTTCAGCTCTTTGATCAGCGAGGCTACGAAGTCCTGGCCCAGGGCGGCAAAGGCACGGCTTTCGTCGCGCAGCAGCTCCAGGGCATAGTTCAGGTACTCGATGGCGTCGCGGCTGTCGAAGCGCTCCACGTCGCCGGTGCGTACCGAGTAAGTGCCCTTCGTATCGCGTGCCTCGAAGGGGTTGCTCGAATAGAAATGCCCCTGCCCGGTGGCCAGGTCGGTGCCGTGCACCGACTTCACCGACAGGAACTGCTCGGGCGAGAGCAGGGGAATGATGTTGAAGCTCTGGTTGAGCCGGTAGCGCACCTCGTTGAGGTGGCGGTTCACGATCGGGAAGCAGTTGATCGATACGCTCAGGTCGTCGAGCACCTGCTCGTCGAACTCGGGCAGCAGCACCAGCTTGATCCAGTGCAGCGGTTGCTGGAAGCGCCCCAGCTCCGATTGGCTCAGCACCTGGGCGAACTCCGCGGGGTAGGGCGCCGCCGTGATGAGGGCGCCGGCCGGCTGGCGCACCGTGATGAATTGCTGGCGGTACAGGTGGTTCACCTTCCGCTCCACGTTCTGGTTGATGTCGAATTCGTCGAAGCTCGTAAAGGCCGAGAAGGCGGGCGCGCCGGTGAGCGCATCGCACAGCCCCTCCTCGATCTCGAGTGCCCGGCCCTCACTGCTCCACTGCCCATAGTGCAGCAGCGGGAAGAGCGCGTTCTTGGTCGGGTAGTTCTTCAGGTCGAAAAAGAAGGTGAGGCCGTCGAGGCTTTTTACCTGTGGGTCGAGCTCAATGCCAAGCCAAAGGGTATGGGCGGGCAGGCGGCGGCCGTAGCCCCCGGATACGCCGAAGGACTCCTTCAGCTGCTGCGCGTTGACGTTATAGAAGCTGTTGCCCGAGGCCATGAAGCGGACGTCGCCGTTGAACACGCGGTAGTTGCCGGCGGGCGAGAAGAAGATGTCGAGGTTGGCGTCGTTCGGGCCGCCGGGCTTGGAGGGCACCTTGCGCTGGAAGAAGAACTGCATCGCCGGGTACACCGAGAGCTCGGGCTCCACGGCGCGCGCATGCAGGATGGCGTGGGCCGGCGTCGGCGCCGTATATACCTCCGGGGTGAGGAGGCGGGCCAGCTTATCGAGCATGCGCTCCTGTACCGACGAGATCTCGTTGGAGATCCGGTACAGCTCCACCGAGCAGGCCTCGATGAGGAGGCGCACCAGCGGGTCGAAGTTGTCGATATCGGCATCGTTGTAGCCCCAATAGCGGGCGGCATGGCGAAACATACGCGCCGCCACGGCTTCCTTGCTCACAATTGCATTCGTGCTGTTCATATCAATCCAATGAGAGGGGGCTCAGGTAGATGGTGGTCGAGAAGGGGAACTCCTCGCCGGTTTCCCGGATGCGCCCTTTGATGTAAATACTCAGTTTCTTTTTGACGGACTTCGAATCCTTCAGCGACGTGAGGTTCTCGTCCTGCCCGATCTCGATCTCCACGGCGATCTCGTAGAGCCGCACCTCGTGGCGCGTCACCGAGTTGGCCACCGACTTGCGGATGCGCTCGAGCCAGAGGTTCTGGTTGGCGATGAGCTCGAAGTCCATATCCCAGAGCTCGCAGCCGTAGCTTTTGTCGTAGCGGTGCTCCTCGAACTTGGAGGTGATGATGAGGTAGAGGTTCTGCGCGATCGACTTTTTAAGGTCGCAGGTATTGAGGTCGCTGTTGCGCTTCAGCAGCGAGGAAAAGCGGATCGGGAGCTCGTAGTAGTGCTTGACCATGGTTAGTTGATTTTAACGAGGCCGGCTTTGAGGTTGGCCATGCCGCCGCCGTCGAGGTCCAGCTGCGCGGACGCCTTCACCTTTACAGTGGCGCTGCCTTCGACCTTGACGTTCGTGCTCTTCGCCCCGATCTCCTGGCTGCCTTCCATCTTGATCGTCTTGGCCTTCATCTCGATGGAGTCGCTGGCCTCCACCTTGATCGTTTTGCCCTTCACCGTGATGGCTTCGGACGAAACGTTGATGGTGGATTCGGAGTGCACCTCGATGGCCTTGTTCGACTTGATGGTGATGGTGCCTTTATCGTTCTTCAGCAGGATGGAGATGATGTTGGCGTCGTCGGTCTTGATCACAATCTCCTGCTCCTTCTGCTGGTCTTTATCCTTGAAGTAGATGGTGTTGCCGCTGCGGGTGCGGATGGCCTTGATGTGGTTGTCGCTGTTCTTAGCCGAGTCCACGGCCTTGCCATGGGCCACGCTGCCCATCACGAAGGGGCGGGCCGGGTCGTTCTGATGAAAGCCCACGATCACGTAGTCGTCGATCTCCGGGGTAAAAAAGAGGCCGCGGTTCTTGCTGTCGTCGGAGCGGAGGCCGGCGTGGAGGCTCATCACGCGGATCCAGGGCGTCGTTTCCGGGCCATCCTGCCAGAAGAGCTGCACCTGCACCCGGCCCAGGTTGTCGGGGTCCTTGTTGTTCTTGACCACGCCCAGCTGCGGTTCGGCCTGCGGCGCGCGGTCGTAGGGATTGGGCATGACGGTCACCTTGGAGGGGACGGCCTCGAATGAGTTTTGGTAGTTACCCAGTCCGTCGGTGGAGTGGGTGACGCTGGTTACGGTATAGGTGCCGAAGTCGGTCTCGCCTTTCTTGTCGGGCTGCACGGCCACGATCTGCACGTTGATGCCGGGGCGCACGTAGGGCGAGTCGGAAACCGCATGCAGGTACACGAGGTCCGACACGCGCGACGATTTCTCGTGCGTTACGAGGTTGTCGAGCTCCTGCTTCGTGGCGGCTTCGGGCGCCGACAGCTGCACGGGTTTGTAAGAGAAGAGGCTCGCAGACGCGCTGGCGGCGCCATCGTTGAACTTGGAGAGGTTGTTGGCCGATACGTCGGCAGAGGCCGTGGTGAAATGCTGTTCTTCCTTGTAGCTGTACTCCACCTGCTCGAAGTTGACCGGTGCCACGCGCACGTTCAGTTTCAGGTCCGAGATGTCGCGGGGGTATTTGAGCTCGATCTGCTTCGCGCTGGAAGGCTTTCCGAAGCAAAGCTGGAGCCCGTCGTAGAAGAACCACTCGCCGTACTCGCCCGCAAGGCGCCGGAGAAACTGGAAGTTCGACTCCTTGTACTGCACGATGTAGGGGACGGTACTCTTGAACTTCGGGTCCGGGGCAATGCCCATCAGGTTGGACGACACGTTCCGGGTGGCGTCGCGAACGATCTGCGCGAGGCCCTTCTTGGTGAAGGAGGCATTGTGCGGCCCGCCTTCGAGCAGGATCGTGGGGCTGTGGCCGCGGAAGATGATGTCGCCCATCGATCCCACGGTGTTGGCCAGCGATACGTCGGTAACGACGCCCTTGAAGATGTGATCCGCGTAGTTGCTGTCGTCCCGTTCGCGGAAGGTGAAGGTGATCGCCTTGCCGAGGTACGCCTGTGCCCCGTCGAGCAGCATCGTGTTGGGCTCCTCGATCACGTCATGGTTGAAGCGCAGCTCGAACTGGTGGTGGCCGTTGAACTGCTGCGTGACCGTCAGGTACGAGAAGGGAGTGATTTGCTTCCCGCTTTCGGTGGTGATCTCGATATCGATTTGCTGGGACACGGTGGCGGCGTTGAATAAGAAATAAAGGCCACAAAATCGGTGCTTCAGAAACTGAAACGCAAACTTTGTGGCGCTTGTTATTTTGGATCGGCGGACGGTTACTTCTTATCCGGCCAGTCGTTCTGGTGCTCGGCGTTGCCGATCTTCAGCGTGCGGGCAGAAACGATGAAGTTGATGGTCATCGGGTTGCTGCCTACGGAGTCGAGGGCCTCGGAGTACTGCACGATGTAGCCATCTTCGAAGGAAAGCTCCTTCATCTTGGCGTCCTCATCGCGCTTCTGGAACGTGATGGTGCCTTTCTGGGACTTGTACACGTTGTTGATCATGGATTCCAGTACGGAAGTATCATCGGTGGACTCCACTTCGAGTTGAACCGTGCCGCCGTAAACGCTGGAAGCCGGGCGACCTTTAGCGTCGACGTCGCGGCGGAAGGTGTAGCTGCAATGGAGTACGTCGAACTCCTTGCCTCCCATTTTCAATTTTGCTTTGAAAGACATAGTGATGGTTTTAACGATGAAGAATTATTGCTGTTTGGTTTGTGTGTCCCAGTTGGTGTTGCCGTCATCACCCTTCGTACCATCGAGCTTGAGCATGAAGCTCTTGGCCGGGAAGTAGGGCGTGATGTGGATGTCCAGGTGGATCCGGTCCTTATTGACCTCGTCGCGCTCGAAGCGGTCGATCCGGAACTTCTCGATCAGGTTGGAGGGCCCGGTGATGCCGTCGAGGAATTTCACGATCTGCTCGCGCAGCTCTTTTTCCGTCTTGCCGGTCCAGTTCTCGAAGGCGCGGCGGTTGAGGAAGTCGATGAGGGTCTTGTTGATGTAGTCGAACACGCGCACTACCGAATAGGTCTGGAGGCCGAGGTTGTCGCCGTTGAAGAGCGTCTTGGCGGAGAAGGCCATCACCTTGCCGTACTCGTTCACCATCGGCACGAGGCCGATGCGGTCGAGCGTGGAGATCTCACTTTTCTTGAGGTCGAACTTGACGCCGTCCACCTCGTTCATGCCACCGTGCTTCTTACCCGCAGCCACCTGCGACATCAGCGTGGTATAGAGCTTTCCGGCCATGGCGGAGGAGGGCGGAACCATTACGTCTTCTTCCTCGCCTACTTCCTGGTTCTTGCCGCGGCCTACGAGCCAGTTGCAGGTCATCATCACGTTGGAACGATACACGTCGCCGCCGGTGAGGTTCTCGGACTCGAACATGTCGATCACTTCGTCCACGTTGTCGAGGTTCTCGAAGTCGGTCACGAGCATCACCTTGTTGGAGTGCGCGATCTTCGCCCACTTCTCCACTACCTTGTTGGAGCCCAGGTAACCCGGGAGCGCCAGGATGGCGTAGTGGTTGCGGAGGTCGAGTCGGTCGTAGTTCTGCTTCAGCTCGTCGGCGATATAGTCGATGAAGCGCGTGTTGTCGAGGTCCTTCATGTCTTCGAAGGCCGCATTCACGATCGTTACGTTCTTGATCTTGTCCGACTCGGCGTTCTTGTAAAAGAGGGCGAGCGAGCGGTAGTTCGTTTCGAGCTGGCGGGTCGTTTCGAGCGCCACGCGCAGGTTGTTCTTCAGTGTATAGGAGATGGAGGTGAGCCGCTGCGTGGCCTTGTCGAACATTCCCGACAGGTCGTCGGACTCACTTAACATCTTGATCCAGAGGTCCAGCTTTTTCTTGAGCGACTCGCGCTCCGCTTTTTTCGAGCCCTCCGTAAGGAAGATCTTCTTGAGGGCCTTGCGCTCGGGGTTGAGGTTCTTGACGCCGTCGATGGAAGATTCCAGGAAGTCGAAGCCGCCGAACTTGGCGAGGGCCTTCACGCTTTCGTCGAGGCTGCGTGTCGGCAATGCGGAGGGAATGGGCTTGGCGTCCAGGAACGCGGCTTCGGCCGCAACTTCCTGCTGCTGTAAATTCGTTTCTGACATGAGGAGGTTGTTTTACGGTTATTTATTGTCTTCCAGTTCCTGCCGGAGCGACTGCAGGGCGCTGAGGAAAGCGGCCTTGGCGTCGGGGTTGGCCATTACGAGTTTCATCAGCTTGTTCTTGTCCAGCTGCTTGATCATTTTCTGGTACTGCTCTTCCTGCACGGCAAGATCCTGCAGGTAAGGGCTCTGCGCGGCGATGCTGTTGGTGCTGAAGTCGCCCAGGTTGCCGAAGCGAAGCGTTTCGGTGCGGGTAGAGCCTTCCTCCGTTTCGAAGTCGACGTCCACCTCCGGCTTGAAGTGCGCAAATACCTCCTCGATCGTTTTGAGGTCATACACGGCTTCGGGCTTTACCGGGGCGTCCTGGGTGAGCTGCTGTACAAAAAGCGTTCGGTTCTGTGCCAGGTTGGTAATCGCTTCCGAGGCGTCCTGCGGCACGTCATTGCCTCCTACTCCATACTGATACATAAGGGGTTGTTTTGGTATTTGAATAATGGGGGGTTCTTGAGGTGTACTGGATGCCCCCGGAGTGAACAATCTTCTCAAGTATGAAAATAAACTCTTAAGTGACACGTAACAAGAATTTAGGTAAGTTCTTGAGAAAAATACCCGCTTTTGGGTATAGCTGAAACCCTTTCCCGGCGGGCGTTTCCGGCGACATCGTTCATTATCAATCGATTTGCCATTGGATGACATCCTCGGCGTCGAGATGCACGCGCACCTTCGAGCCTTTTTTCACCTCACCCGATACGATGAGGCGCGAAAGCGGCCGGCGCAGGTGCGTCCGGATAACGCCCGAAATTTGCCGCGCGCCGTACTTCGGCGTGAAGTCCGTGAGCGCGATCTTCTTTTTCGCCGCTTCGTCGATCTCGAGCGAGATGGACTGCTTGTCGAGGCTCTCGAGCAGGCTCTTCATCTGGATCTCGAGGATGCGCACCACGTTGGCCTCGGAGATCGGCGCAAACGGAACGATCTCGGTGAGGCGGGCGAGGAACTCGGGCCGGAAATGGCGGGCCATGATCTCCATCAGCTGCGACGACTTCGGTTGCACGCCGGTATTGAACTGCTCCACGATCCACTCGCTGCCGATGTTGGACGTGAAGATGATCAGGGCGTTGGAAAAGTCGCCCTCCTTGCCGAGGCGGTCGTGCATTTTGCCCTCGTCGAGGATCTGCAGGAAGATATCGAACACGGAGGGGTGCGCTTTCTCGATCTCGTCGAACAGCACCACCGAGTAGGGCTGTGCGCGGATCTTGTTGACCAGCATGCCGCCCTCTTCGTAGCCCACGTATCCGGGAGGCGCGCCATAGAGCAGTGCCGCCGAGTGCTCCTCCTTGAACTCCGACATGTCGAAGCGGATCATGGCCTTCTCGTCGTTGAAGAGGAAGTCGGCCAGGGATTTCGTGATCTCGGTCTTGCCGGTGCCGGTGGGCCCGAGCAGGAAGAAGGAGCCGATGGGCTGACCGGGCTTGTTGAGGCCGCTGCGCGATTCCACGATGGCGTTGGAGAGCGACTTCACGGCGCCGTCCTGGCCCACCACACGGCGCTTGATGATGTCTTCCATCTGCAGCAGCTTCTGCTGCTCCTGCGCCTGGATCTTCCCGATGGGGATGCCGGTCTTATAGGAAACTACGGCAGCGATCTCCTGCTTCGTCACTTCATTGGAGATCTCCTGGCTGAGGGCGGTGAGCTTGCTCAGCTGGTTGGCGAGATGCTGCTGCAGCGCTTCGAACTCCTCGATCGCGGCGGCGTCAGTGGCGTCCTGGAGCAGGCCGATGAGCACGGGGCTGAGGCGGTTGTGCATGGAGCGGGAGAACCAGCGGTATTCCGAAAGGCGGCCCGCGTCATCGAGCTCCGCATCGGTCTGGATGCGCTCGAACTCGGCGCTGAGGGCGATGAGCTCGTTTTGAGAGGTCTCGTTCATCATCCGGATGGCGGCCATGGTGCGGTCGAGCAGGTCGATGGCGGCGTCGGGCAGGCGGCGGTCTTTCACGTAGCGCTTCGCGAGGCGCACGCATTCGGCGAGCACATCGCGGCGTACCTGCAGGCTGTGGTGCGCCTCGTAGGCCGGCACCACTTTCTCCATCATCTTGGTAGCGGTAACGAGGTCGGGCTCCTCCACGCGCAGCGTTTCGAAGCGGCGGTTGAAGGCCTGCTCGGGCTCGATGATCTTGCGGTACTCGTCGTTGGTGCTGGCGCCGATCACGGTGATCTCGCCGCGCGCTAGCTCCGGCTTCAGCAGGTTGGCCGCACCGCCGCTGGCCGGCCCTTTCGGGTCGAGCAGGGTATGGATCTCGTCGATGAAGAGCACCGCCTTGTCGAACTGCTTGATCTCGCGGATGATGTTTTTGAGGCGGTCTTCCACCTCGCCCTTGTAGGAGGCGCCGGCGGCGAGCGCGCCCATGTCGAGCTCGAAGAGCATGGCGCCTTTGAGGTTATCGGGCACCTTGTCTTCGGCGAGGGCGAGGGCGAAGCCTTCCACGAGGGCCGTTTTACCCACGCCGGGCTCGCCGATGATGATGACGTTGGGTTTCGAGCGGCGCCCGAGGATCTCCAGCATCATGCGGGTCTCCTTGTCGCGGCCCACGATGGGGTCTACCTTGCCCTCCCGCGCCAGCGAGGTCTTGTCGACGCAGTACTTGAGCAGGGCGTTGGTGCTGCGGGCTGCTCCACCGCCTGCATCGGGGGCGCCGCCGGCTACGGCGGGCATGCCCACGGCCTGCTTGATGGAGGAGTCGTTGAGGTAGAGGTCGAGGATCTCCTTCTCGCGGAGGGGGAACGATTTGAGCTGGTCTACGGTGAACCCGACGTTGGGTTTCACCAGTGCAGCAAGGACGCAGATCGGCGATACGTCGTCGAGCCCGAGCTTGAGGCGGATGTTGTCGGCCTCCTCCAGCACGCGGGCCACGGCATCGTCGGCGGTGATGAGCTCGGGCAGGCGGGCGGAGCGCGGGAAATCCTCCATCCGGATCTCGGCCCACTCCTGCATGTAGGAGATGTCCTTGTCGATCGACTTCAGGAAGTCGGTGAGGCCGGCCTCTTTGTGCAGGAGCCCGCGCAGCAGGTGGGGCAGCGAGAATTTCTCGGAGTAGTTCTCCCGGGCAAAGGACTGCGCGATCTGGATCGCGGTCTTGAGGGAGTCGTTCAGCGAAAGCGTCACCATAGTCTGTGTTTTGTGGACGGGCCCGTCTAACGGTTGTAGATCAGGTCGCCCGGGGTTTTGTTCAGGATCTTTTTGATGGTCATCCAGGAGATCGCGATGGAGGAGGCCAGGACCACGGCGAGGGCGATGGCGGTGTTGGCGTCCACGATCTTGAAGTAGTTGATGTCCTGCTCCACCACCATGTTCATGGTGAGGAACCGGTCGAGCAGGAGGCCGGTGGCGGAGGCGAGCACCAGCGCCAGCAGGGTCGACACCAGGATGAACATCAGGATGATGCCCATGTAGATGCTGCGTGCCTCGCGGTCGGCCAGGCCGATGGCCTTGAAGGTGCCGATGTTCATCTTCACCTTGGAGAGGTGGCTCTTGAGCAGGTTGAAGATGAAAAGGCCTACGGCGAGCGTGCTGAATACGACCAGCAGGATGGAGATGGTGTACGTGACGTTGGAGAGGAAGTTGATGTTCTCCTTTTCCTTTACCTGGTTGATGTCGACCTCGATCAGGTAGTTGTCGCTCTGCGTGTTGAACTTTGTGAGCAGGAACTTCGAGAAGTCACGCACGCGGTCGAGGTTGTTGAAGTAAACCGAGATCTGGTCGTAATACGGATCGGAATACTGCTCCACCTCGCTGTACATATACGTCCGTACGAATTCTTCCGGCTTTGCCTGACCGGCGGCCAGTGAAACCAGCTTTTTCTGGAGGCTGTCGAGCGTGCCGTAGGTCGGGAAGGGTTCCAGGAACTGCACCTGGAACGTATACCCGGGTTTGAAGCCAAATGTATCCGCTTCCAGGAACACTTCGGGCTGGAAGCTGCTGTAGCGGGCGTCCTTGCTGAGGAAGTCGGCGTACGCCGTCTTGATCTTGCGGGCCTTCTCCTGGTCCTTGCCGTAGTAGAACAGGAAGAAGGACTTCACGTTCTGTCCCGGGTCGAGGGTAGCGGAGTTATTGACGTACGCCTTGTAGAAATACAGCGGGTAGACGAGGTCGAGGCGGCCGGGCAGCTCCGACACGATGGTACGGATCGGGATCGGCATCGATACCGGCACCATGCGGCTTTGGCCGGCGCTGGTGTCGGCGCGCGACATCCGCATCAGGATGTGGTCGGCATCGGCAGGATAGCCATAGTCGCGCAGAAAGCGCTCCGTCACGATCACGGCCATATCGCTCTTGTTGCGGAAGCCTTCCGGCCGGCCGGCGATCACGTTCTTCGGCGCCAGCACGAACTCCTGCACGAGGCGGGCATCGCGGTCCATATCCACGCTGCGGGTCTTCGCCGGGTTATACTCTTTCTCGGCATGGTTGTACACGAACGCCACCGAGGTCACGAACGGCGTTACGCTCTGGTAGTTGAATGCCGTCTTGTTGTTCGGCGACTCGAGCACGTCCACCAGCTCCTTTACCTTTTCCTTGTCGGCGCGGAGCACCGGGATCGAGATCTTGACCCAGTTTACGAAGGCGCTGCTCATCTTCTTGTTCAGGTAGTCGAGCCCCCCGTTGGCGAAGCCGATCGCCAGGAAGGTAAAAAAGAGGATCAGGGAGAGTACCCACAGGTTCATGAACTGTCGGCCCAGGAGCACGCGGCCCTCTTTGCGCTGGAACAGCTGCCGGTAAGTGATGCCGGTGTTGACGTTGCCCTTTCCGGCAGCCGTCTGCACCTTGTTTTCATTAGCCGCTACATAGTAGGAGCGGAGGCGACGCTTGAAGCGCTCAATGCCGGAATCGTCCAGCCCTTCCCAGTCGGGTGCGTTGAAGATGTTGCGGTCGTGCACCTCGCCGTAGCCTTTCTCGGGCTCCTTCGTGATCACGATGATCTGGTCGGCATAGGCCACGGCCAGGTCGATGTCGTGCGACACTACGATGGCCGAGAGCCCCCCGTTGAGGTTCGACTTGATGGTGGCGAAGAGCTCGTGCGCGTTGGCCTCGTCGAGGTTGCCCGTGGGCTCGTCGCCGAAGAGCACCGTGGCCTGGTTGGTGAGCGCCCGCACAAAGGCGAGGCGCTGGCGCTGGCCGCCGGATAGGTTCACGGCGAGGGTTTCGAGGTCCACTTCGCTTTGCGGGAGCTTCACCCGCGCCATGAGGGTCTGGGCCTCCGGCAGCACCTTGGCCTGCGCCACGTTTTCCTTGATCATCCCAGAGAGGCACACGTTCTCGTAGGCCGTGAAGTTCTCCATCAGGTTGGTGTTCTGGAAAATGAAGCTGTAGTAGCGCTTGCGTACGGTGTTCAGCTCCTGGTAGGCGCCGCGGTCCCACAGCTTCGCGATGTCGACGGGTTTGTTGCCATCGGCCGGCGTAAACGTTATGGAGCCGTCGGCCACGGTATTGTTCATGAGGCCGAGCGTCTCCAGCAGGGTACTCTTGCCGCAGCCGGAGGCGCCGAGCAGGAACACGAGCTTTCCCTGCGGGATCTCCAAGTGCTTGATCCGGAGCACGGCGTCGTCTTCCTGGCGGTTATAGGCGCAGGCGAGGTTCTCGATCGTAAAAAGGGGAGCGTTCATGCAGTGTGTGTTCTGGTGTTTTGGTTAGGGTAGGTTCTCCTCGTTGACCCAGTAGTACACACCCCAGGAAAGTGCCAGGCGATACTTAGGGTTACCGATGACCGAATTGATATCGTCGAACTTCGCTTTGAAGACCCTCGTGAGCTTGATGATCTCCTCATCCGGAGTAGCCTTCGGATCCAGGTAGTCGAGGATCGGCTTCTTGGTGAGCAAGGGGTTCTTGCTCGGGAGGCTGGTGGCTACTTCCATTACCTGGGCCGCGTTCCACTTCTTGTTCATGATATTCTCCCGCGCCTTCTTCTGGTCTCCCAGGTAGGAGCCGAGAATGGTGATGAAGGTATTGACCAGCTTTTCGCGGGTCTCGCTCATATTTGTTTGGTCGTACAGCGATTTCAGGTTCTGCTGCAGGTTGATCAGTTCATCCTCCGACATGTACAGGGTCTTCGTATACACATCATTATCATACCCTTCTCTGGACAGGGTTGTATAGCCAGGGATAAAGAACTGGTAGTTATCCTTGTAAAACCGCTTGATGAGTTGCGGATCGTCTACTTTTTCGCTGATGGATTGTAAGTAGCGGACTACGGAAGCGTCCACCTTGAAGCCTCGCTGCCCGATACCATCGAACACTGCGTTCAGCTCCACAACCTTACGCTCGATATCTGCGTCAACCACGGCAAATGTGGAGTCCAGACTCTCGTTGATGGTTGCTGCGGAAAGTGCGCTGCCGGGAGGCGGAAAGGCCACCACACCCATGATATCGGTTGTGGTCGGGTACACGAGCCGGAATCCATAATCACCATAAGATTCGAACTTCGGATCAATGCGCGCATTGATCAGGGCGGCCGTTCCGGCATTCAGCTTCACAGATTGCTTGCTCGCCTCCACCATCAGGCGGCGGCAAAACAAGGGGAACTGATCGTAGTCGGCGCCACGGCCTTGCGCCACCTGGAAAGTGAGCAGGTTGACCTTATTCTCGGCCGCCATCTTGATCAGGTTCTCATCTGCGTACTGGCCGGTGCTGCGGCCCTTGCCTCCACCAAGCACAACGAGCACCTTGGTTTCGTTCTTGTTCTTGGAGGCGCTCGCCAGGAGGCGTAAACCCATGTAAATTCCCTTGTTGACTGCGCGGGATGTACGTTGACATCCTGCTATCGACCCATTTTTCTTGATGAAATCGATCACCGTCTCGGCGTCGGTATCCAATGCCTTCATCTGGGAGATATCCAGTTCACCACCCGGGCACCGGTTATCCATCTCGTCACGGTAAAGAACAGCACCGTACTTGATGTCATTATCCGAACGGATACGTCGACGACGTTCTACAAGACGCTCGACTACGTTCTCGACCACGGAAAGGTATTCCTTCATCCCGCTGCTACCGTCCACTACGAACACAATGTTTACTTTACGGGCGCTCGTCTTCGCATCATGTGCCTCACGTTCGATCCTGGCCGCGTCATCCACGGTCATAACCTGCTTGCCGCTTTCGTCAAGGATACTGGTTACGTATCCGGTCTTGAACACGTTATTGTCCTTGTCTTCCGAAATGATCGGCAGGCGTTTCTCGAGCGGGCTTCGTTCGCGGTCTAACGGGTCGGCGTCCCAGATCGGCGCGCCGCCTTTACCCTTTTTCCACTCGGTCGCATCCTGCTGCGAAGCGAACAGGGAAGCCTTTCCCTTTGATTTCCGCTCCGCGATCGCCGCGTCACTCATGTTAAATTCCAGGCAGACCCGATCCGCCCAGGTTACGGCGATATCGTCGCTCACCCATCCGAGCACGTCGCTATCGATACGGTCGGGGAAAGACACGGCTCCTTTACCCACAAGTACACTTTTTCCTTCCCGCTTGTATACAAACAGGAATTGGAACATGGTGATGCCAATATCGCTTACCTGGGTGAGTCCCGGGTCTTTGAACAGTTTTAAGCGGCCGCCCTGCTTCACGTGCACATCTGAGTTCTTGTATGATTTATCAGTCAAGATCGGCAGGACCTTCTCGGAAATCTTCCGGTTCGAGACCTGGCTACGCAGCCACAGCAGCAGTTTGGATTTGGGCGCCCAGCCGTAATCAACCGCTGTTGGTTTCAGGTCATAGCTTGCGCCACCCATCCGTTCCAGCTCGTCATATTTATACAGGTGCAGGTATTCTCCTTTCTCTTCCGTTACATAGAACTTCTCCATGAAGTCCATCGTCTTGTAGGAGCCATCTCCATTCGAATTGCTGAAGGTCTTGTTGTTCGACCGGTCGGAGCACACCACCCATACGATACCTTCATCTGTCGGGGAGTTTGGCGGCAAAATAGTGCCATTGGGCTCGTCCAAGTATCGCTTCGGCACCTTCATGATCCTCCGCTGCGCTTCGACTTCCGAAGTCACATTTAGCAGAAGTGCTAAAAAAATAACTGCTTTCCACATAGGTTACTGACTTATAAACTGATGAAATGATACTGAATGCCGGACTTGAAATCGGCCCGTGCATTCCCGAAGTCTTGCATCCCCCTGAGCGATGCCTCATAGGAGCCGGTCGCTTTCTTGGGGTAATACAGGTACACATGAATCTTCTCTTCCGGGCAGTTTGCAAACAATCCCATTCCCTTGGGTAAGAACTTGAGCAGCACACCGGACTGGCTGCTGAGCAGGTCCGTCTTAAGGAACGCTTCCGATACGAACAGGTGCAGGTTGATCTCCCGTGCATTCGCGAGGTTCTTGTCTTTGCTCAGGTGTTCGTCGATCATCTTCTTTTCCTCCCAGGTAGCCGGAAGTGGGGAAGAGCCGCTCGTTAGTCGGGACATCGCTTTGCGGGCCGAAGTGGCATTCGTGGTGATATCCGGCCGCTGCCCGTTGCTGATGTAAAAAGTAATGGCGCTGTTGTCCTTTCCGGCAGCCTCAATGGTCTTATCTACCTTGTCCATCATTTCTGAAGAGATGGAGGCCAGTTCGCTGTTGCGGCTGTTATCTACATACACAAAGTGGTAGGTGCCGGCGGCCGGCGGCTCGGGCTTATTGCGGAAGGACAGGAAAAAAGCCGATGTGAGCACGGCTGCCGTCAACAATATCTTTTTCATGTTGAATGTTTTAGTGGGTTATTCCGAATGTCTTACCTCGAGGGCAGTGATGCACTTGCGCTGCGGATCGCGGATCTGCTTTACCGATACGATCGTGGGCTGCATGAACATGAGGTGCTTGCAATAGCTGTTGAAGTCTTTTGTCTTCTCGCCCTTGTCGTTGAAGGTCACCTTCACGTCGTTGGGGCTGCACATGAATGCTGCCAGTGCCGTGAAGTTGGGGCGATACGCAGCTTCGCCTTTCGCGGAGATCTGCTGAAGGCGGCTCAGCACCGCACCGTCGGTCATCTCGCGCGCGGGAGGAGGGGCCGGAGTCCCGCCACCTCCGCTACCGCCACCACCGCCGGTGGGGACGACTGCATCCTTTCGTTTCACCACGATATCGAAAAGCGATTGCGCCTTCGTTTTCTCGTCCAGGGCCACGATGGTATACGGGCCCTCGTTCTGGTACGTATAGCTCACCGTCTGTCCCTGGCCGTCGATATCGAGCCCGTTCTCGCCGAACTTCCAGACGGCGTTGGAAGCACTCGGCGACTTAAGCGTCATCGTGATCTTCTCACCCACGAACGCGACCTTCGGCCCGCTGATCGCGGCGGCAGGTACCGGGATGCCCGGGCCGGCGTCGCGCACATACACCTCCTTGGTGCTGGTTGCGCTGCCGTTTACGGTGAGCGTAACCTTGAACACGCCCGGACGGGTAAACGCATGGCTTACCGACTGTCCGTCGCCCGTGCTGCCGTCACCAAAATCCCAGCTCCACTTGGAAGCGCCCGGAGTCTGGTCGTCGAATTGCACTTCGGCGTTCATCATCACGCTGTCGCGCGAGGAGGTGAAGGCAACAGCGCCCAGCTCTACCCCTTTTTTCGGGCGCGTCATTTTCCAGGCAAAGATGCCGGCAACAATCAGCAGGACGCCGGCAACAACAAATAGAAATCGTTTATCCATGGTAATCGTTATTTGGAATTAGAAGGGACGGTAGGTTTCGGTCCGCAGCTCTTGATACCGTTCTTCTGGTGGTCATCGAGATCACGCTTCCAGCGGGCACGGGGGTAGAACAGCGAGCGGGTGATAGAAAGGGAAACGCCATAGCTGCTAGCCTTCAGCTTATCGAAGCCGTTGAGCATGGTATTGTACCGGCCGCTCTCGTTGACCAGCTGGTATTGCGATGTGCTGTTGGTGAACGACGTGGTGCTGTAGAAGAAGCCCAGGTTCAGCGAGAAGTCGGGATTCACCTTGTAGCTGAGCGAAGGACGTACGAGAATGCCGACGCTGCTTTTCAGGGTGCTTTCGGTTGACTGGCTCGGGGCGGCGATGCCCAGGCCCACCGGGTAGCCGTTGCCGCGGAGTGCGGAGAAATAGCTTTCGGCGTTGCCGTGCTTGCTCACATAGTCGCGGGTGATGATCCAGTCGTTCTCTCCGGTGGTGGGGCTGTACACCGACTGGTTGTCGCTGTTAAACCGGTAAACCGCTTCATAATCAAAGGAGCCTTTTGCCGACTCCATCGTCGTCTTGGAGCTTACATTCAGCTGCGCGCCGGCTTCGATGCGGAAACCAAGCTTGCTGGAGATGTCGCCTTTGTAGATCAGCAGGATGGGAACAGACATCGTCGTGTTCTTGATCTCTTCGGAAAAGCTGCCGTTGCTGCTGATGATCTGGCGGTAGTCGAAGGGGCGGCCGGGGATATGCGCGTCGGTAGCCTTATACTGTACCCGGAAGGCGCTTCCTTCCATCGTGCCCTTCATCATCGTGTAGGCGATGCCCACGCCGATGCCGAAGTTGGCCTTTGTACCGAAGTAGCGCTCCACCTGTACAAAGCCGCCCATGACGCTGCCCGACTTGAAGTTCATGGTCGGAGCGCGAAAAGAGTCGGCATTGGCCTGCTGGTAGTTGGCGGCATAATTGGCCTGGGTGCCGTCGAATTTTCCGGTACCTCCCATAACACCCGCTGTGATCCACCATTTTGGCGGAACGGCGGACAGGGCTTTGACCTTAGCGATGTAGTTGGACCGGCTCACGCTGTCGCTGTAGCATTTCGCCCAGGCATCGTAGAGCTCTTTTACGCGGCGGATGGAATCAGCCACGAAGGTCCTGCGCTCGTTCTCGATGTTCTTCTCGCGAACCGTGGGGCAGCCATCGGCGCTGAAGAAGCCGGCTTCATTCGGGCACTTGTCGTTCTTGTCGGCCACGAAGTCGCGGTCGGCGTCGTTCACGTGGCGCACCTGGTAGCCCATCATGGCGATGTTGCTGATGGCGGCATTCGAGAAATCGTCGGTGAGGCGGATCGTGAGCTGCACGGTGTCCTTCGTTTCGAGAATGAGCTCGTTGTTGAAGAAGCTCTGGAGACTCTTGGCCAGCAGCACCTTCACGTTGCGGCTCCCGACCTCCTTGTAGGAGACGTTGGCGTTGGCGAGGCGCACCACGAAGCCGTCCTTGTTCAGCGCTTCTACCTTGCGCACAAAGTCCTGGACGCTTACCGTGCGCAGGTGGCCAGCAATGCCTTTCTTCTCGAGCAGGTCGCGGTAGCCCGTGAGGTTCTCCGCCTTCATATCGCGGTAGAAGTACTCGGGATGCACCTCGTTCGGGATCTGCGCATCCGGTGTGAAGAGACGGGCGAACGCCGCGGTGGCCTCCGGCGTGATCGTGCTCTTGCCCGGGGCAATGAACGACGAGTAGCGGATGTAGAGCGCCACGATCGAATCGGCCTTCTGCACGGCTGCTTTCTTCTGCTCGGCCGTGGGGCCCTGGGCACTGGCACCGACAGCGCCCAGGAGGGATATGATTACCAAAAGCTTTTTCATATACAGGGGTTAGAATGTGAGGGTTACTATTCTTTGATGAATTTGGCGGTCCAGGCGGCGCGGTCGGTGCCGGTGAGCGTTACGAAGTACAGGCCGGAGGGCAGCGCGCGCACATCGAGCGAAGCGCGGTTGAGCCCGGCGGTGTTGTCGATCTGGCGGCTCATCAGGGTGCGGCCGGAAACATCGGTCACGCGTACCGTGAAGCGGCCGGCGGGCAGGCTGCGGCCCAGCAGGTGCAGGGAGCCGCGCACCGGGTTCGGCGCTACCGTGAGCACGGCGGCAGGCGCTTCGGGCTGGGGAACCGGGAGGCTCACCCTGCGGTACGACTTGTTATAGTAGTTCTTCGAAGAACAGGCACCCTTGGTCACGATGGCATAGTAGTGTCGGTTCACCGTATCGGGAGCCGGCAGGAAGTAGCTCTGCATGCGCTCGTTGGGAACGTCGTTGCGTACCAGGTCCTTGGTATCGAAGCCCCACTGGTAGGTGTCCACCGTGTTGCGCAGGTGCACGAAGTGCTGGCCGTTGTGGATCACCATCGACTGCAGGTTGTCGGCGCCGCCGGTGATATCCACCAGTCTCGTAGCAGCCGCGCTCGTACACGCAACATTGTGATAGGTAGCGATGCTGCGTACATTGATGGTGGCGTCGTTCGGCGACAGGAAGGAAATGATGGCATTGCTGGTAGCGGTGCCGGCGCCGATGTTGCGGGCCACGGTGACGGCCGTATCGATGAAGTTGGAAGCCGGCGTGGTGCCCGCGTCGGTGATGCTCCAGGTGAACTTCACATTCGCGTCGTTCATATCGGCACCGGTAGCGGTAAAGTTCTGGTGGCGCGAGAACTGGCAGAGCGCGGCTGTGGTGGTGGTGATCACCGGTGGCGCCGGGATCGGGTTCACATTCACACGAACGGAGAACGGGTTGCTCAGGCAGGAGCCTACGGAGGCGCCGCCGGTAGCGCGGACCGTGTAGGTCAGGAAGGCTGCCGCGTTCGACGTGGGGTTATTAAGTGTTTGGCTGATCGTAGCCAGACCCGTTGCCTGTGCCGAGCCGTTGGTGACTGCGCCGGGAGGCGAGCTCACCGGGGCCGTCCAGGTGTACGTGGTACCCGTCGGAACGATGTTGGTGGGCTGGGCGTTGGCGTAGGTCAAGGTAAACGCTGCACCGCTGCAGATGGTCAGGACCGTATCGCGCATCTTCGGCTTCGGGTTCACCGTCACGTTCACGGTGAAGTTGGCGCCCACGCAGTTGCCGGCGGCACCCGAGGTCGGCGTTACGGTGTACGGCGCAACGAGCGCTGCGTTGGTGTTGTTGGTGAGCGTTCCGGTGATGCTGGCCGCGGCGTTGCCTGCAGCCCCGCCGGTGAGTCCGGTGGGCAGTGTCGGAGCCGTCCAGGTGTAGGTGGTGAGGTTGGGAATGATCGTCGTCGGTGACGCATCTACCGGGCTCAGGGTGAACTGGGCATCGCTGCAAACAGTCACCGTTTGGGGACTGGGGACCACAGGCTTTGCGTTCACAGTGACCGTGACGTTGAACGGAGCGCCCGGGCAGCTGCCGGCAGCACCCGAGGTCGGCATTACGTTATAGACGACCATCACCGCTGCGTTCGTATTGTTCTTCGGAGCCCCGGAGATATTGGTAGCATTGTTGCCGGCGGCAAGATTGGAAAGTCCCGGGGCACTCGGTTGCGCCCAGCTGTACGTGGTGTTCGCAGGAACGATCGTTCCGGGCAGGCTGGTGGCCGGGTTTACCGTGAACGTGGCGTCACTGCAAATGACCTGGTTTTGTGCGGGGATAGCCGGCGTCGGATTAGCCGTGATCGTAAAGGTCACCGGGGCGCCCGTGCAACCATCGGCCGTAGGCGTTACGGTGATAGTCGACGTTTGTACAATGTCGCTGTTCACCAGCGTGGTGAATGACGCAATGTTGCCGCTGCTTGTAGCTGCAGCAAGGCCGAAGTTGGTGTTGCTGTTGGTCCAGTTGTACGTAGTCGGCGAAACGATACCGCTAAAATTGACAGCATTCGTGGAAGTGCCGGCGCAAACGGTCTGATTCGCTATCGGGTTCACCGTCGGTGTCGGCTTGATCGTCACTGTAGCGGCAGCGGTTACCGCGGCGCAGCCACCGGCAACTGGGGTTGCGTAGGTCACCGTGTACACGGTATTACCCGACAGGTTGGTGTTGGAGGTACTCGGGTTGAAGGTGCCCGTGCCTGCTGCGAACGCATCGAGCGTGTAAGCGGGTGTACCCACTGTAACCGGAACGTAGGTGTAGGTGCCGCCGGTATACGCGTTGGTGCCGGTAAGCGTCGGAACGGCCGTGGTCAGATCCTTACAGAACGGCGTTCCTGCATACGAAAGCGTGGCGGTCGGGCGGGCCGTGATGGTGACGCTGGCCGTAGCCGTTACCGCGGCGCAGCCGCCCGCTACCGGTGTGGAGTAGGTCACCGTATAAGTGCCCGCCGTGGACGTGCCGGTGTTGATGGCGCCGGTTGCCGCGTTGATGCTCAGACCCGCAGGAGCACTGTAGGTACCGCCGGTATAGGCGTTGGTGCCATTCAGCGTCGGGTTTACCGTACCGGCATTGGAGCAGTACGGGGTACCGGCATAAGAAAGGGTGGCGGTCGGGCGCGCCGTGATCGTTACCGATGCGGTCGCAGTTACTGCGGCGCAGCCGCCGGCAACGGGGGTAGCATAGGTGACTGTGTACGTACCAGCCGTAGAGGTACCGGTATTGATAGCGCCTGTGGTGGCGTCGATCGAAAGTCCTGCGGGTGCGCTATAGGATCCACCCGTGTAGGCATTCGTACCGCCCAGGGTCGGGTTCACCGTACCGGCATTGCTGCAATAAGGCGTTCCGGCGTAAGCTAGCGTTGCTGTCGGGCGGGCCGTTATGGTTACGCTGGTGGTCGCGGTCACCGCGGTGCAACCGCCGGCAGCCGGAGTCGAGTAGGTAACGGTATAGGTACCAGCAGTGGACGTGCCTGTATTGATGGCGCCTGTAGCGGCATCGATCATAAGGCCCGCGGGGGCGCTGTATGTTCCGCCCGTGTAGGCGTTCGTTCCGGCAAGTGTGGGATTCACGGTACCGGCATTGCTGCAATAAGGCGTACCTGCGTAAGAAATGGTTGCCGTGGGTCGGGCGGTAATGGTGACGCTGGCCGTAGCCGTTACCGCGGCGCAGCCGCCCGCTACCGGTGTGGAGTAGGTCACCGTATAAGTGCCCGCCGTAGAGGTGCCGGTATTGATGGCGCCCGTCGTGGCATTGATGCTAAGTCCTGCCGGAGCGCTGTAAGAGCCGCCCGTATAGGCGTTGGTGCCATTGAGCGTCGGGTTTACGGTGCCGGCGTTGCTGCAGAAGGGAGTACCTGTATAAGAGAGCGTCGCTGTGGGGCGCGCCGTGATCGTTACCGATGTGGTTGCGGTTACTGCCGCGCAGCCGTCAGCCGCCGGTGTTGAATAAGTAACCGTGTAGGTGCCGGCGGTAGACGTGCCTGTATTGATGACACCCGTCGTGGCATTGATCGAAAGACCCGCGGGTGCACTAAAGGTGCCACCGGTATAAGCATTCGTGCCAGTCAGTGTCGGGTTGATCGTGCCGGCATTGCTGCAGAAGGGAGTACCTGTATAAGAGAGCGTTGCCGTCGGGCGGGCCGTGATGGTCACACTGGCTGTAGCCGTAGCTGCGGCGCAGCCGCCGGCTGCCGGAGTCGAGTAGGTAACGGTATAAGTACCAGCGGTAGAAGTACCCGTGTTGATGGCACCCGTTGTGGTATTGATCGAAAGACCTGCGGGTGCGCTATAGGTTCCGCCGGTGTAGGCATTGGTACCATTCAGCGTGGGGCTGATGGTGCCGGCATTGCTGCAGAACGGCGTTCCTGCATAAGAAAGTGTAGCGGTGGGAGGCGCTGTGATCGTAACCGTAGCGGTCGGCGTCTGGATACCGCAACCGCCGCCGGCATCGACGGTGTAGGTCACCGTATAAGTACCAGGTGTGGACGTTGCCGGTTCGAAAGTGCCGGTTGCAGCATCGAAGTTACCGAGACCAGATTGGGCGAGGGAAGCGTTCACATAGGAATAGGTCCCGCCTGCAGCGCCGGTGCGGGTAACGGAAGCGGAGGCTGCAGAAGTGCAATACGGGCTTCCGGTATAGCTGATGGCTGCGGTCGGGTTCACCGTAATGTCAAACGTCTTCGCCGTTCCGGCCGTAGCGCAGGCAACGATGAAGTTGCCGAGTGCGATGGGCGAGCTTCCCGCGGCAACAGGCCCCGTCACCGCGTTCGTAGCCGTATTGATCACCGAGAGGTTGTTGGAGTTCTTATTGGCAACGTAGGCCTGGGTGCCATCCGGGGTTACCGACACACCATAAGGATAGTCGCCCACATTAACCGTAGCAGTCACCGTATTGGAAGCCGTGCTGATCACCGATACATTGTCGCTGCCGCTGTTGGCCACGTATACCTTGGTGCCGTCGGGCGATACGGCTACACCGAGTGGCGCATCGCCAACGACGATCGTAGCCACAACCGTGTTGGAGCCCGTATTCACCACCGATACGTTGTCGGAGCCGTTGTTGGCGACGTACACGAACTGGCCGTTGGGCGTCACCGCCACCCCATGGGGAGCCGTGCCCACCGGTATGTTCGTAACCGCGTTGGTAGTGGTATTTACCGACGCGAGGCTGTTGCCGGTGGCGCTGGCCACATACAGGCGCGCGCCGTCGGGGCTCACCGCCATGCCCTCGGGGCTGGGCACGTTCGCCATAAAGGTGGAAACGTTGGTAGCGGCATCGATCCGCGAAACCGTACCGGCCGAAAAACCGCCCACGTACACGCGGCTTCCGTCCGGGCTGGCCACGAGGCCATGCGGGTTCGTATGGTTGATGGTAGCCGTAACGGTATTGGTGGCCGTGCTGATGACGGAAACGTTATCGCTGCCGCTGTTGGAAACGAATACCTTGTTCCGGTCGGGCAGCACTGCTACGCCGAACGGAAAGGACCCGACCGTGATCGGGCTCCCGATGGAGGCCCCGGTAGCCAGGTTGATCACCGAAACCGTTCCGGCATTGACGTTGTTCGGAATATACGCCCTGCCGGTCAGCACCGGAGTTACCGTGATCGTTGCGGTCACCGCGGCATTGGTGGCGTTGGTGGCGCTGAAAGCCGGAATGTTCCCGGATCCGCTGGCCACCAGCCCGATCGACGGGGTGTTATTCGTCCATGTGAAGGAAACGCCGCCGGGCGTGCCCGAGAAGTTCACCGCAGTGGTGTTGGTGCCAGCGCACACCGTTTGGTTCGTGGGCTGGACCACCGACGCCGGGCACTGCGCCTGGGCGGTGAAGACAGATGTACATGCAAGGCTGAGCGCCAGCAGGACTTTTCTCATAAAGCAATGTTTAGTTCCGATTGATAAAAACGTGATAGCAGTGGTGTATTGAATCTTCTGTTGGTCATTAGTAGCGTGGCGTACTGAGGGCGGCTTCGAGCGCCTGCACCCTGTTTCGCTTCTCCGCCAGCTGCTCGCGCAGGGTTTGGTCGTTACGCTTATAGGTCATGGCGCTTGCCTTCGCCTCGAGCGTTCGCTCATAAAGCCGGTGGATCCGCTGCAGGTAAGATGTCTTGCTGGAATCTTCGCCCGCTGCCGGCTGCGCCATCCGGCCGAAGTCGTTGACGAGCGTCATGGCTTTTTGCTGCTCGAAGGAAGGATTGCTGCTCCGCTCGATCGCGTTGAGCGACGCGTCGATGGAATCCATCTTTGCGATGATGTCGCGCTGATTGCGGAAGAAGGACTTCGTTTCGTCGTACTGCTTCTTCTGCTGCTCGCTCAGGGCATGCGGCACCTCGAAGTCGAAGTTGAGCGCGAAAACGAGGATCATAACGGTGGCAATAAACAGGAACAGGAATTGCCAGAAGAGCGAGTTCCGCTCCTTGTGGTTCAAAGGCTTCATAAGCAGTATTACAAGTTATCAGTTACAGTGTCGGGTGAACCGTAAAGTCAGGGCATGGAGGTGCCGGCCCGTCTTAACGGTTACATTTTTCAGCATCGGTGCCACGCCGTGGCCGGGCCACGGGTTAAGCCATAGGTAAGGAAGCCGGGGTCACCGGCAGGTGTAGATCAGCAGTTAGGTCGTTTCGGTGCGGGTCAACAGTTAGCGGTCATAAGCAGGGCATTAGTCAAGCAGGGAAAAGCCCTTCTTGCGCGCCTGGGTTTGTTCACGGAGGATAAAGTCTTTCTCTTTGCGACGGCCGATGAGCTCGAGCTCGTTGAGCTTCTCCAGCAGGTCTTTCCAGCGGGAGAGGAACAGGAACACGGGGCCGAAGCTTCGTTGTATGTTGAAATGGTCGTATTGCAGTTCCATCGCGTTGGCCAGCATGTCTTCAAAGGCCGACGGGTTGATCTCGTTCCACTCCTTGAAGTACTGCAGCATCTCCTCTTTCTCTTTCTCCGGCATGAAGTCGAGCTCGACCTTCAGCCAGTTGGCGAGCTGCGCCGCGCCTTCCGCGATGTACACGGGCGAGTGGTGCGGCCAAATGTTGCGATAAGCGAAAAAGATGGAAGCGATATAGTGTGTGCTGGCGGCGCAGAGTTTACGCACGTTCTGGGCCAGTGGCGTGTTCTGCGACTTGGCTACGATCTTTTGCACGATGCTCGTGCTGTACTCCTGGATCGAGCTGAAAAGCGTACCCAGTGTATTGTAATGCTGCACCATCGCGGGGTGTCCCTTGATCGTGGCACAGGGCGGTATGTAATGATTATCGAGCACCACCTCGTCGCCGCGGCGCTCGAAGCGGGCCACCGGGATGTGGAAGGCGCCGAGCTCGTGCACCGCGATGTCTTCCTCGGCAATGATGTGCATCTCGTAACGCGGGCGCGTATACGGGTTGCGCGGGGGCGTCTCGCTCGGGTCGGGGTCGCCCGCAGGTTGCCGGTTGAAGGGGTTGGCCGTCAGGATCGCCATGAACGACTCGGGGCGGCTGTTGCCGACGGCCATCGACACGTGATCGAGGCGGTCCTCGCAAAAGATCTCCAGGTTATCCTGGGGGAGTATTTCGATGCGGATACCGCCGATGGTGACGGCGCGGCACAAGGTGAGGCTGATCTTGAAATCGGAAGACTGCGCCTTCAGCACCTTCACCTCCACCGACTTCTTGTCGCCGGGGCCCGGCGAGAGCAGCCCGAAGCTGTAGGGGGTGCGGGCAATGCTGTTGGCATCCCTGATCGCATCCAGGAGCGCATTCTCGCTGTCAACGAAATGCTGCTTGTGGATCTTCATCCCGTCGATCCAATTGGTAGCCTGGTATTTGATATATGGGTTCATGATTACAGTCAGTTGAGGTCTTCCACACGAACGCGCTTGGCGAGGATCACCAGCTTCTCGTTGATCGAATTGTCTTTAATGGTGAGGTCGGGGTCCACGTAGCGCTTCGAGCGCAGCAGCGTCGGCTTCGTGAAGAACATCCAGCCGTGCGGATGCTTGCCTTCGTCTACGTACTGGATGGGCGCGTCCTCGAACTTGTAGTTGTAGTTGTTGATGAAGGAGCGGAACCAGTCGGAAAAGCGCATGTCGAGCGGGGCGCGGGCCTTGAAGTTGGTGATCGATGTGTCGTTGGGCGACTTGGAGAACTCGAGCTCCACGATCAGGATCTTGTTGAGGTCGATGCTGTCGAAATCGGGCTCCGGCTCGTCGAGCGGGTAATACCAGACCTTGAAGATCTCGGGCGGGATGGCGGCGAGCAGGTCGAGCGTGAGGAGGAAGAGGTGGGGCACCACGAACAGCAGGATGCTCGAGCCAAACATCGGACCCATCTCAGAGCCGGTCAGGTGTTCAAACAGGAGGGTAAAGCCGACGAAGCCAAAGGCGGCGTTCGCGAACACGAGTGCCGCTTCGGAGATTCCCTTCTTTTCGAAGGAGCCAAAGAACTCCTTGCGCAGGAGGCGGCTGTACACGATGCCAAGGCCCAGGTAGACCACTTGCAGCAGTACGTACCACCAGGTAGTGTCGAAGATGGAGGAGAGCTTGCCTGCAAAGGCCGGGAGGGTGATCACGATCGCGCCCACGAGCAGGAAGAGCACTGCCTTTTTATTACGGGCATTCACGCTCCCCGAGTTCAACACCAGGAAGGTGACGATGGCGATCACACCAATCACTGCAGCTACAATCAAATAAGCCATTGACTACCCGGGTTTGTTTGGTTACACGTAAGAATTGATACTTAAATATATCGGTTCGGTATCGGAACTCAAAGCTTTGGTCCTGCTTTTTTTCGATACTTCGAGGTCGATGCGATAGGCCGCCGCCGCGGGCATCAGGAAGGGGATCAGGTAGTCGAGCAGCCTGCGGTTCTTACCTCCGGTAAAGAAGTCGGGCAGCTCGTGACCCGGTATCTCACTGATGCAGATGATGTAGTGCACCTCCTCGATCTCTACGCTGTCGCCGGCGATCGCGTTGATCCCCAACTGCATACGTCCGAGCCGAGGCAACACCTGCGCGGTCCGTACCGCAGTTCTCCGGAACTCCTTGCGGAGCGATACCGGGTAGCCGATCAGCAGGTCGAGGCAGTAGGCCATGCGCACGAGGTCGCCGCGGATCTTGTGTACCACGGGCAGCAGGTGCAGCAAGGACATCAGCTGCTGGTCGTTGAGCAGCGACGAGTCGCCAAAGAGGTTTTCAAACAGCTCGCGCTTGCCCTGCAGCGACTCGGCTCCGTCGAGCGAGCGCTCCTTGAGCTCCAGCTGCAGCCTCCGGTGCAGGAACTCGTTCTCGAAGGGCCCGAAGAAGGCCCGTGCATCGGCCTCCTGGCGGCGGCTGATCCGGATGTCGTCCAGCACATGCTCCTTCGTCTTGACGCGGCGCTTCTCGTTGTTATAGTGAAAGATGCCTTCCGGGAGCATGTCGTACAGCCCCTCGCGGTTCAGTTCCACTACGAGCTGCGGGTCCCCGTCCTCCTTTACATCGTCGTACACGGCCGCAATGTCGCGGCCCGTGGCGCGGTGAAAAGAGCTGACGGTCTTAAAATAGATCTGCTCCTGGGGCAGGCCTGCATGGATCAACTCGGCGGCATACACCTCTCCCCGGACGTCCGATGGGACCTTGGAAAATTCATGTGCAATGCTTTCGGTGGTGGCAGGCATGTCTTGGTCGGATTATTCTCGATGAGCGGATGTAAAAGTAGATTTTTATATATGTCAGGACAATACCTGAAAGTGGGTATTTTTACTACGAGCGCTTCGTTGTACCTTGATTTCTAATTAGCTGCAACTGCTCATGAAGACCGTATTATTACTGGACGCCGCGCGTATGGACGCACATTTCGAGACGGCCAGCTCCTTTACGCTACAGCGGTTTTCCCTTTACGCGCACCCCAAGAACGACCTCCTGCATTCGGTAGCACCCTGGATCTTCGAATATCCCGGCCCGCCCGCCTTCGCAGAATTTTTCCGGACCGAAGGCTGGGGACAAAGCTGGGGCGTACTGGTGGGCTCCGGTGCGGACATCAACGAGCTGCACCGCCACTTCCGCAGGTTCCTCACCGTGCGCCTCGAGGATGGCGAGGAATTGTACTTCCGCTTTTACGACCCGCGGGTACTCCGGGTGTTCCTGCCCACGTGCAGCCCGGCGCAGCTCCAGGAGTTCTTTGGCCCCGTCGGCACCTTTATCGTGGAAGACGAGGATCCGCAGTTTGCCCTCCTGTACCGGCTGCAGCGTGGCGTGCTGCACACCGAGCGCCGCTCCGCCGCCGATGTGCTGCAGGAGCCGAAGACAGCAATGGCAGGCGCGCAGCCGGGAAGCAGCGTGGCGGCCCCTACGCCAACTGCCGCCACACCGGCCGTACCGGAGCTGCCCCACGCCGAGCTGCCGAAGAAGCCCGCCCCTCCCAAATGGCGCATGTTCGACTAGCGGCGTTTTTGAATCGATCACGCTGCTCTTTGTCGTGAGGCGTCAGGCGTGAGGGGAACCTTCCTGCTGCCGGACACTTTTCCTCACGCCTGACGCCTCACGCTTCACGTCTCAAGACGTCCCGGAGCGGGCTCCAAACTTTTTGCACTAACTCAACTGCCATGGATAACGTATTCTTCGAAACTAGGAACAGCGACCGCAACCGCAAGGCCGGCCTTGTACACAAGCAGGTGCAGCTGCTCGGGCGCCGCAACGGGATGGTCTATTTTGTGACCGTTCCGGAGCAGGCCTATTACGGCTATTGCAGCGAAGCCCTCTTCGGCAAGGAATTCACCGAAACGAAAGAAGCGCCGGAGGCCCCGGCTCCTGTGCCGGAAGACCTGTCGGCGCTTCCATTCCAAAAATATCAGTGAGGGCTTACCTGCGCTGGGCACGGTAGGCCTGCAGCACAGGGGCTTCCACCTCGATCGTGTTGCCGGACAGCTGCACCCTGGCAGGCTCGTTGCCGGCGGGCTGCGACAGCTTTTCCACGAGCTGGCGTACCTCTTTAAAACGGACCACGTTCTGCTTGGCTTCTGCGAGCACGCTGTTGAACTGGCCGGCCTTGCGGTTGAAGTCGGCATCAGAGATCCCCCCTTTCGCGGGCGTGGTGGCCGTAGCACCGGTGCGCAACGGGATATCGCCCAGCGACTCTACGATCGGGATGATGGCGGCGAGCGAGTAGGTCTTGATCAGGGAGCTATCGAGGTTTTGCAACACGGAGTACTGATCTTCGATGGCCGTGCGCAGCGATTCCATCTTCAATTCGGCGGCTTTAAGCGCGGTCTTGTCTTGGTCGGCCAGGAAAGCCGTGAGCACCGGCGTGTGGTCTACCGCCAGCACCTTGTAGGAAAGGCCGCTGACCGAATCGATGCCCTGGAAGGCGCGCGGGCGCACGAAGAGCGATCCTGTGGTGGTATCGGCCGGGAGCGCCACTTCCTGCTCGGCCGCGGTGAAGGCGAACTCCTCGGCTACCGGACGCGACACATAGCTGCGGGCGCCCACGACTACCTTTTCGGCGAAGTTGAGCCCGGTAACGAACAGGAGCTGGTACTCACCGGTAGCCAGCTTCTTGTCGTTGATCTCGGTCATGCAGGAGCGAAGGAAGTATTCGTGGCTCGGGTCCTGGATCACCTGGATGGAAGATTTGTCGCCGGCCTGCCACTGCTCGGTATGCGCGTTCAGCACGTCCCAGCGCAGCTCCAGCGGGCCTGCGGGCGACGCCGTGGCCAGGAGGGTGCCCAGGAAGGGACCAACCGCCTCGGTACTCTTCGGGGTCACGATGAGCTGCGTGGAGCGGCTCGTTTTCTCGGAGCGGAATACGGTCGACTCGTTCTTCCAGAAGGTAGGCGTAAGCGCGATGAGCGCCCCGGTCTTGGGGCTGTAGAAAAGGAAGGAGCCCAGCGGCGGCAGTTCACCTTTGGCAAAGCGAACGCTGTCGGTAAACGGCTTCAGGAGGGCGTCGTTGCGGAGGCGGTTCTGCACGTCGGCGGCCCCAAGGGCCTGGATGCGCCCGGGCACGGGCAGGATCAAGCGTACGACGTTGCTCGCCGAGGAGCTGAGGCTGTCGAACAGGCGCTCGAAGGCAAGGGTGCGTTGGCCCTGATAGTCGCCGTACACGCGCACACGCTCGTTCTTGCTCAGTTTGTATTCAAGGTCCTTGATCTCGTTGGGGTTGAGGTTGAGCAGGAACTTGAGCTCACCCGGCTCGTCGGGCTTACCTACCTGGATATAGACCGCGAGGGTTTTATCGGAAAAATTGACCAGCTTGAAATCGAACTTCTTGGCGTTGCCGGCAACAGCCCATCCCAGCATCAGCAACAGGGCAAATACACGTCTCATAATCAGTGGTTTAGCGAAGGTGTTTTGGTTGAAAGCAAATGGAAAAGCCCCATAGGAAAGGCGATACAGACAGCTAAGATATTAAAAAAATTACATGGAAGTGGGGGGCAGGCAGCAAAGAATTTTGTGCAGCGCCGCCGGCGAAGCCCCGCGGGAAGCGCTGTATCGCGGCTTCCGGTGGCCCAATTTTTTTATCCGTTTCTTCCATGTCAAAGCCCGTATTCACCACCAAATCCTCGACGATCCACAAGGTGGATTACAACGAGAAGGAAAAGACGCTGGAGATCGAATTCCGCAGTGGGAATATGTACCGCTACTACAACGTGCCGGCCCGGATGTGGAGGGTGTTCCAGCTCTACATCGAATGCGAGGGCTCCGCAGGCTCCTTCTTCAACGAGTACATCAAGAACCAGTTCACGAGCGAAAAGCTGAAGAGCGGCGCCGGCGAGGAGGAGTAATGTGCTGATAGCGGAATGGAGTCAAAACCTTCGGGAATGCTCCTGAAAATAGGGCGCTGCGTACAGAGCGCCTTTGGTTCCTACTTACCAATAAACGAATAGACCAATAAACGATGGAGGGACCCAGCCTCGTGATCCTGAAAGAGCAGGCGCAGAAGTTCGTCGGAAAGCCGGTAGTAGCCGCTACCGGGGCGGCACGCATCGACTTCGACCGGATCTCCGGCCAGACGCTCCGCAAGCTCGCCACCTGGGGCAAGCACTTCCTGATGGTCTTCGACGACTGCTACATCCGGATCCACTACCTGATGTTCGGCAACTACTACATCGACAGCCAGCATTACAACCCCGAGAAAGTATCCAAGCTCACCCTGCAGTTCCGCAACGGCGAATGGAACAACTACAACTGCGCCGTGAAGATACTCGAAGGCACCGATCTCGATGCCGCCTACGACTGGAGCACCGACCTCATGAGCGACCACTGGAACCCCGCCGCTACCCGCAAAAAGCTGAAGGCCGCCCCCGACCGCCTCGTGAGCGACGTGCTCCTCGACCAGGCACTCTTTTCCGGCCTCGGCAACATCATGAAGAACGAAACCCTCTTCCGCACCCGCATCCACCCCGAAAGTCGCGTGGGCGCGCTGCCCGACAAGCTGCTCAAACAACTCGTGGACGAGGCGCGCACCTATGCGTTCGACTTCCTGCGCTGGAAGCAGGAAGGCACACTCAGGAAACACTGGGAGGCACATACGAAAAAGGTCTGCCCGCGCTGCGAAGGCCCCCTCACAAAGGAGCATACCGGCGTTACGCCGCGCCGCAGCTTCTACTGTGCCCGCTGCCAGAAGCTGTACGTGTAGCTGTCTATTGGTCTATTGGTAAGGAGGAGGGCGTTCTCAGGGCTGGGATCGTCAAGGTTGGCCATTGTTGCGCAGGAAACAGGGTCTTGCCGAACGACCAATCAAAAATCCGAAATCGCGAACCTGAACTCCGGGATCAAACAGTGAGATCCACCTGCGCCAGCCCTACATCTGAGATCCAAGATCTGAGAACCAAGATCTGAGATCTCTGCGATCTCCCTAGCGCGCCAGCAGCACCCGCTCCGTGCGCCAGCCGGCTCCCTCCACAAAATAGCGCAGCAGGTACGTGCCCGCAGCATAGCGGCCGAGCTCGAGCCGGAGCTGCCGGCTATTGCTACCCTGCAGGTGCTGAACTGTGCGGCCATGCATATCCGTTAGCCACAGTGTTGTGACGCGGGCGTTTGCTTCCAGGACGATCCCGCCCCGTGTTGGATTGGGATAGACGCGCGACGCCGGCTCCCTTTTTGTCTGGACAGGCGCCTCGATCTCCCGTACGATCCGCAAACCGCCCGCCAGGCAGCGGAAGGAACCGCAAAGGCCTTTCTCGTGCCGGGATCTAAAACAGCCACCGGACCGCACTAACACCACATCCAGCTCGGTTTTGGGAACAAGCCGTACGTCCAGTGCCTCATCGTCCCATAGAGGCACCACACCCGTTTCGAAGGAGCCCGCGCTTACCAGCAGCCGGCCCGGACGACGCGCCACGGGAAAGGAGAAGTAACCGGCCGAATCGGCCAGCGCAACCGGAACGCCGTTCGCATCGGCGATGGTAGCAAAAGGCACGGGTCTTCCCGTGGTGTCGGAAACCTGGCCGCGTACCCGTTGCTGGGCCAAAGCGCAAACGGAAAGGCAACAGGAGAGCAACAGTAGATATACGGATCGCATGGATTCTGTTTTTTTATGTAAACGATCAGCGCACCAGCACCACGCGCGCGGTGCGCCAGCCTTCGTCGGCCACGAAGTACCGCAGCAGGTAAGTGCCCGAAGGGTAGGCGCCGAGCTGAATGCGCCAGCGGCGGGTCTTGCCGCCAGCGGTGAGGCGCTGCAGCACCTTGCCGGTGAAGTCGGTCACAAAGAGCTCGCGTACGCCGGCGGACGTCACCAGGTGGGCCACGTCGTGCGTGGGGTTGGGGTAAAGCTGCACCGAGCCGCTGTCGGCAATGGCCACGGGTACGGCCGCGGGAGCCGCCGGGTCGCAGGGAGCCACATAGCCCGCTTCGGCAATGAGGCGCTGCATCAGGTGGGCAAGGAGCTCTACCCGGAACTCGTCGGTGGTCGGCTTCAGGTGCTTGCCCCCGATGCCGCTGTCGTCGGTCAGGAACACATAGTTGCCATTGGTGGCCAGCGCCAGGCAGCGCATCAGGTATTCGGTGGGCTTGTCGATGCCGCTGCATACGACCGGGATGATGCGTACGCCAAGGGCAGCGGCCCGACGGGTGAGGGTGTCCATACGCCCGCGGGCCGCGTCGTGCGGGGGCGCATCCAGCACCAGGAACAGAAGGCGGCTCCGCGCCGCGGGCGACCACTGCAGCGAGTCGAGGGCGGTTGCCAGGGCGTCGTCCACGGCTTCGGGGAAGTCGCCGCCGCCGCCGGCCGACTGCGCACCCACGAACCGGAGCAGCGCTGCCGGGTCTTCGTCAAAATCGTGGTGCCGGGTGAGGTAGGCATCGGTATGGTCGCGGTAGAACACGGAGCCAACGCGGAGGCGCACCGGCCCCTGTAGTGCGCGGGCGCCGCTGATCACCTCCTTGAGCTCGGCCTGCAGGTAGGCGATCTCATCGCCCATACTGCCGGTGGCATCTACCACGAAAGCTACGTCCACCACGTCGGGCACGGCACAGCCCCCGGGCACGGCAAGCTGGTTCACGCCCAGGTGAAAGGGCAGGGCCTTGCGGCGCTCGGCACCCGCGCAGGCGATGGTGTAGGCTACACTGCCGTCGGCTCCACCGGCATCGGCCCAGAGCTCCGCCTTGCCGGTGTTGTCGGTCACGGCGCGCCACACGGTGTCGCGGGTGTCGGGATGCAGTAGATATACGGGTACCCCCACGGCCGGTCCGCGGCCGGCGTGCTGCAGCTGCGCACAGTAGCGCTGCCGGAAGCGCAGGCCCCAGCGCCCGCTCGTTGTCTGGAAGTCGGCTTCCTCGTAATCGCTCCAGAGCTTCCACTTTTTAAAGTCATTGAGCTCGCCGGCGGTGAGCTGCTTTCCGGATGGCGCGGGGAACGCGCCGTCGGTCCTGCCCGATCGTTTCACCAGTATCTCTCCCTTCCGCGGTGTGGCGCGCCCGTCCACCGAAAGCCCGGACACCTTACCGGAAAGATCGGCGCCGCGAACCCTGGCGGTGCTGTAACCGAGCTCTTTGGCGTGCCGTGCCGTGCCCAGAGCCGTGACCACTACTTCCGACAAACCTTCGCTGCCGCTACGGCCGAGCACCGCTTTAACGGCTTTGCCGGCACTCTTCTCATGGACCGGCAATGCCTGCTCGAGATAGCCGGCGGCGGAGAAGTGAAGGGTATCGGGCAGCCGGGCAACGCGGATCGTGAAGACACCGTTGACATCAGCAGTGACCGCATTTCGGGTACCCTTCTCCGTAACCGTGACGAACGGTATGGGATTGCCGCCCGGGTCGGTGACGGTGCCGCTGAGGGTATGGGGTTGTGCGGACGCAGCGCCCGCGAGCAGGCACAGGCAGAGTGCCGCCCAGATCAGTCGTAGGCTCATGTGCAGGGGGTTGTAAGAGGAAGAAATACAGGAGCCGCGGCGCTCTGATTATTAGACCGTTGGAAGAGGAGATCTGCTGCGTGCTTTCCATGCCAGCCGAAAAAAGACGCGCCTCCCGCCTTCGCTGAGCTCTTTGCTGCCCGTCAGGATAACATCGGCGGACGGAGTCAGAACGCAACCACCTTTTTCGCCTTGCTCCGCGCCCGGCCCTCGCCCACCTTTCGGTACAACCAGTCGGAGGCCCTTACGGAAAGGTGACCGATGGCGGCGCCCACGAGCACATCAGAGGCCCAATGCGCATTGTTGGTGATGCGGGACGCGCCTACCAGCGAAGCCAGCCCGTAACTGACCGGAGCCACCCAGCGTTTTTCGCGGTAGGCCAGGGCAAAGGCGGTGGCCGTAGCAAAGGCGGTAGCGGTGTGGGCCGACGAAAACGAGGTATGCCTGCGCGGGCCGCCGGGCCCATCGAAGCTGTTGTAAGCCGACCCGCTGCTGGGGCGGTGCCGCTGGATCCCGTATTTGAGCCGGCCCGTGGCGAAGTCGGACAGGGCGAGGCCGCCGGCCCAGATGGCGCTTGTGTGCCGCATTCGCTCGTTGCGCCGGCAGAAGCCCGCCACGGTCAGCGCGCCGCAGGCCATCCAGGCATAGCGGTCTTCGCCCAGGTGGCTGATCGCGCGCGACACGTCGCGCTCCGGGGCCGTGAGCTTGCTTTGGGTAAAGCGCCGGATGGCGGCGTCGCCGAAGCGATAGGTGACGGCCGTAAGGCCGGTATAGACGAGCACCTTGGCGCCGGTGCGCCAGCCGGACGCGGTCTTTGGCAGGGCAGGGATGTTCACGGGTGCGGGGATCGTGGAGTCGGCGGCCAGCAGGCGCAGGGGGGCCGGCAGCAGCAAAAGCGGCAGGAGTACGTGTTTCACAAGCAGTTGGTCGTTCCCGGAAGCTACAACTATTTTCCGGCACCTTGCCGGCGGGATCGTTCAACGAAGTTTGGCGTGCGCCGCGGGGCAAAAAAGCAGTTGCCGCCGGTGTACTGCGCCGCCACGGGCAGCATCCGGCAATGGGCGCGAAATGTGTTGCAGGAGGCCCGGCCGGAAAGCAGAGGCGTGCACCAATGCGGCTATGAGCTACGTGAGGATTCGCACGGTCAGGCAAAGGCCATCGCCACCGCCATGGCCCCGGCGCCCACGGTCAGTCCGGCGTACACCTCGAAGGGGTTGTGATCGCCGGTCACGAGGCGGGCGGTGCAGATGAGGCCGGTCACGAAAAAGCCGATCGACAGGTACAGGCCAAAGGAAAAAGGCGTATGCAGCGCCAGCACATAGAGAAAGGCCACCGCCACGCCGGCCGCCAGGGCATGCATCGAGATCTTGATCCAGGCATTGAGCACGAGACCCGCGGATGTGGCGAGGAATACCGCGAGCGAGAACCAGGCCAGCGGCTCGGGGAAAGAGCCCTGCTTGTGCAGCACGTACCACATCCAGAAATAATAGATGGTGCAGCCGATATAGGGGATGATGCGGTCCTTCTGCGACTGCAGGCGGATGGAGTCGACAAAGCCGAGCCCCTTGGCCAGCAGCACCGTCACCAGCGGGAAGAGGATGTACATGAGCGAGAAGGAGATCGCGAGGCGTCCCTTCTGCCCGGCGTCGAGCGTTACCGTGAACGGGCTCTCGTAGAGGAAGAAGAGCAGGATGTACACCGGGATGAAGAGCGGGTGGAGCAGCACCGACAGCCCCTGCGCCAGGGCGCGGAGAGCAGGATGGAATGGGTGGGGAGCTTCGGTGGTTGTGTTCATGCGGAGGGCAAAAGTAAGCAGGGAGGAGGAATTGGAGGGAGGAGTTTGGAGGGGAATACTTGATTAATTGAGTACATGAGTACTCGAGTACTTGAGGGGAGGGAAAAAGAAAAGGGAGGGATGATTGCTCATCCCTCCCCTCAAGTATTCTATTGTTCTATTATTCTATTATTCAAGTACTCCCTAAAGTTCTTTCCGCAGGCGCGCTACCGGGATGTTGAGCTGCTCGCGGTATTTGGCCACGGTGCGGCGGGCGATGTTGTAGCCTTTTTCCTGGAGGAGTTCGGTGAGGCGCTCGTCGGAGAGGGGCTTTTTCTTGCTTTCGCCTTCGATGAGGTCGGAGAGGATCTTCTTCACCTCGCGCGTCGATACCTCTTCGCCCGTGTCGGTGGTGAGCGATTCGGAGAAGAAGAACTTGAGGCGGTAGGTGCCGAACTCGGTCTGCACGAACTTGGAGTTGGCCACGCGGCTCACCGTGGAGATGTCGAGGCCGGTACGCTCGGCGATGTCCTTCAGGATCATCGGGCGCAGCGAGGTCTCGTCGCCGGTCATGAAGAACTCCTGCTGGTGGTTCATGATGGCCGTCATGGTGGAGAGGAGCGTATGCTGGCGCTGCTTGATGGCGTCGATGAACCACTTGGCGGCGTCGATCTTTTGCTTGATGAAGAGCACGGCCTCTTTCTGGCGGCGGTCTTTTTTCTGGCCGCGGTCGTACTCTTTCAGCATGTCGCGGTAGCCTTCGGAGATGCGCAGCTCGGGGGCGTTCTTGGAGTTGAGCGTCAGCTCGAGCTTGCCCGCGTTGTTGTAGATGAAGAAGTCGGGTACCACGTACGCTTCCGCCTTGTTGACCTCGCCCACGTTGCCGCCCGGCTTCGGGTTCAGCTTCGTGATCTGGATCATGACCTCCTTGAGGCCTTCGTCGGTAAGGTTGAGGCCGCGCTGGATCTTCTCGTAGTGCTTCTTGGTGAATTCGTCGAAGTAGCGGGTGAGGGCCTGGATGGCGATCTCCACTTCCTTGCCGTCGATCTTCTGGCGCTGGAGCTGGAGGATGAGGCATTCCTGCAGGTCGCGGGCGGCCACGCCCGGGGGGTCGAAGTTCTGGATGCGCTTGATGAGCGATTCCACTTCTTCGTCGGAGGTCATCACGTTCTGGCGGAAGGCGAGGTCATCCACGATGGCCGAGGTCTCGCGGCGGAGGTAGCCGTCCTCGTCGATGGAGCCGATGATCTGCTCCGCGATCTTATACTGGCGGTCGTCGAGGTTGAGCATACCGAGCTGGGCTTCGAGCTGCTCGTAGAAGGAGGTCTCCACGCGGTACGGGAGGGTGGTCTTTTCTTCCTGGTCGCCGTAGTTCTCGTCGCGCATCTTGTAGTCGGCGATGTCGTCGTCGCCTTCCGACACGTAGTCGGAGATGTCGATGTTCTCATAGGGATCGTCGGCAGAGTCGCCCTCCTCGTACTCGTCGGAGTCGTTGGAGGCGAACTCGTCGGGCGTTTCGTCGCCTTCGAAGCCTTCGTCGGTCAGCTCCAGGGCGGGGTTCTCCTCGAGCTCCTCCTTGATGCGGTCGTCGAGAATGGCAGTAGGCACCTGCAGCAGCTTCATCAGCTGGATCTGCTGGGGCGAAAGCTTTTGTAACAGCTTTTGTTGTAGACTCTGGTTCAGGCTCATAAAAATCCCTCTTTTCTGCGGCCGCGAAGGCGGTCTCTGGTTTCACTGCGTCAAGCCGTAAATTTACACCAAATCATTGGGGATGGACAGGCGGCTCTGCGGCTTAGGTTTTCTTTTACTAATGGGTTCCGGCGTTTCGGCGCAATTCCGCGCCCCATCGCCCCGGGACTCGTTCCCCATCTATCTTAAAAAAACTGTTCCACCGGACCGGGCCGTGCGCGGGTTGTCCTTTTTCTGCCGCACCGAGTTCCGCTTTCAGCAGGCCACCGGCAAAAGCCTCTTTATCCGGCTCGGCTCCAAGGAATATGTAGATTATTTGGAACAGAAACCGAATGCCCGCTTCGCGGGCATTCGGTGATCTCAGATCTCGGATGTCAGATCTGTGATCTGCTTAAAGTGCAAGAGTTCTTACTGGCTGCGGCCTTTCCTGGAATCGGAGCAACGGCTGTTCAGTTCAGGACTGGCGGTATAGAACGCGCGTCTCCAGATCA
Source organism: Flaviaestuariibacter amylovorans (assembly GCF_039541815.1). Taxonomy (NCBI): domain Bacteria; kingdom Pseudomonadati; phylum Bacteroidota; class Chitinophagia; order Chitinophagales; family Chitinophagaceae; genus Flaviaestuariibacter; species Flaviaestuariibacter amylovorans. The sequence continues at coordinate 473,847 of NZ_BAABGY010000016.1, forward strand.
AAACGCTTCCATTGCTGTAGTACGGCCACGACCAGAAACAGATCACAGATCCGCGATCCCAGATCTGAGATCACTGCGCGGCCTTCGGCCGCGCAGGCAGCCAGGGCATCGGCGGCACTTCGGCGGGGAGGCGGTAGTGGTTGAGGCGGAGGGTATCGTTCCAGCCGTTGGGATTGCGCTCGAAGCTTTTCGAGGAAAAGTAAACGGAACCCTGGATCTCGGGGTAGCGCCGTAGGATTTCGATCTGCCGCGGGATCTGGTCCTTGCGGTGCCAGGCCGGGGCCTTCTCGTAAAAGCGGTAGATGCCGTGCCCGATGTACACGTGGCGGCCATAGGCATGTTTCGCCCACCAGTCTACCAGCGTGGCGTACTCGGCCCGCGGGTGGCCGATCTCCCAGTAGATCTGCGGCGTCACGTAATCGATCCAGCCTTCGCGGAGCCAGAGCAGGATGTCGGCATAGAGGTCATCGTAGTTGGTGACGCCGGCCTGCGTATTGGAGCCCTCCGGATCCTGGCTCTTGTTGCGCCAGACCCCGAACGGCGAGATGCCGAACTTCACCCAGGGCTTCGTGGCGCGGATGGCGCGGCCGATCTTGGTAATGATGGAGTCGGTGTTGGAGCGGCGCCAGGCGTCCTTCGTGAGGCCGTTGCCGTAGAGGCGGTAGGAGGCCGAGTCGGGAAACTCCTTGCCGGCGATGCGGTACGGGTAGAAGTAGTCATCCATGTGGATGGCGTCCACGTCGTAGCGTTCCACGATGTCTTTCACCACGTTCACCACCCATTGCTGGGCCTCGGGGTTGCCGGGGTCGAAATAGCGCGTGCTGCCGTAGGTCACAAACCACTCGGGGTGGAGGCGGGTGACGTGGGCCGGCGCGATGGAGGAGCTCCGCGTGCTGAATACCGCGCGATAGGGGTTGAGCCAGGCGTGGTATTCCATGCCGCGCTTATGGGCTTCCTCGATGCCGAACTGCATCGGGTCGTAGAAGGGCACGGGCGGGCGGCCCTGCTGGCCGGTGAGCCACTGGCTCCAGGGCTCGTAGGGCGAGGGGTAGAAGGCATCGGCGGCGGGGCGCACCTGCACCACCACGGCGTTCATGCCGTTGGCCTTGTGCAGGTCGAGCTGGCGGCGGAAGTCGATGCGCTGCGAGTCGGGGTTGTATTGCCCCCGTGCCGGCCAGTCGATATTGTCGACCGAGGCCATCCACACGCCGCGGAACTCGTACGCCGGGGCGGCCGGGCTGGCCGAGGTATCAGCGAAAGAGGCGGGCACCGAGTCGACGCGCGTCGTGTCCTGCGCGGTGGCTGCCGCCGCGAGGGCCAGGAAAAAGGTAGTGAGGAGGTGCTTCATGGTGGATACTGGGAGTGGGTTCTGATGGTTCTTTGGGTTTTGAAGGTCGGGGGTTTTGAAGGTCGGGGGTTTTGATGGGTTTTCGGCCGCTGCGTTTGGTGCGGTTTCGTTAAAAACGGAACAGTCGCGCCGCAAACGACCCCTTACCAATAAACAAATAGACTAATAGACCAATAAACGTCACCCCCGGAGCTGGTCGAGCATATTGGACAACTGGGTGGCTTCGGCTTCGGAGAGGCGGCCCATGATCTCCTCGATATGGTCGCCCTCCTTATCGATCTTCTCGAGCAGGGCGAGGCCCTTGGGCGAGATGGTGACGTCGACGAGGCGCTTGTCTTTGGGGCAGGTGCATTTCTGCACGAGCTCCTTGGCCACGAGGCGGTCCACGATGCGGGAGGTATCGCTCATCTTGTCGAGCATGCGCTCGCGGATCTGCAGGGTAGAGAGCGGTTCGGGTGCCGCGCCGCGGAGGATGCGCAGGATGTTGAACTGCTGGTGGGTGATGTCTTCGGAGGCGAGGAAGTGCTTGACGCGCTCCATGATCCAGCCGTAGGTATACAGCAGGTTGATCATCGCCTTTTGCTTGGCGGAGACGAATTTCTTCTGGTGAATGTCTTGTTCGATACCCATATAGCGTCGATAAAGGTAAGACCGTGCCGGTTAAGGAAACTTCAAGTTCAGCCGGATAAAAAAGCAGGCCAGCGGCCCGTTCGCTGCGCTCACGATTGCGCGTGGCGACGCGGCGATGAGCGGCTTTCTGATATTACCGGCCGCGAGCGGCCTGCTTTTCCTAAAGTTGGACGCGGGTTTCATCCCGCCGTTGGCGGGACAGGCTGCGGAGATGCGAAGACGAGGGGAGCGCGCAAAGAATGATGCTTTACGCGGAGTGGCCGTCATTGCGAGGCAGCAGGCCGCCGGAGGCAGGCCTGCAACGAAGCAATCGCCTGCGTTACGCGGAAAGATCGTAAAACGTGGCACCGCAGTAGCGCCAGAAAAATCAAGAGCAGGCAACAGTGCAGCTGTATGGGCAACAGGCCACTTCGTCGTGGCCTCACGCGTAACGTAGGAGATTGCTTCGCTGCGCTCGCAACGACAGTCGCCCGCGGCCGTCGGTAGTAAAGGAAAAGGACCGGTTAGGCACAGCCGCGCCGGTGAAGCATTCACGATTGCCGATTCACGATTCACGTTTCCCAAACCTTCACGCCCTCCGAGCAGTTCGCGCAGATATCGATATTGCTCCGGCTCTGCAGCACCTGGGAGCGGAACTGCTGGTACACGCCGCTGCGCCAGATCTGCCGGAACGAGCCTTCGCGCAGGTGGCCGAGGCGGTGCTGCGCGTCCTTGTCGAAGCAGCAGGGCACCACGGCGCCGTCCCAGGTGATCACCGGGTCGTGCCAGAGGCGCCAGCAGTGGTTGGCGTTGTTGCCCTTGAAGGCCATCTTGCCATCGGCGCCCTTTTTATAACGGCTGTACTTGTTGTTTTCCGGGATGAGTCGGTTGGGGTCGTTCTCGTAATCGTACACCTGCGCCGTCTTCAGCCATACGTCGTCGACGCCGATCTCTTTGGCAAGCGCCCGCACTTCCTCCACCTGGTGCTCGTTGTGGCGCACCACGAGGAACTGGAATACGATAAACGGTGTTTTGCTGTTCAGCTCCTTCTTCCATTTCACGATGTTGCGGGCACCTTCGAGCACTTTATCGAGGCGGCCGCCCACGCGGTACTGCTGGTAGGTCTCCTGCGTGGTGCCGTCGATGGAGATGATGAGGCGGTCGAGGCCGCTCTCCACGGTGCGGCGGGCCACGTCGTCCTTGAGATAGTGGGCATTGGTGGAGGTAGCCGTATAGATCCCCTTTTGCGAGGCATAGCGCACCATTTCGAGGAAGTCGGGGTTGAGGAAGGGCTCGCCCTGGAAGTAGAACACGAGGTAGGCCAGCTCGGGCGCCAGCTCGTCGATCGTTTCGCGGAAGAAATCTTTTTTGAGCATGCCCGTGGGGCGCGTGAAGGCGCGGAGGCCGGAGGGGCACTCGGGGCAGCGCAGGTTGCAGCTGGTGGTGGGCTCGAAGGAGATCGACACGGGCATGCCCCAGTGGATCGTCTTGCCGGTCCAGCGGCTCAGGTGGTAGGAGCTGTAGACCTTCAGCCCGTTCCAGGCGCGGCGTGGCGTGAGCTTCGATAGGAAGTTGAGGCTGTCGGTGAAGTTGAAGGGCATGCGCGGCGAAGATACAAGAACAACAAGGTTTAGGGGGTTTAGAAGGTTTAGGAGGTTTTCCGTCCAAAGGCTACCAGTGAAGTTCTCCGTGGGGTTGATTTTAGTCCGGGCAACCAGATTCGAAATGAAAAAGCCGGTCTAGAGGTATTGCCCATGCGTCGGCGGCAGCCAACCTCCTAAACTCCCTAAACCTTCTAAACCCCCTAAACCTTCTAAACCCCCTGAACCTTTCTCCCATTAGCTTTGCCGCATGCCCCCGCCGCGCCGCCGCCCTCCCTCGAAATCCGTTGCCCGCTCGCAGGTCTTCGCGCGGCGCTTTATCGCGCTCATGATCTTCCTGGCAGGCGCCGGGCTCGCCTGGCTGGCCTGGATGTGGTGGCGCACCGAAGACCTCCGCTCGGTACATTACCCCGAGTTCGGCATCACCATTCCGGCCCAGTACCCCATCCATGGCATCGACGTGTCGCGCTACCAGCAGGGCATCTCCTGGAAGGCCGTGCGCGAGATGAACAGCGACGGCATCCGCCTCGGCTTCGCTTTTATCAAGGCCACCGAGGGCGTTTCTTCTGTAGATCCCTACTTCAGGCGCAACTGGAAGCGGAGCCGCGACGCCGGCATCGTACGCGGCGCTTACCACTTCTTCCTGCCCGCCCGCAGCGGCCGCATCCAGGCCGAGCACTTCATCAAGACCGTAGCCCTCGCCCCCGGCGACCTGCCACCCGTGGTCGACATCGAAAATGCCGGCGGCCGCTCGCCCGCGGCGGTGCGCAAGGAGCTGAAGGCCTGGCTCGACATCACCGAGCAGTACTACGGCGTGCGGCCCATCATCTATACCTACCTCAGTTTTTACAACAACTACCTCGCGGGCCACTTCGACGAGTACCCGCTGTGGGTGGCGCACTACCTGCAACCGGAGCGGCCCCGCACCACGCGGCAATGGGCCTTCTGGCAGCACTCCGAGAGCGGGCGCGTCAACGGCATCCTTTCGAAGGTCGACTTCAACGTATTCAGCGGCGACTCGGCCGCCTTCCGTGCTTTATTGGTACCTTGAGCCCATGGATCAATACGAAGAAGGCGGAATGGACCCCAAGATGCGGCGGCACCTCAAAAAGGTGATGAACACGCTGTTCCTGGGGCTCTTCTGGATGTTCTTCATGACGCTCTTCGGCTTCGCGCTCGGCTGGGCCGTGCCCCTGCAAGGCGGCGTCGACGGGTTCAACATCTTCTTTTACCTCTTCGCCGTGGTCAGCTTCGCGGCACTGCTCCGGTATTACTACAAACTTTGGAAGTAGGCGGATGGCACGCAGAACACGCAGAACACACGGAAATTATTTGCTTTTCACTGCGTGTATTCTTTCCGGTAGCCCATTTTCCTAAGGGCGTGGGGCTTTATAGCTGCTTTTCCGCTAAAAATTCAAGCGGTTGATAGGGGAAGCTCTTTGGAGAAAACGCGGAAAATGGTTTTGAGAGTAATGCGGGTGCGGGTGCCAGTCACTGCAGCATCACCGGTTACACCGTCAGCCCTCCCTCTTACGCGTTTTATCCAAAAGGGCAGCACCTGAGTGGGGCCTCCACATTTAGAGGAAAACCGGCACCCGCGGCCGCCGCACCGAAAGAATGCAGGAATAAAAACAACCGCGTCCCCCACTAGTATTCCGCGTGTTCCGCGCATTCTGCGTGCCCCTTTCCCTAACTTGTTGCCATGAAACGCATCTTCCTCCTTTGCCTGCTCTTTGTGTCGCTGACCGTCGTCGCCCAGCACCGGGATGAAAAAGAGATCCGCGCGGTCCTGGGCAAGCAGGTCGTCGCCTGGAACCGCGGCGACCTGCCGGGCTTTATGGAAGGCTACTGGAAAAGCGATTCGCTGATGTTCATCGGCTCCAAGGGCCTTGAATACGGCTGGCAGGATATCCTCGGCAACTATGAAAAGGCATACCCCGATACGGTGGCGATGGGCAAGCTGACCTTCAACCTCCTGCACGTGAAGCGGCTCTCGCCCGAGTACTACTACGTGGTGGGCAAGTGGCACCTCGCACGCACGAAGGGCGACCAGGGCGGGCACTTCAACCTCCTCTTCCGCAAGATCAGGGGCCGCTGGGTGATTGTATCGGACCACAGCTCTTGATCTCAGATCTCGGATTTCAGATCTTTTTAAGGGGCTGTTCTCGAGGTTCCGGCAAGAGAGAAGGAACGCGGATCTTACGGATTTGATAGGATGAGCGCGGATGAGCACCTTCTGAACTTCAGGCGTTACCGCTGCCGCCTTCTTTCACCAGTAGGATTTTGAAGTACGATAAGGAATGCCGCACAGAAACAACCCATTACAAATAGACGAATAGATGCCGGCGCTCCGGCCGGCATGCAGACAAGCTACGCTTCGTCTGCACAAATAGACAACCCTCTACTTAGCGAAAACCTTAGCTTCTTCTTTTTCTTAGCGGTTAAAAAACACCTCTTTTGCTTCCAATGCCTTTCTCCGTTAAGAGTTGACCAAAGTCCTGTGTGCAGGTTCTTCCCGTCCGTAATTTCGCGCCATGTCGCGCAAACGCATCAACTACATCATCTTCTTCTCCCTCCTGTTCCTCGGCTTCGTGGGCGCCCTCGCCCTGTTCGTGCCCGACTTCTTCAAGAAGCGCATCCCGCCCGTGGCCGAAGTGCAGCCCTTTGCCTTCACCGACCAGGACGGCCGCACCGTAACGCAGCAGGACATCGCCGGCAAGGTCACGGCCGTCAACTTCTTCTTCACCACCTGCCGCGGCGTGTGCCCCAAGATGAACAACAACCTGAAGCCGGTGTACGAGGCCTTTAAGGGCCAGAAAGACTTCCTGCTCCTCTCCCACACCTCCGATCCCGAGTACGATTCCGTGCCCGTGCTGCGCCGCTATGCCGACTCGATGCAGGTGGATACCCGCCAGTGGCGCTTCCTCACCGGCCGCAAAGACTCGCTCTACAACGCCGCCCGCCGCTCCTACGCCATCGACGACCCCAACAACAACCTGCAAAGCCCCGCCGACGAATTCCTCCACTCCCAGTTCATCGCCCTGGTGAACCGCGAAGGCAAGGTGATGAAGATCTACGACGGACTAAAAGCCAATGAAATGCAGGAACTCCAGCGGGACGTTCGTAAATTGCTGGAGAAATAAACAGGCGCCGCATGGCCTCCAACCCACAGAAAACGACCGAGCTGAAGATCGCCGAGATCCTGCGGCGCAAGAACCTGAGCGTGACCGACTCGCGTAAAAAGATCCTTTCGATCTTCCTCTCGCACCCCGATGCCCTCGCCCATGGCGATATCGAGAAAAAGGCCGGCGAGAAGTTCGACCGCGTTACGGTATACCGCACCCTCCAGACCTTTGAGGAAAAGGGCATCCTCCACAGCATTCCCACCGCCGACAACTCGGTACTGTACGCCCTTTGCAAGGATTGCGGCGACGGCCATCACCACGATGACCACGTACACTTCATTTGCAGCCAGTGCCAGAAGACCTACTGCCTCGACGACGTCGTATCTCCGCAGATCGGCCTGCCCGACGGCTACCGCGCCGAAACGGTGCAGGTGCTGATCAACGGGGTGTGCAAGCATTGCGCGTAGCGCAGTTTGAAGTTTGTAGTTGTGCGTCGACTCTATACCTCCTGTTTCTTGTGGCTCCTGCTCACTGCCTGCGGGCAACGGTATACGCTGCGCGACATGCAGGGCCGGGAGGTCGACGTAACGTCGTACATACGCAGCGGCGCCTACCGGCCGGATAGCTGCGAAGGCCGCCTCGACCGGCTCGTACGCACCGGGATCCCGCGCCGGGATGCGGGCTTCAATGCCCGCCTGGTGCAAGCGTATCGAAGCTTTCGCCATTCCGGCGATCCGGACCTCGCCCGCCTGCCGGAACATACCGGCAATCCCGGCCGCCTCACGGAGTATTGGTACACGTATGTTCCCGATGATGCACCGGTAGACGTTTACCGCACCGTTATTGATACCGGAAACGGATCGCCCCTGCTGCTCTATATCCGGCTGGATGAACAACACCGGCTCTATGGGGGCTATTCCTTGAATCATTGGGTACAGAACGCCTGCGACCGGCAATAAAAAAAGGTACCCGGAGGCACCCCACTTCAAACGCCAAACGGCAAACTACAAGCTGTCCCGCTTCACCAGCTGCACCGTGGTGTCGTGCAGTACTTTGTACACGGCCATCACCTGCGCGCCGTCGGGCTGGGCATAGCCGAGGGTCAGACGCCTGCGCTTGCGGTCTACCTCCCAGAGGCCGAGGCCGGTGCGCTCCGGCAGGTTCCAACAGCAATAATCTTTCTTCGACGCATCATATACCCAAAGGTCGTACTGCTGGTTGGAGGCCCCGCTTTCCTGCGCATTGAAGAGCAGCAGGTCGGTGTGCCCGTCGAAGTTGATGTCCTGCGTCACGATGCGGCCGCCTTCGGAGAAATCATGGGTGACCCATCGCTCCGTGAGGTCAAGTTGGCGGACCGTGTCGGTACCCGGCAGGAGCGGCAGCTGGAAATGCTCTTCCTCTTTTTGCTTGAAGATGCGCTTCAGCGTAGGGTGCGTACAGCGCTTCACGTGCAGCGACTCGAGGCTTTCGCCGCGGTAGGTGAGTTCTCCTTCCCATACGTCGCCGTTGAGCGCTACGCGCAGCTTGCCGGTGCGCACGGGCCCTTCGGAATAGGCCGCGAAGCGCACCGCGCCGTCGGGGTGGCGCTGCGATACGGAGGGACGCTTCGCCGCCTCCTGGCAGGAGGCCAGCAACAGCAGGGCAAAGCCCGAAAAGAGGACAGGAACGAGCGTGGGAAGCCGCAGGGTTTTCATGGACGCAATAAAAGAGGTTGGGGAACAGCACAAAGGTCCGTGGTTTCCCGAACAAATACAAGTCCCGGTTGCCCGTTCATCAATAATTATGTGTTAAAGGAAATTTGCATGTGTGAGTGGTCGTGAGCTGTGAAGCGCGAACCCTCAATCGTGAATGTTTTGGCGACGCAAGCCGTCACGGTACTTCCGGACGAACTAGTCCGGATCGAAGTGCTCCTGACCATCCGCACCTTTCTCCAAAAAAACAGAGCCCCCAACGTTTGGGGGCTCTCTTCACGATTCACGATTGACGCTTCACGCTAGAAGGTGGCCTTCTGCTTTTCGCCGGGCGCTGCCGCCGGCACCGGTGCCTTTACGTATTTCTCCAGCCACTGGTGCTGCTCGTACATGAGGTGCAGCAGGTTCTCGCGGCCGCGGTAGCTGTGCGCCTCGTAGGGCAGCTGCACGTAGCGCACGGTGCCGCCATGGCCTTTCACGGCATTGTAGAGGCGCTCCGAGTTGATGGGGAAGGTGCCGGGGTTATCGTCGAGCTCGCCGTGCACCAGCAGCAGCGGCGTCTTGATCTTATCGGCGTAGGTGAACGGGCTCATCTCGGTATACAGCTCGCGGGCCTGCCAATAGGTACGGTCCTCGTTCTGGAAGCCGAAGGGCGTGAGCGTACGGTTGTAAGCGCCGCTGCGCGCGATGCCCGCACGGAACAGGTTGGTGTGCGCCAGCAGGTTGGCCGTCATGAAGGCGCCGTAGCTGTGCCCACCCACGGCCACCCGCTTCGGATCGCCCACGCCCATCGAAGCCAGCTTGCCAATGGCCGCCTCGGCGTTCAGCACGAGCTGCTCGCGGAACGAGTCGTTGGGCCGCTTGCCGCCCTTGCCTACGATGGGCATCTCGGCGTTGTCGAGCACGGCGTAGCCCTGCGTTACCCAGAACACGGGCGTGGCCCAGCTCACGGTGGTAAAGCGGTGCTGCGAGCCGCGTACCTGGGCGGCGTCGGAGGCATTGTTATACTCGCGGGGGTAGGCCCAGATGATCACCGGCAGCGGACCGTCGCGCTTCGGGTCGTAGCCCTTCGGCAGGTAAAGGTCGCCGGTGAGGTCTACCGAGTCGGCGCGCTGGTAGGATACCTTCTGCTTCGTGACGCCCTCGAGGCCCGGGTAGGGATTGGCGAAGGCGGTGAGCGCCTTTTCGGTGCCGGCCTTCAGGTCGCGGAGGTAGAAGTTGGGCGGCATCGTCTGGCTTTCGCGGCGGGTGAGCACGCGGAGGCGCTCGGCGTCGAGCACGTCGGCCACGTATTCGTACTGGCCCTCGGGACAGCGCCAAACGATCTTGCGCTCGCCGGTCTTGAGGTCGATGGTGGCGAGGAAGGGCAGGTCGCCCTTGGGCGTAGAGCCGGAGCTATTGTTGAACAGCAGCTTACTGCCACCCTCCACGAGCTGGAGCACGGGGCGGCCGTACTCGTTGCGGTGCGTCACGGCGTTGCCGGGGTTGTTGTAGGCGTCGAGCGTGCTCAGGTCGTAGAGCTTGCGCAGGTTGTTGGCCGACGGGTCGTACACGTGCACGCGGGTCGTTTGCTTGCCGCGGAGGCCTTCTTCCACGAGGGCCACGTTGCGGGTGCCCCACTGGGCGCCGCGATAGCGCATCTCGGTGCGGAACAGCTCCTGCGGGGCGCCGGTGAAGGGCGCGCTGAGCGCGTACACGGCGTCGTGGTGCGGCACTTGCTTGCGGATGAGGCCGCTGTCGAGGGGCATCGCCCAGGTAACGGTGGCGGGCGCATCGTCGCGCCAGTCGAAGCTGCGGGGCACGTTCTGGGTGTTGTCGTTGCCGGAGGGTGTGCTCTCTGAGGAGGGCAGCTCGGCGATCACTTTCACGGTCTTGCCGGTGCGGTCGAGGATGGATACGGTAGCCGGGAAGCCGCCGGCGGGCACGAGGTAAGAGAACGGACGGCTGAGGGCGCGCGCCAGCAGGTATTGCTTGTCGGGCGAGGGTGTGAGCGACGCGTAGAGACCCGGCGTGCCGATCTTCGTTTCAACGCCGCCGCGCCACTGCATCAGCTGCGACGTGGCGTAGAAGGCGAACACTTCTTCGTCGTGCGGCGAGGTGATGAGGTCCTGGTAGGTGCGGCTGGGCGCGGCCTTGCCGATGTTCTGCTGCACGTTGGGGCCTTTCGGAAGCGCGCGTTTCTTCGGCGCGGCCGAAGCGGGCTGGGTGGCCACCTTGTAGAGCAGGGTAGCGTCGTCGATCCAGGTAAAGGCGGAGCCCAGCGTCGAGTTGAGGGGCTGCTTATTGACGCGGGTCGCCTTTTGCGTGGCTACGTCTACCATGTACAGGTCTACACGGTCGTTGGCAGTGTGCAGGAAGGCGAGGCGGGTGCCCGCGGCGTTCCAGCTCGGGGCCGAGGCGGCGAGGCCGGCGGGGAGGCCCGTCACCGGAAATTCCTTTCCGCTGGCGATGTTCTTCAGCTTAAAGCCGCTGAGGAAGGTCTGGCGCGAGGGCGCGAAGTTGTTGGGGTTGAGGCGGAGGCCGGCGAGGCGCAGCTCGGGCTGGCCCAGCTCTTCCACCGACGGGTAAGAGTTGCGCTCGCCGAGGAGCATCCATTGTCCTTTGTCGTCGGTACTCACGAGCGGGGTCGGGCGGGCGAGCAGCAGGTCGGCGATGGCCTTCGGCGGCTGCTGGTACGATACGGCGTCCTGCGCGCGGGCCGACAGTGCGCCGCCGAGCAGGAAGAGGTAGAAAAAGCGTTTCATGTGCAGAAGGGAAATTTTGAGGGAAACAAGATACTCACTGCCAAGGTTCACGGCGCAATTGACCGCCGGTTTTTACCCGCGCTAGGTAAAAATGCCACCTTACCTGTAGCCGCCGCGCACTACAATCCTCTAAAAGCAGGCGCTTCGGTCTGCATTTAGAGGTGATCGGGTGGTATCGCGAAGGCGCGAAATCATTTGGACGCGCAGGGAGCAAAGGACGCAACGTCACACTCCAACTGTTCAAAAGATATTACTGCGCACTGACTTCCCGCCCGTCGTAGGCAGAGCGTCCCGCAAAGTGGGACATGCGCGAAGGGCTTACTGCAGTTTGCAGCAGTTCCTTAACTCCGATAGCGTAATCATCCCCCAACGCCAGCAGTCTTCTTCGCACCTTATGCTTATCACTTTTCAGGCACAATGCCGCTCAGGCAACAAGGGTGAGCACAGGAGTGGGGTGCCTCCGCGCATGTACCGCCCTGCGGGACGCTCCGCTTACGAAATGCAGGAGGCAACGAAAGGAAAGAGCGCATCTTGCGCCATCGCAAACTGCATAGCGCCCTTTTGCTCCTCCGCGTTCAACAAATCTCTCCGCGCCTTCGCGTTCAATATGCGGCTCCGTACGTTTGCCTTCACCCCACGAAAAACAACCATCGCACCGCGACGGCTTTCATTACCCTATGATGCAGGCGCTTCGGCCTGCATCCCCTCCGAAGCTTCGGAGCGAAGCGCCGGGACCCCGTTCTCGCATTATCCCATTACCTTCCCGTATGCGTTTCCTGCTCCTGCTCCTCTTACCGATGGCGGCCATCGCCCAATACCGCGAGTTCGGCGGCACGCCTGCCACGGCGCGGCAGGACTCGATCATGACCGTGCACCTGAAAGGGGGCGCCTGGAAGTATTCGTACCTGACGCCCGAATGGACGCAGCACATCGATGCCGGCCTCCGCGCCGATTCCACCATCGCCTACCTGTGGCAGCAGAAAGCAATGCCGCTGTTCAAGATGCGCAAGCACGACCTTGCCATGGAGTACCTCGACAAGGCCGTGCAGTACGACGCGCACTGGCTCGACTACCGCGCCTTCATGAAGTGCATCTTCGCGAAGCAATACCGCTCGGCGCTTCAGGACTTTGCAGCCGCGCGCGCCGCCAAAGGCAACGCCTCCGTGATGGACCACACCTACGATCTCTGGTCGGCCGTATGCCACCTGCAGCTGAACGAATCCGACAGCGCGCTCCGCCTCCTGCAGGCACAAATTAAGGAGCACGACGCCAAGGGCTGGACTCACCACCTCGACCTGTATTACCTCGGGATCGCTTATTACGAGACCGGGCGCTACCCCGAAGCGCTCGCCGCCTTCGACCGGGCCATCGCCAAATACAGCCAGTTCTCCGATGCGTATTTCTACAAGGGCAAATGCCTCGGGCAACTGGGCCGCAACGAGGAGGGCCTCCGCGTTATCCGCCAGGGCAAGGTCTTTTACGAGAAAGGATACAGCATCAACGAAGACAACTCCATTTACGAAACCTATCCCTACCAGGTGGCCTGGCGCTGGAAGAGCGTGAAGTAGTAATGTGCTAATGAGTTAATGTGCTAATGTGCTAGTGGGGTAATGTGCTGATGGGGTAATGCAGGAAGGGAATTGAAGCCGGGCGGGCGCAGCTTGCAAGCACTTTTCCGGAGGAAAGAAGGGCTGCGCCTGCGGTAGAAAGAAGCCTTGACGCGTGCGGAGCAGTCCTCCTGGTTCAGGCAAGGTAGATCTCGATGCGCTCCTTGTTTTTGCCCTGCCGGTCTCTTTTGAGACGCAAGGCGCCGATCTCGCCCGTGGTTCGTATATGGGTGCCGCCGCAGGGAACCTGGCCAAACCCCTCGATCCTCCAGTAGCGGATCTCCTTAGCCACGTCACTGAACGCACTTTGGATCGGCTTGTTCGCCGCGATCAGCGCGCCTGCCTTTGCCTCCAGCACGGGAAAGATTTCCGAGATATTCGTTGCCCACACGAAATCGATGCGCGCCTTCTCGGAGGTGATGTTGGCGCCGATCTTTTCCGGCTGGTTGAAATACTGGTTAACTAACTCCAGGATGACCTCCGCCGCAAAATGCAGCTTCATGATCCGGTAGCGCTTCTCCCAGTCGATGGCCACGGGCACCCGGTCGCCGGTCCTGAGGCCGTGGCCCTCATCGAGCGTATAGTAGATCTCCAGGCCCCGCTTCTCTGCCTGCACGATCCGGCAGCCGCCGATGGTTCCGTCGTCGGATTGCTGCCCTCCCGAGAAAGCGTACGCGATCGTGTCCTGCAGCGTTACTACGTTGCCGTCAACGCCCGTGACCACCGTTTCTATTTCGGCCAGGTAGGGGTCGTCCCAGAACAGTTTGTGTACAGGCATCGTGCGCAGGTTTGTGAGGTGATGCACGCCGGGCATACCGGAACGGGCGGTACAAAGGAACCAAAAGCCATGTGAGACGAAGGCATACAGTCCTTCGAATTATGCGCGTGAAACTGTTATGGCACACCGCCAAAAAAAGCCGTCGCGGTGCGACGGCTTTTCATCAGCCCATTAACTCATTAGCACATCAGCACATTAGAATTTCAGCAGCTGCCGCTGCACGCTCTCCCCTGTCCGTGTGTCGGTGAGCTGGATCACGTATTGTCCTGAAGGCAATCCGCCGAGGTGCAGCGTCACCGTATTTCCACGGAAGGCCACGGGGCGCAGCGCGGGGGCGCCCGAAGGGTGCAGCAGCGTAGCCGTCACCGATGCCGGGGAACCGCTATAGCTCACCGTCACCTGTTGCCGCGCCGGGTTGGGGCTAACGCCGATCGTAGCGCCGCGCAGCGTGCCCCCGTCGCCGGAGCAGTCACCCGCCTGTGTCACCGAGCAGGACTGCACCCGGATGCGGAACACGATGGCTTTGCCGGTGCAGCCGCCGCCCTGCGGCACTACGCGAATGGTGGCGATGCCGGTGGCCGTCGGCATGAACGACGGGATGCCGCCCGTGCCGCTCGCCGGCAGCCCGATGGAAGGATTGTCGTTGGTCCAGCTATACGAAGCCGCCGTGCCGCTGAAACCGATGGGACTGCTCATGCTGCCGAGGCAGAAGAGGGCGTTCGGTACCGGGTTCACCGTCGCCTGCGGCAACACCGTGAGCCCGGTGGTGGCCGCGGCGCTGCAGCCGCCGGTGGCCCCCACGCTGTAAGTGATCGTGTACGTACCCGGCTGCGAGGCTGCGAGGCTTACGGTACCGGTCTGCGCATCGAGGGCGAGGCCGGCCGGCGCTGCGCTGAAGCTGCCGCCGCCCGAGCCGGTGCGCCGCACGAAGGCACGGCCCGTGCGGCAATACGACGACTGTCCATAGCTGATGGCGCCCGCCGCCGGCGATACGCCGATCGTAAAGGTCTGCGGGGCGCCGCTGCAGCCACCGAGGCGCGGCGTTACCCTGATCGTTGCCGATTGGGGCACGCCGCTTTCGTTGCGGGCTACGAACGAGGGAATATTGCCCGACCCGCTGGCACCGAGCCCGATGGAGGGGTTATCGTTGGTCCAGCCATATACCGTGCCCGGGGCGCCGCCCGTAAAGGTCACGGCGGCCGTAGTGCCGCCCGCGCAGAGCGCCTGGCTGGTCACCGCCTGCACCGTGGGTGCGGGGTTGACGGTAATGCGGAACACGACGGGCTTCAGCACACAGCCGGTGCCGCCCGCTGGCTGCACGGTGATGGTGGCGGTTTCGGCGCTGCTGCCTGTCGTTTGCGCCGTGAAGGCCGGGAGGCCGCCCGTGCCGCTGGCCGGAAGGCCGATCGCGGGGTTGCTGTTGGTCCAGCTGTACGTGATCCCCGGGGGGCCGCTGAAGGAGGTGTTGGGTACAGAAGCGCCGGCGCACAGCACGCGGTTCGACACGTTGCTTACCAGCGATGCCGGCCGGATGCTGACGGTTGCCGTGGTGCCGCCGCCGCCGTAGGTGTAGGTAACGGTGTAGGTACCTGCTACCGAAGCGGCGAGGTCGATGGCGCCGGTGCCGGCATCGAGGGACAGGCCTGCGGGCGTAGCCGAGAAGCTGCCGCCGGCGGTACCGGTCAGGGCCGGGAGCACGGTGCCGCTGCTGCCGCAGTAGGGCGCCCCGGCATAGCTGATGCCGGCGCCGCCGGGGCTATCGTTCAGGAGCCGTACCAGGTGCACCCGCGGCGACCCGTTGTAGGTCGAGAACAGCCCCCCTGCCACGATGCGGTCGCCCGCCGGCGTGATCGATTGTATGCGCCCCGTGTTCAGTCCGAGCGCGGTGCCCGTCGTAAAGCTGCCGTCCCCGCTTCCGTCCGGATGCAGGCGGAGCAGGCCACCCGGCGCGGTGGCACCGAAGCCTTGCTGCGTACCCACCAGGATCCGGCCATCGGGCTGCAGGGCCATCGCCGTTACAGGGAGCGAGGCCACCCGCGTATTGAAGGCGGTATCCGCCGAGCCGTCGGCGTTCAGCCGCAGCAGCAGCGAGCCGGACCCGGGATAGAGAACGCCCCGCAGCAGCACCTTGCCATCGGCCTGCACAGCCATGCCCGAGGGGTAGAAGCCCGCCGGAAGGCTGGGCTGGAAGCCGGCATCGGCGCCGCCACCCGCGGTAAAGCGGCCCAGGTACGGGGCCCGGTCCACCGAACCGCTGTCGCCCAGGAGCAGCACCTTTCCATCGGCCGCCACCGCGAGGTGCTGTAACAGGAAGTCGGCGGGCAGGGCCGGCGCGAAGGGTGCTGCCGCGCTGCCGTCGGCGTTAAGGCGGTAAAAGCTGTTGACGGCCCCGTCGCCCCCGAACAGCAGGATCCTGCCATCGGGCCCGAGGTCCAGCGCAAACACGTTGATCCCGGCCGGCACCGCCGGGTTGAAGGCCGCATCCCTTGACCCGTCGGGCTGCAGGCGGGTGATCCCCGAAGGAATACCGGCGCCGCGGAAGCCGCCGGCGAGCAGCAGCCGGCCATCCGCCAGCGGCCGCAGGAAGCCGACCTCGTCGCGCACAGCGGGATGATAGGCGGTATCGAAGGAGCCGTCGGCGTTGAACCGGACGAGCTGGCTCGTAAAACCACCTTCGGTCAGCACCTTTCCATCGGGTTGTACGGCCGTCTGCTCCACCGGCAGCGACACGAACCCGGGGTTGAAAGCGGCATCGCGGCCGCCGTCGGCGTTGAGGCGCAGGAGGCGCGCATGGTCGATGCCGCCGATCGTGAACCGGCCGGCCACCAGGGCACGGCCATCGGCACCGGGCGCCACATCATGCAGCATCCCGTTGGTGCCGCTGCCCGGAACAAAGCCCGCATCCACCGAGCCGTCGGCATGGAGGCGCGCCACGTGGTGCCGGGGCTGCCCGTCATAGGTGGAAAAGAATCCCTGGACCAGGACCTTTCCATCGGCCTGCAGGGCGAGGTGCACCACCACGTTATCGGCGCCCGCCCCGGTGTTGAAGCCCGCATCCACCGATCCGTCGGTATGGAGCCGGGCGACGCGGTTGCGCGGCACCCCGTTATAGGTGGTGAAGTCGCCCACCACGAGGATGCGTCCGTCGGGCTGGAGGGCGATCGACCAGGCCTTGTTGTTGTCGCCGATGCCGCTGCCGAGCTGGAAGCTTGGGTCGAGGGCGCCGCCCGGTTGCAGGCGCGCCACGGCGAGGGGGTAGGCACTGCCCGGCGTGGCCAGGCTGCCCGCCAGCAGCAGCTTCCCGTCGGGCTGGAGGGCGAGGTCGTAAATATCGCCGGCCGTTGCCCTCTGCACGAAGGCCGGGTCGGGCGAGGCGTCGGGGTTCAGGCGCAGCAGGTTCGAATAATTGCCGTTGCCGTCGGGGAAGCGCCCGCCCGCCAGTACGCCGCCGCCGGGCAGCGGGAGGATGGCCGACAGGTAGGTATCGTCATTGTCCGGGAGGTACTGGAAGGAGGGGTCGGTACTGCCGTCGGTGAGGAGGCGCAGGATCGCGGGCTGGCCGTTGTAGACCGTCAGCAGGAGGATCTTGCCGTCGGGCTGCAGCGCGATGTCGGGCGAGTAGGGCCCGTCGTTGGAGAAACCGGAGGCGCGGAAGGAGCTATCGCGGGTGCCGTCGGGGTGATAGCGCAGCACGGTGCTGCCGGCGCTGGAATAGCGCGCGCCGTATACCAGCAGCTTGCCGTCGGCCTGCGTCAGTACGCGGTAGATGGTGCCCAGCTCCCCCGTGGCCGGGGTAAAGCTGTGATCGACGCGGCCCGGCTGGGCAAGCGAAGCGGTGCCGAGGCAGAGCACCAGGAGGAGGAACAACAGGTGTTGTTTCATGGTTGTCGGGGTTTGAGGTTAAGGGAGTTGGGAAGCGAGCAGGCGGGGCCGCTGGCCCGGTCAGGGCGGAAGGGGAGCACGGAAGGAGGTTTTTTTTCATACCGTCGGTTGATGCATGAGCGATCGGTTGCCGGCACCGGGTGCTGCGGGCAGGAGGTCAGTTTTCAGAAGGGATGGATCGATCTGTGGCCGCTGCGCTCCTGTCTTCGGATTCAGCTCATCGGCAAGCACACGGGTAGCGTAAGACGTGGTAGCTGCAGCAAAAAAAGCGCCTCGTTTTACCGGAGCGCGCCGGATACCTTTTTACCGGATCGCCTCCCGCAATAACCTTAGGAGGAACATGCGTACGGCCCGAGATCCGGTGAGGGAAGAGTTTCCGGAACAGCTTCGGAGCCGATCGATGGAGCGCCCGTTGTTGAAGGGAGGCCCGGCACGGGAACGCCAAGACGCGAAGTACACAGGAGCGCAAAGGAGGCCGAGGACGCTACGTACTTGCTTTACCGTGCACCGACTCCCTGGCTCTTCCCGGCTGTCCTCTCTGCGTAAGGCGAAGCGTCCTGCTGCGCAGGACATGCGCGAAGGCCTCACTACGGATCATTACGTTTCCTTTATCCGATCTGCGTGCGCCGGACGCTCTGACCAATGGCCGGAACGGGTGCGGAGTGCCTCGCGCATGTCTCGCCCGGGCGAGACGCATTGCCTTACGACAGACTACAGGAATGGGAACACAGCAACAACCAGTTGGAAGAACACTACGTCGCGCCCTTTGCTCCCTCCGCGTCCGAACATTCCTTTGCGCCTCTGCGTTCCCACGAAAAAAGCCGTCGCTCCGCGACGGCTTTTCATCAGTAAGGACGCGGGCCCTAAAACATTCTCCCATCATCCCATTACCCCATTCTGCCATTACTTCACCACAGGGTGCGTCACGGCTTCGAGCTCCCCGTGCACGAAGAGCATGAGCTCGGCAATGTGGTCGGGCGACAGCGAGAACTTGAGGCCGGCGGCCTCGTAGAGCTCGGGCAGCGTGCGCGTGCCGCCAAGCGCGAGGGCATTTGTATAATTACGGATGGCGCCTTCGCGGTTCTCCTTGAACTGCTTCCAGAGGCCGATGGCGCCGAGCTGCGCGATGCCGTACTCGATGTAGTAGAACGGCACTTCGTAGAGGTGCAGCTGCCGCTGCCAGGAGTACTTGCGGAACTCCTCGAGCCCGCTCACGTCGAGCGAGATGGAGGTGTAGTCGTTCATGATGCGGCGCCAGTGCTCGGCCCGCTCCTCCGTAGTATGATTCGGGTTTTCGTACACCCAGTGCTGGAACTTGTCGATGGTGGCGATCCAGGGGAAGATGGTGATGACGCGCTCGAGCTGGTGCTCCTTGGCGCGGCGCAGGTCTTCGGGGTTGTCGAAATACACGTCCCAGTATTCCATGCTCATGAGCTCCATCGCCATCGAGGCCACCTCGGCGATCTCCATCGGGTATTGCTTGAAGGCCGTCAGCGGCAGGCGGTGCGCCAGGAAGGAGTGGATGGCGTGACCGCCCTCGTGCACCATGGTGGTGACGTCGCCCATCTGGCCGGCGGCGTTCATGAAGATGAAGGGCGCGCCCGTTTCCTCGAGCGGGCAGTTGTAGCCGCCGGGGGCCTTGCCCTTGCGCGAGTCGAGGTCGAAGCGGTTCATCTTCTTCATCGTTTCGAGGCAGTCGGCAAAGAAGGGATCGAGCTTGCGGAACACGTCGATGGTCTTCTGCACGAGCTCGTCGCCGGTCTTGAAGGGGGTGAGCGGGGTCACGCCTTCGGGCTCCGCCTCCACGTCCCAGGGACGCAGGTGCTGCAGGCCCAGCTTCTGGCGCTTGCGGTCGTAGATGAAGTCCACAAGCGGCATCACGTGCGTCACCACCGCGCTGTGAAACTGGAAGCAATCCTCCTTGGTATAATCGAAGCGGCCGAGGTCCACGAACTTGTAGTCGCGGTAGTTGTCGAAGCCGGCATTCTTTGCTACCTGGGTGCGCTTCTCCACGAGCTTCGTGAAGAGCTCGTTGAGGCCCTCCTTATCCTGCTGGCGGCGCTCCTGGATCTTGAAGTAGACGCGCTCGCGGAGGGAGCGGTCGTGGCTTTCGAGGAACTTGGCCGCCTGCTGCAGCGTGTATTCTTTGCCGTCTACCTCCACGCTCATCTTGCCGGTGATGACGCCGTATTGCTGCGCCAGCACGGCCGTTTCGGCCTGAATGGGAATATTGGCCTCGCGGAACAGCTCGATGCTTTTTTTCACGGAGCGCAGGTAGGTACCGTATTCCTTCGGGTCGAGCTCGGCGGCGAGGGGCGACTCCACGAGCTTGCGGTTCAGCTGGTCGCCATAGGGCTGCATCTTGGGCTGGATCTCCATCACGAAGTAGGTGAAGGCGTCCTCGAGGGCTTTGTTCTCGGTGTCGCAGGTCATGCGGATCTGGCGCCAGGCGGCGTCCTCGCCGATCACGGCCTCGAGCTCGCTCATGTCGCGCAGCCACTGCTCGAGGCTTTCGCGCGTGTCGATGTTGCGGGCCAGGAGGTCATCGAAATAGGGTTTCAGGCCTTCCCAGTCGGTGATGGTAAAATCCTCGGGAAGAAACTGACGGGGGAGCTTTTGTATATCCGCGCTGTAGTTCATGGGCAATGGTGAATGGTGAATGGTGAATGTAGTGACGGGACAGGCGTCTAAAAAATTGGGCCGTCCCTCGGCAGGCTCGGGTTGACAAGAGCACTGGTGTCACTGGACAGGTTCGGGGATGATAAGCTCTTTTGGCAAGCTCGGGAGGACGGGCGCGTTCTTCTTTTGGAAAGACGAGTGGTTGCAGGAAGCGCGTACCGGCCCGTCCGGAAACGTCATTGCGAGCGCAGCGAAGCAATCTCCTGCGTTACGCAGGGTGGTCGCCGGGGAGGCATGTTCCCGGGCGGTCACCCCGAAGGTTGGGGAGTTTGCTTCGCTATGCTCGCAATGACGGGTGGCATTCCGCCACGCCTTGCTTGCGGGAGCAAGGATCTATGGAAACGAACCGATTACTCGGCGTCGTCTTCTTTCTTCTTCTTGGGCGCGGCCTTCTTCTTCGGCTTTGCCTCGTCGCCTTCGGCTTCGTCGGCCTCGGCTTTGGGGGCAGCCTTCTTCTTCGGCTTCGCCTCGGCGTCGTCGCCTTCAGCGTCCGTTTCGGCCTTCTTCTTCGGGGCGGCCTTCTTCGGCTTTGCCTCAGCGTCGTCGCCTTCGTTGTCGGCGTCAGCCGAAGCCTTCGCAGCCTTCTTCTTCGGGGCGGCTTCCTCAGCGCCGTCGGCGCCTTCGGCGCCTTCTTCAGCGGCGGCCGACTTGAACTCGACGCCCTGGCCCTGCAGCAGCTCGAACCACTTCACCATCTTCTTCATGTCGGAGTTGTACACGCGGGCGAAGTCGAGGTTGGGGTACACTTCCTCGAAGTAGGCTTTGATGCCCTGGGCGTCCTTGGCATCCGGGAGCTTCTTCTTGGAGCCCTGCATGGCCAGGAACACTTCGGTGAGGTTCACGTTCTCGCCCGTGGTGTAGATCTCGATGCTTTCGAGGTGGGAGAGGTTGTGTATGCGGGAGGAGATGAATTTCGTGCTTTTGTCTTCTACCGAACGCACCAGCGCGCCATCATTCTTGCTGCTCACGATCTCGTAGAGCCCGGGTAAGCCGGTAACGGCCACTATTCTGTTGTATTCCATCGTTCAGGATTTTTAGGGGCTGCAATATAAGCCTTAAAAAGGTTTTGATGGTTTTGGAAGGTTTTATAGGTTTTTATGGTTGAGGTTCGCTCCTCGTTCCTTGTTCCCTGTTCCTTGTTCCGTGTTCCTTGTTCTATTGTTCGGCTGCGCCGCGCGAGACCCACGGATCTGCGGCAGGATGCCCCCGGGCGAGCGCTCCCTGGCCGCGGGTGCCCCCACGGGGACCCTGAACCGCCCTGCGGGCGGGGTCCTATCCCCCACGGATAAATCCGTGGGCTGGTATGATATCGAAAACCCATAGCTGAAGCTATGGGCTGGTGGGCCCCGTTTTTACCCTGATAGCCAATCATCGGTGTCTGCAGCGCCCCTCTCCCCCGGAGAGGGGGCGGGGGAGAGGTCATTCACCTTAATTAACCTTGCCCGGCACCGTTTTGGCGGACCTTTGCGCAAACACCCACGACCCATGCTCCAACGGAAAGGCCTATTCTTGGTCCTGGTATTCCTCCTCGCTGCCGCCTCCGCTCACTCCCAGGCCGTCTCCGGACGCCTCGTCGATCCCGAAACGGGCGCCCCGCTCGCCGGCGCCACCGTGGCCCTGGCCTCCATCCGCGACTCGGCCGGCGCCACCCAGACGCGCACGACCGACTCCGCCGGCCGCTTCCGCTTTACCGTGCCCGGCCGCGACTCGCTCCGCCTCCGCTTCAACTACGTGGGCTACGAAACCCTCCAGCGCACCCTGCGGGTAGACTCGGCCGACGTGGCCCTCGGCGATGTGCGGCTGCCCCGCGCCGCCCGCGAGCTCACCGGCGTCGTCATCAACGCCACCGCGCCGCCGGCCACCCAAAAGGCCGACACCGTGCAGTTCAACGCCTCCGCCTTTAAAGTGAACCCTGACGCCACGGCCGAAGACCTCGCCCGCAAGCTCCCCGGCATCACCATCGAGAACGGCCAGGTGAAATCCAACGGAGAGAACGTACAAAAGGTAACCATCGACGGCCGCGAGCTCTTCGGCGACGACGCCACCGCGGCCCTCCGCAACCTGCCCGCCGAGGTCATCGACAAGATCCAGGTCTTCGACCGCCTCTCCGACCAGGCCCAGCTCACCGGCTTCGACGACGGCAACACGAACCGCGGCATCAACATCGTTACGAAAGCCAATATGCGCAACGGGCAGTTCGGGCGCCTCTTCGCCGGCGCCGGCACCGGCGAGAACGGCTCCGACCTCCGCTACAGCGCGGGCGGCAACACCACCTTCCTCAAGAACAACCGCCGCGTCTCCCTCGTCGGCAACTTCAACAACATCAACCAGCAGAACTTCGCCCAGCAGGACCTGCTCGGCGTTACGGCCAACGCCCGTAGCGGCGGGGGCAACCGCGGACCGGGCGGCGGCGGGCGCGGGCAGGGCGGCCGGCCACAAGGGGGCGGCGGACAGGGCGGCTTCGGCAGCAACGCCAACTTCCTCGTAGGCCAGCAGGCCGGCATCAACCGCACCACGGCCTTCGGCATCAACTTCACCGACCAGTGGGGACCGAAGCTCACCGTCACCGGCTCCTACTTCTTCAACAACAACCGCAACAACACCGAAGAGCTCAGCACCACCGACTACTTCAGCAAGGCGAGCGCCTTCAGCCAGACGCGCGACACCACCACGTCCACCAGCTCCAACACGAACCACCGCATCAACGCGCGCATCGAATGGAAGATCGACTCGTCGAACACGCTGCTCATCATCCCCAACCTCTCGTTCCAGCTCAACGAAACAGACCGAGCCACCAACCGCTTCTTCAACTACAACGAGAACGACCGCACCCTGGAGCAGCGCTTCAACAGCAACCGCACGTCGAGCAACCGCACCGGCAACAACCTCAATAACACCATCCTGTACCGCCACTCCTTCGCAAAGCGCGGGCGCACCGTATCGGTGAACCTCACCACGTCCTCCAACACCCGCACCGGCGAAACCTTCGTGAGCACCGCCGACCGCCTGCTCTACACCGGCACTACCGAAGACACGAGCACGCAGCGCTACACCGACCAGAACAACGACGGGTGGCAGGTGTCGGCAAGCATCAACTACACCGAGCCGGTGGGAAAAAAGGGACAGCTCCAGCTGAGTTACAATCCGTCCGTATCGCGCTCCAATGCCGACCAGGCCGCCTGGGGCTACGACCCGGTGTCGAAACAGTACAACCTGTTCCTCGACTCGCTCTCCAACAAGTTCGAGAACCGCACCGACGCGCAGAACGGAGGCCTCTCCTACCGCGCCGGCGACCGCGACCGCATGTTCTCCATCGGCGTCAACTACCAGCACACGCGCCTCCGCTCCGACCAGAGCTTCCCGCGCGTGCTCACGGTCGATAACTCGTTCTCCAACGTGCTGCCCAACGCGATGCTGCGCTACAAGCTCTCGGCCCGCAGCGCGCTCCGCTTCAATTACCGCGCGCAGGTGAACACCCCGTCGGTAACGCAGCTCCAGGGTGTGGTGGACCCCACCAACGCGCCGCTCTTCACGGTGGGCAACCCCGAGCTCGACCCGCAATACACGCACACCCTCAGCAGCCAGTATACCTTCACCAACACGCAGAAAGGCCAGCTGCTCGTAGCCAACGTGTTCCTGCAGGCCGCCAACAACTACATCTCCAACGGCACCTTCACGCCCCTCCGCGACTCGCTGGTGGCGGGCCAGGTGATCCAGGGCGGCTCGCAGCTCACGAAGCCCATCAACCTCGACGGCTACCGGAGCCTGCGCACCCTGCTCACCTACGCCTTCCCCGTAAAGGCGATCAAGTCGAACGTGAACTTCAACAGCGGCTTTACCTATAACCGCCTGCCCGGCTATATCAACAACACGCTCAACCAGGCCAACAACTACGTCTACAACCTGGGCACCGGCATCTCGAGCAACATCTCGCAGTACGTCGACTTCACCGTGTCGTACAACACCAACTTCAACCAGGTACGCAACAACTCGTCGGACAAGAGCACGCAGGACTACAACTACTTCCAGCACGTGCTGTCGGCGCAGCTGAACCTGCTGTCGAAGAACGGGTGGCTCCTGAACTCGGATGTGAGCAACCAGTATTTCTCCGGGTACTCGAACCTGCCGTCGCAGGCCTATACGCTGTGGAACCTGGCCGTGGGCAAGAAGCTGGGCAAGGAGCGGAAGGCCGACCTGCGCCTTTCTGTTTTCGATCTGCTGGGTCAGAACCAGAGCATCGTGCGCAACGTCACCGACTTCGGCATCGAGAACCAGCAGACGCAGGTGCTGCAGCGCTACTTCATGCTCACCTTCACCTACAACCTGCGCAACTTCGGTACCGCCGCGGCCAGGGCGGCCAACCGGAGAAATACGGGGTTGTAAGGGTTTTGAGGGTTTTAGAGGTTAGGTGCGCATTCGCGGCAGGAAGGCGGGAGAAGGGGAAGAAGAGTTTTTTACCGCTAAGAAGCTAAGGGGCTAAGGGTTTCGCTAAGAGGCTGTTTGAATTAACTGATAGGCTGGCAAGGCTGCAAGCGGCCTGTTTCGCGCGGCGGCGCGGCGCCCCGAAGCTTCGGGGCGGCGTGCTTTCGCTACGACGCGCCCCTCCTGATTCCCTTCGGTATGCCGAGGTGTTCCGTTCCCTGTTCCCTGTTCCTTGTTCCCTGTTCGATATTCAATATTCCCCCTCCGTTCATCCCCGGAAAGTGCGGTCCGGGCCGCTTTGTGCAACAACGCCTTCCATACGGCGTACCTTTACGGCCCTCGAATACCTGCATGCATTCCCGGAAGCCGCTGCTACTGTCCCTGACCCTCCTGGGTACCCTGGCCTCCCGCGCCCAGACCGGCGCCGTGCAGGGACAGCTCCGCGACCCCGAGAGCGGCGCGGCCCTCCGGGGCGCTACCGTCGTTCTCGCGCCGGCTGCCGACTCCACCGCGCGCAAAACGCTCCTCACCGACTCGTCGGGACGCTTCCGCTTTAGCACCCTGCCGGCCGACTCCTTCGTGCTGCGTTTCAGCTACAGCGGCTATGCCCCCCAGGAGCGGCGCTTCCGCCTCGCCACCGGCGCGCGCCTGCGGCTCGGGCCGATCGACCTTGCGCGCAGGGGCCAGGAGCTCACCGGCGTCGTGATCCAGGCCACACCGCCCCCCGCCACACAAAAGGCCGACACGCTGCAGCTCAACGCATCCTCGTATAAAGTGAATCCCGACGCCTCGGCCGAGGACCTCATCCGCAAGATGCCCGGCATCTCGGTAGAAGGCGGCCAGGTAAAGGCCAACGGCGAGAACGTACAGAAAGTGACGATCGACGGCAAAGAGCTCTTCGGCGACGACGCCACCGCGGCCCTCCGCAACCTGCCCGCCGAGGTCATCGACAAGATCCAGGTCTTCGACCGCCTCTCCGACCAGGCCCAGCTCACAGGGGTAGACGACGGCAACACGCAGCGCTCCATCAACATCGTCACGAAGGTGAACGTGCGCAACTCCCAGTTCGGGCGCTTCTATGCGGGCTATGGCACCAACAACCGCTATACCGCCGGCGGGGCCGCTACCCTCCTGAAGGAGGAGCGCCGCATCTCGCTCGTGGCCAACTTCAACAACGTCAACCAGCAGAACTTCGCCAACCAGGACCTGCTCGGCGTCACCGCCAACATACGGGGACGTGGCCGCGGTCCGGCCGTTCCCGGCGCCAATGCGGCGGCCCTCACCGTGGCGCAGCAGGCCGGCATCAACCGCACGAGTGCCTTCGGCGTCAACTACAACAACAAGTGGGGCAAGAGCCTTATCCTCAGCGGCTCGTATTTCTACAACTACAGCCGCAACCGCACCTACGAGGAGGCTGCCACCGAATACTTCTCCACGGGCCGCAACGCCTTCGAAACCACTACCGACACCGTGCGCTCCGGGAGCTACAACGGCAGCCACCGCATCAACGCCCGCCTCGAGTGGCGCGTCGATTCGGTGCATACCCTCGTGTTCACCCCGGCGCTCTCCTTCCAGGACAACGGCAGCGAGCGCACCGTGGACCGCTTCTTCGGCTACCGCACCAACGGGCAGGGCCTCACCGAGCGCTACACCAGCAACCGCAACGGCTCCGACCGCGGCGGCAATACCATCAACGGCTCCCTGCTTTTCGTGCGCCGGTTTGCCCGGCGCGGGCGCTCCTTTTCGGCCAACGTGTTCCGCAACAGCAACGAGCGCCTCGGCGACACGTATATCGGCACCACCGACACCCGGTTTTACAGCACGCGCGCTCCCTTCGACACGCTCACGCAGCGCTTTACCGATCAGCAGAGCGGCGGCTGGCAGGTGGGCGCAAGCCTTACCTGGTCGGAGCCGCTGAGCCCCCGGTCGCACCTGCAGCTCACCTACAATCCCAGCATCGCCCGTGCCACCGCCGACCAGGAAACCTATGCCTGGGACGGGGCCCAGGGTAAATACAGCACCTTCCTGGCCCCGCTTTCGAACCGCTTCCGCAACCGCACCGACGCGCAGAATGCCGGCCTCTCGTACCGCTACGGCAACCGCGACCTCAACTTCTCGGGCGGCCTCTCGTTCCAGCACACCCGCCTGCGCAGCGACCAGCAGTTCCCGCTGGCCCAGCGTGTGGACGGCGCCTTCCGCAACCTGTTGCCCAACGCGCAGATGCGGTGGAAGGTATCGGGCCGCAGCTCCCTGCGCTTCACCTACCGCGCCTCCGTCAACACGCCCGGCGTGACGCAGCTGCAGGGTGTGGTGAACCCGGGCAACCCGCCCCTCTACTCCGTGGGCAACCCCGACCTCGACCCGCAATACACACACGCCTTCAACGGGCAATACACGTTCACGAACCCGAAGAAGGGCCAGCTCCTTACGGGGAACCTGTTTGTGCAAACGGCCAACAATTTCATCGCCAGCGGTACCTTCCAGCCGCAGGAGGACTCGCTGGTGGCGGGCACGTTGCTCGAAGCTTTCTCGCAGCTGCGCAAGCCGGTGAACCTCGACGGCTACCGGAATGTGCGCGGCCTCGTCAACTACGCGTTCCCGTTGAAAGCGATCAAATCGAATCTCAGCTTCAATGTAGGCCTCAACTGGAACCGCCTCCCGGGCATCGTCAACAACGCGGAAACGACCACCGACAATACCGTATACAGCCTGGGCACTGTGGTGGCCAGCAATGTGTCGTCGTACGTGGACTTCACCATTTCGTACACGGCCAACAAGAACGACGTCCGCAACCGGAGCAGCAACAGCAAGGCGTCCACCCTCTCGTATAACTACTACCAGCACGTGGCCTCGGTGCAGCTCACGCTGCAGTCGAAGCGCGGCTGGGTGCTGCAGACCGATGCGGCCAACCAGTATTTCTCCGGGTTCAACAACAACCCGGCGCAACAGTACACCCTGTGGAATATGGCCGTGGGCAAGAAGTTCGGCAAGGCCCGCAGCGCCGACCTGCGGCTTTCGGTGTTCGACCTGCTGGAGCAGAACCAGAGCATCGTGCGCAACGTCACGGATACCTATATCGAGAACGAGCGCACCGAGGTGCTGCAGCGCTACTTCCTCCTCACGTTCACGTACAACCTGCGCCACTTCGCCGACGCTTCGACGCGCAAATGACCCGGCCCCAGCGCTGCGCGCGCAACCTTCGCCTTCGCTCGGTTGGCCCCGAAGGGGGAACTTAGGTTGGTGTTTCCTTCCGGTAGCCAATTGTTGCAAAGAAGCACCTTGCTACGAAGCACTCTTCCTGGTCTCCCGCTGTAACGTATCTACCCAACGCAGCTGGCCGCAGTCTCCGACTGCGGTCCAGGCCGAACTTTAGGAAAAGCCCTGACCAACGTAGGCTGCTCCTTGGGTGCGTTAAGTCCTACGACTAAAGCCCTGGCTGGTCTATCTCGAAAAGCTGCCGCTGAAGCGGTGGGCTCGTTGGGTCGTCGACAAAAAAGCCCCCTGCTGCTAACAGGGGGCTTTGGGATAGATGTATTTCTGCTTTGTGGTTAGTGCTTCACGAGCGTGATCGTCTCAGATGTAGTACCATCCGCTGCCAGTGCCTTGAGGTGATACTGACCCGCAGCAAGACCTGCAAGATCGATCGTAGCGGTGGTGGACGTACCGGCAGCGAGGGCGATGGACTGCACCTTCACCGTTCTTCCCTGCATGTCCGTGAGCTGCAGCAGCACGTTGCCAGCTACAGCACCGCCCTGCA